>JACPPF010000050.1 GCA_016191165.1 Planctomycetota bacterium
CACCGAGGGCTTCAACCATGGCTTGCGAAACATCCTGTGGCGGGCTTTCGGCATGACAAATTTCTTCCATTTTCGCCTGCGCGTGTTGGATCGGTTCGGATGGGCTAAAACAGCTAATCAGCTGATTTGACGGAGAGCCCCTTTTTTCCACCTTCTCCACTTTTTGGGGAAACGCGTGGTCATTCGGTCTTGTGCTTCGTGCGAAACGGATTATTCGCGGGCTTTGCGTTGGGCCCGGCCGACGGTTCCGGTCGCATCGAGTTTTCGGGCCGGGGAAGTCGTCTTTCAAAACCGCACCAAGTTGCATAGAATTAGGTTGGACATGGCGCCGCAGCACGCCCTGGGAGTTTAGGCAACATCATCGAAAGGATCTTGCATGGCCAGTGCCGTAATTACCGAACCGATTCGCACCCGCGAGCCCGAGCAGCAGGAAGAACAGGTTCGCTTTGAATATCCCGGCATCCCGACGACCTGCGACGGGGCCGAGGCGGTTGTTCACGTCGAAATTCACGTCGCCCAGGCAGCGGGCGCGTATCCCATCACCAGCTCGACCACCATGGGCGGCGGCTTCAACGCGGCGGTGATGAACGGCGCGAAAAACCTCTGGGGCGATACGCTCCTGTTTTTTGAGCCGGAGAGCGAGCATTCAGCCGCGACGGTGTGCGAGGGCTTCGCGGTCGCTGGTGGGCGCGTCACCAACTTCACTTCGGGCCAGGGACTGGTGCTGATGAAAGAAGTGCTCTACACGATCTCCGGCAAGCGTCTGCCGGTGTTGATGAACATCGGCGCCCGCGCGTTGACGAGCCAGGGGCTGAACGTCCACGCGGGACACGACGACGTGATGTCGGTCGCCGACGTGGGCTGGGGCATGCTGTTTGGCCGCAATGCGCAGGAGGCGGGCGATCTCACGCTGATCGGCCGCCGCGCCGCCGAGGCGACGCAGACGCCATTCTTCAACGTGCAGGACGGCTTCTTGACGACGCACACCGTGGAAACGGTACGCCTGCCCGAGCCGGAGTTCATGAAGGAATACATCGGCGATCCCAAGGAAAAACTCGTCAACCTGATGGACACCGCGAACCCGATGATGTCGGGCGTCGTGCAGAATCAAGACTCCTACATGAAGGGCAAGATCGCCCAGCGCTGGTACTACGATCGGGTCGAAGGCATCCTGGAAGAGTGCTTCGAGCTGTTCTATCAAAAGACGGGCCGGCGCTATGACTTTGTCGAGGCCCACCGTTGCGAGGATGCCGAGTTCATTCTCGTCGGCATGGGCAGCTACATGGAAACGGCGAAGGTGACGATCGATTACCTGCGCAGCAAGGGCATTCCCGCGGGTTGCCTCAACATTTGCGTGTTCCGCCCGTTCCCGTCCAAGCAAATCGTGAACGCTCTGAAGAACTGCACGGCGTTCACCGTGTTTGAACGCATGGACGATCCGCTATCCACGACGGGCAACCACCTGACGCGCGAAATCAAGGCGGCGTTCTGCGATGCCGCGAACGGCGCCAACGGCCTGGAAAAGATCGGTCGCCTTCCGCGCATCTACCACGCCGCGGCGGGGTTGGGCAGCCGCGATGTCCGCCCGGGGGACATCATCGCCGCCTTCCAGAATATGCAAAAACCGGACGGGCAGCACTTCTTCTGCGTCGGCATCGATCACGCCCTCGCGCTGAGGCGGGGCGAAGATCCCGACCTTCGCCCCAAGAACGGTTTCTCGATGCGTGGGCATTCCGTCGGCGGGTTCGGCTCCGTCACCACCAACAAGATCATCGCCGTCATCGCCGGAAATGTCTTCGGCAAGGACGTGCAGGCCTACCCGAAGTACGGTTCGGAAAAGAAGGGCCTGCCGACCACGTACTACCTGACCATCGGCGACTCGCACATCTACATGCACAGCGAGCTCGAACATATTGATCTCTTGTGCGTGAACGACCCGACCGCGATCATGAACCCGCTCACCCTCGATGGCTTGCAAGCCGGGGGCGGGATCTTCATGCAATCGCCGCACGCGGACGCGGCCGCCGTCTGGAACCACATCCCGGCAAGCGTGCAAAAGATCATTCGTGAGAAAAAATACCGCGTCCACTTCTGCGACATGGTCAAGATTGCCCGCGAGATGGCGTCCGAGGCCGACCTCCAGATGCGCATGCAGGGCATCGTCCTTCTAGGCGCTTTCCTCAAGCTGACGCCCTATTCCAGGGACAGCAATATGACCGAGGAGCAGGTCTACGAAGGAGTCGAAAAAGCGCTCAACAAGTACTTCGGCAAACGCGGCGCCCGCGTCGTGCAAGATAACCTCAACTGCGTCAAACGCGGCTACAAGGAAACCCAGGAAATCCCCGCGTCTCTCATGAAGTAATCAACCGAAAATCACTCTTCGTTTAGCGCTCGCGGTGAAACGCCAGTTGCCTGGCGCCTCACGGCGGGCGCTAAACAAGAAGGAAATCATTCAGGAGCATTTCGATATGGTAGCACCCGCGGCCCCATCCATGAACGAAGCCAACGAGCGCGATCCGTACAACAACAATAGTTACGGCACGACCGTTGATCTGCAATATCGCCTCGTCAACCTGCCCGTCCTCGATGTCAACGACTTCAACGAGCGCATCATCCGCGGCTACGAGGAAGGCTGGGGCGAACGCGACCTGCCCGCGGACCTCTCCGTGGCGCGCTCGCTGGTCCCCGCCGGCACCGCGACCCTGCGCGATTTCAGCAACATCTCGCCGGAAATCCCGGAATACATACCCGACAATTGCACCGGCTGCATGGACTGCGTCACCGAATGCCCGGACACCGCCATCCTCGGCAAGGTCATGTCCGAGACCGAGTGGAACGCGAAGATGGAAACCATTCCCGAAGTCGACCGCGAACGCTTCAAGAAGGAATGGTCCAAGACCAAAAAATACTATGACGCCTACAAGAAAAAGCTCGGCGACGGCGGCATGTTCAACATCATTATCGACCCGTCGAAATGCAAGGGCTGTGCCGAGTGCGTGACCGTGTGCGATGACGACGCCCTGAAGATGATCCAGAAAAACGACAGCGTGATGACCTGGTCGCGCAAGGCGCATCGCTACTTCAAGAACATCGGCCCATCGAATGAAAAATACATCAACGAAAGCCTGCTCATCGACATGATGCTCAAGGAAAAGACGCATCTCTACGTCGGCGGCGCCGGGTCCTGTGCCGGCTGCGGCGAAGGCACCGCCCTGCGTATGCTCTGCTCCGCGACCGGCGCCAAATATGGCGACCAGTGGGCCCTCGTCGCCGCCACCGGCTGCAACACGGTCTACACTTCGACGTATCCCTATAACCCGTACCTCGTGCCGTGGACCAATTCACTTTTCGAAAACGCCCCGGCCGACGCCATCGGCGTTCGTATGCGTTGGGACCAGATGGGCTGGCACGACAAGCCGATCTGGTGCATCGGCGGCGACGGCGCCATGTTCGACATCGGCTTCCAGGCCCTCTCGCGCCTCTTCGCCTCCGGCATGAACGTCAAGGTCTTCGTCCTCGACACCCAGGTCTATTCCAACACCGGCGGGCAGGCGTCGACCTCCACCTACACGGGCCAAAACACCAAGATGAGCGTGCATGGCAAGAGCTTCGGCGGCAAGCAAGAACGCCGCAAGGAGATCGCCCAGATCGCCATGATGCACCCGCGCACCTATGTCGCGCAGACGACCTGCGCCCACATCAACCACTTCTACAAGGCCGTGATTGGCGCGTTGGAATTTGACGGCCCCGCCATCGTCGTTTGCTACACCACCTGCCAGCCGGAGCACGGCGTAGCCGACAACATGGCCGGGGAACAGGCCCGCCTTGCCGTGGATAGCCGGGCGTTTCCCCTGCTCGTCTTCGACCCGCGCAAGGGCGACAAGGTCAAGGACAAGCTCACGCTCCAGGGCAACCCGGCCGTCAAGGACGATTGGTTCAAGAACCCGAAGACCAACGAGGAAGTCACCTTCATCGATTTCGCCCGCAGCGAAGGCCGATTTTCCAAGCACTTCGACAAGGACGGCAACCCGTCGGAACTGCTCCTCTACGCAAAGCAGGACCGCCTGGAGAACTGGCACTTGCTGCAAGAGCTGGCCGGGATTCGTTAATCAACCAGCCCCACGCGCCAGCGTGGGGATTTGTCGCGATACTTCACCACCCCACGCTGGCGCGTGGGGCTGGTTAGTGGGGTTGCCATGTCCACCCCTCTCGCCACGCATGACTTCACCACCCTCGACGCCGCACGCGATTTCCTCAAACGTACGCGCGCCGAACTTCGTCAGTTGCGCAAAGCACGCATCTGGAAAGACAAGCTGCACATCATCGACGTGAACAAGGATTGCTTCGAGATTCGTGGCATCGGCTATCCCGACGCGGATATTGTGCCACTTTTGCGCATGGTCAACACCGCGTTTGATCCGACGAAGATTCACGACCCAATCGACTTTGAATACAAGGAATTCGACACCGGACGCCGCCACTGCTGGGCGGAGGATCGGGTGATGTAAAGGGCCTACGATATGTCACGGTTTCGCATTTTCGTTGACGAGGCGGGAACACACGGTGAAGAATGGCTGATCATAGGGATGCTTTTTGTACCCGATCACGGCTCTCTGCACTCGGATCTCTGTAAAGCGAAGGATAACCATTCCTACTTCAACAGGTCTCCAAAATACTCCTCGACTTATAAGGAGACGCACCTCGCAAAATTCAGGTCCCGGTACGACTTGGCCGTTGGCAAGGAATGGGTGGACCTGTTCATCAAACACACATGCTATTTCAGGTGCGTCGTAATCGATTGGGCAATTTGGGATGGAGTTTATTTTGGAGGAGCCTTTGAACCTGAGCCTCTGAAGAAACGGCGGGCATACAAAAAGTGGGCTGAAATGCTGTTGCATCCGGAGATAAGAGAACCTTGCCTGGGCAAGCCGATCTACCATGCAAAGCTTTACTTGGACCGACTGCGCATCATGTATACTTACGACGTACTTGAACACCTTGAAGAGAGATTCAAAAAGAATTACCAAGGCGAATCACCGTACATCGAAGAGTTTCAGCATACGGATTCCTGGAAAGATGCCAACCAATGCCTTCAGTTATGCGATTTGCTCACCGGTTGCCAATATCAGGCACTTGTTCCATCCACAAATCAAGAAAAACTCGCTATGCGGGATTACCTAGCATTGGCGTTAAGGCCCTTCGGTGTCAAACGTTTGGATCCTAGTTTCTGGCGTGGATACGCATCAACGACGCTGACGAAGAATTTCCCGAAGTTTAGTTCGTGGTTCTGGAGGCCGACCGAAGAAGGAAAAAAAAGGGTGAAAAGAAATAGGCATTGACCAAACAAAAACCGAAACCTGGATGGGCTGGTTGTCAATGGCGATCCGGCAAAACCAAATCCCTCGACCAGCGCTCCAGGTCTCCTAGTTGATTATACAATCGATTGCATAATTGTCAAGCACAAATGGTGTTCCTTTCCGCTGTCCCATTGTCATAACTGATTAATTGATATCAGGTTGTGAGAACGCCTGACTAAACTCGCTGTGAGACCTCGCTCACCCCGGCCCGCTGCCATAGATATGCTGGATCGGCGTCTTGTGCCCCCACGCGATCTGCTCGCGCGTCAAACCGAATGCCGCGGCGATGCGGTCGCGCTCCGCGGGGCTCGGCGTCCAGCGGCCCAGGACGATTGCCAGCACGCGCTGTTCATCGACGTTCGAGAGCTCCGCGAGCTTCTTGATGTCGATCTTGTGCTCCACGCACAAATCTTCCACGGTTTTCAAGCCTTCCATTGTCGTTTGCTCCCCTCACCCGCAACCCCTCTCCCGGTGGGAGAGCGCGAGAACGGTCATGGACTTCTGCCAAACTGAGGCCCGTGGCCATGAATGTGCGAGATGATCGTCTTGTGTCCCCAGGCGATCTCGTCGCGCGTCAGGCCGAAGGCGGCGGCGATGCGATCGCGCTCCGCGGGGCTCGGCGTCCAACGGCCCTCGGCAATCGCTTTCACGCGCGCCTCGTCCAGGTTGGCGAGCGACGCAAGCTTGGCGGCGTCGATGCCTTTCTCCGCACAGAGTTCATCCACGGTTTTCGCGTGTTCCATTCTGTTATTCTATGCAAAGAGGCCCGCGGCCCGCAGCATCTCCTCGTCCGTGTTGTAAAAATGCGGCGCGATCCGCAGATACCCGCCGCGCTCCGTCGTGATGACGCTTTCCTTCAACAGCAATCGCCGCAGCGCGTTGGCGTCCCCTGAAACGATCAGCGACAAAATCGGCGAACGCCCTTCCTCCGGCGCGAACACGGGCCGAAATCGTGTGCGATCCACAGCGTTCAAGAAAACGTCTTGCAGCCGAAAGATCTCGCCGCGAATCGCCTCCACGCCATAGCGCAGCGGCGCCTCACGAATGCACGCTTCGAGCGCCGCCGCCAAGGCAATGGGCGACGTGCTGTATTCGAATCGCTTGGCCGAGTCGAACGGGTTCCATGTATGATCGAGGTAATCGGTCCCTTGCCGCATCGTTTCGGCGCCGACCAAGACCGGTTGCAACTTCGCGCGAAAGTTCTTTGACGTGTAGAGCAGGCCGCACCCGATGGGGCCCATGAGCCACTTCCAGCCTGACGACACGACCGCGGCGATGTTCCATTCGTCCGGCTCGATGGGCAAAACGCCCAGGCTCTGGGCGGCGTCCACGACCAGATCGATTTCCCGGGCCGAACAAAAGTCGGCAAGCGATTTCAGGTCGGCCGCGAACCCACTCGCGAACTGCACATGGCTGAGGGCGACGATGCGCGTCCTCGGGGTGACGCGTTGTTCCAGATCGCCCATGCTCCAGGCGACCGGCCGGAAAGTAGGCCTCACGCTGCGCGTGAGGGATTCGTCACACGGCGTGTGACGCCTACCTTCCGAATCGCAATCGGGCAGCAACACCAACTCCACGCCGCGCCGCTCTTGCAGTTTCCACGGATAATGATTGGCGGGGTACTCGTGAACGTAGCTGATGACCTGATCGCCCGGCTCAAACGGATAGCCCGCCGCGATCAGGCCGATGCCCTCGGTCGTGTTCTTGACGAACGCCAGGTTGTCCGGCGTGGTCTTCAGGAGCTGGGCCGCGGCATCGCGCAGGCCATCGAGGATCGGATCGTATCGGCCGAAAACCAGCGCCCCGGTCAGGCATTGCGCCTGGGCGACCTCGGTCATTTTGCCCAGTCCGCCGCTGTAGAGTGGCGCAATGCCGCAATGGGAAAGGAACGCGTAGCGATCCTTGATGGGAAACAGGGTGGGGCTTTTGTCAAACATTGCCACGCTTCGTCCTGGTGGGATTCATTTTTTTTCTTTCTTCACCGGGTAGGCATGGGCGCGTTTGCGCAGGATTTCCGCGCTGACCAACAGGTCGCCGGGGATGATACGCCCGAACACGCCGACGTTGCGCGTGGTTCGCCCGCGTGTGATGTTGTCGACGGCTTCCTGGCCTTTGAGTACGCGGCCAAAGACGGTGACCTCGCCGTGCATGTCGCGCCGTGGGGAAAGGGTGAAGAAGAACTGGCTGCCGGCCGAGCGCGGTCCGTTGGGCAGCATGGCGAGCGAGCCGCGAAAGAGGCGGCGCGCTTTTGGCGCTTGATGTTCAGCGGGAATCACGTGGCCTGGGCCGCCCATGCCGTCGTCGGCCGGGTCGGCGTTTTTCGTGTTCGGGTCGCCGCCGACCGCCATGACCGTGGCAATTGCCAGATGAAAGCTTGTCCCGTCGTAAAATCCCCGCCCGACCAGGTCAAGGAAATTCGCGACGGTGTTCGGCGCCTCATTCTCAAACAACTCGAGAATCACTTCCTCCTTGCCCGTACTCTCGATGGTCGCGAGTTGTTGGCCCGCAGCATCCTTGGCGAATCGGCGATGCTCGATGACCAGACGGACGCGAGGCAAATCGTCCGCCTTGGTCTCGGCCAGGCGCACCTTTTCCTCAACGGCCCACTGCGCCTGCAACTCCACGGCCTCGCTTCTTAGGGTCCTGGCCCAGCCCGTCAGTCCGGTGGGAAATGCCGCATCGAGACGTCCGATGAGCTGTTCAAGTCGATTGGTGCTTGCCGCGGCGCGCATGTAGGCGTGCCAGAGGTAACGATCGTTGCCATGCGCATCGAGCGCTAGCGTGGCCGTTCGTTCCGCCTCGGCGAACTGGTTGGATTCAAACTGCGTGCGTGCCAGGCTGCCCAGGAGCCGCGGTGTTTTCAAGCCGCGCGCGGCGGCGAACTGCAAGTGCGGGTACACCTCCTCCGGCGCGCCCCCCACGAGCATCAGCACCTCGCCTGCCAGCCAGCGCGGCGCCGGATCGACGGGCCGCGCGATCTTGGCCTGCCCGAGCGCCTTCTCCAGGAGGACCGCGGTCTGGTCGAATTGCTCCGACAGGCGTTCGCGCTCGGCATTGATTTTTGCCGGCGGAGTCTCTCCGGGCTTTTTTCGAGCGTCCTGGTTGAGCTGATCGAGTTGGGCGCGGACCTCCAGCAGGGAATTGAAATGCCTTTCCAGTTCCTGGTTTGACAGGGCGCCCTTGGTCGGCGGGGTTTCCTTGTCGTCATCTTTTTGCTGAAACTCGCTCAGAAACGTGTCATCGTCTTCGCTCTTCTTGGTTGCCGATTTCGGCTTCGGTTGAGCGATTGGCCCGGGCGGTTTGGCTTTTTGCTCTGGATGGTCGTCGGCGAAAGCGTCGTCGTCGTTGTTCGACCGGACCCAAACGCGATACGAGATGCTCAAGGCCACGGCGGCGATGGACGCGACGGTCACCCAGGTTTGCCACGGCTTCCAGCTGACCGCGGGCGGACCGGCATCGGCCGGTTGTTTCGCATCACGGTCCGTTTGTTTTCGCTTGGTCATCGATCCTCTCCGGGTCTCATCGATGCGTTTCATGGCACGATGCGCATTGCCCTGCCAGCATGACCAGGGCGCGACGTGCCACCGCGTAGTCCCGCCTGTCAGCCGCGTTCACGATCGCCTCGGCGGCGGCTGAATAGGCGCGGGCATGGGACTTCCAGTGGTCCGCGGATCCTTTGGGTGGCGGTTGGCGTTCTAGCCAGACCCCCGATTCCGCGATCAGCGACGCATGGGCGCGGATGCGCTGCCATTGCTTGACCGTGTTGGGTTTTTGTTCCAGCAACCGGCTCAGCACGCCGCGCACGCCAGCCGGTTCGTTCACCGCGCGCATGAGGTCGGCAATCGTCGCCACCGACGTTCCGCCCGGTTCCGGTGCGACGTTCACGCGACCGGCGTCCTCCACGTGCTTTTCCAGAAAGTTGTAAATCTCCACCCAGGCGTCCTCGGCCGCGTCGTGCGAATAGGTTTTACTTTCCGCCGGCCCGAGAAAGCCGGCCTGAACTTTGGCGGGAATGTGGGTCTTGCAGGCGACGTGCTTGCGAAAGGCCGAGAGGGCTTTTTTGGTCCTTATGTCCTTTTCCCCGAACACACCCAGGATCGGCGTTTCACGTAAACCTGAAAGCAGGGCTGGGTCGGTCGGTATGGAAGCGTCGCAAACGACGCATGCTTGCACCGCCGTCGCCGATGCCAGGGCCAGCGCCTGCCCGCCGCTCCAGCCCCAGGCGAGCACGCCCAGGCGGTTCGGCAGAACCTCGTTCCGCCCGCGCAGCCAGCGCACCGCGGCCTGCAATTCCGCGAGACTGGCCTCGTCGGTAAATGCGCCGCCAGCGCCGCGCAAAGCCGCCAAGCGGCGGCGATGTAGATTTACCAGCAGCACTTCATAACCGATGCTCGCCAGGTGCCGGGCGTTGAGCTTCATCCAGTCGGTCCACTGGTCCTGATCGTGGATCATCAGCACGGCGGGTAACTTGGACAGTTGCAGGGGGCGAACCCAAAATCCTTTCACCGCGCCGACGGGACTCGGAAACCGCACTTCTTTCTGGATCAGGCGAACTTCTCGGTCGGCCAGAAAATCGTCCAGGAACAAGGGCAACGGTTTTGCTTTGCCAGCGGACTTGAACTCGTCCAGGAACGATGGCAAGTCGCGAGGCTTGCCCTTTGACGCAGCCTTCTGATCCCCGCCGGCCATGGCGAGCGCAAGGCCAATGGCGCCGAGCAAGGCGACCGCGGCCCCTGCGCTATTCCACCAGCAAATCGATCGCGGAGAAATGTTCATGGTCGCTCTTGGTGTTCTTGGTTTGCACGCGCAACAAATAGACGCCGGGAGTGTCGAGCCTGAATGCGACGCGCGCCCCGACTCGGCCCTTGGGCTTGAGGTTCATGGTGAAGCGGCCCTCGGTCACCATTCCCTTGTCGAGGGCCGGCAGTTTCTTTTGGCCGAGCTTTTCGGCGCGCACCACGAAGTAGCGAATCGTGACGTTCTTCAGCTCCCCGTGCGGATAAATGTTGGTGAGGATGAATTGTAGCGCGAGGGGTTCGTTGACCTTGGCGCGAAAGACAGGCCGCGGGTTGATGCCGCCCAACGGCGGCTCCTCGTCCGAGGCGGCCGCGGTTTCATCGCGAGCCTTCGACGCCTCGGCATCGACGCGGAAGACGCGCAGCTTGATATTGGCATGCTCGGCCTGCGCGCTCAAGGGCCAGACGGCCAGCGCTGCAATGAGCATCAAGAAACGCCATCCCATGTATACCTCCACGCGCGGTAACCATTTCGTTTCAACGCACTGACAGGTCCAGGGCCGCGAACGGTTCGGCGCCACCCTTTCCGCCGGAGTTTTTGAGTTCCAGGCGAAGCAGGTAAACGCCCGCCCTGGGCGCTGCAAAAGTCAACTCCCCCTCGGCCTTGTCCTCCACCTTGAAGTCCATCGTGAAGGCGCTTTCCGCCACCACGTTCTTGTTCAACTTGGGAACCTGCGCCTGATTCGGCTTATCAATCCTGACGGCAAAGAAATGAACCAGGACATCCTTGGCCGTCGTCTTGCCGGTCCTGCGCACGGTCCATTGAATCTTCACGGGGTGTTTCGCGGAAGACACGAGAACCAGGCGCGGCGCCCCTTCCTTGATGACCGGATACGTCGCGGTGCCCCCGCCTTCCTTGGCGGCGCTGGCTTTCAATTCGATTGTGAACTCAACGGCTCGGAGGACGGACGCGCCGAGCACCGAGCAAAGAAAAACCCCGAAGACAAGAGCAAGCCAGCGAAACATGGGAATTGCCAGGTCTAGGAAACTGGGTCGGCGCCGCATGGTCATTATCCGAGATTCATGGACCTGTCGCAAGGACATTTCATTTTGCAAGCCAGGGGCAACGTGCGCGAAACCGCACGCGGGGTAGGAGATCGTTCTTTGGACACGTCATTATTTTCTTGCGTTTTGTGATTCGCATTGTGCCGTCGCGATGTTATCATACATACCTGCAATTTGCCGTCCCGCCCGCCTTCGAGAAATTCATGGCACGAACCGCTTTGATCTTGCTGTCCTGCGTCGTCTGGGGAATGGGCCCTCATTCGCATGCCGGCGAACGAGTCGATTACGCGCGTGACATCGCGCCGATTTTCGCGAAGCGCTGCATTCGCTGTCATGGCCCGAAGCGCGCCGAGGGCGGCCTGCGCCTCGACGTGCGGCGCCGCGCCCACATCGGCGGCGACACCGGACCGGCCCTTGTCCCGAAACAAACCAAAAAAAGCGAACTGCTGCGCCGCATCAACGCGGGAGACGACAAACGCATGCCCCCAGCGGGCGATCCCCTCACTGATAAGCAGAAAGACTTATTGCGTGCCTGGATCGAGCAAGGCGCCGCCTGGCCTGACGAGCTGGCCGGCAAGGAGGATCACCAATCCCACTGGGCGTTTCGGCCCGTGAAACGTCCGCCCGTTCCGAAGGTGAAGAACCGCCCGCACGTGCGAAGTCCGATTGACGCGTTTCTCCTGGCCCGGCTCGAATCCAAGGGATCAAAACTGTCGCCGCCCGCCAGCGCGACGACGCTGCTGCGCCGCTTGCATCTCGACCTCATCGGCTTGCCCCCGACGCCTGACGAGGTCGATGCATTCGTCAAGGATTACTCAGCACCCAGCACTCAGCACTCAGCACTTGAAAAGGTCGTCGCGCGTTTACTCGCCTCGCCGCATTACGGCGAGCGCTGGGGCCGGCACTGGCTCGACCTGGCGCGGTTCGCCGAGAGCGATGGGTATGAGAACGACAACCTGCGTCCGCACGCCTGGCGCTATCGCGACTGGGTGATCGACGCCGTCAATCGCGATTTGCCTTTCGATCGGTTCACCATCGAGCAACTGGCGGGCGACCTGCTGCCAAATGCCACCACCGAGCAAAAGGTCGCCACGGGATTACACCGCAACACCCTGTGGAACTCGGCTGCGTCGGGCGACAAGGAGGAATTCCGCACCTACGCCATCCGCGACCGCGCCGACACGACCGCCGCCGCATGGATGGGCCTGACGCTCGGTTGCGCGAAGTGTCATTCGCACAAGTACGACCCGATCAGCCAGCGCGAGTATTATCAGTTCTACGCTTTCTTCAACAACACCAATCATCAGGACATCGCTTTGCCCGACGGCGGCAAGGCCATGACGCTGATCGAAAAAAAACGCGTCACGCACATTCACAAGCGAGGCAATTTTCTGCACAAGGGGGACGAGGTCGTTCCGGGTACGCCGACTTTTCTGCCGCCGCTCACAATGCGCGGGAAGATGGCCGATCGGCTCGATCTGGCCCGCTGGCTCGTCAATCCAAAACATCCGCTCACCGCCCGCGTCACTGTCAATCGCATCTGGCAACAACTGTTCGGCGTCGGCCTGGTGGCAACCCCCGAGAACTTCGGCCTGAGCGGCCAACCGCCCAGCCATCCCGAACTGCTCGACTGGCTGGCCGATGAATTCGTCCGCCTCAAGTGGAGCCAAAAAGCGCTGATCCGCGCGATCGTCTTGTCGGAGGCGTATCGTCAACGGTCCGTCGTAGGTCAGGCTTTCGAGCCTGACGCCCGCGAGAAAAACGTCAGGCTGGAAAGCCTGACCTACTTTTCGCGCCAGAACCGCTTCCGCGTCGAGGCCGAGATCGTGCGCGACCTGGCCTTGGCGGCGAGCGGCCTGCTGGATCGCAAGCTCGGCGGACCGTCGATTGTACCGCCGTTCCCGGAGGGCTTGCTCGCGCAACGTTTCCAGGCGGAGGCGCTGCGGATGCCGACGAAGGCCCACCATCGCCGCGGCGTCTACATCCACGTCCAGCGCACGTTGACCTACCCGATGCTGGCCGCCTTTGATGCCGCCGATGGGAATCAGCCGTGCCTGCGCCGTGACCGCAGCACGACGCCAATGCAGGCGCTCACGCTGCTCAACGATCCGGTGTTCACCGAGGCGGCCAAAGCGCTGGGAGCACGCCTGCAAAAATCGGCGGCGGAGCGCGACGAACGGTTGCGCCTCGGCTTTTTGTTCTGCCTGGGTCGGGCGCCCAAGGCGCGGGAGCTCGGCGTCCTGAGCGACCTGGTGGCGGTGCAACAAAAACTCGGCGCCAGCGAGGACGCGATTTGGACGGGCGTGGCGCGGACGCTCCTGAACCTCGACGAATTCATTACCCGGGAATGAAAAACATGATCGATTTCGACGAACTAAGGACGCGCCGCCGTTTTCTCACCAGCGCCGCCGGCGGCCTCGGTGTCGCGGCTCTGGCGTCCTTGCTGCGCGATGATGGGTTGCTGGCGCAAGAGGCCGTCACCCCCAACCCCGCTCCCGGTGGGCGAGCGCTGGCCGTGCCGCATTTCGAGCCCAAGGCGCGAGCGGGCATCTTCATCTTCCTGATCGGCGGCATCAGCCAGGTCGATCTCTTCGATCGCAAGCCAGTGTTGCAGCGTCTTCATGGCCAGCGCATTCCCGATTCGTTCCGCCAGGGCGTGCGATTGGGGCAGACGAACTACAACGCGCCCCTGATGGGCGCTCGCCACGGCTTTCGCCGTTATGGCCGCTGCGGCATGGAAATGTCGGAACTGCTGCCAAATTTCGGCGCGTGCGCCGACGACATCACGCTGATCCGCTCCATGCACCACGAGGCGTTCGATCACGCTCCGGGCGAGCTGGAAATCTGCTGTGGCAAGGACATCCCCGGTCGGCCCAGCATCGGATCCTGGCTCACCTACGGCCTGGGCAGCGAATCCCGCGACCTCCCCGGCTACGTGGTTTTGCTGAATGGCCGCTCGCCCAAGGCCCGCAGCCTGATCTGGGGCAACGGCTTCCTCCCCGCGACCCATCAGGGCGTGCTCTTCCGCAACCAGGGTTCGCCGATCCTCAACCTGCAAACCCCGCGCGGCGTGACGCCTCAGCTGCACCGCGCCCAGCTTGACGCGATCCGCCGGCTCAACGAGATTCACCAGGAAGAAACGCGCGACCCGCGCACCAGCGCCCAGATCGCCGCCTATGAACTCGCCTTCCGCATGCAGTCCGCCGCGCCCGAATTGCTCGATCTTTCCAGCGAAACGCGCGCCACCATCCAGTCCTACGGCAGCAGCGATTTCGCCCGCAGCCTGTTGCTGGCGCGCCGCCTGGTCGAGCGTGGCGTCCGCTTCGTGACCGTGACCCACCACGAGTGGGACCATCACGACGGCATCGCCGCGGGCTTGCCGACCGCCTGTCGGCAGATCGATCAACCCATCGCCGCGCTGTTGCAAGATCTCAAACGCCGCGGCCTGTTCGATTCGACCCTCGTCGTGGGAGGTACGGAGTTTGGCCGCACGGCGATCACCCAGGGCAACAACATGGACCGCGCAGGCCGCGATCATCATCCCCACGGGTTCACCGTCTGGCTCGCCGGCGCCGGCGTCAAGCGCGGCTTCACCCTCGGCGCCACCGACGAGCTGAGCTGGCGCGCCGTCGAGGATCGCGTGCACACCCACGACTTCCACGCCACCCTCCTGCACCTCTTCGGCATCGACCATCGCCGACTCACGTTCCGGCACCAGGGTCTCGACATGCGCCTGACCGACGTCGCGGGCAACGTCGTCGAGAAGGTACTGGCGTGATTGGGCCTGGAGCGCCAGCAAGACAAGGGGAAGATTGCATTGAGCTGGCCCGAATCGCTCGCGCGAGGGTTTGACACGTTGAGCCGCGACCCGAAGGGGAGCGCGAGCAGGAAAACGCCGGGGCGCGCCCACGCTCCTTTTCGGGTCATAGCTAAACGAATGCGCCATTTCTCAACGCGCGGAGTTAAGACTGAACACCAACCCGACAATCCCACCGACGATGGCGCCAGCTATGGTAAAAGCATAAGGTGCAAGTTCCAGAAACATGTGGCTGACGGGATCAAGGCGCCAATCGACCGGGCCAACCGACGCCGCCATGGTCATGCCGACGACCAGGCCGACTACCCCACCCCCACCGCTGCTCATCAGGACACGAGCGCATCCTTCGGCATCACGCGCAGGTTGGCTTGGTCTCCATTCGGTCGGATCCGTGGGGGCAGCCGTTTTCTCCTTGTTCGAAACAGGGAGCGGAGGTTCGCCTTCCCTCACGTCGGTTGAATGAGGCAGTTCGTCGGATGTCATGGCTTTTCGTGATTACGGGCCGAAAAAATTCGTGACAAAAAGCGGACGCCCGGGGGGTTGTTGCGTCGAGACAAACCACCACGAGTTCTTGGCGCAAGCCAGGGGTGAAGCGGGACTCACCCCCGGCTTGCGCCGGGGGCTGGTGGTAACCTTTCTAAAACAATTCCGCGATCGGCTGGCCGCCTTCGGTCACGATGGGTACGGGCCTGCCTTGCGGGTTGAGCCAGTGCGAATCGAGCGGGATGTCGAGGTGACGGAAGACCGTGGCAGCCAAATCCGACGGGCCGACGCGCCGGCTGTGGATGACCCCGCCGCGGCTGTCGGTGCTGCCCAGCGTGCGACCGTGGCGCAGACCACCGCCGGCGAGCAGCATCGACATGACGTTGGTCCAGTGGTTGCGGCCCGCGTCGGCGGTCATCACGGGCGACCGGCCGAACTCGCCCATCATCAGGATCAGCGTCGAGTCGAGCAGGCCACGCGATTCGAGATCGTGGATGAGCGCGGAGAGCGCCATGTCGATGGTGGGCAGGATTGGCGTCAGGCCGCGCTGGATGCCGCCCCACGGTGGGACGTCGTCGCCGTGATGATCGAAGTACCCCCACCGGCCACTGACGAGCACGAATGTCGTTCCCGCCTCGACGAGCCTTCGCGCCAGCAGCGCCTTCTCGCCGACGCTGGTTCGGCCATAGGCGTCGCGCAGGCGGTCGGGTTCACGGTGCACGGCAAACGCTTCCTCGACCCGGCGAGCGACGACCATGTCGTAGGCCTGGTCCGCAAAATTCCCTCTCCCCGCGCGGGAGGGGGCAGCGTGAGGGGGATTGTCCACTTCCCGGCGCAACCGGTCAAACTGGCGACGCAGATCGGCACGCTCTTGCAAACGCGGCACGTTGATCCCCTGAGGCAGCGCGAGTCGGCCGGGGAGTTCATCGCCCTTGACTGGTTCATAGGGATGGCCCATGTGTCCGGCGCCCCAGACATCGGCGCGCCACGACGGCGCGAGGCCGACGAACGCGGGCATTGGGAAGCTGTTGGTGCCTCGGAAGCGGGCAGCGACCGAGCCCATCGACGGATACCCGCCGCCGTCGCGATCGGTGTCCAGCCGGCGCGCGAGCGGATTGCCCGCCTGCATCGTGATCGGCGTATGGTTGCTGGTCGAACAATCGATTGAGCGGATCACGGTCAGCTTGTCCATGAGCCGGGCTTGCAAGGGGAGATGCTCGCAAAAGCGCACCCCGGGCACACGGGTCGGGATGGTGCGGTACGGTCCGCGAATCTCCCGCGGAGCGTCGGGCTTCGGATCCCAGGTGTCGATCTGGCTTGGGCCGCCGGAGAGCCAGAAGAGGATGACCGCCTTGCGATCCTGGTTGCGCCGCGTCGGCTGCGCCGGAAGGGTGTTGGCCAGGCCCAGACCAGCAAGGCCCGCGAGGCCGGTTTGCAGAAACCAGCGCCGCGAGCCGACGCGGATCAGATCGCCCATCGGCGGTTGCAGCGGGCTGATGTGTTGTGCGCGATGCGCAGAGTCTTGCGAGCGCATGGAACCCCCCTCTTGGAAACCGCCAAAGTTACTTTGATGTTATCGTCGCCATGCCTTGAAATGCAAGAACAAACTTGGCAAATGGAACGCCTGATGTTGGTGCTAGGGTTCCTTAATCCAAAAAACTCATAGCGCATGAGTCAAGTTTCGATACAAGCCCGAAGCGTTAGCGAGGGAGGATGCGGAAGATTTCCCTCGCTAACGCTTCGGGCTTGTGTGGCGGGCCTTTTGGTCTGAGGTGACAATTGCAAGCCGCCGGGTCCTTGATTCCCGGGGAGTGCCGCCGGCGGAGGGATCACGCTGCCACCTGCCGCGCCAGGGAAGGCCGGCGCCACGGGCACGATGGGCCCTTGCGGAATGGCGACACCGCCGTAGGGCGCCACCTTGTTGGGACCGAGTTTCCCTGGCTTGAAGTAATCCCAGATATCAACGAGCGGATGGGTGCTGCAACCGGCCAGCAGGCACAACAGTAGCGACCAAAGGCGGCTGCGTTTCATGAGGTCGATCCGTGACGATTGGCGCCAGCCCACGCGGATAAATCACCGCGGCTAATTGGCGAATCCCAGATGTCGCGCCGGCAGCGAACCAGCGTGATCCAAAATCTGACCCAGCGCATCGACTAAACCTTCGACTACCAGACTCAGTTGAACATATCGGCCCACTTGCGTCTCGGTCTCCAAGCAGCGTTCCAGAACGGCCTGAATTTTGTCCGGCCCGGCCCGTTGTGCCAGCGATGCCAACAGCGGCAACTCTGCGGGTTCTGCCGACCGTGCGCTTGCGCCGGCCTGGATACGCAAGACATCGGTGAACGCCTCGATCAAAAGCCTTAGCATCTGGTTGACGCGCCGGCGCTGGGCCGGGGCGTCCTTGCCTGCCTGCTCGGCAAACTCGACGAATTGGCGGCTCAGGGCGACGCTGTCGATCCTGGGCTGCGTCAGTCCCTGTAAAAGCGCCCGGCGAAACTGCCAGAGCGTCTCGTCCGCCAGGGCCAGCGCCTGTCCCGGACTGCCCGCCGCGAGGCGGACCAGGCGTTCGATCAGGGAAGGATTGTCGATGCCCTGCTTGGTCAAAAGCTTTCGGACATGTTCGTCGCTCAAGGGCGCGAAGCGAACCATCTGGCAGCGCGACTTGATCGTGCTGAGTTGCCGATCGAGGCTCGTTCCCAGCAGAATAAGCAACGACCCCGGCGGCGGTTCTTCGAGCGTCTTCAGGAAGCAGTTGGCTGACTCGTCGTTGAAATCGTCCGCGTCATCGATGATGGCGATCTTCCCGTGCCCGCGCGCGGCCTTGAAGGAGAAGTTGCGGCAAAGCTCCTGCATGACGGCGATGGGGAATTCATTTTTATCCTCGGGCCGGGCCACTTGAAACAGATCCGGATGCGTGCCAGCCTGAACGAGCAGACAGGCGGCGCAGGAATCGCAGGCATCGAGAACGGCCGGGGATGGCCCCGGCGCCTCGCACAGGATCGCCTTGGCCAACTCCAGGGCCACCAGCCGTTTGCCGACGCCGGGCGGCCCGACGAACAGGTAGGCGTGCGCGAGCCGCTGGTTGGCGACGATCTGGCGGAACGCGTCGATACGCGGTTGATGGCCGAGGATGGTGGAGAAGGACATAGGTGGAAGCCTGATCCCAGGGGTTCGCAACGCTCACCCCTGGGCTTCGCGTTTATTGATTCATGCGTTTGGAGATTTCAATGCGCAGCATTTCCTGGACAACGTCCGCGGGCGCCGAGGCGTCAATAACGCGCACGCGCCCCGGTCGGCGCTCCGCCTCGCTGAGGAAGCCGGCGCGTACGCGGGCGAAATAATCGGCGCCCCGGCTTTCCAGGCGGTCGGCACTTGGCTTGCGCCGCGCCATGGAAACCTCAAGGGGTAGATCGAGCACGAATGTCACATCCGGTTCGAGGCCGCCGGTCGCGAATTGGCCAACGCGCCAGAGTTCCGCGGGATCGAGTCCGCCAGCATGGCCTTGATAGACAACGTTGGCGAGCAGGAACCGATCGGTGAGGACGACCTTGCCCGCAGCGACGGCCGGTCGAATCACCTCGGCGACCAGCTGGGCCCGGCTGGCCATGAACAGGAGCGCCTCCGCGGACATGGCCATAGCGCCGCGGTGATGCAGAAGTATATGGCGCAACTCCTGGCCGAGGTCGGTCCCGCCGGGATCGTGACACAACACGGCTTCGCGGCCCAGCGTGGCGAGCCAGTCGGCCAGTAGCCGGCATTGCGTCGATTTGCCCGCGCCATCGACGCCGTCCAGGGAGAAAAAAAATCCGCCCGGCATTCAGGAACCTTTCTGCCTTTCCGCGTTCAGCAAGAGGCCCTGGTTTTTGCTGGTATCAAAGGACACCGCGCGCTGGAATGTGCCGTCTTTTTTTTGCCCGGGCAAGAACAGCCTGAGCCGATCGCCCTCAAGCGAATAGATGCACGGCAGCGCAGCCTTGCCGCCGGTGAGTTCCAGGTTCTTCGGCGTTTTCTCAGGATCGAACGCCAGTCCGAATGCGAATGCCCGGTTGCCCTGGTGGAGGTAAATGGTATAGCCCTCGATGCTCAAGGCGTCGAAACCCATCTGTTTGCCCAACAACTTCTTGCCGTTCTCCTCCGCCGAGACGACCTTCCATTTCCCGCGGAGTTTCTTGGCATTCAATCGGGCGGCCTTGGTGGGCGGGTAGTCCTTGTCGAACACCTTGATGACTGTGCAATCGCGTAATTCGGCGGCGTACAACGTTTCTTTGTGGGGTTGCACGGTGCTGCGGATGCGGACCTTGTGTCCCTGACGGATGCCTTCAAAATCTGGCCCGCTTTCCAGGCAGCGGACTGAGTGCGCCACGCGCGCGCCTGGCTTGGTGTAGCCACGAATCATGAGATACACCTTGCCGTTGTCCCCTTTCACGCCCGAATTGGAGACGATGCCCTCGACCGTGACGGTCTTCCCGGTGTAGACGTTGTTGAACTCGTCCGGCTTTTCCGCATACACCCTGGTGATTTGCTCGGCGGAAATCGGCTCAATTTTTTTCTTGTCTCCGGCGCCAAGGCGCGTGGCATCGCCGGGGTTCAAAAGGACCAGGCATAGCCCGAGCGGCATGGCAAGCAAACGTCGAGAACAGTTCATACGATTATTCCCGTAACGAGGATTTTCACAAACCGCGCCAGGGCCCGGAGGTAATGGCGCCGTTTGAAGTAGGTCAGGCATTCTTGCCTGACAGCGGTCGCGGAACGTCAGGCTGGAAAGCTCTGGAAAGCCCGCCCACCGCAAGCCGGATCGCCACCCGGGGCCGTCGGTCGCCCGGGGTTTCACGTCGTTTCAAGGTAGCCGACAATTTGCCCGGCCCGGACGGGTTTCTCGGCTGCCACGTATTGCTCGGTCAGAATTCCCGCGCAGGGCGCCGTCACGTCAAACGTGGCGCTGGCGAGCAGCAGTTCGACGAGGCGATCTCCGCGAAACACTTGCTCCCCCGGCTTCACGTACCAGACGCTGACGACGACTTGCTCCGTACCCAGGTCCGGGACGACAATCGGCTCACGCATGGATCATCTCGTCGGCATGATAACTCGAGCGCACGAACGGACCGCTCGCAACCCGCTGAAAGCCGAGCGATCGCGCCAGGATCGCCAATTCGTCAAATTCCTCCGGCGGCAGAAAGCGCGCCACCGGCACATGCTTGAGCGTTGGCGTCAGGTACTGGCCAAGCGTCAGGACATCACACTGGGCGGCGCGCAGGTCGGCGAAGACGTCGAGCAACTCCTCGCGCGTCTCGCCCAGACCCAGCATGAGCCCGCTCTTGGTTGTCATGTGGGGCGCTCGCTGTTTGACGCGCGCCAGCAGATCGAGCGAGCGCTGGTAATCGGCCCGGCCACGAACTTTTTTGTAAAATCGCGGCACCGTCTCGGTGTTGTGATTGAACACGTCGGGCTGGGAGTCGATCACGCGATCGATGGCCGTCGCGTCGCCGAGGAAATCGGGCGTGAGGACTTCGACCGCCGCCCCGGTGCGCTGGCGCACGGCGCGGACGCACCGGTAGAAATGCTCGGCGCCGCCGTCGGGCAGATCGTCGCGCGTCACCGAGGTGATAACGACGTGGCGCAGGCCCAATCGGGCGGAGGCTTCCGCGACGCGCTGCGGTTCGTCGTCTTCCAGCGGTTCGGGTTCGCCGCGCGGCACGGAGCAGAA
Source organism: Planctomycetota bacterium (assembly GCA_016191165.1). GTDB lineage: Bacteria > Planctomycetota > Planctomycetia > Gemmatales > Gemmataceae > SIAQ01. The sequence continues at coordinate 21,163 of JACPPF010000050.1, forward strand.
ACCGCATGGCCGGGTGCAGATGTTGCCCAGCACCATGAAGGTCGCGGTTCGCCGCGCGTAGCACTCGGGCCGATTGGGGCAGCGCGCATTCTCGCACACGGTTTCGAGGCGAAGTTCCTTTAGCAGATTATTCGTAAAGAAGTTTTCATTACCGACCGGCAGCGGCCTTTTCAGCCAGGCGGGTAGACGCCGCGCCGGCGCAGGCGCGTCGGCCGTGACCAGGGGCAGCGCTTGCATGTCAGACCCCCTCCCACGCGTGGACGGCGGCCGGCCGAGGGTGTGCCAGGACGCCCAGGGCGGGGTGATCCGTGAAAAGTGCAATCCGGGAGAACCCGAAGCGGGCGCGAAAATGCTCAATCAGGCGTTCACGCACAAGCGAAGCCCGCACCGGGCCGCCGCGCTCGCGCACCAGGGAGGTCATGGGCAACGCGGCGCCGGGCGACGTATCCACGTGGCGGAACAGATCGAGCGCGGGATCGATATTGACGCAGGCGCCGAAACTGGTGACCCAGTTCCGCACCGACACGCCCAGACCCGCCAGCATCCGATTGCCGACCCAGATTCCGTCGGCCTGTTTACCCGGTTCGCCCGCGACACTGAAGTCGGCCAGAAGATCGCGGATCGTTTCACCCAGACATGCCAGGTAGGCGTCGATGCCGAGGCCAAGTCGGTCCAGCGGCAGTACGGAATACAGCGCCAGCTGGCCTGGAGCGTGCATCATGCAGCCGCCCCCCCGATTCACCCAGCGGATCGGCCAGCCACGCCAGCGCAACTCCTGCTGCTCGACGCGGATTTGGCTTCGGCTACCCTGTCGGCCCACCGTGAAACCGTGCGGATGTTCGCAAAGAATCAGGGCAGCCTGGTCGCGATCGCCCGTGATCTCGAAATGCAACCGCCGCTGAAGGCGCAGGATGGCCTCGAATTCCACGGAACCCAGAAGGTAAACCTGGAGTGTGGTTTCAACCGAGGTACAGTTCTGGGTCGCCGCCGCCATTCGCAAATCCAATTGTGTCCCAAAACCCCTACATTCCGCAGCCCGTCTGACCCGATAAAATAGGGAGGACACGGTTATTTGATGTCAAGATAGTCTACCACCCGGCAGGGACATTGCAACCGACCTTCTTTGCAAATGGCGCTTGTTGTATATTCCACAAATCAACGTCTGGCGCTTGCGAGCCCGAGCGCCAGCGAAGGGCAACCCGCGGCCGTGCGCTGACGTGGCAACCGGCGCCGAAAAGGACACGAAACCAATGAGGCACGCAAAGCAGCAAGGGGCGCGATCTCCCCGTTGCCTGTTTTTTCTGGCCGGGGTTCTGGTATCGGCCCTGTTCGCGCCGGCCATCAGCGTCGCGGCCGATCCGGTTGACAGGCTCCGCGACGCCCTTCAGATCGACCCAGGGTTCAAGGACCCCGACCTGCGTTTGCTGGCCAAGCGAAAAAAGCTGCTCGACGCGGCCCTTGCGGAAATCAACAAGGCAAAATCGATCTCTCAACTTCGTCGCGCCTATTTCCTCAAGGAATGGTCCCAGGAAGTGGACCTGGACGCCAAGGTTCCGGCCCCACAAGTCGAAGGCCCGCGCGCCAGGATCGGCAAGCTGCTGATCCAGACGATTCGGGAGACCGCCGCGCAAAAACAAATGGAACGGAACGTGGCCCTGGCGATCCTGATCGGCGAAATGGCCGATGACGAGAAGCTGGTTTCCGATGGCAAGGCCTTCCAGCGCAAACCGAAGCAAAAATTCGCCCGCGCCGTCACCGATGTGGTCATCACGCTGGCGCGGGAAAAAGGCGATCTGGCGGTGCAGCAGTCGGCCCTTCACGCCCTGGGCAAGATCACTCCCGATCCGGCTCTTGCCATCCCCGTACTCCGCGAGGCGATCACCAGGGACATCAATCTGGGACCCAGGCGCCTGGCCGCCTACGCCCTCGTCGATCTGGTGAAGAATTCGCGCACGCTTCAGCGCGGCGAACGTCTGGACACGATCGACCTGGTCGTCGCCACCGCCGCGCTTGGGTTGGAAAACGCCGACGAGCGCACGCGCGGCTATTGCCTGCAGGCCATCGATGAATCCGCGCAGGCTCTGGTCGATTTCATCCTGTCGCCGGAGGAGCCGCTCACGTTTGAGCCGAAGAAGGGGGAACGCAAGATTCGCAAGGACGTGCGCAAGATTTTGCAAAGTTGCCAGGCCGTCACGCCCGGGCTCCTGAACGCGCTCCATGCCAGGGAAATCAAGATTCGCCTGTCGGCCCTGAAAACGCTGGACCATATTGCGCAGGTGCGCGTGAAACTATTGCAAGCGTTTCAGGTCGCGCCGGACATGGATGAGGATCGCGGCCAGGTGTTCAAGGACCTGGACGTGCCCGATCCGTTCGCGAGCATCGTGGATCGCGATCCGAAGAACCGAACCTGGGAGAAGGTTGCCGATCTTTTGGATGAACAGGACGCCCGCCTACGGCGCGGCGCGATCGGCCTGTTCGAGGTGCTGGCGGAACAGGCCGAACCGGCGGCGGCGCGAATCGTCAAGGCCTTGGAGGATACCGACCTGCTGGTCCGCTGGACGGCGGCACGCTCGATCCGCCGGCTGTCGACGAAGCAGGTGCGGGTGAATCTGATCGGCGCCCTGGCCGTCCTTCTGCTTGATGCGGACTCCGACCTCGCCAACGCCGCGGCCGCCGCGATCGAGAAACATGGCGACGTGATCGGCAAGGTGGGGCAAGGCCAGGCGAACAACCCGCTGGCCGGTCTGGTGAAGAATCTCGCCATCGTGATCGCCAATGGCGATGCCAACGCGGTCCCGGGCGCGAACGTGGGCAATCGCGTCTGGGACGTCGAGTCACGCAAGGCTGCCCTCAAGGCCCTGGCGGCGCTTGGCGGTCCCCCCGCCCAGCCGGCGTTCCCCGCCGCGCTCCTGGCCTTGACCGACACCGAGGTGCGCCTGCGCCGACAAGCCGCGGCGACCATCGATCGGCTCGGCCGGCCTGCCAGTCCCTCCATTGCCGCCCAGGCCCTCATCGCCCTTCGCAAAGCTCTCGCCGACGAGGACGCCGAGGTCCGCCTCCACGCCGCCGAGGCGATCCTGAGCCTCACTCAACGGAAATAATGCGAGCCGCCGAGCGTGTCTCGACCTTGGATCGCACCGCCGGGACAAGCCCGGCGGCTCGCTGTGTTTGAACCCTCTTGTGAACTCGAAACCTTACCGCTTGATCGCTGGCGGCACCGGATCGATGGCGAAACCCCATTCGCTCGGGTGATAGCGGATTTCGAGGTGCGGCGTCAACACGCGGCGATTTTTCTCCGTCTTGCTGATCATGATCGCTTCGAGAATCCCCGTGGTCAATAGCGTGCGTTCGATCGGGTAGGGGGCATGTGCCGATTGGATCATCGCGTCGATCGCTTTGAGCAGGTACTCGAAGTGGGCGAAAGGATCGGGCTGTTGCAGGTAGAACTGGCATGACGCCGGGCGCGCCTCGCCACGAATGCGGCCCGCGAAGGTGAAGCTGCTGCCGCTGCCATCCGGGTCCTGGGCCCAGCCGTTGAGCATGGCGACGGCGGCCTTGAACCCGTCGCGGTACTCGATCAGAAAAACTCCCGCCTCGCGATCTTTGACCGTGAGCTTGCGGAAATCGCCCCGGGCATGGGCGGGCACGTGCGCCATCGCCGCTTCGAGCAATTCGCGCGAGAAAACATTGCGGTCCATGGCCCGCCACATCTCCTCGCCTTGTAAACATTGCACCGCCCGAACGCCGGTCTCGCCGCCGCGCCGGCGCTCGGCCATGCACTGGATGCCTTCCAGGGCGTGAAAGCCGTAGCCCTCGAACGGGCCGTAGCCGACGGCGACCGCCTCGGTCAGGTCGCAGTTCCTGGGCAAGCGCAAACTCGGCCTGCGCCAGGTCACCGGCAGCGACGACCCGGCCAGGAAGGGGAACATCTGCGCCCGCGCGCGATCGTACATCCAGCGCGCGTCGGCCCAGGTGTGCGACAGATGTTTGTCGTTGAACACCGGCACGCTGCGCCGGTGCTTTGCAAACACGTCCGTCACCGCCTCGAAGAACCGCCGCCGCGGATACATGAGCTGCCCGCGCGCGTTGGTCGGATAGCGCCCGTGCTCGCCGATACAGAGGACGCCGTCCACCGCGACTTCCTTGCGCCCCAGCGTCACCGCGCCGGCGATGGTGTTGTGAATGGCGAAACCATGCTTCTTGGCGAGAGCGCGGCTCCATTCGCCCTTGGGGAACTGATCGACATACATCGACGCGATTTGAAGATTCGGGAACGTCTTGCGATCGTGATGGTAGCCTTCGAGTATCTTGCCGAGGATGACATCGGCGTGCGACCAGCGCCGATACTCGGTGATGATGGCGGCGACGCGCTTGGGTTGGCGTGGAAGTTGTGCCATGGCTCATCCCAAACCCCAGGATTCGCGGCGCTCTTCCTGGGGCTTCCCGGAACGTCAGGATTTCTTTTTCTTGTCGGGCGATTGCAACAAGCCCGCGCTCGACTGGTAATAGCGTTTGCGGCGTTTTTTCACCTGGCCGTCGGCGTCTTGCTGTTGCGTTTGCATGTCGGCGAGATTGGCCATGCAGTAGGCGCAGCCGATCGTTTGCAAATGAAACTGCACATAATCTTGCACATCGTCATCGAGAACGCCAAGCAAATAACTGCCGAGCTGTTCGCGCGCGGGGCAGCTCAAGCGCTGGCGCCGCCAGATGGCGCCGACGGAATGTTCGCCGCGATCGCGCTCTTGCATGAGCGCCGCCAGTTGCTGCCGCAACGGCTGAGAGCCCCGCAGTTCCTGTTCGATCTGGGCAATGTCGGCCTCGGCCAGCGCGTCGTCAAGATAGGCCGAGAGCATTTCACGCGTGATGAGGGCGCTCATGCGGACGCCTCCTCTCGCAGTTCCGGGAAGACGTCGCTCGGCAGACCGGCGCCTTGCACATGTTCGCCGAGCTTCTTGACCGCGGCGAAACGGATATTGGCGACCTGCTGCTCGCTGACCTTGAGAAATTTCGCCACCTCGCGATTGGCCCAGCCCTTGACGAAAAGCAACTCCAGCACTTTGATGCGAACGTATTCGCCCTGCGAGCGCCATTGATCGAGTAGAAGCGTCAAGCTGCGCGCGACGGCATTGCTTTCCAGATCTTGTCGCTCACGGCTGCGCGCGACGCTGGAGGCGACCTTGTGCGAATCGAGCTTCTGGTGAAGCACATCGTCCGCGCCTTCGGAGATGTACTGGGTCGGATGGCGGCCCAGCTTGCGTAGTTGGTCAGTCAGTTTGTAGGACGCGATGGTGAAAAGGTAGGTCTGCAACTCGCGCGATTCATCGTAGTTGGGCAGGCTGTTGAGAAAGCCGATGAAGGTTTCTTGAACGACGTCCTCACTGGCGGAGCGATCGCGCAGTCGGCGGTGGACAAACGCCAGGAGTCTGCCCTCGTAGCGCGCGATCAGATGTTCCCACGCGCGGGCATCGCCTTGCCGAATCTGCTGCACCAGGATGCGGTCGCTTTCGGTGGACATGCAAATAGTCTACCGAAGAAAGCGTGAAAAGGTGAGGGAAGCCCCAGGATGAGCGCAGCGAATCCTGGGGATACTCGGCGCAATGAGCCCCGGGATTCGCTGCGCTCATCCTGGGGCTTGTGGTCAAATTGTCCACCACCAGCCCGCGGCGACAAGGGTGACAACACCGGCGGCGGCCAGACGCAGCCAGGTCGTGTAGCGGCGCCTGGTGTAATCGTCGAGTCGAAGGTAGCCAACGCCGGTCAGCAAGAGCACCGCCAGGCCGAGGACGCCGCGCATCGCCCAGCCCTCGCGTTGCGAGGCGCGCTGTTGTCGCATGGCCTCGTGATCGCGATGCGCGAGGTCCTTCCACCAGGCCTCGTCGGTGCGGAATGTCACGACCCAGGCTTTGAATGGATCGCGGATGTTGTCGATTTTCTCATCCTTGCCTGGCTGTCCCTCGTCTGCCAGAACCTTGGTGCGCAGGTAATCCTCGGTAATGACATTCGATTGAAGTTTGAGCCAACTCGTGATCTCGCTCACCGCCTTGTTGATGGCTGCTTTCTTGGCGCTGTCCACGGTTTCGCCGTACCCGGTCACCTTGCGCGGCAAGAAGCCGTCGGGCGGGGGCGCGTCCTTGGGCTGGGCGCTCGAGGTGTGGCACACGAACCACATCAACGCCAGGCTACCGGTTGCCAAGAGCATTCGCATGTCCCGATTCCTCCCGCGGTGCAGGCAAAAGGCCGCACCCCCTGCACGTCCTCCCCGCTCCCGTTGGGAGAGGGGAAAAGACTTCCTGCCACTCGCCTAGGCCGTTGCCAGTCGTAGTTTCTTTCTGCGCGACGGCACTTTTAATTTCCACGGACATGTCACCTGGCATACGACCGATGCCATCACCATGCTCAAGAAGCCCAGCTCGCGTTGATGGATGCTGGGCAGAAGGAACAGGAGCAGGTAGGCCCAGATCGCCACGGCGGCCAGCGCCAGGAACGAAACGCGCTTCGAGCGATGCTTCTCCGTGGTCTTCCACCAGCGCAAAACGAGGAACATCAGCCCGAAGTAGCTCAGGTAACAGGCCAGGATCGGCATCGACGAATTTTCCGAGCCATACCAGCGCCCTACCCAGGATTGCCTCAGCGCCTGCCGGGATTCATCCGTTGTCGGCCAGGGTTGCAGCACCTTGAGTTGCGCGGGCGGCGTCCAGGGTGCCGGCAACTCGTAGCCGTCCAACCAAAGTGCGAACAGCGCGACGGCAAACCCGAGCGACATGTGCATCAGCCGGCGCGTCCACGAATCCTCCTCGTTCTCCGGCGGCCAGAGTTTGCTGGGAATCAGCACGCTCCAGGACGTGGCCAGGACGAGGAAGAAGAGCGGCCACAAACGGGAATAATCGCCGCCGCCGGCAATCAGGGTCCATCCTCCCGCTAGCGCCGCGGCGGCCACGATCGACCAGAGCAGGATGCCCGACAGGTCCGCCCAGCGCTGCTGGAAAATTAACGTCGGCGTGACCGGAATCGCCATCGGATAATTGTCCAACGACGGTTGTGGGGCCGGCTGCGAGGCCTGAGCCTTGAGGGCCGGCCAGGACGGATTGACGCCCACCACGGCCGCCACTTCCTTTGCCATCTCCGGGATCGTCGCGTACCGGTTGGCGGGATTCTTCGTCAAGGCTTTTTGCAGTACCGGCACGAACTCCTTGGGAACCCGGCTCAAGTCCGGCGGCGCGGTCAGGTGCTTCATCAATATCTCACCGGCCGACTCGCCTTCGAAGGGCACGTGCCCCGTGAGCATCTCATAAAGCAAAACGCCCGCGGCGTAGATGTCGATCTGCCGATTGTAGTTGCCCGTGGAGATTTCCGGGGCCATGTAGTGGACCGTGCCGACATCCTTGGTCATGCCCGCATGTTGGCTGTCGGCGATGAGCTTGCAAAGCCCGTAATCGCCGACCTTGATGAGGCCATTTTCCAGGAAGATGTTGCCAGGCTTCAAATCGCGGTGGACGATGCCGTGCTCATGCAAGCAATGAATCGCCTGGGCGAGACCTTGAAACCACTGCGCCGCCAGCTCCGGCGCGACGCCATTGGGGTGGCGCGACAGAATCGTGGAGAGCGGCTCGCCGGCGACATATTCCATGACCAGCCAGTGGCCACCCTGCTCGTCGGTGCGAACGTCGTAAAGGTGGACGAGGTTCGGATGCTTGAGGTTCAAGCACTGCTGGACGCCGCGCATCTCGATGTCAAGATTGGCGCGGATCCACTTGAGAGCGACTTCCTTGCCGCCGTCGGTGACTGCGAAATAGACCTCGCCGAACCCGCCCAGGCCAATGCCGCGCTTGATCGTGTAGCCGGGCAAGGGTTGCTGTCCGCTGCGGAAGGTGAATTTCATGGGAAGACTCCAGTTATTCCTCGTTCCCAGGCTCCGCCTGGGAACGGGTTATTGGCGAGGCTCTGCCTCGCCGTCCCACGCCAGGGTCGGCAGGCAGAGCCCGCAAGACCGGGCGTTCCCAGGCAGAGCCTGGGAACGAGGCCAGAAACGCAAGCGGCTTAATGCAGGCGTTCCAGCGCCAGCGTGATTTCTTCGTTGACCAGCGTGCTCCCCGCGTCGAGGGGCCCGCGGCCCTGGTGCGCTCGGCCATTGATCGTCAGGTCGCCCGGCCAGCGCGCCGCCAGGCCGCTCTTGTTGCGAAACAGGATCAACGGCTGCGTCATGTCGGGGACCTGTATATGCGACTGCGTCTGCGGGCCGATGACGAGCGTGTCGGCCATGAGGATCGCCGCTTGCACCGGTTCGGCGAAGCGATGGCCGCTCACGATGTCAAGCCGGGCCGAGGTGCTCACCGGCACCGGCTGCCAGAACTGTAGCTGGCACGAGTTTCCCAGCGTGATGCGATCCCCGGTTCGCAGCAGCGTCTTGTCGATCGGCTTGCCATTCATTTGCACCTTGCGAACGGCTTCCAGAAAATAGCCTTCCGGATCGCGTTGAATCGTGGCGTGATGCCGGGACACATCCGCGATCAGGGCGATATCCACCGGACTTTCCGTCAGGGCCTGGCCCAGCGTGACGCGATGGCTCAGGCAGACGAGGTAACCGCCGACGCCATCGATCCACAGGGCGAACGGCTCTTGCTGTTCGTGCAGATTCGCCAGGGTCGGAGCGGTTGGTTCATTGCTCACGGTTCTTGATCTCAAAGGAAGAAACCACGGGAAGTGAGGCGAGGGTCGTCCTGGCTTCGCCGTGGTTTTTTCTCATTATAGCCCACTTCCCGTAGGTCAGGCTTTCCAGCCTGACTTTTTACCTTGGCCGTCAGGCTGGAAAGCCTGACCTACGGATGAGTTTCTGCCGGGATATGCCCGTCGGCTCGCCTACTTGTTGCTCGCGGTCTTGGTCGCGATGTCGGCGTTGCCGCGCAGGTAGTTGCCGATCGCGTTCAGATCGACAGGGCCCTGCGGCGTGCGGTCGTTGAGCGGGATGTTGGTCAGTTCGCCGTTGCGCATTTCGAGAACTTCGCGTTCGACGGTCTGGCGCTGCTCGATCTTGGTGAGCGATTCCTCGATCTGAGTGGCGCGGGAGCTGTCAAACTTTTGCTCGGTGCCGAGCTTGGCGATCTGCAAGGTTTCTTCCTGCGCTTCGAGCTGGGCCAGACGAACCTGATATTCCCGCTTCTTGCTGATGACCTTGGCTAGCTGTTCCTGGGTGGCGACGAGTGAGCGTTCCTTGGCTTCCAGAACCTGCTGTTGAGTGCTCACGCATTTTTCCAGGCGTTTCAAGGCCGCCGCATCGCGTTCGAGTTGACGGCGCACGCGTTCGGCTGGAAAGACTTTGCCGCCATAGCTGAGCTTGTCGGGGCTGGCCTTCAGGTCATCGACGACGGCCAGCAGGGTCTTCTTCTGCTCGACGATGTTGGCTTGCTTGCGGGTGATGTCCTTGCGCAGGCGGTCGATCGCGACCTTGTACTCGGCAATGGGGCGAACCATGCGGCTGATGTCGCTGTCGAGCGCGTCGATCTCGTGGTGGATACGCTGGAGTTCGAACTTGGTCGGGATCTGGTCGTTCACGTCCCGTTCGACCTGGGCGAACATCGTCCCGGCGTAGCTCCAGACATTGGTTTTCCTGGCAACCGCGACCAGAGCGACGGCGCCGATCATGCCGATGATCAAATACTTCTTCATGGTGAACCCCTCCGAAAAAGGCGTGGCTTGAAAACGAAAAAGCGATGCGGAGTTCGCCGGAGTTGCACTTCGGGACGTCCGATCGTTCCACCAGTTCTTCGCCGGCAGAATCGGAATATTTGAGCACGTTGAGAATTTTGCCGAAAAAGGACAGGCCGCCCATGTTAGCCGGGAGCGCAAGCGACGGACTTGAGAGAACCGTCGCTTGCGCTTCCGGGCAACTCAAGCTAAGAACGGGGAAAATGGAAAGGATCAATCGCCCGGATGCAGCGCGTTGTTGACGGCGTACCAGAGTTCGTTCATGCGGAAGGGTTTGCGCAAAAGGGCAACGCCGCCTTCGCTGATTAACTCCGCGGCCTGATCTGTCTGTAGCAATCCCGTACAAAGCAAGATCGGCGTCGCGGGGCGAACCTCGCGGAGAAGGTGAAAATTCGCCAGTCCTTCTTCCTTGGGAATCATCCAGTCGAGCACGATCAGGTCGATTTGCTGGTCATCGATCAATTCGAGGGCGGTCTGGACGTTCTTGGCGCACAGGACCTGATGCCCGGCAATTTCGAGGAATCGCCGGATGACATCCTGCACGGCCTGTTCGTCGTCCACGACGAGGATATGCCGGCGCGGCGACGCCTCGGGCTCGAGGATGGTGACGTTGGCAGCGGTGGGATCGGGGGCATCCTGCAGGAGGCGGGGCAGGAAAAGGCCAACCGTCGTGCCGACGCCGGGCTCGCTGGCAATCGTGAGGTAGCCCTGATGCCCGGTCAGGATGCCGAAGGCAACGGGGAGCCCCAAACCCGTGCCCTGGCCAACGTCCTTGGTGGTGAAAAAGGGATCGAGCGCCTGGGTAAGCACGTCGGCACTCATGCCCGCGCCGCGGTCCTCGACTTCGATCGCCAGGTAATCGCCGGCTGGAATATTTTGCGGGAAGGCCGGCGCCTCACCGGCGAACACACGATGGCGGAGGCGAAAGACGATCGGCGCGGGCTGCGGCTTGGGCATGGCGTCGCGCGCGTTAAAGCTCAGGTTCACGAGCACTTGCTGAAGCTGGTTGGCGTCCGCGAGGGCCAACCAGGTTTGTCCCGCCGGCGGCGCTTGCACATCCAGATCGACCTCGATGTTCAAGCTTCTTTGGATGAACCCGCGTGTGGATTCGAGCAGCTTCAGGACGTCGGTCGGGCCGCGCATCAAGGAGGGCTTGCGCGCGAAGGTCAGGAGTTGCCTGGTGAGGTTGGCCGCCCGATCCGTCAGCTGGACGATGGTCTCCAGGAACTCGCGCACGGACGGGGAAAGGCTCGCTTCGCGCAGGGCGAGCGTGGCGTAGCCTTGAACCCCTGCGAGCAGGTTGTTGAATTCATGGGCGACGCCGCCGGCGAGGGTGCCGATGCTGTGCATTTTCTGGGCTTGCACCAGCTGGCGTTCCATCTGCTTGCGTTCGGTGATATCGCGATAAATCGCCACGAAATGCGTCATTTGGCCGCGCGGATCGAAAATGGGCGAAACCGTGAGCGAGCTATCGAGTAGCGTCCCGTCCTTGCGCTGATTGACGATTTCACCCTGCCAGCTGCGGCGATCGTGGAGCGCTTTCCACATTTGGTCGATGTAGGCGTGCGGCTGCTCGTTGTTCCGGAACAGGTCGCCCGCGCTTCGCCCCAGCAGCTCGTCGCGGTTGAAACCGAACATCTGCTCCTGGGCGCGATTGACGTGGAGGACGATGCCGTGGAGATCGGTAATGAGCACGCCGTCGCGCGCGGACTCCAGGGCGGCGATCAGCAGGTCGTTGGCATGTTGAAGCCGATGGCGGCTGACCGCCTCGGCCACGCGCTTGGGCAGGTCGGCAAGGTAAGCGCTGGCCTGATCGCGCACGAGGTAGTCGAGCGCGCCTTCGCGCAGGACCCGGGCCGCCAATTGTTGATCTCCATAGGCGGTGATCATCAGCACGGGCGTGCCGTTCCCGTCCTGCCGCAAGCGCCGCAAGAGGTCCGATCCATTGAGATCGGGCAAGAAATAATCCAGGACCAGGAGGTCGAAGGTAGACTGGGCCAGGACAATGAGGGCGTCGGCCCCGGTGCCGCACACGGTTACCTTGTGGCCCGCGCGTTCCAGACACACCCGCGTGACGAACGCGATGTCGTCGTTGTCTTCCACCAAAAAAAGTCGCAACGATTCGGCCATGATTTCACGGATTGGGTATTTGCACCACGATGCTCAGGGCATGATTTACGGGCGTGGTCAGAATCAGGTGGGCGCCGCAGCGTGCCAGCCATTCGCGGGCCAGCACCAATTCCAGCGAGCGTTCCAGGGTGGCCGGATCGGCCCGCGTTGCCGTCTCAGGGGCAAGGGAAAACGTCAACTCCACGCTTCCGTCGGCGCGAGCCGATTGAACCGATGCGTGCCCCTCGCCGCGATTCGGCAAGCCGGTGAACAACTCGTGCAGCGCCTGGACATAAACCTGCAAATCGCCGGCGATCCTTGGCACAAACCAAACCTCAGGGCACGTGATGACCCAACTGGTCCGCCGCTGGCGCAGCAGGCCCTGGACCTCGCCGAGTAAATCAGCCAGGGCAAACGTTTCCACCTTGAGCGCGTGGGAGTTCACTCGCTCCAGCTCTTTGAGGAAACGGACCAGCTCGCCCGCGCGCCCGGCCGCGCTTTGGAGTCGGCCAAGGTATTCTCGGCCGTCCGTGCTGAGCCGATCGGCTTCCTCCAGGAGGAAAAGCTGCAAAAGCCCCTGAATGGCCACCAGCTGATTGGGCAGATCGTGGCTCACAACGCGATGCATGCAACCAAGAATTCGATCCGACCGCATGAGGTAGTCCGCTCCAACCCTTGGGCATGACCGGGCCTGATCCACGGGTCAGATCATTGTAGCCGTGAGATTCAGCCTGACGCAATTGTGAGCGGCAAAAATCCCACCTGGGTAACGATCGCGGCTCGCGGCGTGGCGTTCGCGCGGCCTGCGCTCCGCGCGCGGCACGACGCTCCGCTGCGACGTTGCAACCGCGGAATCGTAAAATGATCGAGGCGCAGCGGCGTGTCCACAACTTCACCACCAGCAAGGGATGACCGGCGTGTCGGACGAAGTCGCACATCTGCCTGCCTGGGTTCGGCGTCGGGACGGCAGCCAGGTTCCGTTTGACGCGGACCACATCTGCCAGGCGCTGTTCGCCGCGGCGAGTTCGCTCGGCGCGGCCAGCGCATTCGTGAATCGAGAGTTGACCGACGTCGTCTTGCACTTCCTGGCCCAGGAGGCCTGGCCCACCGTTCCCACCGCTGGCGAGATTTCGGACCTGGTGGAAAAAATCGTTCGCGAGGTCGGCCATCCCGAACTGGCCCGTCGCTACGCCCAGATGCAGGCCGCCGCCTCTGAATCGGCCACCAAGGAAGACCCCGGGCTGACCAAGGCGACCCCAATCGGTCGATACCTGGCCAATTGCCTGGAGTCGTACGCGCATCAGATCGTCTACAGTCCCGATGTATCGGCGGCGGCACGCGAGGGCTTGGTGCGGCTTGGCGGCATGGATGCCCCGGCGGCGCTCGCGAGTTTGGTCCTGGAAACCCTGAAGTTGGCCGAGTTGCCGTGGTGGCTGGCCCTGGAAGATTGGCGCGCCCTCGGCGGCACCTCCTGGCTCGTCGATAGTCCGGACTGGGTCTGCACCGTTCAACGTCATCCGGCCTTGACGCCCCATCTTTGCGATACCTTGCTGGCCTTGCCGACTCTCGCCCAGCGCTGCGTCGAACTCCATCTCAACGTCAGTGAACCGCCGGTCTGGTCGCGTGGTTATCCAGCGCGGCCGCTGTTCGCTGCCGATGACGAAGACGCTGCCCAGCAAGAACGTTCCAGTTTCCTCGATATTTTTCTGGAGCGCTGGAAGGCACTCCAGGCGCCGCGCATCCCGGCGGTGGCCTGGCATCTGCACCCAGACGCCTTCAACGCTGAAACGTCGCGGCGACGGTTGTTGGGCCTGATTCGTCTGGCGCTCCAGGGCAAGCCCGTTCGCTTTGTTTTTGATCGAGCACCGCCGCCGATCGCCCTGGCCGAGGGATTCGATCGCAAATGTCCGGGGCTCCTGCTGGAGGTCGGTCTCGATCTGCCGGCCCTGATGCGCTGCGCGCCGGCCGTGGGGGATGGTTCCGCGTTGCTCAAAAGTTTACCGGGCCTGGCGCGAATCGCCGCAAGCGCGGCTCAGCAGAAGCGTCGGTATCTACGCGATCTGCCCGCGGATGCGGCCGTCAAGCGGAGTTTCGTGCTTGAACGATCGTCGGCGCTGGTCGTGCCGATCGGGTTGGATGAAGTCGTGCAGAGGATCACTGGCGCGAGCCTGTGGCGAAGCCCGTTGTCGCTGGATTTCGCCAGGCAAATCTTGCAGACCCTGAAAAAAACGCTTTGCCAGTCCGGCCGCGCCGCCCAGCTGGATTTGCGAATGGCATGCCCCGGGGAATGCCCGACGCATTCGGACCGCGAGCTTCCGCCGCGCCGGCAGCTGGAAATCGCCGGCAAGCTGCATACCTGCGTCGACGGCGGCATGATGAATCTGGAATTGCCTGATTCGGATCCCGACGCAATTGCCGAGTTGCTTGAATGGGCCTGGTCGTCCACCCAGGTGGCGTACGTGCAGCTACAACGCGCCGGCATCGCGCTAAGGCAGGGCGAACTTCCAATTTGATCGCGCGGTTTCAAAGAGGCCAATCGCTTGGACACACGTTTCGCCAACCAATGGGACCACGGGCAAGCGCGCGCGGCCATGATGCTCGATCCGACGGTTGCCAACCTCAACACCGGTTCATTCGGCCCAACGCCGCGCGTTGTGTTCGAGCGCGTTACGGAATTGCGCCGTCGGCTTGCGGAGGAGCCGATGGATTTCCTCGTGCGTGCGATGCCAGGCCATCTGCGACAGGCGCGTGCCGGGCTCGGGCGGTTTCTGCACGCCGATCCGCGCCGCTTGATTTTCACCGCGAACGTGACGACGGCGATCAACCTGGTTGCCTCGGGTTTGACGTTGGCGTCGCCCGGCGAGATCCTGCTGACCGATCACGAATACGGCGCGATGCACTGGTGCTGGGAACGGGCCGCTCAGCGCCAGGGGTTGACGATCCGCACCTTTCCCCTGCCGATCTTGGCCAGCGATCCCGGTGAAATCATCCACGCCGCCCGCGCCGCGATGACAGCGCGAACCCGCTTGCTTTTCTTTAGCCATGTGCTGTCGCCGACCGGGTTGGTGCTGCCAGCGAAAGAACTGTGCGCCGAGGCCCGAAGGCGCGGCATCGTCAGCGTCGTGGATGGCGCGCACGCCCCGGCGATGATCCCGCTCGATCTTGACACGCTCGACGCCGATTTCTACGGCGCTAACTGCCACAAGTGGCTGCTCGCTCCAATCGGCGCCGGCTTTCTCCATCTGGGCCGTGGCAGCGAGGATCGGCTGCAACCCCTGCAAGTTAGCTGGGGCTGGCGACCGGAGCGTGCGCGGCTCGATGAGTTCGACGAGTTCGGCTCCACGCCGCGCGTGCGGTTTTACGAATTTGAAGGCACCCGCGATATCTGCCCCTGGCTGGCCGTGCCCGCCGCGCTCGATTTTCAGCAAGCGCTTGGTTTCAACGAGATTCGCGCGCACAACGCGCGCCTGGTCGAGAGGGTGCGCACCCGTTTCGCGCACATCCAGAGACTCGCGCCGGCGACACCAACGCACCCCGATTTGTGCGGCTTCCTGACGGCATTTCGCTTACCGCCGCACGTGGATGGACCGACCTGGCGCAAGGTTCTTTGGGAACGTTACCGCATCGAGGCCCCAATCATCGACCGTCCCGAAGGGTTGCTCATTCGAGTTTCGACGCATTTCTACAATACCGAGGAAGAGATCGAACGCATCGCTGAGGCCGTGGAATGGATGCTTGCCAACACGTGACGTTGCCTGACTGCGACGGTATTTGCGCCGCCCGCGCGAACCTGCCATTTTGACAGGATGTTCCGCGCGGAACATGCGCCCATTTTGACCATTTTTGGCAGTCAACGCTGACCAACGCTTCAGAGCCGATTGGTGTTCCCTTCCGAGGTAGCGACCCATGATCGTCCTTTATTTGATCGGCATCGGCATCGGTTTGTTCATGATTGCCGTGGCGGTGTTCAACTGGGAGTGGTGGTTCTTCGACATGGAATCGCGCTTCTGGGAGATCATCGGCGGCGAGACGCTGGTGCGCTGGTATTGGGGCATCGGCGGGGTGATGGTGATTGTCGCGGTCGTCGGGCACTGGATTTGGGGCGTGGATTTGTGGTAGCTGTTCGGGATCTCGCAGGTTTGCTTCACTCACCCGCGGGCTTCGGGATTGCCTACGACACCAGTTGAAAGAACAACTCTTCCAGATCATGCTGCCCATGCCGCTCGCGCAGCTCTTGCAGTGTTCCGCAGGTTTGGATCTTTCCCTTGCTGACGATGGCGACGCGGTCGCAGATTTTTTCGACCTCGCGCATGATGTGCGTGGAATAGAGGATGCACTTGCCCTCGTCACGCAGACGTTCGATGTTTTGCAGCACGGCGCGCGCGACCAGCACGTCCAAACCCAGCGTCGGCTCATCGAAGATCATCACGGGCGGATCGTGGACGATGGCGCGGGCGATCGAGACTTTTTGCCTCATGCCGGTGGAGAGCTTGGCGCCGAGCACGTCGCGGAAGTCGTTCATTTGCAGGGTGGTGAAGACGGCGTCCATGCGTTCGCGCAAGCGTTCCGCGGTGAGCCCGTAGAGTTTGCCGAAGTATTCGACCATTTCCCAGGCGGTCATGCGGTCATAGATGGAGGTGCTGGCGGAGAGGAAGCCGATGTTTTGCCGCACGAGGCTCGGGTGCGTGACGACATCGTGACCGGCGAGCTGGGCGATGCCGGCGGTTGGTTTGAGCACCGTGCAGAGAATGCGCATGGTGGTGGTCTTGCCGGCGCCGTTGGGGCCGAGGAGCCCGAAGATTTCGCCTGGGCTGACATCGAAGCTGATGTGATCCACGGCGAGGACCTGGCCGCGGCGGAGATCGCGAAAGGACTTCGTGAGGTTTTCGACGTGGATCATGGGATGGGAGCAGAACGCGTTTAGCGCCCGCGTGGCTCCGCGCGGGCGCTAAGCGAAGAATGTGGATCAATCCGCGAACTTGATCTCCAGAACCTCGTAGCGTAGTGTTCCCATCGGGACCTGGATGTTAACGACCTCGCCTATCTTTTTTCCTAACAGGCCCTGGCCGATCGGGCTGCTGGTGAGGATCTTGTTGTTGTTGTAATCCTCCTCGCCGGGGCCAACGAGATGAAAAACCTCAGTGTCGCGCGCGTCGAGGTCCTTGACCTTGACCAGGGAGCCAAAGACGATGATGTCGGTGGGAAGCGTGCTTTTGTCAATAATCATGGCCCTGCTCAAGGAGTCCTTGAGTGAATCGATGCGGGCCTGGAGCATGCCCTGATCTTCGCGGGCGGCGTGATATTCCGCGTTTTCGCTGAGGTCGCCCATGTCGCGCGCCGTGGCAATGCGTTTGGCGACTTCGATCATCTCGACGTTCATCATGCGGTCGAGATCAGCCTTCTTCTTTTCGTATCCTTCCTTCGTCATGGGAATGCGTTCATCGGGCATGGGTGGATCCTCCCTTCAATTCTACTCGCTGCCAAGGCCCAGCGACGGCGGTCGCCGGGGAATCCTGTTCAAGCCACAGAGCTGGCGAGGTTGTCGGCCGCCGGCTTTGAAAAAGCACAGCCGGCGGACAAATCCGCCGGCTCACGAGCAGCAACAACAACGTGCCGTGTATATCTTGACCAACCTGTTCCTGCTTGTAAAGAGGCGTTTTTTTGTTTCCGCCTGTTTTTCTTGGCGCGGTTCAATCCGTCGAGCCGGAAGCGTGACCGACCGTCCGCACCTCCGTCGCTTACGCTTCCGGCCCGTAAGCGAATTTTTGTTCCGGAAAAAGCACTATTGATCGGACGTTTCCGTGCGATGCAGCCGCGCCGCCAGCCGTGTTGGCAACACCCAGAGTGAAGTGAAACCTTGCGCCCACTGATTGTCGAACAACTCAAGATTCGATTGATTGGCCAACCGACTGTCGTAGAGGCTGTGTGGGCTGCGTCGGCCTTGCACCGAGCCATGGCCCTTGAACAGCTTCAGCCGGACTTCACCCGTGACGTGTTTTTGGGTTTCGCGGAAAAAGCCATCGAGCGCCAGGCGTAGGTCGTGAAACCACAAACCCATGTACGCCAGTTCCGCGTAGCGCCGGCTAAGGAGTTCGCGCAGCTGAATCGTTTCCCGACTTTGCACCAGCGCCTGGAGGTCGCGATGGGCGGTCCACAGGATCGTGGGGGCGGGCGCTTCATAGAACTCGCGGCTCTTGATGCCGAACAGGCGATCTTCGACGACATCACTGCGGCCGACGCCGTACTGGCCGCCCAGGCGATTGAGTTCGCGCACCAGGGGCAGCAGTTCCATCGCCTGGCCGTTGAGGCTGATCGGAACCCCCGCGTGGAACTCGATGGTCAAGATGCAGGGCTCTTCGGGCGTTTCCTCCGGCGCCCGGGTGACGACATAGGCTTCCGGCGGCGGTTGCTGCCAGGCGTCCAGAAGGTCTTTAACGTACAGGCTCACGCCCCAGAGGTTGCGATCCACTTTCACGCGTTCTTGAATTGGTTCATCGATGGGAATATTGCGTTTCCGCGCGAACGCGAGCTTGTCCTGCGGGTTCTTCAGGTTCCATTCGCGCACCGGCGCCAGCACGCGCAGCTTCGGATCCTGCGCGGCAATGGCGGTCTCCATGCGAACCTGGTCGTTTCCCTTGCTCGCCGCGGCATGGGCGACCAGGTCACAACCCTCCTCCCGGGCCAGGCGCACCAGCTCCTGCGCGATGACATAGCGGGCCAGCGCTGAGCCGAGGAAACAATTCGTTTGATAGACCGCGCCGGCTTGCAAGGTCGGCAGTGCGAAATCACGCAGGAACATTTCTCGACGATCAAGCACCTGGGCGGCGGCGGCGCCCAGATCCAGCGCAAGTTCGCCGACGGGTTCCAGATAGGTCTCCTGGCCCAGATCGATCGAAAGCGTGATGACTTCATGTCCGCGTTCGTGAACCAGCCAATATAAGGCCAGCCGGCTTTCAAAATCTCCATTGAATGCAAGGATAATGCGGGACACCGAGATGTTCTCCTGACACGAGGTAACTACGTTCTAACCTGGATGTGCGGAGATGTCCACGGCAAACGAAAGGGTTGGAAACACGAAACCGCCACGCGGACGACACAACGCAACGGGAATACAGGTCGATTGATGACGCGCAGCGGGTTAGTTGCATTTGATTCACGCAGGTAATAGATCAACAGGAAACTACAACCGAGTCAACATCATGAACCCGTTCGATGCCGCCTCGCCGTTTGACGCACGCTATTATTTCGCTGATCGCGCGTTTTTCGAGAAGCTGAATCCTTACGTGTCGGAGAACGCTCAGGTACGTTACCTGGCGCGCGTCGAGGCGATGCTGGCGCGAACGCTGGCCGACTTCGGCGTCTGCACGGAAGGCGTGGCCGCCGAGATCGCCCGCGCCGCCGAGGCGGTCCAACCCGCGGAGGTTTACGAGGAAGAACGCCGCATCCAGCACAACATTCGCGCGCTGGTCAACTGCATCAGCAAGGAGGTGAGCGCCGCGGCGAAGCCGTACGTGCATCTGTTCGCGACATCGGCGGACATCATGGACACCGCCCGGGCCCTGTGCCTGGTTGAGGTGACACGCGACGTGCTCGTACCGGATTTGATCGCCCTGGAACACCAACTAATTGGTCTGGCGCGGGTTCACGCGGGGACTCCGCAGATGGGCCGCACGCACGGCCAGCACGCCGTGCCGATGACGTTTGGTTTCGCCGTTGCTCTTTACGTCTCGCGCGTGGGTCAGCGGATCGAGAGCATTGTGAGTGCGGCGAAAAATTTGCGTGGCAAGTTCGCCGGGGCCGTCGGCGCGTACAACGCCCTGGCGCTGTTGAGCCCCAATCCGGCCGAGGTTGAAGCGGCGTTGATGAAAAAGCTTGGTCTGGCGGCGCCGGAGATTTCCACCCAGGTCACGCAGCCGGAATATGTCGCCGACTACGTGTATGCACTTACCTCATGCTGGGGCGTGTTCGCCAACCTCGCGGATGATTTCCGCCATCTGCAACGCAGCGAGATTCGTGAACTAAGGGACAAGAAGGCGTCCGATCCCAGATCCCAGATCGTCGGCTCCTCGACGATGCCGCACAAGGTGAACCCCAAGGATTTTGAAAACATCAAGAGCATGTGGAAGGCGTACATGCCGCGCTTGACCACGGTGCTGATGGACCAGATTTCGGAACATCAACGCGATCTGACCAACTCGGCCTCGATGCGTTTTGTGATGGAACACGTGGCGGCATTCGCGTATGCGATCCATCGCCTGCGGATGACGCTGGAGGCGATTGAGCCGGACGCCGCGCGGATGCGTGACGTGCTGAACGCGGGTAAGGATCCGATCGTCGCGGAGCCGTTGTACGTGTTGCTCGCCATGCACGGGCATCCTGAAGCGCATGAGAAAGCACGGGTGCTTGCCCGCGACGCGCGGCAGTCGAACCGCCCGCTCTCCCAGATGTTGCGTGAGGACCCCAGCATCGCGGATTACCTGGCGAAGATGACCCCGGAACAGCTGGCGATCCTCGACGATCCCGCGCGCTACCTCGGCGCCGCCGAACAACGGACCCGGGCGATCTGCGATGAATGGCAAAATCGCCTCGCTCCCCCATGAACGCGTTGTAGCGCGCTCGCCCAGGGCGAGCGGCCAAACAATTTTTTTTGACCGGCCGCCACTTCGTGACCTATGCTTTTTTCAGCATTCTCTCCAAATGCCCCGGACGCGGAGATTCCCTAATGCTGATTCTTGGCGATCAAGGCCATTATCACGGTCGGTTTCCCTGGGTGACGGCGTCGCTGGTCGTCGTCAATGTGCTTGTTTTCATGGCCCAGCTAGTTCTCGGCGAGCCGTTCACCAATGGTTTCAGCCTGGTGCCCGAGGAAATCACGACCTTCCGCGATCTGACCGGAACCAAATATCACAAGGTCAAGGTCGAGGTGCGCGGGCATTACGACCACGGCAAGCGCAAGTATCAGCCCAGATACGAGACGAAAAGTTTCCCGATCCGCCACTATACCGGGCCGTTCCCAACCTTTCTCACGCTATTTACGTCCATGTTCATGCACGGCGATGTGTTCCACCTCATCGGCAACATGTGGTTCCTGCTCGTGTTCGGCCGCAATGTGGAGTGCGCGATGA
This sequence comes from Planctomycetota bacterium, assembly GCA_016191165.1. GTDB lineage: Bacteria > Planctomycetota > Planctomycetia > Gemmatales > Gemmataceae > SIAQ01. The sequence goes on from JACPPF010000050.1 coordinate 42,099, forward strand.
GTCATGGCCGATTTCTGGCGTTCTACATCGCGTGCGGCATCTGCGCCGGACTTGCGCATGTATTGAGCGACCTGCATTCGATCATTCCATGCCTGGGCGCGAGCGGGGCGATTTCTGGAATCATGGGGGCGTACATCTCGATCCATCCGCTCAACAGCATCAAGGTCTGGTTCGGGTGGTGGATCGGCGTTCTCGAAATCCCGGCGCTGATCGTGATCGGCGTCTGGTTCCTTTTGCAATATCTTTCCGCGTTCATTTCCCTCGACGACGAATCCGGTCTGGGTGGTGTCGCCTACTGGGCCCACCTCGGCGGCTTCACGGCGGGATTCGTGATCCTGCGCGGCATCGTCTTTTATCTTCGTCGCCAGCAGGCCGATGGCGAATTGACGGAGGAGGAACCGCTCGCCCCGGTGGAAAAAGACGTGCTCTCCGACTCGGTCCCGCCGGCGCATGTGCCAAATCCGCTCGAAGAAACCGAGGTCGCCGCCGGAGCGCCGGATCCGTTCGCGAGCTTCCTTTCCGTGCAGACCTTCCGAAAACTTCAAGAGAAGGAACACGTCGGATAGCGACGCTTTACGAGCCGCGACCGTAAGGGGAGCGGTTGGCGGTACAAGCTGCCCTAACGGTCGCGGCTCGGGAAAGACAAATCGGGAAGTCATTTCGCCGGCGTCACCAGGCGGCTACCCCATCACGCCATACCCATAGGGCGTCTTCACCGGATCGTTCTCATCAAACCGCGCATAACGCAGCGCCGCGATGTCCAGCGCCGACGCCTTGCCGTCCACGATCAGTTCGGCCATCAGTTGACCGACAATCGGCGCCATCTTGAAACCATGCCCGCTGAAGCCGACGGCGCAATAGGCGCCTTCCAGGCCTGGCAGCTTGTCGATGATCGGATGCCAATCCGGCGTGATCGCGTACAGCGCGCCGTATCCACCCCGCCCGTAGCCGCGGTGCATCGCGGGATAGCGCCGGCTCAGACGCTGCCGCACGCTCGGCAGGAAATCGCCGTCGGCGGCCTCGTTGTATTGATCCGGATTGACCGGTTGCTTGATCTCCTCGCCCGCCAAACTCCCGGCGTGAATCATCTCGCCATGCGTCGGCTTGAAGTAAATGCCCTGCACGAAATCGCAATACACCGCGGAGCGTCGGCCAAAATCGGCGGGCCTTCGATAAAGCGCCACCTGCGTCCGGCATGACTGCACGGGCAGTTTGACGCCGAGGTCCTTGCCCAGTTGCGCCGCCCACGGCCCGGTTGCCAGGACGACGCACGGGCAGTTGTAACGTCCTTCGTTGGTCTCGACTCCGACGACCTTGCCCTTTTCGGTCACGACGCTGTTGACCTCGACCCCCAGGCGGAAGTCCGCCCCGTCGCGCCGGGCGGCTTCCGCGTAGGAAGATACGACCTGCACCGCCTCGACGAAGCCCGCCTCCGCCTCGTAGATCGCAATCTCGTCCTCGCTGAGCCGGGCGTTGGGATCGATGTCCGCCAGCACCTGCCCGGACACAGGGCGAACATCCACGCCGAGTTCTTGCTGCATCTGCACGTTGGCGTCGAGCCCGGCCTTGTCTTTTTCATTGACCACGAGCACCATGCCGGTGCGCGTGAAGACGGGCGGGCCGCCAACGATCTGGTCGAACTGCTCGAAGACGCGCAGACTCTTTTGCGCCATGGTGGCCGTGAGCCGATTGGAGTAGTGCTGCCGGACGATCGCCCCTGACTTGCCAGACGAGCCGGCGCCGAGGTACGATTTCTCCAGGAGCACGACCCGGCCCGCTTTGCGCCGGGCGAGGTTCCAGGCCATGCTGGCGCCCATGACGCCGCCGCCGACGATGAGGATGTCGCAATTAACTGCCATGGGAAACGAGTGGTTAGTGGTTAGTGGTTAGTAATTGGTGGTGAGTAAAGTAGTCGCTGGGGAGAAGCCAGGAGGCGTTGGCCCCGAGTCGGTAAGGATGAGGGCCTGGCCTGGCAAACGCCTTTTCACGCATCCCTCACCACTCACCACTCACCACTTTTCACTACTCCGGAAACAGCGGCGTCGAAAGATAGCGCTCGCCCAGGTCGGGCAGAACGACGACGATCATCTTGCCCGCGCTTTCGGGGCGCTGCGCGACCTGGATCGCCGCCCACGCGGCTGCGCCGCAGCTGATGCCGCACAACATGCCTTCTTCCTTGGCCAGGCGGCGCGCGGTTTCAAAGGCGTCCTCGTCCTTGACCTGGATGACCTCATCGATGATCTTGGTATTAAGCACGCCTGGGATGAAGCCCGCGCCAATGCCCTGAATGCGGTGCGGCGACGGCGTCGGCGTTTGCCCGGCAAGCTTTTGCGTGATGACCGGGCTGGCAACCGGCTCCACGGCGATCGCCTTGAACGAGGGTTTCCGCTGCTTGATGACCTCGCTGACCCCGGTGATCGTTCCTCCCGTGCCAACGCCAGACACCAGCATATCGACCTTCCCTTCCGTGTCGTTCCAGATCTCCTCGGCCGTCGTCTTGCGATGAATCTCCGGATTGGCGGGATTCTCAAACTGCTGGGGCATGAACGATTTCGGATAGCTTGACAGCAGTTCCTTGGCCTTCTCGATCGCGCCGGTCATGCCGCGTTCGCGTGGCGTGAGCACGATCTCGGCGCCGAACGCCTTCAACAGGCGCCGGCGCTCCAGGCTCATGCTTTCCGGCATGGTGACGACGAGCTTGTACCCGCGCGCCGCGCAGGTGAACGCCAGGCCAATGCCGGTATTGCCGGAGGTCGGTTCGACGATGACGGTGTCCTTGGTAATTTTGCCATCGCGTTCGCCCGCGTCGATCATGGACACGCCGATGCGATCCTTCACCGACCAGAGCGGATTGAAGTTCTCCATCTTGGCAAGCACCGTCGCCTTGGCATCGCCGACCACGCGCCGAAGCCGAATGAGCGGCGTGTTGCCAATCGTTTGCGTGATATCGTCAAAGATTCTGCCCCGTCCAGCCGCCATGTGGTTTCTCCTTGAAAGTGAAGAATGTCCAAGGGCGAGTTTAGGCCAAAGTCGGGGTGGAAACAAGGTGCGAGGCGGAGAACGTGGTAGAGGTTGTCCCACTTGGTGATGTCGCGTTTGTCGCCGAGCGGCGCGGCGTAAGCCCGCCGTGGTTGCGCTGCCGTTTCGGTCGGCGTCGCGTCCCCCACGGCGAGGCACGGCGGCCTCACGGCCGCCGCTCGGTCGGCGCTCGCATCACCATAACGCGCCCGAAACTGCTCCAACGCCCAATCGGTGATGTTCCCGCGGCGATTGCTGCCGGCTTTGGCTTAGACGTAGAAGGGGTTAGCAATCTCAGAGGTCGCAAAGCCAGCTACAAAGCGACGCGACTTGATCATCGCAGGTGAGATTCGCCGCGTTCGTCAGTCTTCCATCCTGAAGCTGTTCCCAGATTTCGCCAGCCATTTTCTCCGCGATTGCGCCGCCGACATAAAAAATCGGTGGATTAAGGACCTGTTTTCGGAATGCTTCGCGTATTCGCGCCAAGGCAGTACCAGCCGTCTTCCAGTGCTCGTCGGCCCCAGCGGGATCTATGCCGCCTTTCAATTCCCCAAGCGCCAGATACCGTGCCGGATTCTCGATAACCGTAGTTTGGTCCTCGTCAGGCGAGCAGTCAAGCAAACACACGTCGACGGAGTTCCTAACAGTCGGCACACGCATGTTGAATGCAAGGGTTCGCAGGTGTTTGCCTTTGGCCCAGGTCAGGCCGCGCAAGTCCGATTCGATCCCGGCGATTCCAGACGCCGGGACCTCGGCCCAAGTGTTGGTTGGCCCATGAAGCCAACGGAACGGAATTCCCGCGTTGTTTAACGAAGCCATGAGAGCACGAACCAATTTACGCTGTCCGAGAATGCCCGAAACATTCGCATCGAACCGCCAAGTGAGTCGCCGCGCGTCAAGAGGAAGCGAAACACCAACTCTTCGACGAAGACATCGCCCACGGGTTCGAGAAATTCGGTAATCAAGTTCTCGATCGCGATGTCCCGCTCGGCTTGAAGAAAATGCCCTGCCGCCTTGTCGGAGACACCGGCTGCCGTGAGAAGCGCGCTCTGAATTCGTTCGATGTCACGCAACAATTCCGGCGATCTTGCCGTTGCTGCGTTGACTTTCAAGTCGCGCCCCTCGGCCACGAAGGGAGTTGCTCGGCGATTTTGTTCTAACGCGAGCGCAATAAAACCGGCCCGCGTGTTTTGGGCGGTTGTGATGAGATCCTGTACGCTCTTCAAGTGCCTCCGAAACGGTTTCATTTTTTTCGCCATACGTAAACACACTTTCTTAGTTGATCCCGTCCGTGCGCTCCCATTTGCTGACTGCTGTTTCCCTTCCCTACGGGGAGCACAAGGATTTGGTCAACGGTGAGCCCCAGTTGTTCGGCGAGGTCGGACAAGATCAGATCGACGGGGATGCTCGCTCCTCCGTAACGTACGTTATCATTTACCATGAATAAGTACCCTCCCGGCTTAAGCATGCGTGAACATTCCCAGATGACGCACGCCATCTCGTAGAAATAACCGCGGACCATCCGCGCGATTCCGGGGTTATTGAGTTCGCCGGCCTCTTTCAATGCTTCCAAGTATTCCAGTACGGCCTGTAAGACGGCTTGGTTATTTGCGGCATCGACTGCCTTGGCCCAAGCGGGATTCATTTCCAGCATGTCCTTGGCTCGGTTCTCCACGGTGCAACTTAACATCTTCTGCCGTAACTCGGTCAATTCGATTTCGTCTACATCTAGAGCGGCCAACTCAAGGGCATAGGTTCGCGTGTAGTCGTAGCGATTGCAGTATGGTGGCGAGGTAATGATCGCGGAATACGTCCCATCGGAAAGCGATGGGAGTACGTCCAGGCATGATCAGTCTATGAGAATCTCGCGCAGCTTGTTCGAAATGGCTTCGTCGAATGGCAGAATCCGCCCCTTGTTGAAATCGTTAAGGCCTTCGCGACGGCCAGACCGGTGATCCCACCGGAGATATTGTCCGTCCTTGCGCGTAAAGCTGACGGATTCCAAAACGCACAAAAGTGCAAAGCGCAAGACGTGCTGGACTTCCTTTTTCTCTGCTTGCCACGCACCGATGAATCGTTCGATATCGACCAGCGTCTGCGGTGGATACGCCCCTTTCGTGATGCGAAGCACGGGCAACGCCACTTTGAACCTAGAGTGTTTCCATGGTTGTTCGTCAAGCCAGCGCTGTAACGCTGCGCGGTTTGGATTACTAAGTTTCTTAAGCGCGAGGCGCGTTTGGATAATCTGCTGTCCAATCGGCAACAATTCGATCCCATCCGAATCGAATCCCAAGGAGGAAGAAGCGAATAAGGTCGTGCCCATCCCCGCAAAAGGGTCAAGAATGGGGCCCGGCGGGACAGGATAGTTGAGCAGAAGATACTCGACAAGCGAGGCAGAGAATGCTTCCTTGTACTTGTACCAACGATACCCAGGACGTTCCTTATTAGCCTGAAAGCTGACTATCTGTCGATTCAAGGCCGGTTGCTTGCATAATCGTCCGTTGAAATCTTGCGCAAGCTCGGTGTCCAGCTGCATGATCTCCCGGAGCCGGCGAAGATACTGCGGAGAAGCATTGGAAATGACGTCCATGATCGTTTTTCTCGCCAATTTTGAGCCGCGTAGGCTCTTCCACACCGATTAGCACGATAGTATACAGAAAAACAGATCAGAAGTGAACATCGGGTTTCGCCAAAGAAAAATAGCGGGCCGAAAGCTACAACTGGCGAACGCCTCGTACTGCCCCGTGCGTTCCCAGTACGCGTGCTCGATGTTGACGGCCGCGATGTAGTACGGCAGCAGCATCGCCTCGTTGGCGAAGAGTTGCTCCTTGTAGACGCGCGGCAAATCCTTCTTCGGGATGCGGTTGATGAGGTTGACGATGAAGTTGCCGGTCCCTGTGCACGGGTCGAGGATGTTCACCCCCTTGGAGCCGAGCGTCAGGTTGAACTCGGTTTTAACCCTTTCCTGGTGAATAGCGCCAACGCCGCGGTACTCGTTGAGTGATTGATGGTAGAGCTGAATCGCCTTGTGGTTCGACTTGATGATCCTGGGATCGCTCTTTTTCCTGGGCATGGGGTTCCTTCCGGAGTCGGCGTCGGGCGAAAACGTAGGTCAGCCTTTCCAGGCTGACTCGTTTCGCAAGAATGTCAGGCTGGAAAGCCTGACCTACAGCAAAACTACTCCGATTGTAACACGCCGTGTTTTTCTTCACCCAACAGGCGATATGATACTTTGAGTTTGTGCCAACCTCCCGCAAGTTGAATCCTACCCGCCTTTTCGGAGAGAACTCATGTTTGACCGAGCTCATTTGTCGCGCCGTAGCTTTCTCAAGATCGGCGCGTTCGGCGCTGCCGGGTTGACGTTGCCGCAGTTGTTGCGGGCGGAAGAAGCGGCGGGGATTCGGTCGTCGCGGAAGTCGGTGATCTTGATTTACTTGGTGGGCGGGCCGCCGCATCAGGACATGTTTGATCTGAAGCCAGACGCGCCGCGCGAGTTTCGCGGGCCGTGGAATCCGATTGCCACCAACGTGAACGGCATTCAGATTGGCGAGGCGTTCCCGAAGTTGGCGGGCATGATGGACAAGCTGGCGGTGGTGCGTTCGCTGGTGGGGAACCAGGCGGACCACGACGCGATTCAGGTGTTCAATGGGCATCACCCGCGCCGTCAGCCGACGCCGAGCGGCGGTTGGCCTCAATTCGGCTCGACGGTCGCGCGGCTTCAAGGGGCGGCCGATCCGGCGACGCCGCCGTTCATCAGCCTGTGCTACACCTGCACGCATGGGCCGTACAACGAGCCGGGGCCTGGGTTTCTCGGCACGTCGTTCGCGCCGTTTCGGCCGATGGGGCCGTCGCGCAACGACATGCTCTTGCGTGGCGTGACGGTCGATCGCCTCGCGGATCGCCGGACGCTGTTGCGCAGCTTCGACACGATGCGCCGCGACGTGGATGCGACCGGCATGTTGCAAGGCCTGGACACGTTCAACCAGCAGGCGTTCGGGTTGCTCACATCGTCGCGTCTGGCGGATGCGCTCGATCTATCGAAGGAAGACCCGCGCATCGTCGCCCGCTATGGCACGGGCAATCCGACGGTGATGATGGACGGCAACGGAGCGCCGCGGGTGCCACAGTCGATGCTGCTCGCTCGCCGTCTGGTCGAGGCCGGCGCTCGCGTCGTCACGCTCAACTACAGCAAATGGGACTGGCACGGCGGCCTCAACGCGGAAGGCCGGGCCAACAACTCGATCTTCTTGCGCGAGGAAGAGGACTTCCCAATCTTCGACAACTGCGTCAGCGCCCTTGTTGAGGATCTGCACGTCCGCGGGCTTTCGGACGATTGCTCGGTCATCATCATGGGCGAGTTCGGCCGTACGCCGCGCATCAGTGGGCAGGTCGGCCGCGACCACTGGCCGCAGGTCAACATGGCCCTGCTGGCGGGCGGCGGGATGCGGACCGGCCAGGTGATCGGCGCCACCGACCGCATCGCCGGCGAGGCCGTCAGCCGGCCCGTGACCTTCGGCGAGTTGTATGCCACGCTTTATCACAACCTCGGCATCGACGTGAATTCCACGACGATCACCGACCTGGGTGGCAGGCCGCAATACCTTGTTGAAGGCAACGCCGTGCCGATGCGGGAACTGGTGGGATAGGCGAACGCACCGTGAAGGAGGTGGGAGCATGGCACATCGGCTCGGCTGCAATCACACCGACCACCCGCGCATCGGCCGGCGCGAACTGCTTCAGGTCGGCGGGATGAGCCTGCTCGGCGCCGGCATTTCCGACCTCCTGAGGCTTGAAGCTGAAGCGACAACCCCCTCACCCCCTGCCCATCTCGCGCAAGGGGAGAGGGGAGGCAGGCGCGCCGAATCGGTCATCTTCATCTTTCAGTCGGGCGGCCCCTCGCAGCACGAGACATGGGACCCGAAGCCAAACGCCCCCGACATGATTCGCGGCGAGTACGGCACGACGGCGACGCGCATCATCGGCGCGCGGTTTTGCGAATACTTGCCTCGGCTGGCGGTGCGGGCCGACAAGTTCTCGATTGTGCGCACGCTGCACCACATCGCGGGTCGGGAATTTCGCAACGAGCACAATAGTTGCCATTACCTACTTCACACGGGCACGACCGCGCTGCCGGTCGGCGATTCCAACGCCAGCATCACGGCGCCGCGCGCAGGGCGATTTGAGTGGCCGTCGCTCGGGTCGTTAGTTGCGTATGCCGCGCCGACCGCTCAAGGCGTCGCGCTCCCTGCCGTCATCGAGTTGCCGCGGGCAAACCTGATGCGCTATCCAGGCCGAGAGCCTGGCATCCTTGGACCGCGATACGCACGGTGGGGGGTTGATCTGGCCCAGCCGTGCCGGGCGCCGGACGCGGCGGGTTCGTGTCCGAATTGTTTTAGCCACGACGATCCGAACGACCCCGCCCGCGCCGCCGGTCCCAGTCCACGCGCGTGGTGGAACAACTCGAGTTGCCGCGATGCGACATTCAAGCTGCCTGATATCGGCGGGACCTTGAGCGTGCCGTACAGCCAACTCGAAGATCGGGCGTCCCTGCTGGCACGCCTCGACGGCCTGCGGCGTGAGCGCGACGCCGCTCCTCAGCGAGCCTATGACGTACACCGTCAGCGGGCTTTCGATCTACTCTTTACGACCCGTCCGGGCGCACAAAATCCATTCGACATTCGCCAAGAGACCGACCGTATCCGCGATCGCTATGGTCGCGAGGAGTGGGGGCAGGGCTTTCTGGTCGCGCGCCGCCTCGTTGAGGCCGGTGTCCGCATGGTGCAGGTGAACCTGCGCGGTTGGGACACGCACCAGAATGCGTTTCGCGATCTGAGGGGCAAGTTGCTCCCGTCGATCGATCTGGCGTTGAGCGGCCTACTCGATGATCTTGAGGAGCGCGGGCTGCTCGATGAAGTGCTGGTCGTGATGTGCGGTGAGATGGGTCGCACGCCGCGGATCAGCCCGATCAGCGCCGGCGGGCGCAACGCGTCGGGTGAAATCTTCACCCCAGGCCGGCATCACTGGGGCGACGTGTTCCCCTGCTTCTTCGCAGGCGCTGGCATTCGGGCGGGACAAATCATCGGCCAGACCGACCGGGACGGCGGCGTGCCGGTGAGCGAAGGTTTCACCCCCGAAGATCTCGCCGCGACCATCTTCCACTGCCTCGGCGTCGGCCCCGACCGCGAATTCCACGATCAGGCAGGCCGACCCTATCGCATGACGCGCGGCACGCCGATTCGCGGGCTGGTTGGATAGGCCGTCGGGATCGCCGCATCGTCGCTATAATCCAAACAGGGGACACGAACTCATCGAGGGCCTTGCAATGCCCGTACACGATTGGACCATGGTTCCTGCCGGCATTTTTCACCACTTCCACGTGGCCTGGGTCAATGAATTGAGCAACACACTCAATGACGGCCTTCTGCCTCCGGGATATTACGCCCTTGCTGAGCAAGTCACGCGGCCATTTGGTCCGGACGTCTTGACCTTGCAAACCAATCGGCCGACGGACTCAGGCAATGGAATGGCGCGGCAAAGTGTCGCGCTACTGGAGAAACCGCCCAGGGCACGGGTTGTGCAGGAGAGCGATGCTGACCTCTACGCGAAGAAAGCCAATCGAATTGCCATCCGCCATGCGAGCGATGATCGCGTGATTGCGCTCGTCGAGGTGCTTTCGCCCGGGAACAAGAGCGGCCGACACGCGATCGACAGTTTGTTGGAAAAGGTCTGGTCGGCGCTTGATCAGGGAATCCACCTATTGCTGATCGACCTGTTTCCGCCCACGCCGCGCGATCCGGAAGGCATTCACCGCTTGATCTGGGATGACTCCGCGCCTCTTCCGCCAGCCGACCAGCCGTTGACGTTGGCCGCGTATCAGGCGACGCAGCCGCGTCGTGCGTTCGTGGAGCCGACCGCGGTGGGCCTGGCGTTGATCGACATGCCGCTGTTTTTGGATGCGGAGCACTACGTTCCGGTACCACTGGAAACGACCTATCAGGCCGCCTGGCGGGGCGTGCCGCAGCGCTGGAAATCGGTGCTGTTGAAATGAGACAGCGCGCAAAAAAAGACCTCCACCTGTGCCGTCTGGTGCGCTTTTGAGAACCCGCATTAATTCGGGGGTGCCGCACGCCCGGATTTTGGATCCCACTACTGGGTGGGCTTGCAAGCACCGGACGAAAAAATTAGGCTCCCATACGAGTTCTTATCGGTTCGTCAAAAGGATCGCAACGTAACGAACACTGCAGAGGTCCCCATCACTTTATCGCAACGCGGACGGGAGTTCAAGGGCGCGTTTCTGGCCAAGCGGATTTCGTATTCAACGCAGGCAACAGTTGGACCTCACCGCCGAAGACAGCGACCTCGACGTTTTTACGGCCCGCGTCACGGTGACACCGTGAGGTGAACAACATGCGACATTCATGCACACTGCCAGTGGTATTCGCAATTGCCGCTATACTGTTAATTTCGGGGGTATTCCTCGGACAATGGCAAATCGGCGGCGCAGGCAGTCAAGAAGCGGAAAAACCGCCGGTCCTTGGGATGCCGCGGCGTTTTCCATTGCCGCCGCGGGCGGGCCTCGCCGCGCGATCGATGGGAGACAAAGTACTCTTCGAGGCCTCGGCCATTTCGCCAAACGGTAGGTTGGTTGGCTTAACCGAATACAGTGGACGTTCGGACGTAACTCCGGGAATTTTGGACCTCCGAACGGGAAAGAGAACCCTCCTACCAATGGTCCAAAATGCCGTCGGTGTCGGAATGACCTTTTCACCCGACGGGAAATATGTCTCGTTTAGCGCTTCCAACGCCCGTTTCTTTTTCGTTTACGATGTAAATACAGGAAAGGTCGCGGCAAGGAACAAGGGCGCTCACACTTACTCCGCCAATGGCAAATACATGGTTGCTCCTGGTGCGATCATTGACGTTCCATCTGGCCAACTCGTCCATAGTTACGAACTCGACCGCCGAATGAACGAATACTACATTAGCGACAGCCACTACATGGCCACCGTTTCGTGCTGGGGTGCATCGTTGACGTTGAAGCGTGATGACCCGCGAACCATCTGGGATGTGTCCGTTTTTGATTACCGCACTGGCGCCTACCGCGGATGCGCCAGTCGCACGTTCTCCCTAGAGATGCTGCCGTCACGTGACCCGAAGTTGAGACCGGCCCCCGACGTGGGCGCGAATTTCAAAGGCCCCTACGCCAAACTTCACCAAGCCGGCGCCCTGGCCCACGGGTGTTTCGGCATCCGTTTTTCTCCGACCGGAAAGCCATACATTTTCCCACGGCTTCCCAAAGGCGCTCTATATGCCAAGATTCCTTTGGGAAAAAAAGAAAACGGAGTTTCGCTGCGCGACCGAGTCACCGATGAACAGTTAGCGTGGTTCAATTGGCCGGCCGAGTACCTTCCAGAGCCATGCGGCGTTTCGACGGACAACGGCACGATGGTGGCGGCAGGGCAAACAAGCGAAAAAAAACATGAATTATTTGCTTGGGACATCTCCGCCTTCCGCAAATACGCGGCCCGCGTGCGGCCTGATTTGCCGATGTCGCAGTGGGACGGGCATTGGCAAAAGCTCGCTGGCGAAGACCCCAACGCCGCGTTCAAATCCATGCGCCGCCTCGCCGCGTCACCCACGCAAACCCTCGCCATTCTCAAGGATCGTTTGCGACCCGTCAAAACACAAATTGACCTGGCCGCACTGGTCGCCCAACTTGACGGCCCCTTCGCCGCGCGGCAGAAGGCGGATCAAGCCTTGCGCGCCGTCGGCGACGATGCCATCCCCTTTCTGGAAAAGGGCCTCAAGGCCAAGCAGTCGCTCGAAGCCAGGCGGCGCACGGAAGCCATCCTCAAGGACCTGCGTGCGCCGGGACTGCCCCCTGCCGAGACGCGCCGCCTGTTATGGTCGATCGAATTGCTTGAATTCTTGGGAAACGCCGACGCAAAGAAGCTCCTGGAACGCCTGGCAACGGGAACGCCAACCGCCTGGGTCACCCTGGAAGCGCGTGCGTCGCTGAAACGTCTGGCCAAATAAATCGACGAGTTTTCAGGCTGCCATGTGGTTCCGCATTTATTTCCCATAAAGCTGCACGATACTCGCCGCCTGTTCCCGTTCGCCGAGCCATTTGGCGACTTCCTCGATCTCCCTGGCGAAGCCTTCATTCTGCCGTCGTTCGGCGAGAACCTCCTGAGTCACGTCGGTAAGCAGTTGTTCGTAGTTTTGCGTCAGGTCTTCTCGCAGCCGTTTTTCCAGGCGTTCGTGGAACTGCCCGCGAATCGCTTGCCAGCGCAGGGGCAGACACAATGCGACCACGATGTGCATGATGACCAGCGTAATCAACATCGCCGCCAGCGGTTGTAGAAGATCCATGAACAGGAACGAACGCGGCGGCGAACCCATCGTGTATTGCCACAGGAGAAGCGTTCCCATCGCGGCCCCGGCGACGCCTGGGAGCCAGTCGGCCAGCAGGATGACGCCCTTCTGGAACCAGCGTTTGACGCCCTTGGGCTGCGACCAGCCTTGCTCGACGGTCGCGATCACCTCGATCATTGCCTGGGCATAGCGCTGTCGCCAGTCCAGGTGCGACACCGACTCGGCCGGTTCGCTCAACAGGCCGAGCGGAATGCCGAGCGTGTCCGCCTCGACGAGCAGACGGTTGGTCAGCGCCTTGAGCCGGGATTGAAGGTGCTGCTCGGAGGCGGCCGCGCTGCACGCCTCGGTGAAGCGGGCGAGATCCCATTCCTGCGGAGTGCGCACGGCAGAACTGCGCCCGGCGAACGGAATCTGGTCGCGCAGCGTGCTGCCGGTGTAGCGCAGCCGATTGAAGGCATGCAAGTACCAGGCCATGAGACCGGTGAAGTGCTTTTGGCGCTCGGTCGCGAAATGATGCTCGATCTCCTTCTGGTAGGGATCGAGTGTGTTGAGCAGAACGCTGGCGGCGCCCTCGGCCTCGTCGCCAAGCATGCGTGTCCAGGCGGAGCGGATGCGCTCGGCTGGCTCGCTCAAGTCGGGCGGGCAGATTGCCTCCATGGTTTCTTCAAGTTGCCGGAGCAGCTGGCTCACGCCGCGCGCCTTGATCGCTTCCACTTCGAGACGGGTGAGCCCCTGTTCGAGCCAGTGGACGAGTTCGGTGAACTGTTCGCCCTCGACGGGTGGGCTAACCCCGCCATTCGCTTCGCTCATGACGGGGCTTGCCGGGTGATCGACCCAGTGCTGGGCGCAAGTGCGAAAGAGCAGCGGGTTTTGAAACCCCTCGGCCTTCAGATCCCGCAGCAAGTCGTCATCGGGTCGTACGCCGACGGCGCCGGGATGCAGGCAGCGGTCCCATTTGTTGAGCACAAAAGCAAACGCCCGGCGTTGCCTTTGCTCCAGGAATAATTCCCAGCCGAGCTTGTCGTGATACTTCTCCTGCGACCCGACATAGAGGACGATGTCGGCAACGGGGAGGATACGCATTAGCTTTTCGCGATTGGCCAAATCGTTGCTGTCCAGATCGGGCGTATCGACGAGGATCTTCTGCTCCAACGCGGGCCGATCGTGCGACGCGAGTTTGCAAAATTGCAGGGCGGGATCGAGCCGGGTGGTCTGGATCGAGTGATGGTAATAGACGACCGGATCGCGCGTGGTGGGCCGAGCGAAGGAGGCGTTGGCGATGGCCCCGCCCGCCAGGGCATTGAGCAGCGTTGACTTACCGACCCCGGTGCCGCCCATGAGAATGATGGTCAAGAGCGGCTTTTCCATTTGCAGCGCATCGGCCTGGCGTTCCAGATCGCCAGCTAATCCTTCGAGCGAAGCGCGCTGCAGCGTGGTGATCGGGTAGCGATGCTTTGCATCGAGCCAGGCACGCAGGCGACGTTCCAGTTCGCGCAGCGCGGGGGCGAGGGTTCGTAACAGGGGTTGGTTGTCGGGGGGCATAACGATTCCGTTTGTTTAGCCGCTCGCCTTTGGCGAGCGCGAATCAACGAGCGCGCTCGCCAAAGGCGAGCGGCTAAACTATTTCCACAAATATTTCGCAAAACGTTTTGACGCCGTGGTCGCGACGCGGCCATTCGTTTCAAACACAAACAGCGCCGCCAACTCCGTGCGTCCATCAATCAACTTCAAACCGCGTTCAACGCCGAGGACGCAGCAGCCCGTATCAAGAGCGTCCGATGTCGTCGCGTTCGGCGCGATGACGGTGACACTGCGCCGACCGAGCTGGGCCATGCCGGTCTTCGGATGGACGATGTGCGAGTAGCGCTTGCCGCCGATTTCGAGATATTGCTCGGCATCGCCCGCCGTGGAGACGCCGGCGTTTTTCAGGAGGAGATAATGCTCCGGTGCCGCGTCCGGGTTCTTGAGCGGGGCGATGCCGACTTTCCAGCCGCGCTCATTCGGCGGTGGATCGCCGACGGCAATGTCGCCGCCCGCAGCGACCAGCGCGCGCGCGATGCCATGTCGCCGCAGCACGGCAAGCGCGGCATCCGCAGCGTAGCCCTTGGCGATGCTGCCCAGGTCGAGCAACATGCCCTCTTTCTGGAGCCGTACGGTGCGGCGTTTCGGGTCTATTTGGAGGTTGCGATAATCGACGAGTTGCAACGCCTGCTTGATGTCCTCCGCCTTCGGCAGTTCCTTGTTACGGCGAGCGCGGCGCCAGAGACGCACGACCGGGCTGATGCTGACGTCGAACGCGCCGTCCGTCATCTTGCTGAACTCGTTCGCTTTCCTGAGCACCTCGAACAGATCGACGCTCACTCCCACCGGCTGGCCTCCCGCCTTCTCGCACAAATTCATTAGCTCGCTGGTCGGTTGATAATCGCTCATGATTTGGTTCAGCTCAGCGACGCGGGCAAACGCCGCCCGGGCCGCCTTCCTGGCGGCCCCTTCATCCGGCGCGTAGAGGACAATGCGAAACATCGCCCCCATGTGCTGCTCGGAGAATTCATGGCGTGTCAGCGTCGCCGGCTGAAAGGCATTGACGGCCGCCAGTCCAGCGGGGAGAATCAATAAGCTGAGAATCAGGTGCTTGAACATGAAGCCCATTCTTTGTTTAGCGCCCGTGCGGCGGGTTCGGTAGCCTTATGTCCGCCGTGTTGACTGCATCCCTGGAGAATACCATACATGAAACATTTCATACAGCCCGCCACGATTTTCGGTTTTTGGTGGGCACTCTTGAACGTCGCAAACGCCCAGCCCGCGCCCAAATACCCCGCCATCGATCCCGTCACACACAAATCCTACACCGAAACCATCGAGCGCGACGGCATCAAAGCATCGTTCGAGATGATCGCCATCCCCGGCGGCACGTTTCTCATGGGCAGCCCCGCGTCCGAGAAAGGGCGCAAGGACGATGAAGGGCCACTGCATCCCGTTGCCATCAGGCCCCTTTGGGTCGGTAAGTGCGAGGTCACCTGGGGCGAATACGATCTCTTTTGGCAAAAGAAGCCCGACGAGAAGAAGCCGACCAGGCCGCTCGACATCAAGGCCGACGCGATCACCCGGCCATCCAAGGCGAATCATCACGACATCGACTGGGGCTATGGCCGAACCAAGAAGCAACCGGTGCTGGCGATCCACCATCATGCAGCGATGGAGTATTGCCGCTGGCTGTCGGCCAAAACGGGCAAGCTCTATCGCCTGCCGACCGAGGCGGAATGGGAATGGGCCTGCCGCGCGGGCACGACGACCGCGTACAGCTTCGGTGACGATCCGAAAAAGTTAGGCGACTACGGCTGGTTCGAGGACAACGCCAAGGAGATGCCGCACCCGGTCGGATTGAAGAAGCCGAACGCATGGGGCCTGCACGACATGCACGGCAATCTTGCGGAGTGGTGCCTGGACGCCCATGACGCCAAGTTCTACGCTTCGTTGCCGCTCAACAAACCGACCCTGATGCCCGTGAAGCTGCCGACAAATCGGCGCTTCGGCCATATCGCACGGGGTGGAAGTTGGTTGTACAAGGCCGAGCGCTGCCGCAGCGCCATTCGCCAATATTCGGTGGTCGATTGGCAGGCGGTCGATCCGCAGTTGCCGCAGAGCATCTGGTGGAACAACGCCGACTGGGTCGGCTTCCGCATCGTTCGGGCGGTGGAGGAGCATGAATCGCTCAAGGGTTTGAAGTCGACGATCACGAAGAAGAGTCCGAATTAGCCGGTATTGCGTTAACCGTTTAGCGCCCGCGCGGCGCCGTGCGGGCGCTAAACGGCAAGCCGGTTCGACAAATTTCCTTGCGTCGATGCACCACTTCGTTTACATTTTCCCCATGATTCCACTCGCCAATTTCCATCGCGCGGTGCAGACGACGCTGGCCAGCAAACGGCTCGGTACGCCGGTGTTTGTGCGTTACCAGTATCACGCCATCCTCAAGGGTGCGGCCATCGTCGCGCGCCTGGCGAAGACAACGGCCGTCGCGCGCGATTGGCTCGGCCAACCGCTGGAGCGCGTGCTCGCTCAGGGCAGCGCCGCCCGTCGGCACATTTCTCTGCTGCTTGAATTCCGCGGCGGCGTCACCGCGGTCGTCACCTGGATCGGCACCACCGGACGTGGCGACGGCGTGGATCTCACCCTGATCGGAAACCACGGCGTCATCTACCACGACGCTGGCGACTCCACGCTCTGGGATGAAGCCTTCACCAGCGACGACGCACCCCCCGAACGCGATCTGGTCACGCTGATAGAACGAGCCATCAAGAGTGGCCGCCCGGAACCCCTCGCCCCGGCTCCCAGACAGGGAGGCCAGCGATGAACGTTCGCTACGGCATCCTCTGTGTCACCGGCAGCCACACGCACCAGGAAGGCTACGCAACCGCCTTCGCTGCCGACAAGCGCTGTCGGCTCATCGCCCTGACCGACGAGGCCAAGGTCGATCGCCGCCGCCGCGACCTCAACGAACGGCTCGCCAGGCGTTTGAACATTCCGTACATCCCCGATCTCGACAAGGCGCTCGGCAACAAGAACGTCAACGTCGTGTGCAGTTGCGCGCCACCGGAACGCCGTGGCCGCATCGCGGTGCGCTGCGCCCAGGCACGCAAACATTTGTATCTCGACAAATCCCTCGTGCCGCAGCTGCGTGAAGCCGACGATCTGGTCGCCGCCGTGCAAAAAGGGCGAGTGAAAAGCCACATGTTCTCGTTCATCAGCCAGCCGTGGGCGCGCGAGGCGAAGCGGTTGCTCGAAGCGAAACGCCTTGGCACGCTGCTCGCGATTCATGCGGATACGTTTTTCTCCAAGGGGCGCAACGGCACGGCGAAGCTCGGCACGCGCCGCCGCGAGGAATTTCCGCCGCAGCGCCATCAACTGATTGAAGCGAAGCGCGAGATGGACAACTGCGGCGTCTACCCGATCACACTCATCCGCTGGCTCACCGGCCGGCGCTGGCGCACCGTCTATTGCGTCACCGGGAATTATTTCTTCCAGGAGCATCAGAAACACAACGTCGAGGACTTCGGCATCATCATGGCGACGATGGACGACGGCCTGAGCGTGACCATCGGTTCGGGCCGCTACGGCTGGACCTCGCATCCGGCGGGCGGAACCAATCGCGTCGTCCTGGTCGGCAGCGCGCAAACACTCGTCATCGACGCCAATCGCCCACGGCTCGAAGTCTACACCGACGAAACGCCCTGGACGCCGCCCAATACGCACAAGGAAGACCCGATGGGCTTTTGGCAAAGCACGATGCAGGAAGTGCACCTGCGGCGCAAGCCGACCTGGTCGATCTTTGGCGGCGCCGCCCAGACCGATGCCGCCTACTTTCTGGATCGCCTCGACGCCAACCGCGATAGCGAGATCAACGTCGCCGAAGCCGCGCTGAGCACGGAGGTGCTGGTCGCGGCGTATCGCTCGGCGTCGCGCCGCGAAGTGGTGACGTTGCCGCTGGCAAGGTGATGCTGTTGTCGGGTGCGTCAAGCGCAGCGCAGACGCACCGCTCGCTTGCAGGGATGTGGTGCGTCCGCGCTGCGCTTGACGCACCCTTCGGTTCCTTTTGATTGAGGTTTGGGACGATGCGAAAGCCGCTGTTCATTCTGATCGCCATCGGGGTCCTTGCCATGCCCACACTCGGCCAGGTGACGAAAGCCAAACCAAAATCGCCCGGCCTCTCCTGGCAGGCGGAAGGCAAGAACGGCGCCGTTTGCGGCGGGGGCGAGGAAGCGGTCGCGGCGGGACTGGCGGTGCTCAAGAAAGGTGGCAACGCCGCGGATGCTGCCGTCACGTCGCTCTTCGCCCTTTCCGTTACCGATAGCAAACGCTACTGCTTCGGCGGCGAAGTCCCCATCATGGTCTATGACGCCAAGCGCAACGTCGTCGAACTCATCTGCGGCCTGGGGGTCGCACCGAAACTGGCGACGCGTGAATTCTTCACCAAACGCAAGGACGGCATCCCGGAGAAAGGCGTTGAATCCGCCGCCGTCCCCGGCATGGTCGATGGCGCGCTCACCGCGCTGGACCGCTTCGGCACGATCACGTTCGCCCAGGCCGTTCAGCCAACGCTCGATTTGCTCGACCAGCCCAAGGCGCCCTGGCACGCGAACCTCGCACGTACCATTCGCCGGATGATCGATGCCGAAAAGCAATCGCCGCACGACCGCAAGCGCGGCCTGCGTCTCGTCGCCGATGAATTCTACCGGGGGCAGACCGCGCGCGAAATCGACGCCTGGTCCCGTGCCAACAACGGCCTGCTCCGCTACACCGATCTCGCGACACACGTCACGCGCATCGAAGACCCGCTTGCGGTGGATTATCGCGGCTACACCGTCTACAAGTGCGGCGAGTGGAATCAGGGGCCCTATCTCTTGCAAACGCTGCGATTGCTTGAGGGATACGACCTGAAGAAGATGGGCCACAACCAACCGGACACGATTCATGTGATCACCGAAGCGATGAAACTGGCGCTGGCGGATCGTGATGTCTACTATGCCGACCCGCTGTTCGTTGATGTGCCGACCGAGGCGCTGCTCTCCAAGAAATACGCGGACTTGCGTCGCCCGCTGATCGACATGAAGTCGGCCTCGCTCGTGCGTCGGCCCGGCGACCCGCGTTTGATGACGGCGCTGCTCAAGAACCCGCCGCGTGAAGGCGGGGCCGGCAGCCCGGACATGGATACGACGACGTGTGTTGCCGCCGACAAGTTCGGCAACGTCGTCGCCGCCACGCCAAGCGGATTCAACGGCGTCGTCGCCGGCAAGACGGGCATTCAACTTGGCACGCGGCTCGTCAGCCTCAACATCTGGCCCGGGCATCCCAACTGCATCGAACCAGGCAAGCGCCCGCGCATCACGTTGACGCCGGGCATCGTGTTCAAGGCCGGCAAACCCGTGATGGCGATCAGCATCGCGGGCGGTGATTTGCAAGATCAGACCGGCTTGCAGGTGATGCTCAACGTGCTTGACTTCGGCATGACGCCCGCCGAGGCCGTCACGGCGCCGCGCTTTGCGACCAACCATCACCTGGGCTCGTTCCGCCAGAAGGCGCCGGAACTGGGCAGCCTGATTGTGTACCCGGAATTTTCCAACGACACGATCGCGGACCTGGCGCGGCGCGGACACAAGATCACCGCCACAAAAAAGCATCTGGCGGAGCCGAGCGTGATCGTGATCGACCGTAGGACGGGCCTGTTGCGCGCCGCCGGCGACCCCCGCGCCAAACGTCACGCGGGGGCGTATTGATTCTCCGTTTCTCCGTTTCTCCGTTTAGCGCCCGCGCGGCGCCATGTGGGCGTTAAACGAATGAACCGATAACCCCGCCGCAAGGTTTTCTCCCATGACTTCACCCATGACACGCCGCACTTTCATCGCCGCTGGGGCGGCCGGACTCGCGCTTGCAAGTGCGCCGGCCACCGACGCTGCTGCCGTGGCTCAACCCGCGCAGCCGCGTGGCAAACCGACGCGGTTTCAGATCGCGTGCATGACGCTGCCGTATTCGCAGTTCACGCTCACGCGCGCATTGCAAGGCTTGCGCAACGCGGGATATGCTCACGTCGCCTGGGGCACCACGCACATGGAAGGCGGCAAGCGCGTGCCGGTGATCGCTCAAGACGCGCCGGTCGGGCGGGCCAAGGACCTGTCGAGCCGTTGCCGCGATATGGGATTGGAACCCGTGATGATGTTTTCCGGCATCTATCCCGAGGCG
Organism: Planctomycetota bacterium; assembly: GCA_016191165.1. Classification (GTDB taxonomy): domain Bacteria; phylum Planctomycetota; class Planctomycetia; order Gemmatales; family Gemmataceae; genus SIAQ01. Next base: position 62,226 of record JACPPF010000050.1, read on the forward strand.
AAAAACGGTTTCGAGGTGTTGCGCCATCGCCTCTTGCAAGCCGCGGCCGGTAGAGTGCCGCAGGTCTTGACGTTCGGCCACACGCGCGGCGGCAACGCGAAGGTGTGGATCGAACGCTTCAAGCGCCTGGCGCCGATTTGCCGGGACAACAACGTGACGCTCGTCGTCAAGCAACACGGCGGCGAGACGGGCACCGGCGCCGCCTGCGCTCGCATCACCCGCGAGGTCAATCACCCGCACATCAAGGTCAACTATGACGCCGGCAACGTCCTCGACTACCTCAACGGCAAGGTCAATCCCCTGACCGATCTCAATGCGTGCGCGAGTGAGGTGCGCAGCTTCTGCATCAAGGACCATCGCTTCTTTCCCGAATCGCAAGACTGTGGTCCCGGCTTCGGCGAGGTCGATCACTACCGCCTGTTAAACTTGGTCGCGTTCACCGGCCTGACGATCTCACTATCATCCGAGAACATCTTCGCCCCATCGGTCCCACGTCCGGCCAAACCCGAAGGTGTCGATGCGCTGGCAAGGCGTGCCAGGGAATATCTGGAACTGGTGATTCAGGCCCTGCACCGGCCGGCCAAGGGCTAACCCGAAATGCGCCACCGGAGAAAACGCCCCGGCTAGAACGTCATCAAAGAAAGAGCCGGGCCTTTCTCGGTGCACTCTTCATCGTAGACATCACGCTCCGCGTGATGCCAGTTCGTCACGCTCCCCGTGATGCCATTTCATCACGCGGAGCGTGATGTCTACGTTCCGGTCGACCGGACCTTTTCATTCAGCAGCGGGTTGGGCGGCATCACGCCGCGTCGCGCACTTGCATCGACAGGGTTGCCATGGCGTTGTCAGGTTTTTCGCGGCGGCCAAGCACGTAAAGAAGGGCGGGCAAGAACACCAGGGCGGTCGCCATGCAGCAGGTCACGCCGAGCGTGAGAATCAGGCCCAGACTTGCCATGCCGCGATGGGTCGCCAGCATCAAGGTCCCGAACCCGAGGATCGTCGTGAGGGCGGCGACCATGATGCCCCGGCCCGTGGCATGGCTGAGTCGATAGCGCCGGGTGCGATCGCGACTGCGAAAATCGTGCAAGACATGCACCCCGTTGTCGGCGCCGACGCCCAGGATCAGCGGAAACGCGATCATGTTCGCCGGGTTTAGCGGCACATGGAATAAGGCCATGAAGCCGAGCGCCGCGGTCATCCCCATCGCCAGGGGCAACAGCGCGACCAGCGTGTGCTTGAGCCGACCAAAGTCCAGAAGCAACACGAGCACCATCGCGATCAGGGCATAAAAGCCCGCCCAGAGGAATCCGCTCTGCATCGCCTTGAGGCCTTCCAGCGTGGTGAAGGGCTTGCCCGTCGCCTCGGGATCAACGGTGCGCACCTGCTGGATGAAGCGCGCCAGGGGCTCAAAATTCCACAGGCAATCCTTGCTGAAAACGCGCAGCAACCATTTGCCATTCTTCCCGATGTAACGCTCGCGCACACAGGCGGGTAAATCGCTAAGTTGAATGGGCGTGGGCGCCGAGACCTCGCGCAGCCGATGCAAATCGTCGGCCAGGTCGCGCGCGATTTGTTCGTCGAATTCCCGCAAGTGTTGCTTGAGCGACCCGGCCGGGACGTGGTGGCTTGCCTGAACGATCGATCCCGGAACGGCGGGAACCGCATTCTCCCGCTTTCGGCGTTCGCGAATTGTGTTGACCAGGCTTGTGATTCCGGCCTGCAAACAGGCGAGCGAGTCATTCGGCTTTTCCTTTTGCAGGCGCGTCAGGGTCTTGATGACGCGCGTGCCCGTCTGGTCGATGTCATCGAGATTGGCGGGGGCGTGCCTGAGAATCTCGCCACGCCTGGGCAAGTTGCGCAAGCGCTGCTGAAGATCGCGCAGCATCTCGAGCTTGCGATCCTGGTCAGTCGGAATCATCGACGCAACGGTGATGACCTGGCTTACCTCGGGCAACTTCTCGTATTTGGCCTTGAGCGCGAGAGCCTCCTCCGGCGTCGTGGTCCAGCTGACCGCGTACCAGCTGGAACCGGTCATGTGTTCGATCAATTTTTTTTCCCACTTCACCGATTCGAGGCCGGGCGCTTGCATGTTAAGCAGATTGTGATCGTAGTCGATGCCCACCGCGAAGCCGAGCAGCACCAGGGTGGTCAGCGTGCTGAACGCGAGCACCCAGCGTGGCTTCCACATGAGCCAGGAGAGCCATTCCCGGTTGGCCTCGCGGTGTTCCCGCATCGAAAGGATCATCGGGTTGGCTTTCCTGGCCGAGGCCATGCGAAAATCGAGGATCGTCAACAGCGCCGGCACGACGATGAAGCAAGAAAGCGCGCACATCAAGACGCCGCAGCCGGCAATCCAGCCAAGTTCGGACACGGCCTTGAGGTCGGCGAGCATCGCGGCGAAGAACGAGGCGGCCGTCGTCACCGCGGCGGTGAAGATACTCGGACCCACATGCAGGGCGGTTTGCCGGTTGGCCTGTGCGATGTCCAGACCGGCCTGGCGCTCCTGGCCGAACCGCGTCACCCATAGCACGCCGTAATCCCCCATGCCAATCAGCATCACCGCGAACGCCGATGAGAGTATGTTGAGATGGCCCACGGTCAGCGTCAGCCACCCGAGCGCCCAGACCGTCCCGACCATCAGCCCGGCAACGGTCATGAACGGATAGCGCACGCCGCGATAGACGACGAGGTAGAGCAGCGCGACGCCGATCAGTGCAAGCCAGGCTGCAAAATTGCTGTCATCGCGAGAGGCGACCATCTCGTCATTTTCGAGCACCGGCAGTCCGGTCAGGCCGATCTCGACCTGCGCGTGCCGCGCCTGCACTCGCGCGACGATGGCGCGCAGCGCGGCGATGCTTTTTTCGGAATAGTTGAATTCCTCGCTTTGCTCGTCCTTCATCGGGCTGACCATCAAGAACGCCAGCTTGCCGTCGGTGGAAAAGAAATATCGCGGCTTCGCCAGTTGTTCCTCCTGGTTGCTTCCTGCGCCTTTCGGTTCGGACGGCGCGGGAAGCGAGCTTTGCCAGGGATTGCGGTATCGGCTCGGTGACTCCAGGTAATCGCTCGCGGCGACGCAGATCGGCGCAAGCTGCGTGAAAAACTTCTGGGCCTCCGTGTTGGCTTGATCGGTCTTCCAGGCCGATAGCCGGCGTTCACTCTCACGCAGAAGTTGCTGCACGCTCAGCGAACGCCAGCCAAACCACGGATCGAGCGTGCCAAGCACAGGGGGCTCCAGAAGCAACGACATGCCTTGAATGTGGCCCTGAATCTGGCGAATCTGGTCGGTCGGCAAGAACAACAACGCGCGCGAATGCAGCGCCCGTAGGTCCACCTTGTAAAACAAGCGCTCGAAAGATTCCGGCTGTTGTTGAATCTCGCCCGCGATCTCCTCGAGCGTGTTCTCCATCACCGTGCGGTCATTTCCCTGGACGACGACGATCATGTCGTCGTCATCGCCGAATTCCTCCAGGTATTGGTGCCAGCGCTTGAGGTAGTCCTTTTTACTGCTGATGAGATCATTGCGATGGGTGAGGTAGGCAAGGTTGTTCCAGGTATACTGGCCACAGATCACGCAGGATAACAAAGTGAGGCCAAGTGCGATCCAGGGGTGGGCGCAAACCAGGCAAACTGCCCCTGCCAAGGAACGCGACAACAAACCCGGTTCGTCACGGGGTTCCGTTTCCAGATCCATGAAATCGCCTCGCCGTATACGAGATAAAACGCGGCGGGAGTTTAGACAGGTTGCCTGGAAAAAACAAGGCGGGTCTCTCGGACGGTGGATCCCAGCTGCCCATGCCCGTGGCCAAAACGCGAAATTCCGCAATTTTAATGACCGTTCGGCGAATAATGTAATGGAAGGGCTCGGAATGCAGCCGGGTGGACGGTGGTGTCTCAAATTGCGTCTGCGGATCGTAGACCTCACGGTCCGCGTGAGGAATTCTTCGCGCGGACCGTGAAGTCTACGGTCAAACCGAGACACTACCGGGTGGACCGGCCGAGGTGAACACATGGCAAGCTGGGCAATAATTCGTTCGCTGGCACTGGCGGCGGCGGTGTCGATTTTGACGGCATTGCCGATGCTGCGCGCCGGCGAACGGCCCGCGGGGACCAAGGCGGCAATCGCGGTGGAGGTGGTGGCCAAGCCCGCGCCGGGACGGGCCCCAGCAGGCCAGCTTCTGGACCGCGTCGCGGGGTTCTTCCGCCTGCCGGCCGTCAATGTGGCCCTGGTTGCCCTCGGCCTGATCGGCTTGATCTTCGAGATCAAGTTCCCCGGCGCCACCTTTCCGGGCTTTCTGGCGGCGACCTGTTTCGTCTTGTTCTTCTGGGCCTACTCGTTTGTCGGCGAGTTTACCCTGCTGGCGATCTTGCTGTTCCTCCTGGGCCTGGTCTTTCTGGGCCTGGAGGTGTTCGTCGTGCCTGGACTCGGCTTCAGCGGCGTCGCCGGCGCGGGCCTCATGTTCGTCGGCCTGCTGCTCGTGACACTCGATCATTGGCCGCGCGATCAAGAGGACTGGACCGATTTCGGGTCAACCTTCGGCACGCTGGCGATCGGCATCGCCGTGGCGTTCCTCGCGGCGCCGGTGTTGACCTGGTCGCTCCCGAACATTCCACTCTTGAACCGGATGGTGCTCAAACCGCCCGCCTCGGAAGCGGAATCGGCGCACCCGGCCTCGCTTTCCAACAGCGGGCATGTGGAGCTGATCGGCGCCATCGGTGTCGCGGCGACGCCGTTGCGTCCCTCCGGCAAGGCCCAGTTCGGGGCGCAATTCCTCGACGTGATCGCCGAGGGAGATTACGTCGCCCCGGGCGGCCGCGTGCAAGTGGTCGAAATTGAAGGCTCGCGCATCGTCGTGAAGGAAGTTTAGCCGCACGCCTTTGGCGTGCGTGGTAGGGTGTCTCGAAACTCAGAGGACCGTTCCCATGTTGTCGCTCTTCGCACAAAGCTGGGTCGATCTGGCCGACTATCGCATCTGGCTGATCTTCGGCGGCATGTTCGTGATCGTGCTCACGATCATCTTCCTGTTCGTGTTCCTGAGCTTTCTGAACATCTGGGTTCAATGCGTCTTGACCGGCGCGGATGTCAGCATCTGGAGCCTGGTGTGGATGAAAGGCCGAAAGGTCAACTACGAAATGATCGTCAAGCAGAAGATCGCCCTCGTTCAGGCGGGCGTGAAAATCGCGACCAGCGAAATGGAGGCCCATTTTCTCGCGGGTGGTAGTGTGGAAAAGACAGCCCTGGCGGTCATCGCGGCCCACAAGGCCAACATCGACCTGAGCTGGGCAACCGCCTCGGCCATCGACCTGGCCGGACGCGACGTCCTGGATGCCGTGCGCACGAGTGTCAACCCGAAGGTCATCGAATGCCCCGACCCGACCAAGGGCAAGGCAACGCTCGAAGGCGTCTGCAAGAACGGCATCTCCCTCAAGGCCCGGGCTCGAGTCACCGTCCGCACCAAGCTGGAACGCCTCATCGGCGGCGCCACCGAGGAGACCATCATCGCGCGCGTCGGCGAGGGCATCGTCGAGGCGATCGGCGCGGCCGAGCATCACACCGACGTGCTGGCGAACCCGCGCCTGATCTCGCAGGCCGTGCTGAAAAACGCGCTCGATTCGCAGACCGCCTTCGAGATCGTCTCGATCGATATTGCCGAGTTGGATGTAGGCGACAACATCGGCGCCCGCCTGGCGGCCAAGAAAGCCGAGTCCGACCTGGCCGTCGCCCAAGCCCAGGCGGAAGTGCGCCGCGCCGCCGCGGTGGCGCGCGAGCAGGAAATGACCGCCCTCGTCGAAGAGAACCGCGCCAAGGTCGTGCTCGCCGAGGCGGAGGTCCCGCTCGCCATCGCCCAAGCGTTCCGCGACGGCAACCTGGGGGTGGGCGAATACTACAACCTCCGCAATATCCAATCCGACACGGCGATGCGCAACGCCATCGCCAGCACGGGCAAAAACTCGGACAACAACGGCGACGGGATGAAGTAACGCACTGCCCGCCACGGAAATCAGGAGACCGACATGGCTGCCGCGAAAACCAAGAAGAAAACCGCGAAGCCCCGTGCCAGCGAAAACGGCGCTGTCGGCTCGGGCGAAGTCCTCACGCTCGCCGAAGCCGCGGCCTACCTGCGCGTGTCGGAAGACGATGTCAAACGCCTGGTCGCGGAGCAGGACTTGCCGGGACGTTTCGTCGGCGATAGCTGGCGGTTCTTGAAGTCGGCGTTGCAGACCTGGCTTGGCACGCCGGTGGGGGCGAGGTCTGGCAACGAGGCGTTTCTTGCCCTGGCGGGATCGTGGAAGGACGACCCGGACATCGATGAGATATTGCGTAACATCTATAAGCAGCGCGGCCGACCGATGACGGAGGAGGAAGAATGATCCTCTTCGATACGGACATCCTGTCGTTATCCAACGTCGGGAATGTGCGCATCCGCAAGCGTGCGGCGCAGGAAAAAGACACCATCGGGATTACCGTGATCACACGGATCGAGGTTCTACTCGGCCGATTCGACGCGATTCTCAAGGCAGCGGATGGCGAGCAATTGCAGCGAGCGCAAGCCCGCCTCATTCAAAGCGACCGTGAGTTGGCTACATTAAGGATTGTGCCTATCAACGCGGCGGTCGGAGCCGAGTTCGATCGCCTGCGCGTGAACAAGAAGTTAAAGGTCATTGGCCGGCGCGACCTCCTGATCGCCTGCATCGCCCTGGCCAACCAGGCCACGCTCGTGACGCGCAACCTCAAGCACTTGCGGCTCGTGCCGGGCCTGAAAGTGGACAACTGGGCCGACTGAGGTGACGAACATGCCACAATACGATCAATGGATTCTGCTCGCGGTGGTGAGTGCCGTGGCGGCGCTGCTGGTGATCGTCGCCAGACAAGTTCGACCGCCCGTGGAAAACACGAAGGAAGCGATTTCGGCGCCGGTGGCGACGCCAGCGGAACCGATTCCCGCCCTCGTTCCGCCAGGACACGCGGCGCCGGGGGATGCGGCCGCGCCTGCGCCGAAACGCAAACGAAAAAAGGTGAAACGCCCCGCGGCGAGGGCATGTGCGCCGACGCTCACGCCGATCCAGGCAGTGCTGGGAATGCTCAAGCAAAAAGACGCGCTGGCGACGGCGTTCGTCTTGCGTGAGATTCTGGACGCGCCCGTGTCGCGCCGCCCGCGATAGCCGCTCGCGGCCTGGCGTTCGCGCGGCGCCTCGCGGGCGCTAAACGAAGAAAGCCTAGCCTGGATTCCCACGGGGCACTATTGAGCTAACACAAAAATCCTTGGCAGCTGGTTTTCAGCTGGATTTTCCTTGCATCAGCTGCCTGGGATTGTTACACTTCTATTAACTTATCTTGATCGCAGCCACGATCTCTT
>JACPPF010000158.1 GCA_016191165.1 Planctomycetota bacterium
CAAGGCGATCCGTGACTTGATTGAGGCGGAGACACCCAAAGTCGAAGACGCCGCATCGGTTTGATTCACTGCCCAGGCAACGCCGTTCGAATCCAAATCCTCACCGCGCCGATTCCGCGCGCTCCCCCGCGTCCACGGCCGACCGCCACCGCCGTCTGTCACCGACGGCGATCCGAACCCGCCGGCGTCGGCGCGCGGCCGCCGGGAAGGCTCAGCAACGCAACTGCCTCGCGTTCACGGCGCCACCGCAAACCGCGCGTGCGGCGTCCGGTGCAAGATCGCCTTCGCCTGCGCCTGCAGGCTGACGATCTCCGCGAGAACGCCGGAGACTTCGGCGGCGCCGTCGTGGGCCTCGATGCTCCAGGTCGTTTCCCAGTGCCCGCCCGCGGGCAGCACAACCACCCTGCCCTGCTGGCGCTCGAACGTCTTGAAGTTCGGGAAGTTCGTCGCCGGCTCCAGGCCCGTGACGTATCCATCCTCCAGCGCGGCGGTGTTTTTCCAGACCGTGAAGCAAGGCAACTCCTGGCGATTGAAACGCAGGACGACGCCCTTGTCGCGCGCGTGATTGTAGAGCATCGCCAGGGTGTGGCCCGCGGAGTCGCCAAGCGGGTCGATGCAGAATACCTGTTCCGCGAAGCCGGCAACCGGGCCGGCGTAGGTGTCGAACGTGGCGATCCCGCCGGCCGCGCTTGCGCTGATCGGCGCGGCCTCGCGAATCGGCACGGCGAAACGGCTGCCCGCTTCCAAAAGCGGCGGGCCGAAGTTGCAATGATATAAAAGCTGCATCTCGGCGGACTGCCCGCCGCGGTTCTCGACATGATCGTGAATCACGATGCGGTTCGATCCGGGAATCGTCGTATAGGTAGTCGTCAGTACCAGGCGCGGATGGAAAAGACCGCCTTCCTCAACCTGGCCGGTCACGCACAACTCATGAGGCGAGTCGAGCCCGACGCGAACCTCAACGTAATAGGCGGGCTGGTTGGCGATCCGGCCATGCAGGGGAAGTAGGTCGCGCCGCGTTTGCCCGTGCCGATCCGTGTGGACATCCTCACCGGGCGGACCGTTGGACGCCAGGCCGCAACGGCACAGCCATTCGTCGAAGCCGGTCAGCCAGCCGATGCCGCCGCGCTCGGTCGTGTTGACGTGGCGTGGATGCACCGGTCCATGCAGCGGCGCGTTCCAGCCGAGGTCGATCCCGCGGTACCGGCCGCTGTGCAGGCCCATGCCGCGTGTGGGCAAGATCGAGTACGACAGCGCGCCGTTGGTGACCTCGATGACATCGACGCCGTCGCGCAGCCCGCCGCGCAAGGTGCGCTTGCGGATCGACCAGTTTTGCGCCTGGCCGAGGTGAAGGCGATCTCCGCCCGTGGTGAAGCTGTCGAGCCATACATCGTTGACCAGATCGGTCAGCGTCCAGGTGCGATAGCGTTTCACGTCGCGTCTCCCATCGCCAGGAATTCGAAGCGAGTCGATGGCGCCAGTGCCGGGAATCACGCAAATGTGCCGTTCAGGCCGAAGCAGTGGCAGGTCCGGCGAGTTCCCGCAAGGTCTGCAGGTGCCGGCGTTTCATGTCGAGATAGGCTTGGCCAATCCTGCGAATCTCCTCGCCCTCCAGGTTGTTCGACGTGGATTCGATCCGGGCAACCTCTTTTTCATGTTCGCCAATGAGTCGGGGAAGTAGATAATCAAGCGAAGCAAAGTTGGTCGTCGTGAAATGCGAAGGATAAGACACGGACCTCGGCAACGGCAGATGTTGCTTTTGCATCAGCCTGGTCAAACGTGCCGCTTCGTCCCGTTCTTCTTCAGCCAAGGCAATGACGCGATCGACATGGGAGCGCGCCGCGGCAGGCGCATAGGGAAACGACTCGCTGACATACTGCAAAAGCGAACGCGACCCCATCGCGATGAGCTGGTGCAAGAACCTGACGCTGCCGACGTTCATCGTCATTCCATCCCCATGCCTTTTTTCTTTTTTTTCTTGCCTCCGCCCATTTTCATCCCCGGATTCAGCCCAATAGGCGCGTTCTTGGGCGGCCCCTTCGTCACCGTGGGCCGGGGCGTGGAGCGGAAGTCGGCAATGCCTCCTTGCCTGCCGCTCGCGTCCGCCAGCGGATTGACGTAGACCCCGAGCACCAGAACCACCAGGGCGATCGCCACGGCATACGCCGAGTGCAGGATCGGCGCCGGCTTCGCCTCGACCGGCCGCTCCTCGACGTCCTCCAGCGTCTTTTCGAGAATCATCACCTTGAGAACCTTGACGTAATAGAAAAGACTTATCACCGTATTCAGGCCGCCCGCCAGGAGGAGCGCGTACATCGTCCAGCTCAGGTGCGGCTTGCCGAGCCGATCGTATTCCTGGCCCGCATCGTACAGCACCGTGAAGATATGGAACTTGGCCATGAACCCCGCCAGCGGCGGCATGCCCAGCAGGCTCAGCAGAAAAACCCCAAGCGTGATAACCAGGATCGGCGAGCGATAGATGAAGCCGCGAAAATAGCTGATGTCTTCCTGCCCCGTCAGGTTGCGCAGCATGGCGACCACTGCGAAGGCGCCCAGATTCATGAAAAGGTAGGTGACGAGGTAGAACAGCACCGCGGCGGCGCCGTCCCGATTCAGCGCAGCCAGGCCCATCATCATGAAGCCCGCATGGGCGATGGTCGAATAGGCCAGCAGGCGCTTGAGGTTCGTTTGCCCATAGGCGGCCAAGTTGCCGAAGGTCGTGGTTAGCACGGCGAAGACCGCCAGCACGGGAACCAGATAATCGGTGGCCACGTTCCAGGCATCGAAGCGGTCAGCGGTCCCCGTCAATCCGCCCATGCCGAGGACCACGCGCGCCAGCATCGCCAGCGCCGCGCCTTTCGAGGCCACCGACAGGAATGCACCCACCTCCGCGGCCGCCCCCTCGAACACGTCGGGGCACCAGAAATGAAACGGCACGGAGGCCAGCTTGAAGCCAATCCCCGCGAGAATGAAGGTCAGCCCCATGACGACGGCCGGCTCCATCAGGTGCCCCTCCGCCGTGATTTTTACCAGGATCACGGGCAAGAACCCCGTGCCGAACTTCCCCGCCAGCAAGCTAATGCCGTACAGCATGACCCCCGAAGCGCCACCGCCGTAAACGACATATTTCAAGGCCGCCTCGCTGGATTGCCGCCGGCCCTTCAAGAACCCCGCCAGGGCGTAGCTCGGCAGGCTGGCCATCTCGATGCTCAAAAACACCATCAGCAAATGGCTCGACGACGCCATCAACGACATGCCCAGGGTGGAGCCAAAGAGCAGCACGTAAAAGTCGGCCGAATCCTCGCGATCGGGGATACCCGTCAAAAGAGTCAGCAGGATGACCAGCGTCAGAAAAGCGAGCAAAAAGATTTTCAAGAAGATGGTGAAGTTGTCGAAGACGAGCATTCCGCCGAACAGGTATTCCGTCCGCGCCACGTTGGTCATCTGAGTCCACTGATAGCAGGCCAGGCCGCAGGCGAAACCCGCGATCAAAATCGCGATGGCGCCCATGTGAACGCGGTCGTAGCGCGGAACCAGCCGGATCAGCAGCATCACGACGATCGCGCCGCACAACACCAGCTCGGGCAAAAACGCGACCGCGTCGGCCGGGAGGCGGGATTGCAGGGCTTCCGCGAATGTGGCATTCATGTCGTTACACTCACTCCCGTCTGACCGAAAGATCACATCTTCAACTGCACCAGGGAATCGACCAGGCCGGTGACGTGCGGCTCCATCCATTGCAAGATCAACACCGGCAGGATACCAAGGACGATCGCCAGGATCGCCAACGGGATAATGCACACCAGTTCGCGCGGCGTGATGTCTTTATAGTCCTTGTAGGCCGGGTTCGTGCCCAGATAGACGCGCTGGAGCGTCCAGAGGATATAGGCCGCGGTGATGACGACCGTTAGCGCCGCCAGGATCGCGAGCACCTTGCCAGCGTGGGGATGATCCGGTGTCGAGAAATTCCAGGTCGAGAGAATGACCATGAACTCACCGACGAAGCCGCACAGGCCAGGCAGACCCAGACCGGCGAAAAAGATCAGCGCGCTGATCCCGCCGTAGAGCGGCATCGGCTCGTTCAGACCGCGGAAATTGTCGAGGTTGCGATGGTGAGCGCGGTCATAAATAACGCCGACGCAGAAGAACATGCCGGCCGAGCTGATGCCGTGCGCGATCATCTGGTACATCGCCCCGTTCATGCCCCAGGCCCAGTTGTTGAAGTTCGACTCCGGCCAGACGGCGATGCCCAGAAGGACGTAACCCATGTGGCTGATCGAGCTGTAGGCGACCAGCTTCTTGAAGTCGGTCTGCGCCATGGCGGCGAAGGCGCCATAGATGATGTTGATCATCGCCAGGATGCACAAGTAATACGCCAGGGCATGCGCCGCCCACGGACAGATCGGGTAGGCGATACGTAAAATGCCGTACCCACCCAGCTTGAGCAGGATGCCGGCGAGGATCATGCTGATCGGCGTCGGCGCCTCGACGTGCGCGTCGGGAAGCCAGGTGTGGAACGGAAAAATCGGCACCTTGATCGCGAAGCCAACGAAGAGGAACAAAAACATCACGTATTGAAAAGTCGGGCTGAAAAAGGCCTGCTCCAGCCGGCGCTCCACGTCAGCGGCGCTGGTCGGATTGCGTTCCTTCTCGCGGCGATCGACAATCGCTTGCACGAATTTTTTGCGTTCCGCCTCGCTCTCCAGGTGCATCCAGTCCATGCCCTGCTTGCCCACCTTGGCGAGCAAAACCAGGTCAAACGTGTGAATCTCGGCGGTCCCCTTGCCCTTGACGGCCGCATTGGCCGCGGCCACGGTTTCTTTCGGGGCAAAGTCCTGCACGTCAGTGAAATAGAACGCCAGGAGCGCGATCAAAATGAACACGCTGCCAAACAGCGTGTAAAGAAAGAACTTGATGGCGGCGTATTCGCGGCGCGGCCCGCCCCAGATGCCGATCAGAAAATACATTGGCAGGAGCATCACTTCCCAGAAGATGTAGAAGAGGAAAAAGTCCAGCGCGAAAAACGTGCCCAGGACCCCGGTCTCCAGGATCAGGAACAACATGCAATAACCCTTGACATGCTTCTCGATCCCCCAGCTGGCGATCATGGACAGAAAAAACAGCACCGTCGTCAGGAGCACCATCGCCATCGAAATGCCATCGATGCCAAGGTAATATTCGATGCCAAACCGTCCGATCCAGGGATACCGTGCGAGACCATCGTCACTCGATGGCTCGCCGCTTCGGGCCTTGACGTTGGCCGCGGCCTCGGCGCGGGCCGAAAGCTGGGTCGAGGCATCGGCCCGCCGAATCCCCGCCGGAGTCAGCGTGTTGTCCTGATTGCGCTGGAGCATCGCGTAGTAGTCGATGAACACGAACATGCTGAAGACAAACGTGGCGGCCGTGCCTACCAACGACCACCAGCGCATATATTCCTCGGTCCCCTTCGGAAAGAAGAGGAGGCCCAGCGCAAACGCGCTGGGAATAAAAATACAAAGCGACATCATCAAGAGGTCGGTTTCCATTGCTTCACTCTCGCGTCATGACTTCCGTCGATCACTTGGTCAACTACGTCCCTGGTCCGCCCGAGCCAAATGGCCCCGCTCAGGGCGCTCCCAGGGCGCTCGCCCAGGCATAGAGCAGGATCCACACGCCCATCGCGGCCAGGGCCAGGAAAAGAATATAACTGCGCAAATAACCGGTCTGCACATTTCGCAGCCAGCTGCCAATCGCATAGGAAACATCGGCCAGCAGGTTCACACTGCCGTCGATGATGCCGCGATCAAAGCGCCCGCTCCACGCCGAAGTCAACACCGTCCAATGGCCAACGAGGTTGAGGAACCCGTCGATGGCGTAGGTATCAACGTTGCGGCACCAGTGCGCGATTTGCAGAGCGGGGCGGACCAGCGCGGCGCTGTAGAATTCGTCGAAACACCACTTGTTCATCAGGAAGCGATGCACGCCCGGGAACTGTTCCTTGGCGTCTTCCGGATCGAGCACGCCGTAATAGTAAAGCACCAGGGCGAAGGCGAGGCCGATGCCCACGACACCGAGCGCGAGGAAGCCGACGATGGCGTGATTCTCAAGGGCCGAGCGATTCTCCGCGACGAAATCGACATCGACTGGAATCCCGTGGCCGTGATCGTCAACGAGATCGCCGAACTCCACGGTTTTCGGCTGACTGTAATGGTGCAACTGATGTCCCAGCCAGCTATGCGACGGCTCATGCGGAGGCCAGCCCCAGGCGACACCCACGCTCAGGATCGCAAGAAGAATGAGCGGAACTGTCATCGGCCACGGAGACTCATGGGCGTGATCGTAAACGTGTTCATCACGGGGCTTGCCGGTGAAGGTCATGAACCACATGCGGAACATATAGAACGTGGTGATGCCCGCCGTCACGAGCGGCAACAGGAACAACAGGAAGTGGTGCTTGTTTACCATGAAGAAACCGAACGCACCGGCGAGGATTTCGTCCTTACTGTACCAGCCGCTGAAGAACGGCGTGCCGGCAATCGCCAGGACGCCCATCAACATCGTGAGCGCGGTGATCTTCATTTTCGGGTACAGGCCGCCCATCTTAAGCATGTCCTGCTGATGATGGCAACCATAGATGACGCTGCCGGAGCCGAGGAAGAGCAGCGCCTTGAAGAACGCGTGGGTCAACAGGTGCAACAGCCCCGCCGTCCAGCCGCCCACGCCCAGCGCGAGCATCATGTACCCGAGCTGGCTAACGGTGGAATAGGCGAGCACCTTTTTGATGTCGGTCATAACCACCGCGATCGAAGCGGCCACGAAGAGCGTGATGGCGCCGACATATGCGATCGTCAACAACACCTCGACGGTGAAGAGCGGATAGCACCGGCCAACGAGATAAACGCCCGCGGCAACCATGGTGGCGGCATGGATCAGCGCGCTGACGGGCGTCGGGCCTTCCATCGCGTCCGGGAGCCAGACTTGAAGCGGGAACTGCGCCGACTTGCCGACGCAGCCCAGGAAGATGCCCAGCCCGCCGACGATGAGCAGCCAGTAGGGAATGTAGCCATATTGGGTGGGCGCCGGATCGTGGTAGGCGTATTTTTCCCGGCCCAGCCGAGGCGCGTCAAAGTGCCCGGGCGTCTCGCGTGGAAAGATGAAGGCGACATCGCCGACGCCATTCTCGACCTTGATCGATGCCGAGCCATCGGGATACTTCTTGACCAGATTCCCGCGTACAATCTTGTGCCCCGCCGACTCCTTGCCGAGCTTGATGGCGCCGTGGCTATCCGCTTCAGGGGCACGGACCCTCGCGAATATTTCCTGGAAATTGAAGGTGCCAAAGTAGGTCCAGAAGATCAGAAGGCCAATGATGAACCCGGCATCGCCGATGCGGTTCGTGATAAACGCCTTGTTGGCCGCGTTCGAAGCGCTGGTGCGCTCGAAATAGAAGCCGATCAACAAGAACGAACAGATGCCGACGAGTTCCCAGCTCACGAAGATCTGAAAGAGATTGTCGGCCAGGATCAAGTTCAACATCGAGAAGCAGAACAGTGACAGGAACATGAAGAACCGGCCAAAGCGCCCGCGGCGGTGGTAATGGCCGTGGGCAGTGTGGACCTCGTGATCTTCCACTTCCTTTTGCAATTCGTCGGACATGTAGCCGATCGAGAAGAGGTGGATCAAGGTGGCGATAAAGGTGACCATCACGAACATGACGGCCGCGAGCATATCGATGCGGAAACCGATCTGGAGGATGGAGCCTCGCGCGGAGTCATGCGTGGATTTCGGGAAGACGCGCGCCCAATCCCATGCGCCTTCCCAGCGATTTTTGAGGGCGTTGTATTCGCCCTGAAGGTTCCTGGGCGCCTGTTTGGCCGCGTCAACCTTTTTCTTTTCTTCGCCCTTCGCATCCTTGGCCTTGTCGACCTTCTGCTCGTTGTGCTTGGCTTTTTCGTTCTTGTCGTGATCGTGATCGTCGTGATGGCCTGGATGAAGCTTGGCGTGGTCGAGTTTGTGCTTGAGTTCGTGCATCTCGCCAACTTCGGCGAGGAAGATGCAGAAACCGGCGAAGCTGCACAAAAACGCAAGGCCGATCGCCGCCGTAGCGACATAGGCCGGGGCCTGACCAGGGACCGCGCCGCCCAGGCCTTCAAAAATCGTCTTGACGGTCGCGTTGTCGCTTGCGTAGGGGCGCAGCGCCCAACGGATCGCGCCCCACAGCAGCAAGATCGTAAACGACGCAATCGGCAGCAATGTCGCCACGACGAAAAGCAGTCCCGGTTGCAATTCATTCTCAGGCATCGGCAACTCCGCTAACCCGATTGTGGCCTGGCGCTCGCATGGCTCCCTGCGAACGCGAAACCGCAAGCGGCCTTAGCCTTTCAACTCTTCGGCGCTATCGACGTCCACGGTGGTGTGGTTGTTGTAAAAATTCAAAACGATGGCCAGCGCAACCGCCGCCTCGCCGGCGGCCATCACGATCACGAACAGAGCGAAGATCATGCCTTCGATTTCAAACGCTGGATTGTAGCGCGAGAAGGCGACGAAATTGACGTTCGCGCCGTTGAGCACCAGTTCCACGCCGATCAGCACGCCGATCGCGTTGCGTTTGGTCGCCATGCAGACGACGCCGCACACGAACAGCAGTGCGCCCAGGGCAAGATACAGGTTGAGCTGCTCGGCGGGATTCATTTGGGCTCCTCCCCGCGGCGTTTCGCCCGCGCCAAGTAGGCCGCGCCGATGAGGACGACCAGCAGGTGAACCGACACGATTTCAAAAGGCAGCAGATAATGAGCCCGAACTTGCGTCGGCGAGTCGAAGGGACCATACGGAACGCCGGTCAACACCTGACCGATCGTCACGGCGTGGTGCGAATCCTTCGGGTCTTCCGGCGTTGAGGTCGAGGCGCTGAAGCGACCCCAGGTCCCAAAGAGCAGTACCGCGAACAGGAGGATGCCCGCGACGATGGAGATCGCCCATTCCGCTCCGCTCGTCTTCATGTTGATGAACGGCCCCTGGGCCGTGAGCATGACGCCGAACACCACGAGCACCATGGTGCCGCCGACGTAAATCAACAGCTGGATCGCGCCCACGAAGTCAGCGCCCAACAGGAAGAAGATGCCCGACGTTCCCGCCAACGTGAAAAGCAACCAGGTGGCGGAGCGCACGATGTTCTGTGTGATGACCGTCGCCAGGGCGCACAGGCCCGTCAACAGCGCGATCAACCAGAACATGAATGCGTGCAATTCCATGAATCAACATTCTCCACCAGCCCGGAGCGCGAGCGACGGGGCCTCGGTTCACTGCGCCCGCGTCGCTCGCACTCCCGGCTGAAACTTTACAATTTCGCCGCCCCTTGATACCCGGGCAGCGTGGTCATGCGCCACATGCCCGGCATCGCAGAACCTGGCTTCAGGCTGACCCAGGTGACCACGCGGTAAACGAAGAACCCGGCTCCGGCGGCGCTGACCCCGAAAATCAAATATCCGACGATCGACTGCACCAGGGCGGGCAGCCACAGGTTCCACAGGCTCACCCCCGCCATCAAGACACAGCTGATCGGGATCAGGTATTTCAGACAGAGCATCATGACCTGGTCAATGCGAAGCCGGGGCAACGTCCAGCGCACCCACATCATCACGAAGACCAACACCCAGCCCTTGACGAGGAACACCACCACGTTGATGACGTTGCCGATCACCAGCCCAACCACTCCCAGGCCGCCAAAAAGCTCCGTCAATTCCCAGGGCAAACCCGTGCTCCAGCCTCCCAGGAACATGATGCACGCAATGCCGCTGACGGCGAACATGCTGCCATACTCGGCCATGAAGATGACCAGCCAGCGAAACCCGGAGTATTCGGTATGGAATCCGGCGACGAGTTCGCTCTCGGCTTCCGCAAGATCGAACGGCGCCCGCTTACAGCTGGCCATGGCGCAGGTGAAATAAGTCCAAAACGCACAGAACGTGAACGGATCGTGAAACACGAGCCAGTTCCAGAGGCCCGACTGGCTCCTGGCGATATCGCCAAGGTTCATGCTGCCGGCGACGATCACCGGCACGAGGACGCACATCGCCATCGGGATTTCATAGCTGACCATCTGGGCCGCCTCGCGCATGCCGCCGAAGAGCGACCACTTGCTGCCCGACCCGTAACCGATGAGAATGATGCCGAAGACCTCGCTCGACATGACCGCGAGCATGAAGAAGATGGCGATGTTCATTTCACGGGCAACGACGCCGTCGCCGAATGGAAGAACGATAAATGCAAGGAAAGAACCGACCAGGGCGATATAAGGCCCCACCCGAAAGAGGAACTGATCGGCCGCGGCGGGAATAGTGTCTTCCTTCACGAGCAACTTCATGCCGTCGGCCAGGGTCTGCAGCCAGCCAAACTTGCCGCCGACGCGGGTGGGGCCGAGACGATCCTGAATGCGGCCCGCGACCTTGCGTTCCATCCAGACCGAAAAAATGGCGTTGATCAGCATGAAGCCGATCAGGACGTTGGACGCGATCAGCGCGAGCACGAAGATGCCATAGTCGGTCCAAAATTCGCCTAGCCAATCGAGCACAGTCCTGGCTCCTGATCGGATTTCGTCTGGTCAAGCAGTTTGATGGGCGTTACTTTATGGTGGTTGGCGGTAAGTGGCCAGTGCTGAGTTCTGAGTGCTGAGTGCTGAGTGCTGAGTGCTGAGTGCGCTACTCCGCGCGTTGGGAAATGGCACAATCGTTTCGCCGCGACCCGAAGGGGAACGCAGCCTAACGCAATACCATTCGTCGAAGAGCATTTGACCAGCCCCCAACCCAAGCTGGGGGTTTCGAGAGGTTGCCCCCCCACGCTTGCGCGTGGGGCTGGGATCGCTCGGCTTGACGAACGGCATCACGGCCAAACGTGTCAACGCCTCCCGCGAGTGGTATTAAGGGGCGAGGAGAGTCATGTTTCGGGGATTCGTAACTCTTGCGCACCAAGGGCCGCGACGGGCGGACCCCGCGCGGAACCATCGCTTGCCGGCGATCTATCGATTGCAAGGCGAAATTGGGGACGTCGCCGGGTCGTCCGACCCGCTCGGGCGCGACAACGAACTCGCCCTGCTGGAAGCGGTGCTGCTTGTCGCGGACGAGCCGCTGCCAATCCGCAAGCTCGTGCAGGCGTCCGGATTGCCCGATGCGGCAGCGGTCCGCCGGTTACTGAAGACCTTGCAGGAGCTTTACGATCTGGATGGTTCCGCGTTTGAGTTGGAGGAGTTGGCTGGCGGGTTTCAACTGATGACCCGGCCGGAATACCATCGCTGGTTAACGACGCTGCGAAAAAGCCAGCAGGAGTTGCGCCTGACCCCGGCGTCGCGGGAAACCCTCGCGATTGTCGCATACCGGCAGCCGATCATGCGGGCCGACATCGAGGCGATCCGCGGCGTCCACTGCGGCGAGACGCTGCGCTTGCTGATGGAAAAGGGCCTGGTGAAAATAACGGGCAGACACGACTCGCTGGGCCGGCCCGTACTTTATGGGACCACCAAAAAGTTTCTGCAAATGTTTGGCTTGAAAAGCCTGAAGGATCTGCCCAACGCGGAGCGGATGCGCTAAACGCTTGCGACGTAGCGGTCGCGTGGGGAACGCAAAGTCGCAAGCGGCTATTGGTAGCTCGCGCCGGCATCGTCAAGGATTTTCTTGAATGCCGCAACCGCCCTGGGGAACAACTCCGGCCCCGTCACGCCGCCCGTCGGCCCGCCACCCAGCAAGTGTGGTTCCAGGGTCGCGAAACCGTCGTAGCCCATCTTGATGGCGTCGGCAATCACCTCGGGAACGAGCCCCTGCCCTTCGCCCGCCAGGCTGCCGTGCTTGGCGTTGGCGATCCAGTCCTTGATGTGAAAATGCACGAGCCACGGCTTCGTCGCCAGCCAGCCTTGCCAGGGATCGTAGCCGCAGAATACGAAGTTGGCGGGATCATGAACGGCGCCGATGACGCTGGCATCGAAATCCTTGCGAAGCGTCGACATCAGATCGTTCACACGCTCAGGGGAATCCCCGTAAATGCGGTGCTCGTTTTCATGCACGAGACGAACGCCGGCCTTCTTCGCCAGCTCGCATTTTTGCGACATGCGGCTCAAAACCTCGCCTCGCCATCGGCTCCAGTCACCATCGAAATGGTCGGGCGGGTAATAGCTGAAAACGCGAATATTGTTGGTGCCGAATACGCCGCACAGTTCAATGGCTCGCTTGAATTTCTCCAGGTGCGGCTCAAACGGCTCGTCGATCTTGATCTTGCCGATTGGCGAACCGATAGCGCTGAGCTTGAAGCCACTCTTGTCCAGGAGCGCCTTGAAGTCCTGAATTTCCAGATCGCTCAAACTCAAGACATTCGTGCCATGAATTGAGCGAAATTCAACATGCCGAACACCGCAGGAATTCAGAATGTCGATCTGCTTGATCGGATCGGGGTCAATTTCATCGGCAAAAGCGCTGAGGGTGAACATGGTCGGAATTTCCGCGGATTTCGTTTAGCGCTCGCGCGGCGCGATGCGAGCGCTAAACGCACAATGGTAAACCAAGACGATCACACCTTCACGGGCGGCAGCCGCTTGGGCTTGGGGGCCGGCACCGGGGGCGCGGGCACCAACGCCGCCGGTGGTGGAATAATGACCAGGGTATCCACGCTGAGCGCCTTCAGATACGCGGCGGCCGGCACAGCGCCGTTGTCACTCACCGCCACGACGGTATTCGCCTTCACGCGCTTCCACACTTGATCGATCGGCAGTTGCTGTCCGGCGGTCGTGATGACCCGGCTGCTCGCTGCGTTGATTGCCTGAAAACGTTGTTCCAGGACGGTTTGATATTTCGTTACCGTGACTTTCTGGGCCTGACCATTGACAATCACCTCCTCCTCGACGACGACCGGGACAACGCGTGTCACGGTCACAAGGAAGGTGATTTCGCCCTTCTTCTTATTCACGCCATGGACCAGTCTCAACGACGGCGGCGTGCCAGACGGAGCACCCTGGGCGTGAACGCTACTTGCCAGGATCACGCTGGTCAGCAAGGCCAATGCGATTCTCATGGAGCCTACCTCACTTGGGGAAAGGAATTGGTTTGAGCGGAGCCGGTATGATCACGAGCGTCTGCGGATTCAATGCTCGCAGGAAAATCGGCGCGGGCAGGTTGGAGTCGCCACTGACGGCGACGACGGTGCTTTTCTTGAGCCGTCGCCATACCTCGTCGATCGGCAGTTGCTTGCCCTTTGGGGTGATGACCCTGGAATTGCCCAGTTCGTAGACAACGCTGACCTCGCGATCCACGACGCGTGTGATGATCCGGACGCGTTCCACGAAGTCGCCGTTTTCGAGGGATTTTTCCGAGACGGCGATCTGCTCTTGTTGCTTAACGATGCGAGTCAGGACTACTTGCCCCTTGTTCGGCGCCGTGCTTTGCACGACGCTGAAGGTCGGCGCCGGGCCGGGGAATTGGGCCTGGGCGATTCCTGCCGTCAACACCAGAACAGTGAAAGTGATCGTCATGATGGTTCCCCCGGCTGGCCGCGATAAGAAGGGGTTGCTTTTGTGGCGGCGCTCCCCTTTGGGTCGCGGCTAAACTAGGCTTTCTTGACAACGGCCAACTTTGCCTTGGACGCCATGAACGTGCGAGCGCCGGTCGCGAAACGAATCTTGAGCTTACGCAATACGCCCTGGCCGCTCACCTCCGTGATTCTACCGACGCCGTAGACTTCGTGGTGAACCAACACGCCGACTTCGTAGGCGGTCTCATGGGCGGCGGGCGTACCAAAGTCGTCCAGGCCCTTGTTTTCCCGTTTTGGCCCGGCCTTCGAGAAACCGGTTTCGTACCAGCCGGCGCTCGCCTTGGCGGTGCTGGCACGCCAGGTGTCAGTCGCCGGTTTCCATTTGTTGTTGCTCGAGGAGAGGTCGATCTCCTCGACATCGTCCTCGGGCAATTCCTCCAGGAACATACTATGAATCGTGTAGAGTGTCTGCCCGCGAAATTCACGCATGCGGGCGTAGGACAGGTAAAGCTCTTCTTCCGCGCGCGTGATGCCGACGAAGGCGAGCCGGCGTTCCTCCTCGATCTCGGCCTTGCTGCCCAGGCTGCGTTCGTGCGGCAAAATCCCCTGCTCCACGGCCATCATGTAGACGACCGGGAACTCCAGCCCCTTGGCCGCGTGCAGCGTCATCACCGCGACGCAATCCTGCTTCTCGTCCCAGCCGTCCACGTCGCTGGCGAGGGTGATGTTCTCCAAGAAGTCGGCGATCGTCCGGGAATCGTCCTCCTCGTGGAACTGATGGGCGGCGGTCACCAGTTCCTCCACGTTCGCCAGCCGCTGCTGATCTTCAGGATCGGCAGACTGCTTCAACATGCGGCGATAGCCCGAGCGGTCGATAACCTGCCGCATCACCTCGTCGGGCGTGGTGGTGTCCACCATCTCGCTTAACTCGGCAATCAGCTTCGCAAACGCCTTCAACCCGCTGGCGGCCTTGCCCTTGATGGCGGGGATTTTATCGACTTGCTCGGCCGCGTTGAGAAGGTTCATCTCGCGCGGACCGGCGTAGTCTTGCAGGTGTTGCAGCGACGTCTTGCCGATGCCGCGCGCCGGCTCGTTGACGGCGCGCAAGAACGACAGGTCGTCCCGCGGGTTGAGGAGTAGCCGAAGGTACGCGAGGATGTCGCGGTTCTCCTTGCGATCGAAGAATGCGACGCCGCGCACGATCTGGAACGGCACGCGCTGGCGCACGAACGCCGTCTCGAGCGTGCGCGACAGGGCGTTGAGTCGCAGGAGAATCGCAAAGTCACGATAATGCCGCCTGCCCGACTCGACCGCTTCCTTGATTCGCTGGACGACCAGATCGGCCTCGTCAAGTCCCGTTTCGCACAGTAGCACGCCAGCCTTGGTTCCCTCTTGATTGCCGGTGTAAAGGGTCTTCGGCTTGCGCTCTTCGTTGTGTTCGATGAGGTGATCCGCGACGCGCAGGATCGCCTTGGTGCTGCGGAAATTCTCCGCCAAGGTGATGACGCGCGCCTGCGGAAAGTCGCGTTCGAAGCTGAGGATGTTGCGTATGTCGGAGCCGCGCCAGCCGTAGATCGATTGATCGGGATCGCCCACCACGCACAAGTTCGGGTAATCGACCGACAGCCCGCGGGCGATGGCGTACTGGGCCTTGTTGGTGTCCTGGTATTCGTCGATCAGGACGAAGCGAAAACGGGCGTCGAGCTCGGCTCGCATCTCAGGATCGTTTTTCAGTGCCAGCGCCGGCCAGAGCAACAGGTCGTCGAAATCGACGGCGTTGGCGTCGCGCATCTTCTTCTCATAAACCTCGTACACCAGGGCGACGACCTGCTTGAAATAATCGCCCGCCTGCTTGGCGTACTCGCCTGGGAGCAACAGCTGGTTCTTCGCCTTGCTGATCGCCCCTTGAATGGCATCCGGCGAGAAGCGCGTGTTGTCGATGCCCGTGAGATCAAGCGCGTTTTTCACCAGGCGGGTGCGATCGCCCTGATCGTAAATTGTGAAGTTGCGTTCCAGCCCGAGCCGATCGGCGTACTGACGCAGCAGGCGCACACCCAGGCTGTGAAAGGTGCTGATCCAGATGCCCTTGCCCGGCAACATCGCATCGACGCGCTGCTTCATCTCACCAGCGGCCTTGTTGGTGAACGTGATGGCGAGGATTTGGGAAGGCCGAACGCCCTGGTGGATGAGGTGTGCGATCCGGCACGTGATGACGCGCGTCTTGCCGCTGCCAGGGCCAGCCAGGACCAGAAGGGGCCCATCCATTTGCAAAACCGCCTCACGCTGCGTTTCCGTGAGGTTGGCGAGCATCTCGTCGAAGGTTGCCGGCATCGTGCGGGGCTCCTGGCGTTCAGGGTGACATCCCTTGCATTGTATGCGCCAAGAGCCCTACCAGCCCCACGCGCGAGCGTGGGTGGGGAATTGTCAACCGTCAGAGCGCAGGCGTTTCAGCACGTCCATCGTGGTGATGACGCCAACCAGCACGCCGGCCTCATCGACGACGAACAGGCGATGCACGTGCAGGCCAACCATGTCGTTGACCACCTGGCTCACCGGCGTCGCGGGCGCGACGGCGAACACGGCGGGGGTCATCAGGTCGGCGACCGTGGTGCGGCCGGTCGGCCTGTTTTCGTCGGGCAGGTCGAGTTGCTCGAAGGTTGGGGCGTAAAAGTAATCGTTGGCGCGGCGGGCGCCCGGATCGTGTTCTTGTTGATGGATTAGCAAATCCGACCGGCTGACGACGCCGATCGGCCGCCCCGCCTCATCGATGACGGGAGCCGCGGTGATCGCCTTTTCCGTGAACAACGCCATGGCTTCATTCACACCCGCTTCCGCACGCAGCGAAATCGGATTTGGAACCATCAGGTCGGACGCCTGTAGCGCGGCAAGTGTCAAAACGGCGTCGGCTGGATGAGCAAGAGTCGCATGCATGGCTGCTCTCCTTCCTTTGACGAAAGAATTGAAAAAACCGGATTCGTTAACTGAATTCGCCCGCCATGGCCGGTTGCTGGAATGGTGTCGGTTCGCCCAACTCCGTGGAGGCCCGGGCGACCGCGGCCAGCACGTCCATGCTGGACACGATGCCGATCGGTTTCTGCCCGGGGCCGTCGACGACGATCACCCGATGAATATGGGCATCCATCATCAGGTGCGCCAACTCGCCGATCATCGCATTGGCGTTGACGAATACCGGATCCTTCGTCATGAAATTCTCCACGCGGCAGGGGCTCGGCGTGGCAACATCGGGTATTTGCCAGGCGCTGCACATGCAATCCGCAGCCGCCGTAGAATAGGGCGCTCTCCCGCGTCGGTCAACGGAATTCATGAAGTCCGTGGTGGACAAAACCCCGATACACTGGCCATCCTCGTTCACGACCGGAGCACCGGTGACGCCGGCGCGTGCCAACAAACGCGCCGCGCCTTCCAGCGACATTTCGCGCGGGATCAACACCAGTTCCCGCGACATCAAATCGACAGCACGAAGGGCAAGCAACGTCTTGGTCGATGCGTTCATTTCGTTCCCCTTTCGTCCATTACAAAGGGGAATAATGGAGCAAAAGTCATGCCGACCAAGGTTTCGATGCAGCCCGGTCCTTTTCACTCGCGTCTGGTCATCTTTTTGGGAGACATTTCGCGAAATAGAGAAATTCGCGCCCGCAGATGAGCGGTTTCGGCACACCGTCCAGGCGGACCAGAGACGCAAACGTCATCCGACGCCGAATTCCTATGAAACGATTCAGTCTATCCTTGCTCCCTCTGCTCGGCCTGGTTTGGCTTCTCGGTCGGACGGTAGGGGAAAAAGACCCAGCCTATGACGCCCACGGCCGCGCCGCAAACAAGCCCCCAGGACAGCCCCCCAAGCGACGCCTGGGAAAACGACTGGCCTGCCCGTTGGGAGATTCCCACAGAGATCAGCGCGCCTAACAGAAACCCGGCCGCTGCCCTGACGAGAAATGAACCGATTGGCCGTAAACGTGTTTCCGGCGCCGTCCCCGCTGGAGTGAACGAAGGCGCCTCGGCCTCGGAAAGGTGGTCCGGCATTTCCGCGCCGACGCACTTCCAGCATTCCTTGAACTGGTCTTGATGCGGTTCGCCACAACTCGGACATATCCACATGCCGAGGATCCTCCGTTTTTTAGCGCGACGTAGGCCGCGCTCGCCAGAGGCGCGCGGCTAAACACGCGGCGCCATCGGTCGGGGCAGGTGATACCAGGCCCGATTGCACATCTCCATCTCTTCCGCATCGAGCGCGACGTTGACCGACGCGAGACTGGCGTCAAGCTGCTCGGGCTTGCTGGCGCCGACGATCGCCGACGTCATCCCCGGTTGCGCCAGGACCCAGGCAATCGCGACTTGGAGGATTGACTTGCCGCGCGGCTGAAGGAATCTCTGCAATTCCTGCACCCCTTCCAGCTGCGCCTGCTGCCAGTAGCGCTCGCGATAGAGTTCCCCGGTCTTACCGATACTGAAGCGAGTCTGGTCTGCGGGCGGCGCTTCAAGGGTCTGATACCGGCCCGTCAAGAATCCGCCCGCCAGGGGATTATACGCGATGACGCCGATCCCCTGATCGCGACACAAAGGCAAAAGCTCCGCCTCGATATCCCGAAAGAGCAGGTTGTAGCGCGGCTGCACACAGTCGAAGCGCGCCAGCCCCTCGGCCGCGCTGACACCCAGCGCCAGGGCGACGCGCCAGGCGGGAAAATTGGAACAGCCGAGGTAGCGGACCTTGCCCTGGCTGACCAGATCATCGAGGGCACGCATGGTCTCCTCAATAGGCGTCTCCGCATCGAAGCTGTGCGGTTGATAAAGGTCGATGTAATCGGTCTGCAGTCGCCTCAGGCTGTCGTCGCAGGCTTTCAATATATGCCGGCGCGACAGTCCCTCGTCGTTGGCGCCAGGACCGACTTTCATTCGGCACTTGGTCGCCAGGACGAAGCGATCACGCTGGCCTTTCAGCCATCGGCCCACGATCTCCTCCGTGCGCCCCGCTGTCTCCACGCTGGGCGGGACCGGGTAGACATCGGCCGTATCGATGAAGTACACCCCATGCTCATGCGCCTTGTTCATGATCGAAAACGAGGTCTTCTCGTCGCACTGATAGGCGAACGTCATCGTGCCGAGACAGATTTCGGAAACCTTCAGACCAGTACGACCCATGCGGACAGTTTTCATCGGAAACCCTTAAATAAAGCAAACGGGCATCGCATCCCTGAGATTATAGAGCGTATCGCGGCTTGCGTTTAGCGCTCGCATGGCGTCACGCGATCGCCCGACGCAAGCGCCCAAAAATGGACCGACTTTCCTTTTGACACGCACCATTTCGATGATATGATACCGCCTTCGCAGCAGTTTCGCTGGCTCCGAGCGGGATATACCCCATGGCCGTCGGGCTCGATTCCAACGCTGTCACGTACTACAAGCGCTACCGCATGGAGCTGGACCTGATCGCTCCCTTGCCGGGCGTGCCAAGTCTTCCCGCGGGACATGCGTGGATTCCGTGGGAGGATCGCCTGCTCGACGCGCACGCCGAGGTAAAATGCCAATGTTTTCAGGACGAAATCGACGGAATCGTATTTCCCAACCTCGCCAACCGCATCGGCTGCGCGACGCTCATGCGTGAAATTGCGACGCGTTCAGGCTTCCGACCCGAAGCGACCTGGCTCATTGCCGAAAGGAACAACCTCGTCGGCACGGTGCAGGGCGTCTCCGAACGCGGCGGCACGGGCAGCATCCAAAACCTGGGCGTCATCCCATCCCATCGCGGTCGAGGCCTCGGCCTGGCGCTTTTATTGCAAGCGTTGCACGGGTTCAGACGCTACGGGCTTGCGACGGCCCGCCTCGAGGTAACGGCCCAAAATGAAACGGCCATCCGCATGTACCGGCGCGTTGGTTTTCGGTCTCGCAAGACGTTTTATCGCCAGGTGGAGGCCTCCATTTTCTCCTTGACACCGTATTCCGATCCGGAATGGGTGCTGTAGTTGCCTGCCTGTGTACAATGAAAACGTAGTGCGGGCGGCTCGCCTGCACGCGAACCAAACGTGCAGGCCAGCCGCCTGCACCACGGAACAACATCGTGGCGCAACAGATCTTTCAACACTCCTTCGCCAACGGCCTGACCTTGTTGCTGGAACGCATGGACCATGTGCGCTCGGCGGCGGTCAATTTCCTCGTGCCCGCCGGTTGTGTTTACGATCCACCCGACGAACTCGGTCTGGTGTCAATCTTCTCGGACATGATCACGCGCGGCGCCGGCGACCGCGATAGCCGGGCGTTGACGCTCGCCATGGACAGCCTCGGTCTGGATCATTCCGAAAGCGTCGGCCAGTTGCACCTGCGTTTCTGGGGCTCGACGCTGGCGCGCAATATCCCATCATCCCTCGAACTCTTCGCCGACATCCTACGCCACCCCCACTTGCCCGCGGAAGAGCTTGATTCGGTCAAGGCGCTGGCCCTGCAAGATTTGCAAGCACTTGAGGATGAGCCCCGCGCGAAGGTCATGGTCGAGATGCGCCGCCGCTTTTGGCCCGCGCCCCTGGGGCAAGACCGCCGGGGCACCGAGGCCTCCATCGGCCGCATCACCGAGAAGAGTATTCGCGACTTCCATGACGCCCATTTCGGTCCCAGGGGGACGATCCTGTCGGTCGCCGGGAACGTCGAATGGCTGCCGCTGCGCGATCAGGTCGAGAAACTCTTCGGCGACTGGACGGGAAAAGACGTCCGCCCCCCCGAACTCACGCCGCCCGTGAAAGGCAGCACGCATCTCGACAAGGACACGACGCAAACGCAGATCGTCATCGGCTAC
This sequence comes from Planctomycetota bacterium, assembly GCA_016191165.1. Classification (GTDB taxonomy): domain Bacteria; phylum Planctomycetota; class Planctomycetia; order Gemmatales; family Gemmataceae; genus SIAQ01. The sequence continues at coordinate 20,291 of JACPPF010000158.1, forward strand.
CCCAGCGTGCCGTTCGGCCATCCCGAATATTACGCCGCTCTCGGGGCCGTCCAGGTCCTCTCGGGCGGCATGGGCGCCCGGCTCTTCACTGAGGTTCGCGAAAAGCGTGGCCTTTGTTATTCGGTCAGTGCGAATTATCAGACGTTCAAACAGGTCGCCGGTATCCTCTGCTACGCCGGCACGACCACCGAACGCGCCCAGGAAACCCTCGACGTGACGATCGGCGAACTCAGGCGCCTTGCCGACGGCGTCAGCGACGACGAGGTCCAGCGCGTGCGCGCCGGGCTGAAATCGTCGGTTATCATGCAGGAAGAATCGACCTCGTCGCGCGCCGGCGCTCTCGCCAGCGATTGGTACTACCTGGGCCGCGTGCGCTCGATGGAGGAAATTCACGACGCCATCGAATCGCTTTCGCCAACCAGCATTCTCGATCACGTGAGGAAACATCCGCCGCGCGATTTCACGATTGTGACGCTCGGCAAGAATGCGTTGCAATTGCCGACAAAATGACGCCAAGCCCCGCCATGAGCGCAGCGAATGGTGGGGGTCAGGGGCGCCCCGATCCCCACCATTCGCTGCGCTCATGGTGGGGCTTGTTTGGAACTACTATGTCTTTCCACAAACACACGCTCCCCAACGGCCTCACCATCGTCGGCGAGATCAGCCCCTCGGCACGATCGGTTGCCGTCGGTTTCTTCGTCAAGACCGGCTCGCGCGATGAAACCCCTGACGAATCGGGCGTTTCCCATTTCCTGGAGCACATGGTCTTCAAGGGCACGCCCAACCGCACCGCCCTGCAAGTGAATTTCGACTTCGACAAGATCGGCGCCAGCTACAACGCCTTCACCAGCGAGGAAAACACCGTCTTCTACGCCGCCATCCTCCCGGAGTATTTACCCCAGGCAGTCGATATCCTGGCGGACATCCTGCGGCCATCTTTGCGCGGCGATGATTTCGACATGGAAAAGAAGGTCATCATCGAGGAGATCGGCATGTACGACGATCAGCCGATGTGGTGCGCCTACGACAACGCCAAGAAGGCGTTTTTCGCCGAGCATCCGCTGGGTAATAGCATCCTCGGCACGGCGGCGAGTATCACGTCGCTCCAGCGCGAACAGATGCAAGCCTACTACGATCGCCGCTATGTCGCTCCGAATATCACTGTCGCCATCGCGGGAAACCTGGCCTGGGACGATGCGGTCAAGCTCATCGAAAAACAGTGCAGCCACTGGCCGTCCGGCGCCGCGCCGCGCGGCAACATCACTCCGGCGACGGCACGCAAGCACCTCCAGGTGATGACGAAAGAATCGTTGAAACAAGAGCAAGTCTTCATGCTCTCTCCTGGCCCCGCCGCCGATTCCATGCAGCGCTACGCCGCCGACGCCCTGGCAATGATCCTCGGCGACGATTCCGGTAGCCGGCTGTATTGGGCCCTCGTCGATCCCGGCCTCGCCGACTCCGCCGACATGGGCTTTCACGATTACGAAGGCGCCGGCGGCTACTTCACGTCTTTTAGCTGCGAGCCGGAGAACACCGAGGACAACCTCGCGATCATCCACGAAATCCTGCGCGAAGTGCAACGGGAAGGCGTCAGCGAAGAGGAATTGGCGGTTGCCAAGAGCAAGATCCTCTCCCGTGTAGTCCGCGGCAGCGAACGCCCGATGGGCCGCATGCAAGCTTTGGGCATGGGTTGGACCTACTTGAAAACGTATCGCAGCGTCGATGAGGAATTGGCGAACTACGACGCCGTCACGCTCAAGGATATCCGCGGCGTGCTGGACAAATATCCGTTCGACCAATTGACGGTGCTGGCGCTGGGGCCGCTGGCGGGGTTGGAGTGACTTCAACGAGCCGCGACCGTTGGGGAGCGGAAGATCGAGTTCCCAAGGAGATCTGCTTGGTAGTCCAGCAGTCTGAATCGCTGAGCGATCTATATGAAAAAGACAAAACCGCCTAACGCTCGTTGCGTTCGCGCAAAAACCGAGCAATGACGGCTACTCCCCCCAGTCCCAAGCCTCGCGATTCGACCAAAGCGCAAGAAAATCCTTGTAGCGGCTACCATCCACCGGAATTTCCAGAAACACCAGCCGACCCTGGCGCGCCAGCTGAAAACGTCCGACTTCAGTGCGCTCTTCGTCCGGTGTGCGCATGATCTTGGGCTTCGACATTCCCGCCCAACGGCAGGCCTCCAGGAGAAAGTAGTCAAATCGGGCGGCCGCTTCCACTGCGGAGCCGAACGCGAGCACCGACTGCGCCTTGTTGTTCCAAAATTCCCAGCGATGCTCTGGATGGCCAAGGTGGAAAAAATACTCCAGCCCAATCTTGAGATCAGCCGGTAGGAGCCATTCTGGAATTGGCGGCGGATCTTTGAGTTTGCGATCTTCCTTCCCCCGACGTTTCGATTGCGTTAAAAACAATTCGTTGACGCTGATCTCGTCGCCTGGAAAAAGCTCCACTGTAAAAGCATCGCCGGCTTTGAACCGGTCGCACAACTCGTACTGGGCGTGCAGTTCGAAGACATCGATAGTTTCGCTCGCCGGTTCAACTAGCCAGAGGTGAGGCACCCCGGCCTTGCGATACACTTCCATGCGCGGACCGCAGTCCAGCCGACGTGACGGCGCCGACAAAATCTCGGCGACCACATCGGGAGGGGCGCCAAAGTAATCGCCTTTGATCATGATGTTCTTGCGGCCCTTGCGATAGTAAAACGCATCGGGCGCGACCGCGGCGGTATCGGAGATCGCAATGTCGCAGCGGCTGGAATGCTTCCCGCCATGCCGATCGCTGAGGCGGCCGAACAAAGACCAGAGATTCATCCGGACGTCGCCTTCGTTCCAGGCGCTGTCCCATCCGGTTTCCATTCCCTCCGGTTGTCCAGGCCAGAAGTCGCGGCGATTGAACGTACCGTGAAAAACTCGGAAAGCCTCCGGAGAAATTGGGAACCGCATCTCGATGGGTCGTGGGAAAAGCTCCATGCGGATGCCATGGATAACCGCCTTCCAGTTCTCGCCTGTTTTTCGGATCCGCGTGGGCCCGCTGACCTGCTTCCAGCGGCGAATGGTCTCGAACCAGGCGTGAAAATGCGCCTCACCCTCCGCGCGACTGGCGAATGGAAACGCCCAGCGCGATCCGCCTTCAAGCAACTCAATCTTGTTGTCGGGAACGCCGAAGTAAAGGGCATGTTCGAGGTTGTACATGGATCAACACCTCGGTCAGAATGCGTAGTTTATTTGACCCGCAACACTACCGACTTCGCCGCGTGTTCGCTGTTTTTCCCCTCGCGCTTCGCCAGCACCACGAAGGGATGATCCTGCGCCCGCACCCACGGCTCGGCGTAGATGACGACGGTGCGCGTCGTCTCATTCGGGTTGACGAGGATGCCGTTGAGGCCGATGTCGAGAACCTTGACGCCGTGCGGCAGGCCACGCACTTCGAGGGGCACACGGCCCGTGAAACCATTCTTGCGCTCGATGCGGACGAGCAGTTTCGCCTGGCCGCCCGGCTTGATCGCGACTTCGGACACCTGCGTGGTCGTCACGATGTCGCCGGGGTCGATCAGGTTTGGCAACTCGACGGCCTCGGCGCTGCCGAAGGGAAGACCTTTCACGAGACCCTCTCCTTGGAGAATTGCTTTTGTTCCAGGGGGCGACGGTTTGGCGTCCACGGCGGCGTAGAGGGCGACCGTCGTCGAAAACCTGCCGGCTTCGATCATCGTGGCAGGCACGTGGAATCCCGCCGGCAGGTTGCTCATGCTAATCCTGATGGGACCTTCATATCCATCGATGCGCTCGGCCGTGAACGTGAGTGGAATAGCCCCCCCTCTGCACACGGACGTCCTCGCCGGAGAAACCCGAAGCTTGAATTGCTCTTTGGGAGGTCTCACCGTGAGCCGATACCCGAAGTTAACACCGCCCCGGTCACGCGCATCGCGGATGCGCACCTTGTACTCGCCGTCAGCGGGCGGGTCAAAGAGGATACGCGAGTCGCGGCCAAAGCCAGGCCCACCGTCGTCGTTGCGGTAGTAGAGCGTGAACACCGGATAGCCATTGGGTGGAAACGTCGCGCTGGGTGGATGCACGCTGACCTTGTACATCGGCGTGCCATTGGCGTGATGCGTCGGCGTCGTGTCGAGATAGCCGATGCGCTGGCCTTGCGTCGCGAAGAAATTGCAATCAGCGTCGGGGTGCGTCGGCAGGGCCTGGATCTTCATCAACTCGTTGCCCGCGAAAAGGTAATCGTTGATCGTCAGCTCACTCCACGCCTCGATGCGGATATTGCCTTGCGCGGAATCGTGATCGCGAAAGGTGACGTGCGTTTTCGCCTGGGAACGTAACACCGCGCGCGGCACAAGTTGATCGTTTTTGTCGAGGATCTCGATGATCGAATCCAGCTTGCTGCCAATGCGGCGGGCGTCGACCTCGATCACGAGGCGCCGGCCTTTCTGGGCGGGGAAGGCCCATACGTCGTTTTGCTTATCCACAACCAGCTGGCCGTTTGCAGTCCCCGGCACGGGCACTTTGCCGCCGCCAAGAACCTCCGGCCACTCGCCGACGACGACTTGCGCCTTGCCGAGGACTCCGTTGCCAAGGGACAATGGAATCGCCTGGCCCGGCCTGCCATCGGGGGGGGCGACAATCCGGAGGGCCTTTCTCGGCAAGAAAACGCCTTCCAGTCCGATTTCGCCCTTGGTACCGCCCTGAACTCCCAGAGGAAAAACCGCGGTGACAATCGGAATCTCGCCGAGCTTGAGCCGATATTTGAAATCCGCCCCGCCGCGGTATTCCCGGTCGCGCACGCCAATCGCATAGCTGCCGGCCTCGGCGAACGTGTGGCCGAGAAGTCCGTCGTGGCTCTCCGCGAGCGTGCGGCCGGCGAGGTCGGTTAGAGTCAGGACCGGATCGATTTTTGACTTCAACTCAAGATGAATGCCGAGCGGTTGTCCCTTTTTCACGTCGAACCGATAGTAATGAACCGCGCCGGCACGGTCAAGCGTGCCCGCGCGAGTGGTGGGAGTCGTGATTTTCGCGGCACTGGCGGGCGATCCACCAGCCCGGAGCGCCAGCGACGGTGCCGCACCCCGGAACCCCGTCGCTTGCGCTCCGGGCTGGTTGACTTTTGCCTTTTTCTTTTCTTTGCCAAATTCGTGGACGACCATGCCCGTTTTGATGTCAATCAACTGCACGATGCCATCGTAACGGCCAATGATGATCTGCCCGGCGTCCTCGCGCAGGGCCATGCACAACACCGTCTCCGGTTGTTTCGCGTAAACCTTGCGTTCGACCATTTTTTCGACATCCCACGCCTTGATGACGCGGTCCTGCCCCACGGAGTAAAGCGTCCTGGAATCGCGCGAGAACAGCACTTTTTGCACCGGCCCTTCGTGCGCGAACACGGACTGGCGTAATTTGATGTTTAGCCGCTCGCCTTTGGCGAGCGGGTTCAGTTCATACACGCGAATACTCTTATCGACGCCGCCGGAAACGAGATACCTGCCGTCCGGGCTCCACGCCACGGTGTAGAGCCAATCGGTCGCTTCACCGAGCGTGTAGAGGAGCTTGCCTTTTTCGACATCGAACACCTTCATGGCCCGATCGGCGGATACCGAGGCGAGCAGCGTGCCATCGGGATTGAACGCGAGGCCATAGACGGCGTCGCTGTGTTCTTTAAGGGTGAACAGGGCTGTGGCCGCGTCGTCCTCGCGACGTGGCCGCGCTACTTTTCCCCGAGTCAATTTGGAAACGTCGGTTATTTGGATCAAGGAATCGTATCCGCACGTGGCAACAAGCTTCCCCCTTGGATCGAATGCGACATCGAGGATGGCATCGGTGTGCCGTGTGGGTAATTGCTCGACATGCGCACGCAAACGCCCCGTCCAAAACAAAATCGCGGTGCCGGGTTCGCCCGTCCCACCGAAGCCCAATGCAATGTAATCGTCAATTGGAGAGATCGCCATTGCACGGATATCCGTCTTGAATTCTATCTTCATGCTCGCGCCGCCCGGTAACCGGAATGGTTCGCCCCCTCGCGCAAAAAAACCTTCTGCTCGGTAAGCCATGACCCTCACCGGCGCCAGCACATCGGCCTTCGCCTTGATCACCGGCAGCACGACCTTCACGCTCGCGCCATCGTCCCTCGCGCCCGCGGCGACCCAGGCGCGCAGCAGCTTGATCTCATCGGCCTTGGGCTGAAACTTCGCCTTCCTGGGCGGCATTTTTGGCTTGTCCTTGCCCTCGCAAAGAAGCACGAGCCGGCTGTCGTCGGGCTTCCCGGGCACGATGACGGCCCCGCCGTCGGCGCCTGCCATCACGGCCTTGTACGTTTCCAGAGACAGGCCCGCTTTCGCGTCCTTGCCGGCGTGGCATTCCAGGCAATACTTCACGAAGAAGGGGCGGATGTGCTTGGAGTAACTGGGGGGCTGAGCCCATAGAGAGGACGCGCCGATCAGCGCGGCGGATAAGGTGAGAACATAACGGCTCATGGTGCACCGATGGTAAAAACCCGTCTTCGTTTAGCGCCCGCAAGGCGGCGCGCGGGCGCTAAACGAGAAAAAACGAGGAAATCAGCGATTGAACAAGAACTCGCGGCTCGTCAGCACCGCCCAGAACAGGTCTTCCAGCACTTCGCGCCGGGCGGCGCGCGGATCCTCGGCCATCAGCTTGCGAAAGCGCGTCAGTTCCGCCTCGCTCGGTGGTCGCGACAGGGCCAAAGCAAACACGCGGCGGATGGCGTCGTCGTTGCTGATTTTTTCTTTCAGAAAATCCTCGATACGCGATTTCTTGCTGCGAAGTTTATCGTTCAGCGTTTGTCCGTTGTTCAGGTGCAGCGCCTGCGTGACGCTCGATTCCTGTTGCCGTTCGCAGGCACACGTTTGGCCTCGCTCGGGTCGGCCGAAGGCGTCGAGGAATTGCGACACGAGTTGCGTATCGGGCAGTTGCAACGCTCGTGTTCCGAGTGGATAGTCGAGCGTCTTCGCATTGCCGCCGGACGAACCGACCGCGACCTGCGTGAACGCCGTCGGCACGTTCGTGAGGTCGCTATAGGCGTCGAGGACGACTTCCGCGGGTAGGCGGCGAATCAAATAACGCGAATAGTAGCGATCGTCGCGCGCGTTTCCCCCCCCTCCCTTTGGGAGAGGGGTCGGGGGTGAGGGTGAAGCGCCCTGGCCCTTGCCCGTTCCCCCCTCACCCCCGTTCCCGCTCCCAACGGGAGAGGGGAGAGAGGACCGTTGATACGCGGCCGAGTTCATGATCGTGCGCGCCAAATGTTTCACGTCGTACTTGTGCTTGACGAAATCCTGCGCAAGCGCGTCGAGCAATTCCTCATTGCTAGGCGGATTCGTTTGCCGAAGGTCATCCTCGGCTTCGACAAGGCCGCGGCCCATGAAGTTGCGCCAGACGCGATTGACGAGGGCCTTGGCGAAGTAGGGGTTGTCGGGCGAGGTGAGCCAATTGGCGAGGTATTCGCGGCGGTCCTTCGGGGCACCTCCGGCTGACGCCGGAGGCTCGGTCAGCGGCTTGTAATCGAGCGGAGCGGGGGGCATGGCGATGCCGCGGCGAAGGTGCATCACGTCGCCTTCGCTCGTCGATTGAATCGTGAACTCGCCGGGGCGGTCGCCGTTCTTGATGGCGATCCGGCCAAACAGATTCGCCATGCTCCAGTATTGATCCTGCGTCCATTTCTCCAGCGGATGATTGTGGCAACGGCAACAGGTGATTGACATGCCAAGGAACGTGACCGCAGTCGATTCGGTCAAGTCGCTGATGTCCTTGTGCAGCATGAAATAGTTCACCTGCCCCTGTTGCAGGTTGCTGCCGCGGGCCGTAATGATTTCGCGCGCGAACCGGTCCCACGGCTTGTTGTCGGCAACGCTTGAGCGCACGAAATGATGAAACGCCCGCATGGCCGGCTGTGAAAGTTTTCGGCTGGAGATCAGCAACAAGTCGGACCACTTGTACGACCAGTAATCGACGAACTCTGGGCGGGCCAGAAGGGAATCGATTAACTTCGCGCGTTTCTTCGCTGACGCTTCAGGCTCGGATACAAACGCGTGCACCTCGGCAGGCGTTGGCAGTTTGCCGATGGCGTCGAGGTACGCCCGTCGAATGAACTCGCGGTCGGTACACTGCGGTGACGTCGGAATCCTGAGGGTCTCAAGCTTTTTCAACACCAAACCGTCGATGAAATTGTGCCTAGGCGATTGCGCGAACACTTTGGGCTCGATCTTGTTTTCAAACGGCGAGGCGATGCGCACGAGGGCCACCTGGTTGGCGTAAAGCACCGCGATGGCCGCCTCGCCGTGGCCGCCGACCTTGACCAGCCCGCTGTCATCGACGCCGGCGACGAGGTCCTCGGTGCTGGAGAACTTCGCCAATCGCGTCACATCCTTGGCATGGCCGTCGGAATACCAGGCGCGTACGACGATTTGAAGTTTGTCGTCCTTCGTCAGCGTCGTGCGCGGCGGAAACGCCTCGATGCTTGTGAGTTTCGGGTCGCCCACCCCCAGCTTACGCTGGAGGCTCGCAAACGATGCGCCTTCCGCGATCCAGTCGGCGAGCACCTGGAACTCGGGCGACTTCACCTCGAGCTTCAAGCCGCCGCCGTGCGACAGGGCGAGCGTCGGCTTCATCAACATCAAGCTCTTGTGCGGCTGCTGGCGATTGACGCGGCGCGCGCCGACCTGGCGCGTCAGCACGAAGTGATCGGCCGTGGGGTCGTAACCACGCAGCGATAGCTTCAGGCCGCCCTTGCCCGCGAGGGCACCGTGGCAGGCGCCGGAGTTACAGCCGAGGCGGGTCAGGATCGGGATGACGTGATTGGTGAAGCTCACCGGATCAGGTTTGCGCGTTTTCTCGACTTTGACCTTGATGACGGCGCGCAGGTCGTCATGCGAGGCGGAGATCGTCGTCACGCCATCGCCGACCGCCTTGAGGACGCCGGCCTCGTCGATGGTCGCGACCTTGGGGTTGGACGAGAAGAACTCCGCCCGTTCGGTGACATCGCCGACGATCTGCTTGGCCTCGGTGCGCAGGGCGATAACCCGTTGCGTTGCACGCGGGCCGGTGAGCGTGACAGCGGGGGGGTGGATTTCGAGCGCGGGTTGGGCGGGCGTGAAGGTAAGGACACAAGCGGCAAGGGTAACGGAGAGCATCTTTTTCCCCCTGGCGATGAACGTCGGCGAACCAATAGTCTTTATAATAGCCAACGGCCATTGCGCGAACCGGTCAAAGAGCGAAGAATCGGGATGATTCATCCAAACGTCGTCGTCCTGGCAGGCCCAAACGGGGCCGGAAAGTCCACCCTCGCCGAGCCGCTGCTGGCCGAGACGCTGGGCATCCGCCACTTCGTCAACGCCGACACGCTCGCCCGCGGCCTGTCCGCCTTCCATGCCGAGGACATGGCAATCAAGGCCGGCAAGATCATGCTCGAACACTTGCACGACCTTGCCGAACGGCGCGTCAACTTCGCGTTCGAGACCACACTTGCCAGCCGCACGTTTGCGCCGTGGATCGCCGGGCTGAAGGCTTCAGGATACCAATTTCACCTGTTTTATGTCTGGGTGCCGTCGGCCGAAGTTTCCGTGCAGCGAGTTCTCGGACGCGTCATGATGGGCGGGCACGGCGTACCGGAGGAAACGATCCGCCGGCGTTATCAGCGTGGAGAATTTCTTTCGCATTTACCGGCCGATAGCCGACGCCTGGGAGTTTTACGACAACGAAAAACCCACGGCGCCCAGGTTGATTGCCATTGCAGATGGTACAATGGAACTCGTTGCGGACGAAAGCTTGTGGACGAAGATCAAGGCACAGGTGCAGGCATGAAAGAAGAGCAGGAAATTAACGTTCGCGAAATCCTCAAGGACCGCACCCGCCTAGAGAAGGCGCTGCGCAATGGGGTCCAGAAAGCTCTGCGATTGCACAAGGCAATGGGCGTACCGATCATCGTTGGGGAGAACGGTAAGATCATTGTGATTCCGCCGGAGGAGATAGAACTGCTTGATGAGACCAACGGGCGGGCGAACAAGTCGAACGGCACGATATGAGCCAACGACTCCGAACCCTTACCTCCCATCGCACACTGTAATTCCAGAACTCTCGCAGTTCAACACGCATTTCCATTTGGACAGGCTAACCGGACAATCTCACCGTTAGAACTGATTTCAGCCACGGCGATCCTCTCGCCGGCGATTGGCCCGATGCCGATTCCTTCACCATGCTCGGGATAGGCAAGATCGTAGTCGCGGGCCACTCGTCGCCATGATTCGGTCGGGAAAACTCCGCGGCCAGAATGTGAGATGGTCAAGAGGAACTTGCCGCTTGCATCGAATCCCGCAGCGACAAGACCACCGACAAAGAGGGTCGTCTTCATCTACCGGTGTCCTCAAAACAACTCCCCAATCGCCCGCACCCCAAAATCGACCAGCGGAATCGGCCGGTTCTGCGGCCCCGGCAGTTCGCGGTGCGGGTCCAAACCCAGGCCACGGAAGAGCGTCGCCGCGACTTCGCCGGTGGTGACCGGGCGCGACTTCGGGCGGTAGCCGAGTTCGTCAGACTCGCCGATGACACGGCCGCCCTTGATCGGCCCGCCGCCCATCAGGATCGTCCACACGCCTGGATGATGATCGCGGCCCCCGGCGGGGTTCACCTTGGGGGTGCGGCCGAATTCGCCCATCGCGGTAACGATGGTGTTCGAGTAGAGGCCGCGGTCCGTCAAGTCTTCGAGCAAGGCGGTGTACGCGCGATCGAAGTTTGGCACGACCTCGCGCGACATCTGGGCAATGTCGGTGAAGGGCCGCGAGCCGTGGATGTCCCACGTGACTTCATCGAAGACGGTCTCGAACATGTTGACCGTGACGAAGCGGACGCCGCGCTCGATCAGGCGACGCGCGAGCAAACAACTCTGCCCGAAGCGCGTGCGGCCATAGCGGTCGCGCATGACGGGCGATTCCTGACCGAGATTGAATGCCTCCCGGGCGCGTGGGCTGGACATCAGCCGGTACGCCAGTTGAAAGCTGCTGTCGAGTTGCCGGGATTGCTGATTGTTCTCAAACGATTGCATCGCCGCATCGACGGCGTTGCGCATGCGTTGACGCCGATCGGCGCGGATGGGCGAGATGTACGCCGGCGGCAGCAGGTCGGGCACCTGGAAGTTGGGCACCGCCGGGTCGGCGTTCAGGATGAACGGATCGTGCTGCCGGCCCAGATAGCCCGCCGTATGCCCGTGCGGCAGGTTGCCCCCCGTCCGGCCAATCGGTCGCGGCACCAGGACGTGCGCCGGCATCTCGCCGCGCTGGCCCTTGACGTAGCCCAGCACGCAGCCCACGTGCGGATGCTCGATGCCTCCCGCGAACAGCCGGCCGGTCTGCATCATCTGATGTCCGGTGTCATGAACGGCAGTGGCTGTGTGATAGACCGAGCGGATCAGCGAATACTTGTCGGCATGACGCGCCATGCGCGGAAACGTCTCGGCGATTTGCATCCCTGTGACGTTGGTCGCCGTCGGCTGAAACGGGCCACGCACTTCCACCGGGGCCAGCGGCTTGGGGTCCCAGGTGTCAATATGGCTCGGCCCGCCGACCAGAAACAGCATGATGCAGTTGACATCGTTGGGCCCCCCTCTCCCCTCGCGGGAGTGGGGTTGGGGATGAGGGGGACGCCCTTGGGCTGCGAGATAATCGCCCAGCGTCAAGCCCAACGTCGTGATCGCCCCGGCGTGCAGGAAATCGCGTCGAGTCAGGCCGTCGCAGAAACGGGCGGGCTTTCGCGCATCCAGTCGAATCATGGTTGTGCCTCAAAATCCAAACAACGAAGCGATGGTTCAATAAAACCTACCCTATCCGACTGGTTCACTCTGGTCAATTCATTTCGCCCTGTCACCAACGGAGCTTTTGCCATGTTGAAACGTTCCATCCTTCTCGCCGTCGCCCTGGTGTTGGTGAGTCTCACCCGGCCCGCGGCGGCGCAGAAGTATCCGCCCGATGTGCAGAAAGCGGTGACCCTGGTGCGAGAGCACATCGACAAGATGAAGTTCGGCAAGGGCGCCGGCGAAGTCAAACCGCAAGACGCCCCCAACGTGAAAAACACCCTGCCCGATTACAACCTGGTCATCGTGCGCTTTCGGCAGTTCCCGATCGCGCGCATCATGCCGGAAGGCCTTCGGTCGTCCAACATCTTCGCCGTCAGCAAGGACGGCAAGATCGAGTACCTGAAAGATGCGCAGACGTTGCAAAAATTCATCCGCGCCCACCAGACGCCCGCCAAGACCGAGGCCGATGCCAAACGTATCCTGGCCGCCTGGTTGACGTTGACGCAGGAGTTTCATCAGGACGGCATGTTCAAGTTCGAAGTGATGACCAGGGAATTCGAGGTCGGCGGCAAGGGCGAAACCGTCGCGGGCCGGGCGATGGTCACCCAGGGGGTAACGGCCAGTTGATGGCGGTGATCACCCTCGACAAGGACGGAAAACTCGCCAAGACGACCGAAAAAACCGCGATTCGCCCCGGCCCGCGTCCGATCTGCCAGGCGACCAAACTGCTCGACGCCGACCCAATCGTGCGCCGCATGGCCGAGCAGGACCTGCTCATCATGGGCCTGTCCGCCCGTGACTACATGACGGAACAACGCGCCCGTGCGACGCCAGCGTTGCGCGAGGCGATCGATCGCTTGTGGCGGCAGATGGTAAAGAACGGCTGGTAAGCTTTTCCTGGCAGCAGGGGCGCACCGCGGTTGCGCCCCTGCAACCAGGCAAATAGCCCACAAATTCCTAGGTTCCTTGATCCGAGAATCTCATGGCGCATAAGTCAAGTTTCGATACAAGCCCGAAGCGTTAGCGAGGGAGGAAGTGGAAGAATTCCCTCGCTAACGCTTCGGGCTTGTGTCGCGGCCGTTTTTGGTCTGAGGTGAAACCTCGCTGGGTTTTTCACCGATTTGCCGACCAGGGACGCACGTTCCACGGGGCCCACGGCCGCCCGTTTTTAGGACAACCGACATCGAAACAATGCGTCCGGTGTAGCAGAATGGAGGTGGACCCACGAAGCCTCGCCATGAGCGCCGCGATTGGCGGGGCGAGCTTGCAAACGCCAAGTGGCCTCCCTTGTTCACAGTGCCTACATTGAAAACATGAAGCGAAGCCTCAACACACTTGACCGCCTCGTGGAGCCCGTGGTCCGTACGCTAACTCCGGACGTTGCGAAAGCCCTTGTGGATTTACGCGCCGATCCAGTTTTGCAGGCACGCATGGATGAACTGGCCGAAAAGTGCAACGAGGGCAAACTCACGGCGGACGAGCGCGAGGAGTATGAGACGAGTATCCGTTTTGGCAACTTCATTGCCATTCTGCAAGCCAAAGCGCGGCGGTTGCTCAAACGCCGGCCGAACCGAACATGAACGCCCACAGACGCCGACAAGTTTGGTCGCGGGCGAATTATCGCTGCGAATATTGCCAGCTCCACCAGGATGACGAGCCGTACTATCGCTTTCACGTCGAACACATCACTTCCAAGCAACATGGCGGCGGTGACGGACTTGCCAACTTGGCCCTGGCATGTCACCATTGCAATCGGCACAAAGGGACCAATCTTTCCAGCATTGACCCGCGGACCGGAAATGTGGTGACTTTGTTTCATCCGCGCCGGCAGCGATGGGATCGCCATTTTCGACGCCTTGGGGGGCGCGTGGTGGGTCGAACGCAATGCGGTCGCGCCACCGTCGCGCTTCTGTGCATGAATATGCGCGATCGCGTTGAAATTCGGAACGTGGTGGGGTAGGCGATAAACCAGCCGCTTACGCGGCTCGGCTCGCCTTCATTTCCACAACCGGCCTTGACACCTCCCTTAATTAGGCCTACCTTATATCTCATTAAGGCAAACCTAATTCTCTTATCGTGCGGCCCTTCATGCGACGACTTTATCCGCTACTCGTCCTTTTTCTCACTCCCGTCCTGTTCGGCTGCGGCCGGGAATCCCAGGCGAAGTTCGGCGGGCGCACGCTCAGCGTCACGCAGACGCATCAGAGCGATCGGCCGATTAAGGTCGTTTGCACCACCGGCATGGTGGCGGACCTCGTTCGCAATGTTGGCGGTGATCGTATCGCCGTCGAGCAACTTATGGGAGCGGATGTCGATCCGCACCTTTACAAGGCAACCTTTGCCGATGTCACCAAGATGAACGACGCCGATGTCATTTTCTATTCCGGGCTGCACCTGGAAGGCAAGATGACCGAAGCCCTGGAGGAGTTGGCTCGCAAGAAGCCGAGTTTTCCGGTGACGGAGTATCTCAAGCCCACGGCGATCCTGATCGACGCCCATCAACATCCCGATCCGCATGTCTGGTTTGACGTTTCGCTCTGGAGTGAAGTCGCCGGCATCATCGGCGATGCGCTGGCGCTTTACGATCCCGCCAACTCCGCCATTTACAAAAAAAACATGGCCGCCTATCGCCTCAAACTGGCGGAACTGCATGACGAGGCGAAGAAAAAAATCGCGTCCATCGAGCCCGTGGAGAAGCGGGTCATGGTCACATCGCATGACGCCTTCCGCTATTTCGGCCGGGCGTACGGCCTTGAGGTGCGCGGCATTCAAGGCATCAGTACCGATGCCGAGGCGAGCGTGCGGGACATCAATGAACTGGTGGACTTCCTCGTCCGGAGGAAGATCAACGCCGTGTTCGTCGAGACCAGCGTCAGCCCACGTACTATGAAATCCCTCCAGGAAGGCTGCAAGGCCCGTGGCCACACGGTGGTGCTGGGCGGCGAGCTTTTCTCCGATGCGATGGGCAAGGAAGGCACGGCGCAAGGGACGTACATCGGCATGATCCGGCACAATGTAAACACCATCGTGAAAGCGCTCAGGTAATCGCGTTTAGCCGCTCGCCATTGGCGAGCGCGTTGCGCTCAAAACGGTGGACGGAAACATGAACGCCATGCACACGGTCGATTCGAGCGCCGCACCAACAATCAAACACGCCGTGAAGGTTCCGATCCTCGACGTTCACGATGTCACCGTCGCCTATCATCGCAAGCCGGTGCTCTGGGACATCGACCTGACGTTGACGCAACCGTGCCTGCTTGGCATCGTCGGTCCGAACGGCGCGGGCAAAAGCACGCTCATCAAGGCAATTCTGGGGTTGGTGCCGCTCGTGAGCGGGTCGGTGCAAATCTTTGGGCAACCCGTCACAAGTCAGCGAAAGCGAATCGGCTATGTGCCGCAGCGGGAGAGCGTCGATTGGGAATTTCCCGTCAGCGTTCTCGACGTGGTCTTGATGGGCACGTATGGGAGCCTGGGCTGGTTTCGCCGGCCAGGCGCGACGGAGAAGGCCTGGGCGCGTCAGTGTCTGGACATGGTCGGGCTGCGCGATCTGGAGGATCGCCAGATCGGGCAACTTTCCGGCGGGCAACAACAACGCACTTTTTTGGCTCGCGCCCTGGCCCAGCAGGCGGACGTTTATTTCATGGACGAGCCGTTCGCCGGCGTCGACGCGGCCACCGAGCGCGCGATTTTTTCGCTGCTCGTCAATTTGCGCGAGCAAGGAAAAACGGTGTTGGTTGTCCACCACGACTTGCGCACGGTGCCGGCGTATTTCGATCAAGTCGCATTGCTGAACGTGCGTCTGGTCGGCAGCGGGCCGACTGCCACCGTGTTCAACGAGGGCAACCTGCGCCAGACCTATGGCGGCCGGCTCGCGGTCTTGGAAACCCTGAGCCAGGCGGTGGAGGCGCAAGAGCGCACGAAATAAACCAGCCCGGTGCGCAAGCGACGGGGTTTTGACGAAATTCGCGACCCCGTCGCTGGCGCTCCGGGCTAGTACAAGGACGCAAGCGACGGGGTTGTGCCCTCCCCGTCGCTTGCGCTCCGGGCTGGTGAGAAAATCCTATGACCGATTGGCTCACCTACAACAGCCTGATCGTTTTGCAAGGCGTCACGCTTCTTGGCGCTTGCTCGGGCGTCATTGGCTGTTTCGCCGTGTTGCGACGGCGCTCGCTGGTCGGCGATGCGCTGGCCCATGCGTCTCTTCCCGGCGTGTGCCTGGCTTACCTGATCATCGGCGAAAAGCACTTCTTTGCCATGTTGATCGGAGCGTTCCTCTCGGGCCTGCTCGGCATCGGCTTTCTGGCGATCTTGCGCAAGTTCACGCGCATCAAGGAGGACGCCGGGATTGCGATCTTGCTTAGTGTTTTCTTCGGAGCGGGAATTGTCTTACGCAGCGTGATCCAGCAGATGCCCGCGAGTGGACGGGCGGGGCTGGATTCGTTCATCTTCGGGCATTCCGCGGGCATTGTGCAAAGCGATGTTCACTGGATCACGGGTCTGTCCGCCGGCACGCTGCTGATCGTGCTATTGTGCTACAAGGAATTTCGGCTCGTCGCATTCGATCCAGAGTTCGCCCAGGTCCAGGGTTGGCCCGCGCGGCTCCTCGATTTCGCGTTGATGTTGCTCCTGCTCGGCGCGGTCGTGATCGGCCTGCCAGCAGTCGGCATCCTTTTGATGGCGGCCATGCTGATCATTCCCGCGGCGGCGGCCCGGTTCTGGACGCAGCGGTTTTCCTTTCTGCTCCTGCTCTCCGCCGGCGCCGGCATGGGGTCAGGCATCGTCGGCACGATTCTCAGTGCGAAATTCGGGGTTCCGACCGGAGCGTGCATCATTCTGGTTTGTGCCGCCTTCTTCTTCATTTCGCTGCTTTTCGCGCCGGGCCGGGGCGTGGTGGCGCGCATCCTGGCGCGCCAGCGCAATAACCTGGCCCTGCAAGCGCAAATGAAAGCGGGAGAGGAGCCGCCGCCATGACCGGAGCCGAGTTCCATCAGGCGTTCTGGACGGTCGCCATCGCGGCGGTGTGCAGCGTGTCGTGCGCTCTACTCGGCTGTTTTCTCTTGCTCAAACGTATGAGCATGTTGGGCGACGCCATCGGCCACGGCGTGCTGCCTGGCATCGTCCTCGCGGTGCTGCTGACAGGACAGGTCACGAGCGTTTATGTGCTGCTTGGCGCGATGATCTTCGGCGTCTTGACTGCGGTACTGTCCGAGACGCTCGCGTCGTCCACGGAAGTCACCGAGGACGCCGGGTTGGGGGTCGTGTACACCTCGCTCTTCGCGGCCGGCGTGATCTTGCTGTCGGTATTCGCACGCCATGCCCATCTCGATCTGGATTGCGTATTCCTCGGTCTGCTTGAGGTCGCGCCTTTACGAACCATGTCGTTTCTCGGTTTCGACATTCCGCGCGCGGCGCCGACGATGGCGCTGGCCCTGGGATTGACGCTTGGGTTTCTGTTGGTGTTCTGGAAGGAATTGAAGATCGCGGCATTTGATCCCGCCCTGGCCGCGTCGATGGGGTTTTCGCCCCGGGTCATCAACTATCTCCTCATCGCCCTGATCGCGGGGAACACGGTCTCGGCCTTTGAGGCGGTCGGCTTGATCCTGGTCCTGGCGGTCCTGATCGTGCCGGCGGCCAGCGCCCACTTGCTCACGGATCGCCTGGGCGCGATGCTCGGCTGGTCGGCGTGCTTCGCGTTATCCGCGTCGGTACTCGGCTTTGCCCTGCGCGGCCTGGGCGGGTTCTCGCTCGACATCTCCGGGATGATCGCCGTGGTGTTGGGCGTGCAGTTTGCCGTCGTTGTGCTGCTGGCGCCGCGGCATGGCATTCTGGCAAAGGCGTGGCGCAACCTTCGACTGTCGCTGCGCATTGCCGCGGAGGATATTCTCGGGACGCTCTATCGCGCGGAGGAAGCCGGCGTCGTCACGTTTTCGCTCGCGCTGAAGGACCACGGGCTTTCGAGCTGGGTGATCTGGCTGGCGCATCGCCAGCTGGTCCAGGCGGGGTGGATCGAGACCAACGACAAGGGCCTGCTCGTTTTGACCGCTTCGGGCCGGCAGCGAGCGCAATACGTGGTGCGGTCGCATCGCCTCTGGGAGACGTTCGCCGGTGAGTTCCTCGACCTGCCCGCCGACCATGTCCACACGGCTGCCGCCCGGGTCGAGCACTACATTGGCCCAAAGTTGCAGGATGAACTCGCCACGGCCCTCAACCAACCGCCGATCGATCCGCACGGCAAGGCGATCCCTCCGTCCGCTGTTGAGACCCCGCCGCCGCCAGCGAATTGATACTGAGTATCAATATTAAGTCCTTAAAATTCAAGATGTTGTGGCAATCCAGTCTTGCGATCAGGCGGCCGTTCCTCTATCTGTGAAAATAGCTACCACCCGTGGGCTATTGGCTTTCCTGATTCCATGTTCGGCTGATCGCTCAAGGCTTATAGCTGAAAGCCTATTCCTGACGACTTTTACCAAGGAGCAAACCATGAAAGGCAACGACCAGGTCATTGAAGCGCTTAATCGCGCGCTGACCATCGAACTGACGGCGATCAACCAGTACTTCTGCCAGGCCAAGATGTGCATGAACTGGGGCTTCAAGCTCCTTGGCAAGAAGCACTACGAGGAATCGATGGGTGAAATGAAACATGCCGAGAAGCTGATCGATCGCATCCTTTTCCTCGACGGCGTTCCGGAGATTGCACGCTACGACGTGATCCGCGTCGGCACCGATGTGAAGGAGCAATTCGAGAACGATCTCAAGCTCGAAATGGGCGGCGTGAACCACTACAACGCCGCGATTGAGCTGTGCGCCAAGCTGAAGGACAACGGCACGCGCGAACTCCTGGAGCCGATCCTGGTCGAATCGGAAGAGCACGTCGATTGGCTGGAAACGCAGCTTGGCCTGATCGCATCGGTCGGGTTACAAAACTACCTGTCGGAGCAGATGGGCGGGCACGGTTAGCCGAATTCGTATAGCGCCCGCCTGACCCCAGGCGAGCGCTATACGCAAACGGCGCGCACCCAGGCGATTTGTTCAGGCAAACACGGCACGGGCTCGCCCGGTTCCGGTGGCGCCGGCACAAGGGCGTGGGAGACCGCCTGGCACAATTCCTCCAGTCCCGCGCCGGTTTTTGCCGACGTCCGGCACGAACCGGTCACGTTCTCCCAGTCCCACGCCGCGGGCTGATCGATCTTGTTGATGACGTACATCCACGCTCCCGGGTCATCCGGCAAGGTTGGCTCGGCGGCGCCGTCGAGCACCCACAACCGCAGGTCGGCATCGCGGGCTGCCGTCCGGGCGCGGTCGATGCCCTGCCCTTCCAACTCGCCCGCGCCGGCGCGGATGCCGGCGGTGTCGATCAGTTCCACGGGCCAGCCATCGATGGCGAACCGCACGGCCACCGCGTCGCGCGTGGTTCCTGGCGTCGCCGCGACGATGGTGCGCGTGTAGCCCGCCAGCGCGTTCATCAGACTGCTCTTGCCCACGTTCGGCGCGCCGGCGAGAGCGACCTGCCACGGGGTGATAAGATGCTGGCCCAGGGGAATCAATTCTTTGATGCGGGAGATCGTCCTGGCGTCATTCTTGGCTTCAACCTGCTGCCAGGCGCCATTCGCCTGGTCCCAGAGGATGGCCGCCGTGCGCGCGGTCGGCGCCTGCGCCAGCATTTCGAGGAATCGGCCTTCGGCGCCCAGAAATTGAGGCCAGGGGACTTGTGTCGCGCCTTCGGCTTCGCACAATTCCACGATGCACCGCACGACCTCGATCCCGCCGTGGCAGTGAACCTCAATCTCGGATTCCGGGAGATCGTGCTTGACGGCAAGGATGACGTCATCGCCGAGATCGGGGCCGAGCTTGCCCAGAAAAAATCTCCCGGTACTCGGTTCGTGCGGCAAGGCGCCGGCGCGAGGCTTGAAGAGTCGATGAGCGATGGACCAGGCCAGCGACCCACGCAGGGCCACGGTGGCGATGGCGGCCTTGCCCGGGGGGGTCAAGCAGGCAACGTGCGTGTCCATGACGTCACCTCGCCGCCCTGGAATGGAGGATGCCCTCCAGCGTCATTTCGGGCCAGACGTCCTTCGACCGGTGCAGTTTGGCGGCGATAACGCCGGCGTCGCCTCCGGTCAGGAAAACCTCAAACGCCGTCGGGAACCGATGTTGAAATTCGTTGATGAGGCGTTCGATGCCGCCGATAACCGCATGGAGGATACCGGCCTGAATGGCGGGACCGGTCGACGTTCCGGGCAGCGTGGCCGCCTCATCCAGCGGCACCAGAGGCAGCAGGGCCGTGTAAGCATGCAGCGCTTTCGCCATCAGGCCGAAGCCGGGGAAGATCGCGCCGCCACGGAAGACGCCGGCGCAGTCGACATAGTCAACCGTGACGGCCGAGCCGGCGTCGATGAGGATGGCGGCGACGTTTTCCTGCCGGCGTCGGTTCGCAGCCACGGCGTTGAGCAGGCGGTCGATGCCAACCGCTTCGGAGTTTTCCAGATCGACGCGAATCGGAAGTTGCGAGTTCGACGTCAACAATTCGACGCGGTCGCAACGCGCTTTGAGCCAGGTTGCCAGCTCATCACGCCGGGCCGGGTGAACGCCCGCAAGAATCCAGGGTTGCACGCGCTCAATTTTCCAGGCGCGCCACTGTGCGTCCCAGGCGTTCGGATCGTCCGGCGGTAACGACGCCACGCTCCACACGAGGTCGGAGCTGCATAGCCCCCACTTCATGCGCGTGTTGCCGACATCGACGACGATGGGACCCATTATGGACCTCATCAGTTTTACGTTTAGCGATCGCGTGGCGCGACGCGGGCGCTAAACGAAGACGGCCTAGCTTTCCTGCAACAACCCCGCCACGCGCCCAACCAGTTGCGCCAGCCCCTGCCCCGTCACCGCGGAAATTGCCAGCACCTCGCGTTCCAGGTCGCGCTCCATTTGCAAGCGGATCTCTTCGCTGCCGGTCAACTCGCACTTGCTCATCACGACAACTTCCGGCTTGCCCGCCAACTCCTGGCGGTAGAGTTCCAGTTCCTTGCGCACCAGCCGATAGTTTTCCGCGGGATTGCTGCCGTCGGTCGGCAACGGCTCGACCAGATGCACGAGCACGCGCGTGCGCTCGACATGGCGTAGAAACTCGTGGCCCAAACCGATGCCGCTG
The DNA here is from genome assembly GCA_016191165.1 of Planctomycetota bacterium. GTDB lineage: Bacteria > Planctomycetota > Planctomycetia > Gemmatales > Gemmataceae > SIAQ01. The sequence goes on from JACPPF010000158.1 coordinate 41,241, forward strand.
TGAGCACCTTCGATAAGGCCTGGCAGATCGGCGAGAACGAAGACGCGTTCGCCCCCGGTGTGGACGACGCCCAGATTTGGATGCTTGGTCGTGAACGGGTAGTCGGCAATTTCCGGGTGCGCCTGCGAAAGCCGACTTAGAAGGGTCGATTTGCCCGCGTTGGGCAGTCCGATGAGACCCGCATCTGCGATGACCTTGAGTTCGAGGACCAGCCAGCGTTCTTCGCCTGGTTCGCCCGGTTCGGCCTCGCGCGGCGTGCGATTGGTGGCAGTGGCGAAGCATTTGTTGCCTCGCCCGCCGCGCCCGGCCTTGGCGACGATCACCTCATCGCCATCGTTGACTAGGTCGCGCAAGATGTTGCCTCGATCGCGATCCTTGATGATGGTTCCCGGCGGCACGGCGATGACGACGTCCTCGGCGGAGCGCCCGGTTTTCTGAGCGCCGCTGCCAGGACTGCCGCTTGGGGCGCGCCAGTGCTTGCGATTGACGATGTCCGCCAGACTGTCGGTGCCTGCGACGGCGCGAATGATGATGCTGGCGCCGTCGCCCCCGTCGCCGCCGTCCGGTCCTCCTTTGGGTACGTACTTTTCGCGCCGGAAGCTGACGCAGCCTCTGCCGCCGTCGCCGCCCTTGACGAATATGGTTACGCGGTCGATGAACATGAGGAGTATTGTAGCAGGTGGGAACGACGCGTTCAGCCATACCGCAGAGCATTCAAACATAAGGGCGCCGGTATTCGGTGAAACAATCGCGAAATCAGAAGTGAATCCTCGCTCAGTCCGGCCCAAGTTTGGCGACCTCCCTTTCGGTTGGACCGCGCGGCGCACGCACCTTTGCCTATCGAAGGCGCATCAATTCTGCTTTGTCCCACAGTGCGCGAACCAATTTCAAAGCCGCCGGTGCGTTACTGAGGTCAGGGGAGGTTGACCCGCCCCGCCCGAACTCTCGCGGACGGGGGAAACGTGAAAGCACGAAGAGAAAGGCAAGGTCGGCCCGGTTTGCATTCGTCCGTGCGGCCTTGCTCAGCGCCGTGCCGAAGCGCGTCATGGCCTCATTAGTCCTGGTGTACCGATCCGAAAAATTCGGAGTTTCCGCCGCATTGACAACCTGCAAATAGGAGTAGATGAGATCAGCGTTCGCTTCCTTGCTTTGAATAAGAGGCCTCGCGATTTGAAGCGCGGCGATGGTCCGACTGTTTGCTTCAGCAAACTTCGCCAGGGCTCGCGCCGTCTCCTTCTTGGTCGGCGTTCGGTTCACGGTGATGAGGTAGACCGCGGCCACGATTTGGTCGTCGCTCAAATCGGGCTTCCGCGTCAGAATCTGAACGAGCCGGTCCTTGACGTAGTAGGGAGAGTCCAGCATCTGCCAATTTTTCGCCTCCACAGCCAGAAGATTGAACTCAATGCGCTCAACAAGGATTTCGATGCGGCGTTTGGTCTCCAGCAGGGGACTTGTCCTCGCCGCCCTGTTCAGTGCGGGCAGTGCCGGGCCGCCGATCCTCACCAGTGCCCTGCCCGCTTGCTCACGGACGCGATAATTTGCATCGCCGAGTTGTGCGATGCGCTTGGCAACAGCGTCCTCCGACCGAGGCGCCGTTTGAGCCGAGATCAGATGAGGAACGTCACAGACAATGACGAGCACGGCTGCCGCGAATCGAATCGACATGACCAACCTCCAAAGCGACGGTCCTTGGATCTCGCCGATTATCGCTGTTTTCTCGAACGATTGCAAGCCATTCGTCAAATCAACAGCGAGCCGCGGGCGCTCATCCCTGGGCTTGCCTGGGATTTGCGTTGAGGATTGCGTCAACCGCAGCCAGGACGCGCTTGTCCCAATCGAGATCGGTCGGCGTTACGACTACAACGCGGAAGCCGTGTTGGTCGCCTTCCATCTTGACGCCTTCCGAATCGTCCACGTGCAGGTCGATGCCAAACGCGGGCGGATATTTCGACGGCACATATCCCGCGAAGTGCGACTTCTTGACGTGCTGGTCGTGAATATCTTGATTGACGACATCGGTAAGCCTCACGCCAAAGCTTCGGAACCAGCCTTTCATGTAGCGTGGATGGCGATACGAAGTGGTGTAGATCCAGAGTTCGCATTGGCGCGCGCGAAGTTCCTGCATGAGCGCCTTCGTCCCCTGGCGCAATGGCTCGGCGTAGCGCCAGCGCCACCACCAGGGGACGACGCGTTCTGCCGGCATACCGGCATCGTAGAGAACCAGAGTATCGTCGACGTCGAAGGAAATGCGCATGTTACTTCAACGCTTCGGGCCGCAAGGTCAGGACCGCGCAGGCGGCGCCGCGGACAACCTGCTCGGCGACGCTGCCCATGAGGAGGTGGGTGAACCCCGTGCGGCCGTGGGTGGCCATCACGACCAGGTCGATGTGGTTGTGCTCGACATAGCGTAGGATGGCAGCGGGTACATCGGCGCCGACCTGGACGACTTCGATGCGCCGCACATCGCCGGTGTCGCCGACCAGTTCCCCGAGCCAGCGATGGTAATCGTCCTGGGGTTCGGATGAATCCAGAACGCCCGTGACGGGGTACTCGGACGCCGCCTTTTCCGCATCGTCGATCACGCGCAAAACATGCAACTCGGCGCCGAACGTCTTGGCCAGGGCGCGTGCGTATTCGACCGCCTTTTCGGAGAAGGCGCTGCGATCAGTCGGAGCCAGGATGCATTGCCAGTTGGGAGTCGGCATGGGTCGGGTCCTTTTTCCTTATCGTACCAAACTCCACGTGAGAAGAAAGCCGATCTGGCAACGAGCTGGAGCGTGAGCGACGCGGGGAATGAGAATTCGACGCCTACGCTTTGGGCTTGTTAGTTTTCCTCGACAGGTTCCCTTAAACGACGTGGCCTCGACTCCGTGTACCGGCTATAATTCAGGGGGGAGGTTCCGAGCATGAATGTATTCCGTGTCCTGGCCGTGATGGTTGCCCTATTCATGCCGCTCGTGGCGCCCGTCCAGGCGATTGCGTGCCCGCTCTGCTCCGAGGCGATTGCCAATTCCAACGCCGACAATGCCGACGAGGATACCGACAATTTTCCCGCGGCCATGAATCAGAGCATTTACTTGATGCTGGGCGTTCCCTACATGGCGTTCGGCGTCGTGGGATTCATGATTTATCGCGGGGCGCGCAAAAACGATGAATATCGGCGGGGCCTGGGTGAAAACCCCGACAATCGGCCTGCCGTCTAGCGCGTACTGCAATTCGCCCGCTCCGGACCCGTTACGTCTCTCCAGTCTACGGGAGCAACACCATGTCCACTCGGCGCGATTTTCTCAAAACGTCTGCCCAGGCCGGTGCGGTAGGAGCAGCCGCCGCGGCTGGCGATTTCGCATTCTTGAACAACTTGCCGCCGCTGTCGGCCCAGGACGTGCGACGCGCCCTTGCTCCGGTGCAGGCGGATGTCGAGCCGCTGGTGCGTCTCATCGAGGACACGGCCGCCGAACGCCTGCTGCCCGCGATGGCCGAACGCATTCGCAACGGCGTCAGTTACCAGCAAATCCTGGCGGCGTTGATGCTCGCCGGCGTGCGTGGCATTCAACCGCGGCCCGTGGGCTTCAAGTTTCACGCGGTGCTGGTCGTCAACTCCGCTCATCTGGCGAGTCTGGCGGCGGCTGATCGCGACCGCTGGCTGCCGCTCTTCTGGGGGATGGACAACTTCAAGCGTTCGCAGGCGCGCAACGCGCGCGAGGGCGACTGGCGCATGTCGGTCTTGGCCGACAATCGCCTGCCCGCACCCGAGCACGCGGTGCGTAACTTCCGCACGGCGATGGATGGCTGGGAGGTCGAGAATGCCGATCGCGCCATCGCGCAGGTGGCGCGCGTGGCGAGTCTCAACGAGGTTTACGAGATGATGTGGCGTTACGGCGCCCGTGACTTCCGCGACATTGGCCATAAGGCAATCTTCGTCGCCAATTCCTATCGCACGCTGGTGACCATCGGCTGGCGTCATGCGGAGCCGATCCTTCGATCGCTGGCCTACGCCCTCGTCGATTCGGGCCGGGACGCGAACCCCGCCCGCAACGATCACGCTGCCGACCGCCCGGGCCGCGACAACTTGCGGCGTTTGACGCGCATCCGCGCCGGCTGGCAGCGCGGGCGGGTCACACGTGAGGCCGTCACCGACCTCCTCGCAACCCTGCGCAATGCCAGTGCCGCCGACGCTGCCGAGGCCGTGCTTACGAAGATCAACGAGCGCATCGATCCTTCGTGTGTATGGGATGCCATTTTCCTGTTTGCGGGTGAACTCCTGATGAAGCAGCCCGGCATCGTCGGCCTGCACACGATCACCACGATGAACGCGCTCGCCTTCGGCTACCAAACGACCGCCAGCGACGAGACCCGGCGATTCCTGATGCTGCAAGCGGCGTCTTTCTTGACGATGTTTCGGGCGCGCATGGGCGAGTTGCCCGCCAACCCGCGCATCGACACGCTGGAGGCCGGCGAGTTGATGGGGCAAGGCCAGGCGGCGGTTGACGATATCTTCGCAACCGCCTCGACCAACAAGCTGCAAGCCGCCCGCAAGACGCTGGCCCTTCTGACCAATCAGGCGAGCCAGCTGGCGCCACTGATGACGACCGCGCGCCGCCTGATCTTCGCCAAGGGGAACGATTCGCACGATTACAAGTTCAGCTCGGCCGCGCTTGAGGATTTCTACCACGTCAGCCCCGCGTGGCGCAATCGGTTCCTGGCCGCGAGCACTTATTGGCTCAAGGGCTCGGGCGGCGCCGATTCGCCGGTGTTGCGCCGAACCCGCGCTGCCCTGGGGAACAACTAAAGCCGCGTGCGGCTTAGCGCCCGCCTGGCGCCGCGCGAGCGCTAAACCGCAAGCGGCTTTACAAAAAAAACCTTGCACCGGCGCGTTTCAGCGCGTATGATCGAGTTTATCCTGCCCGATGTAGCCCTCCCACCTGCCCACGAATCTGGAATCACGTAATGCACCCGCGTTTTACCATCCTCGCCGTGGCAGTGCTTTTGATTTTGCCAATCTGGGCCCGCGCCGACGAACAACTGGCGAAGCGTATCGACGCCCGCGTCCAGGCCAAGGCCAAAGGCAAGGCCATCAGTCCGCGCGCCGACGATGCGGAGTTTCTGCGCCGTGTCTATCTGGATTTCGCCGGGCGCATTCCGTCGGCAACCGAAACCCGCGGGTTCCTGGCCGACAAGACGTCCGACAAACGTGCCAGGTTGATTGATCGTCTCCTCGCCAGCCCTGAGTATGCCGTTCGGATGCGCGAGCTTTTCAACGTGATGCTGATGGAACGCCTCGGCGAGCATCCCGACTGGCTTAACTTTCTGCAAACCAGTTTCGAGAAGAACACGCCGTGGGATCAAATGGCTCGCGAGATGCTCGGCGGCAGCCCTTCCGGCGGCGTCTTCTTCCTGTCGAAACGCCTTGAGAACTACGGCCAAAACCCGGTCGATTATCCCGCGCTCACGCGCGATGTTGGTCGCCTGTTTCTGGGCAAAGATTTACGTTGCGCGCAATGTCACGATCACTTGACCGTCAAGGATTACCATCAGAGCGATTTCCAGGGCCTCTACGCTTTCGTAAGAAACGTCGCGCTGAAGCCGGGAAAAACACCAGCCGTCCTGGAAAAGCCGACGACCATGAAGGTCGAATTCGCGTCAGTATTCACGGGCGAGAAGGGACTAACCGGGCCGCGCCTGCCAGGCCGCAAGGAAATCGACATCCCCACTTTTAAGAAGGGCGAGGAATTTTCCCAGAAGCCAAACCCAAAGACCAAGACGCCCGGCGTCCTCAAGTTCAGCACGCTCAAAACGCTGGCGCAGCAAGTCGCGGCCGCGGACAATGACGCGTTTAATCGCAATATCGTCAATCGGCTCTGGTTCGTCGTCATGGGCCGCGGGCTGGTGCATCCGCTCGACTTGCAGCACAGCGCCAATCCGCCTTCCCACCCGGAAGTGCTCGACCTCCTGGCCAAGGAATTCGTCGCGCGGAAGTACGACATCAAGGCGATGTTGCGGACGCTCGCATTGACCGAGACTTACCAGCGTTCCAGCAAGCTGCCAACGGGCGAGAAGCAGATCGCCGCGAGCGAATTCCGCACCGCACTGGAGAAACGTCTGGAACCCGAGCAACTCCTGCGCGCCATGCTGGAAGCGACCGGCGAGAAGAACGTCAAGGGGGGTACGCCATTCGCCACCGCCCGGCCAATATTCCTGAAGGCGTTCGCCTATGGCCCGCGCGAGCCTGAAGAGGAATTCGCGCCCACGCTCAAAGGCGCGCTGTTCGTCCTCAACGATCAATCGGTCCTGAGCTGGCTGACCGTGAAACCAGGCAACCTGCTCGAGCGCGTTGGTAAAATGACCGATGATCGCAAAGTGGTTGACGAGTTGTACCTGTCGATCCTGTCGCGCTCGCCGAACGCCGAAGAGACCGAACAGGCCACGCGTTTCTTGACCGAACGCAAGGCGCGGCGAGCGCCGGCGCTACGCAACCTCGCATGGGCATTGCTGGCCTCGACGGAGTTTTGTGTGAATCATTGAGCACGCGGCGCCAACAAGTACGAACGAATACAGCCCTTGCTCGCGCTGCGGGCTCTGGAGAAAGAAAGTGAAACCCAACCCCTGCAATCCCATCGATCATCGCCTATCGCGCCGTCAATGGCTCGGCACAAGCGCGGGCGCCGCCCTCGGCATGCTTGGCGTTTGCCGGCCTGGCGTCGCGCAGCAACTTCGCCAGCGCCGCAAGCAGGTGTTGTTCATCTGGCTCGACGGCGGCATGAGCCAGCTGGAAAGCTGGGACCCAAAACCCAACACACAGTTCGGCGGGCCGTTCCGCTCGATCGAGACAGCGGTGCCCGGCATTCGCATCAGCGAGTTGATGCCACGCACCGCCCGCCAGATGCGGCACCTCGCGCTCATTCGCAGCGTCCATACCCAGGACAACTCGCATTCCGCCGGCGTGGCGCGCATTCAGCGCGGCGACCCGTCCAACCGCGGCGTGACGTACCCATACTTCGGTTCCGCAGTCGCCAAGCTGCTTGGGCCCGGTGAAAGCGGCCTGCCTCCGTACATCTGGGTCAAGCCGGGCAATGGCGGTTTCATTACGCAAGACGCCGGGTTCCTCGGGCCCCGCTACGGCGCGCTAGCACTGGGCGATGGCCGACCGCCGGCCAACTTTCTGCGGCCCGATACGCTGACCGCTCAGGACGATCAGGAGCGCAACGACCTGCGCCGGTTGCTTGACCGCCGCTACGCCGCCGGCCGGCGCAGCGCCGGGACCGACGCCAACAGCTACGTCTACGAGATGGCCGCTCAGCTTCAGCGCAACGCCAATCTGTTCGATTCGCGATCCTTGCCAGCGCGTGACGTCGAGCGCTACGGCAGCAGCGATTTTGGCCGACACATGCTGCTCGCGCGGCGCCTGCTTGAGGCAGGCGTCACGTTCGTCAAGGTCAACTCTTACGGCTGGGACACGCACGGCGACAATTTCAACGCCCATCACACCATGGTCCCCAAGGTCGATCAGGCCTTCGCCGCCATGATCGAGGACCTGGCCCAGCGGTCGATGCTTGATAACGTCCTCGTCGTCATGATGTCCGAGTTTGGCCGCACGCCGCGCATCAACGGCGACGTGGGCCGCGACCATTGGCCTGAAGCCTGGTCGGTCGTGATGGCGGGCTCGGGAATCCGGCGCGGCATCGTGGTGGGCCAGACCAACGCCCTGGGCACGTTCGTGCAAGCCGACGAACACGACATCGGGCACCTGTTCCACACCTGGTTCACGGCCCTGGGCATCAACACCGCACGCACGCGCTACGACAACAACGGGCAGCCGCTGCCGATCGCCCATGACGAATGCCGCCCCGTGCGGGCGCTGCTCGCGTAGTTCAGCCCCCCGCCTTTGGCGAGGGCTTCGCGCACAACCCGCTCGCCAAAGGCGAGCGGCCAAGCGATGGGAAAAATCATGCAACAACCGCGTCCCCAAGCGAACCAGCCGCGCCGCGTGCGCACGGTGAATACCGACCGTCAACTGGGCGTGATACGCTTCAGCCCGTGCGGGCGTTTCCTCGCGGGTGGCGGGTACGACGCCACGGTGCGCCGCTGGGATTACACGGAAGCCGCGCTCAATGCGCTGCCCAATCTCACGGGCCATCGGGGCTGGGTGCAAGCGCTGGCGTTTCATCCCGATCAGCGCCGGCTTTTCACGGCCGACTCCTGGGGCGAAGTCCGCGTCTGGAACCACACCGAGCGCCAGCCCAACGCTTCGCGCACCATCGCCGCGCACGACGGCTGGGTTCGCGACCTGGCGGTCAGCGCCGATGGCCGAACGCTGGCGACCTGCGGGCGCGATCGCAAGGTGTGCCTGTGGTCCACACAGACCGGCAACAAGCTGCATGAGTTGACCGCACATACCGACGACGTTTTCGCCGTCGCGTTTCATCCGAATAATCAAAAACTCGTATCCGGCGATTTGCGTGGCAACGTGTATGAATGGGACGTGGCCAACGGCCGGCGCGGGCGGACATTCGATGCGAGATCGCTCTTCGGAGTGCAGCGTCTGAATGACGTGGGCGGCGCGCGCCGCCTGGTGTTCGACGCCGCGGGGCGCTCCCTCGCCGTCGCCGGCGGTCGGCCTGGCACCAGCGGCAGCGTCCCGACAATCCTGCTTTTCGATTTTGCTGCCGCTCGTTTGCAACACACGGTCAGCGTCGGCGCCGCCACCGATGGATTCGTCTTCGATCTCGCCTTTCATACCGCCGGTTATCTCATCGCCGTCACCAGCGGCACGCCGGGGACCGGCAAGTTCTTCCTGCATCGACCTGGCGAGCAGGCGCCGTATTTTGTTTCCACGGCCATGCCCAACTGCCATTCGCTGGCTGTGCATCCCAGTGGGCAGCGACTGTTCGTGGCCGCCACCAACGCCGGCTCGAACGGCAACGGCCGGCCGCTACGCAATGGAACGTATCCGGGCAACACTTCGCCCTTGCACCTCTGGGAATTGCCGCGCGCAACGCCTTGATTCACAACCCTTTCACTGCGGCGTCTGATTCTGCGCCTGCTGGCGTGCTTTCCGCGCATCCACGAAGGACTTGATGCACAGCCCCAGAAACCCGGCGCAGAGCAGGGCCATGCAAATCGACGTGTAGACAGCCGCGTTCATCTCGAAATCGGGTTTCATCATTACCACGACCACGCGACCCAGTGCCAGCGACGTGCCGATCAGGGCAAGAACGGCGGCGACGTGCATGGCATGTTTGCGGGCCTTGTCACCGATCGTCGCGATCCCGCCCAAGGCGATTAGCGGAATGCCGACAAAGGCCGGTATGAGGGCGGTGATGTGTTTCATGTCGGTCGCGAAATACATGCCGCCGCCGAGTGCCGTGAGCAGGATGCCAAATAATATCGCGTAGAGTGCCACCATGAGTTTTCCTTGATTTTGCGAACACCATCCCCGGGGTTCGCTGCGCTCGCCCCGGGGCTTGCTTGGGTTGTTTATTGTTTCTTGCCAAGACAATACAGAAGCCCATCCGTGGTGCCGATGACCAGGCAGCCATGCGCCACAGCCGGCGAGGCGGTGATGCCCTGGCCGAGATCGATGCTCTGAACTTGCTTGCCGGTGTTGAGATCAACAACGTAGAGCGTCCCGCTCGTGTCGCCGAACACAACGCGCTGGCCGACGATCACCGGCGAGCTATCGACGCGCCCGTTGGCCTTGAACGACCAGGCCGCTTCGCCGGTGGCGCGCTTCACTGCGTGAACGGAGCGATCCCGGCTGCCGGCGACGACCAGCTTGTCGGTGACTGCTGACGACGAGTAGAACGGCTGAGCCCGCTTGGGCATGTACGACCATTGCACGTCCCTTTTTTTCAGGTCGATGCCTTGCAGCTCGCTGTTCATATTGCCGACGTAGAGCTTGTCGCCGGAGACCGCCGCGGTTGCGGCCGCCTGGCCTGAGAGTTCGATTTTCGCCAGCGTCTTGCCCCTGGCCACCTCGATGATGTGCAAATGGCTATCGCACCCGGCCATGAAGGTTTGCCCGTTGGCGACGACCGGCGAACCGTTGACCGGTCCTTCCGTCTTGACCTTCCAAATGACCTCCTTGGTCTTGATCGCCAGGCAGTACAGCGTGGAGTCGTGGGAACCGAAGAGGACGTTATCGCCCGAGAAATTGGCGCCGCCGGTGATCTCGCCGTTGGTCTCGAACTTCCAGAGTTCCTTGCCAGCCCTGGCATCCACGCAATGGAACACGCCGTCTTCATCGCCGACGAAAATGCGGTCGCGATAAAAGCTGGGCGGCGCCTTGATGGGGCCGAGCTTCACCTTCCAGCGCGGCTGGCCGGTCTTGAGGTCGAAGGCGTGCAGGTGATCGTCATAGCAACCGACGTAAACGGTGTCCTTGACGATGGCGGCGGTCGATTCGATTCCCTTCTTGAGGTTGACTTTCCAGCGTATTTCGAGCTTCGCCGGTAGCGTGGTGCGGGCCACACCGGTTTGTAGAGGACCGCCGCGGAACATGGGCCAATCGCCCTCGGCAACGACCTTGGGCTGAAGTGCGGGCGCTCCAGGTTGGGTTTGCGTGAGGACCGCCAGCGAGGCGCTCGCGAACAAGATCGTTAATGCGCGTAACATCTCATGACTCCGAAGATGCCGAGTTTAGCCGCGACCCGAAGGGGAGCGCGGGCCCGATGCCGCGCCCAGGCAATAATGCTAAACGACCGACATGTCAGGGCAATCCTATTGTAACAACCAATCCGCGAACAGGAATCATTTTGCGCTTGCTCCACGCCCCGGCGCGGTTACGATGCACCAACGCCTGAACCTCATTCGCAAGGAGATTGAAATGAAACCATCATGGTTCGCCGCCGGCCTATTCGTCCTGGGTTTGCTCTTCACCACCAGCTCGGCCCAGCAAAAGAAGGAGCCGAAAGAGCCAACGTACCCGCGGGTCAACGTCGCGGTCGATTACGTCGTGGACGCCAAATGGCCGCAGCGCCCCGCCGGAATGCAGTGGGGCCACGTCCCCGGCATCGCCGTCGATGCCAGCGATAACGTTTTCGTCTACACCCGCGCCGAACATCCCGTGCAGGTCTATGACAAGCACGGCAAATTCGTGCGGTCGTGGGGCAAGGAGCTTGGTTCACCACACCATATCAAGATCGATCAGGCCGGGAATGTCTGGATCGCCGACATCAAGCATCATGTCGTCCAGCGCTACACCCCCGAGGGCAAGTTGCTGCAAACGCTCGGCACCAAGGGCGAGGCGGGCCGGGACAAATCTCACTTCTTCATGCCCACCGACATGGCCATCGCCGCCAACGGGGACATCTTCGTCGCCGACGGTTACGGCAACGCGCGCATCGTCCACTTCGACAGCAAGGGAAAGTACCTCAACGAGTGGGGCGGTCTGGGCCACGGACCGGGGCAGTTCAGCATCCCACACGCCATCGCAATCAGCTCCACGGGCAAGATCTTCGTCGCGGATCGCAACAACGTGCGCATCCAGGTGTTCACCACCAAGGGCAAGTTTCTTACTCAGTGGCGCAATATCGTCACCCCCTGGGGGTTCCACATGACGAAGAAGGACGAGCTTTGGGTGTGCGGTTCGTCGCCGATGCAGTGGCGCAAGACCGATGGCGCCCTCGGCTGTCCGCCCAAGGACCAAGTCTTTATGAAGTTCGACACCTCGGGAAAACTGCTCCAGCTGTTCACGCTGCCCAAGGGCTATGACGGCCTGGAGCGCCCCGGCGAGGTCAACTGGGTCCACTGCATCGCCTTCGATTCCACGGGCAACATGTACCTGGGCGACATCATCGGGCGGCGGGCGCAGAAGTTCGTCTTCCGCCCCGCGCAAAAATAATTCTTCTCAAGCCCCGGGATGAGCACAGCGATTCCCGGGGGTGGAATCCCACAAACCCCAGGAATCGCTGTGGTCATCCTGGGGTTTGCCTTTTACCCACTTCATCCGACTCGGCCCTTTCGCGCACCATCCGCCTCTTGCACATTTCTGCCAACCTCTTGGCTTAACCGACTGAAACAAAAGCACTTCCGGCACTTCCGATGAAGTGACGCCACGCGTGTGCCGATACCTGATCTGGCACGACGAATTGCAGCACAATCAAGGCGAGCCGGAAGGGCCGGCAACCGGAGACCGCGGGCGAAAAGCGGCGTCCCTCCACGCTTGGGCTCCTTGCTCGCCAGGAGAACGCGAATGATCGACCAGGAAGTTCTCTCCGTCTCCACGGAAAATGAACAGTTGCGGGAACAGCTCTTGCGAGCGCAACGCCTCAGCAGCGTCGGCACACTGGCGTCCAGCGTGGCGCATGAATTCAACAACATCCTCACGACGCTCATCAACTATGCCAAGCTCGGCATGAGGCCCGATTGCAGCGACGCCAGCAAACAACAGGCGTTCGAGAAAATCCTCAAGGGCAGCCATCGAGCGGCCGCGATCATCTCCAGCATGTTGGGTTTCGCCCGCAATGGCGCCACCCATCGCGAAATGACCGATCTGGTCGCCTTGATCGAGGAGGTCTTGCTGTTGACCGAAAAGGATTTGAGCAAGCATCAGATCAAGATCGAAAAGCGTTTTCAGGGCCGCCCGGCCGCGCCGATCATCCGCGGGCAGATCGAGCAGATTCTCCTGAACCTCTTCATCAACGCCAGGCAAGCGATGAGCAGCGGCGGCAGGCTCACCATCGATGTGCGTGAAAACAAGAAAACCCAAATGGCCGAGATCGCCATCTGCGACACCGGCGTCGGCATCCCGCCCGAACAACTCCGCCTCATCTTCGAACCCTTCTACACCACCAAGCGCCCCGACGATCAAGGCCACGGCGGCTCCGGCCTTGGCCTGAGCGTCTGCCGCCAAATCATCGAACAGCATCATGGACGCATCCGCGTCGAGAGCGTCGTCGGCAAAGGCTCGAAGTTCACGGTCAAGCTGCCGCTGGAAGCACCGACGGAGCCGTCGGTCTAACCCGCAATTCTCACCAGTAGTTGGCAACGCCGCCGTTTCATGGTTTCCGATCGGTGTTCTCTTGTTTTCACGCATTTCCTATGTCTAATAGGAGTGGGGAGGGAACCATGAACACACCCATTCCGATCTGCAAGTCCTTTCTGACCTGCCGAGAAGTCACCGCCGACCCGAAATACAACGATACGTGCCTCATCGGTCTGCGATCCTTCTTCGACCATCACCGCTATCCTGCATCGGTGCGGGTGGGCATTTTTGCTCGTCTCGCGTCCGCCCATGGACAATATCGCATCGAAATCCAGCTGCAATCGACGACAGGCGAAGTGGTCTGGACCGACGCGCCGCCGGACCCGTGGGACCTGAACGATCCGCTCTACAACTACGACCTGAGGTTCAACATCACCCTCGTGTTCCCGGCGCCAGGCACTTACGAGCTTGTTCTCCTCGTCAACGGCCAGGAACTGGCTCGCGAGCGCTTTTTTGCACGGCTCCTGCAACCTACTGGAAGCCAGCCATGAACCGGGCCTTCAAGGTCGATTACACGTTCGTTGCCCTCGTCGAGTTGTCCGACGACGAGTCCGGTCAGGACATAAGAAGTTGTGTGTGTCTCAATGGCTTGTTAGGGGCGTCGAGCCATACCAGCACGATTAGTCGCGATACCGTTCGTCAAAGAGCACTTGACCAGCCCCCAGCGCAAGCTGGGGGTTTTGGGAGGCTGGCCAAATCCCCACGCTTGCGCGTGGGGCTGGTATCGCTCCGCTTTACGAACGGTATTGGGGTTAGCTGGGAAGAGCAACATTGTGGTAGATTTCCTGCACATCATCGCAATCGTTTAGCATGACCAGCAATCTCTCGAACGAGGCCAAGTCTTCGCCGCTGAGCATCTTGCTTGCCTGCGGAAGGAAAGTGATTTCCTGGATTTCCAGCTCAAGGTCCGGGAACGCCTCGAACAAGGCGGTTTTCGCTTTATAGAACTCGGCGGGAGGGGTAAAGACCGTAATCGTGCCATCCTTGCTTTCGATCTCTTCGATGGCGACATCCGCGGCAAATATGGCCTCCAGCACTTTCTCGTCATTGTCACCCTTGAATGAGAGGATCGCCAGGTGATCAAACGACATCACGACGGATCCATTGGCAGCCAATTTGGATCCCGTCTTGGTGAAACAAGTGCGAACCTCGGAGATGGTACGTGTACTGTTGTCGGTCAAGCAATCGACAATGACTAGCGCGCCGCCGGGACCAAACCCTTCATAACGCGCGGACTGGAAATCCTCGCCCCCCGTGCCAGCGGCTTTCTGAATCGCCTTTTCAATGACATGGCTCGGAACATTTTCGCGCTTGGCTTTCTCGACCAAACTGCGCAGAACCGGATTGGCCTCCGGATCAGGCACGCCATTCTTGGCCGCCATGTACAATTGCTTGCTGTACTTGGAATAGAGTTTTGAGTTCTGAGCGGCCGTCTTGAAGATTGAGTGCTTGCGCTTCTCGAAAATTCTTCCCATGTGAATTCTACCTCATCACTTTTACAAAGGAGCCGGACCTTGAGGAATCCAGTTCCATCATTGTATTTCAGACCCCAGCGGGTGGAGCGGAGCAAACCCCATCGCAATCCGTCCGGCGGTCGGCGGTGTGATAAGGCGGTCGCTTCAGGCACGCTGCGGGGACGCCCAATAGGCGGGCTCGGTGAGTGAACGACCTGATTGGCGCGGGCACGCGAGACATGGGGGGAGCGACACCAGACCCGCGCGCAACCGTGGGGATTTGGGCAGCCTCCCAAAACCCCCAGCTTGCGCTGGGGGCTGGTCAAGGGCTCGTTGACGAACGGTATTGAGGACAAACGAATGGGCCATTTCTCTACGCGCCCTTTATCCAAAAAAAGTCGACAAATCTCAAAATAAGCAAGACAGGAAAGCAAAAAAAGTCAGATCCGCATTCTTCCTATCTTCCGGCTTTCCTGATCGTTTCGGTTGTGACCAAACTACGCAGTTTTCGGGGTAGACGGCGCCCCGTTACTAAAGATCGGCGTCTTCAAGGCCGAATCGATCAACATAGTTTCTGCAAATTGCGTCAAACCCGGGGAAAAAACCATGTTGCTCCGCTTACCACCGTTGCGCCGATGTGTGGTCCTTGCCGTGCTTGCGATCATCACTCAGACGCTGCAGGTTCACGCCCAGAATGGCCCGTTTCTCACGGGCGCGGGGCCGATCAACCGCTCGATGGGCGGCGCCTCCGTGGCCGCGCCGCTGGACAGTCTAGGCGCAACTTACTGGAACCCGGCCACGACGTCGGCGTTGGGTAATTCCATGGATTTTGGCGTGGAACTGCTGAACGTTCAGTCCACGCTTTCGTCCAGCTATCCCGCCAGTGTATTCGGACCGGGCATACCACCGATTCCACTGTCGGGCACAACCAATGGGGATAACGGCATTGTGCCGTTGCCATCCCTTGGACTCGTGTACCGGCCGGAAGGGTCGCCGTGGACCTACGGCCTGGGCGTTTTTGCCGTGGCGGGTTTTGGCGTGAATTATCCCGGCAGTGCCTTGTTTCCGCTGGACAGCGCCAATCCAATCCTGACGGCGCAAGCACCAAACGGCCTTGGTCTCGGCCCGCTCTATGGCAACTTGCAGGTCATGCAAATCGCGCCGACGTTGTCGCTCCAGGTAACGGATCGACTCTCCATCGGTGGCGGACCGACCGTGAATCTGGCGCTGCTCCAGATTGACCCGTTATTCGTCGCGCCGCTCGATCCCCGCCTGAACTATGTCCCAGGAACTCATAGCCACATGACGTGGGGCGGCGGTTTTCAGGTGGGCGCCTTTTACAAGCTGGACGGCGGCTGGAATCTGGGCGCGTCGTTCAAGAGCCCTCAGTGGTTTGAGCCGTTCCGCTTCAACACGGTGGACACCCTCGGCACGCCGCGCCGGTCGAATTTTCGCGGCGAATTGCCGCTGATCGCCTCGGTCGGCGTTGCGTACTCCGGTTTCGACCGCTGGCTTCTGGCGGCCGACTTCCGCTACGTTGACTTCGGCAACGCCGATGGTTTTCAGCAAGCCGGTTTTGACGCCGCCGGGGCGACACGCGGGCTTGGCTTCCGCAGTACCTTCGCCATGGCAGCAGGCGCGCAATACCAGGTGACCGACAGGGTATCGCTAAGGTTGGGTTACACGTTCAACGAGAATCCGATCCCCGACAGCCAGACCAGCTTCAACGTCGTGTCGCCGACGATTATTGAGCACACGCTTTATTGTGGTGCTTCGTACAACGTTTCAAATGCTCTGAAGCTGTCCGTGGGCTATGCCCACGCCTTCCAGAATTCGATCGAGGGACCGCTGGTGCTTCCGGTGGGCACCATTCCAGGAACTCTTATCCGCAGCACCGTGGCTGCCGACACCTACATGGTCGGGGCAACGGTGCGCTATTAATGCTTGCAATTCGTAAACGGGCTGCTAGAATTCCGGGGCTGATTGACCAATTCCCGTCACCACCCCGGAGGTCCGTTCCATGCCCGCGCCCGAAAAGATCGCCATTCTCGGAGGCGGCGTTGGCGCCATGAGCGCTGCGTTCGCCCTGACCAACCAAGCCGGCTGGGACAGCAAATACGAAATCACAATCTACCAGATGGGGTGGAGGCTTGGCGGCAAAGGCGCGAGCGGCCGCAATAAGGACAAACGCAACCGCATCGAGGAACATGGCCTGCACATCTGGATGGGCATGTATGAAAACGCCTTCCACCTGATGCAAGACTGTTACGCCGCCCTGGGCCGAGACCCCCTGACCGACCCGCTCGCCACTTGGGACGCAGCTTTCAAGAAGCACAGCTTCTGCACGATGATGGAACCGATGAACGGCACCTGGGAGCCGTGGTCGTTCAACGTGCCAACCAATAACGCCGTGCCGGGCGAGGGCGGCGTCTGTTTGAGCATCAGCAACCTCATCGACCGCATCCTGCAGTGGATCTTCGGCGCGCACACCATGTCCCCCTTCGCAGGCATGGAGGACGGTCTGGGCTATCTGGTCACCGCTCGCGCCGACCTCAGCGCATGCGCCGGGCCGATTCACGAGCTTGACCCGGCGACGAAATTGCACATCGTAAAAAGTCTGGAGAAATATCGCACCAAACGACACGCCGCCCTGTTCGGCACGGGAACCTCCTGGGCCACGTCGTTGCGACGAACCTGGATTCTGGTGGACCTCGCCATCACGCTGGTCCGCGGGCTTCTGGTCGATCACGTCACTACTTCGTTCGATCCCCTCGACCAGTATGATTTTCGTGAATGGCTCACCATCCACGGAGCATCAACCGGGAGCGTCTGGTCGGCGCCGATCCGCTGCATCTACGAACTGGTGTTCGCCTACGCCAAGGGCGACCCGAACGTGCCGCGGTTGGGAGCGGGGGTGGCTCTGCGATTCGTGTTACGTTCCATCTTTACCTACCAGGGCGCTTTCATCTACTTCATGCAGGCGGGCATGGGCGACGTGGTTTTCGTGCCGCTGTATCAGGTCCTCAAGAATCGCGGGGTTAAGTTCAAGTTCTTTCATCGCGTGGACAACCTGGGCCTCGACGCAAGCGGGCAGTTCGTTGACACGATTCAGATCAGCCGGCAAGCCACCATGAAGGCCGGCGAATACCAGCCTCTCGTTCCCATTCCCCTGGCCGGCTACACCAACCCGCTCGATTGCTGGCCTGCGACGCCGCTGGCCGATCAGTTCGTCGACGCCGAGCGCGTCGCCTATGAAAACTACCAGAACCAGGGCATCGAGGTGTTCGAGTCGGCCTGGTCGCCGTGGCCACACCTTTATCCAACCACCCTTCAGCGCGGCACGGATTTCGACAAGGTGGTGCTGGGCATTTCCCTGGGCGCCCTCAAGTACGTTTGCCCGGAGTTGATTGCCGCCCGTCCCGCCTGGCAAAACATGGTGGCCCAGGTGCAGACCGTGCAAACCCAGGCGTTCCAGCTGTGGCTGAATCGCACCGCCGATGACATGGGCTGGACCAACGTGCCCGAGCCGGCCATCCTCGACTCCTATCGCGATAGCTGGGCCGACTTCAGCCACCTGATCGGCGTCGAGAACTGGGGGCCCTCGGACAACGTTCGCAACATCGCCTACTTTTGCAACGCCCTGGAGGATGCTCCCAGCATTCCGGATCCCGCGGCGACTTCGGCCTTTCAGGTCAGTGAAATGCAGCGTGCTCACGACAATAGCCTGAATTACCTCAAGACGGGTCTGACCCGACCGCTTTGGCCCAACGCGACCAACCCGTCCAACCCGAACGAACTCGACTGGAACGCCCTCGTCGATCCGAGTGGCGCAGCAGGCCAGGCCCGTTTCGACTACCAGTTCTGGCGCGCCAACATCGACCCGACCGAGCGGTATGTTCAATCGGTCCCCAACAGCACGCAATATCGCCTCAAGGCCGACCAATCTGGATTCGCCAACCTGGTGCTGGCAGGGGACTGGCTCAAGACCGGCATCAATGCGGGCTGTGTCGAGGCCGCGGTCATGGGCGGGCTGCAAGCCTCTCGGGCGATCTGCGGCTACCCGGGGGTCATCTTCGGGGAAACGGATTTCTGCTCAAGCGCCCTGGCGACGGCGCCGGCGGGCACAGCCAGCTATGTCGTGCGCGGCGGCGAACAGGTGCCATGCCAGCCGGCCAGACTCACAGGCGTGGATTTCTATAGCTACCTGCTCCCCTCGGATACGGGGGCGTTGCAGCAAATGTGCGATCGCTACTTGAACCTTCCGGGGCAAGACCGGATCCGCTACCAGGCGTTCGTGCCGCGCGTTTTGCTCACCATGGCCTACATTGCACGCGTGCAGTCGTTGACCCCGCCCGACGACGCCAAGGGCTGGAGCCCGGAGACCGATGTGTCATTCTGGGTCCCGCTCCTGGCCATTGACCAGACCGGCTGGTCGTTGCCGCGCCTCGTCTGGTTCCAGCCCTACCTTTTCGTCGATAACGCCTGGGCCGTGGCGGCGGGTCGTGAGATCTACGGTTTCGCCAAGGAAACCGCGACGTTCCCTGGCGCCGCAGGGCCGGTGTTCAGCGTGAATGCCCTGGCCATCAAGAATTTCGGCAGCAATACCGAGGCGGTCGCCACGACTCTGATCGATGTCCGCCGCAAAAATCCCACCAGCCCCGTCGCGAAATCCCGGAAATATGAAAGCACAACAGCCGCCATGCGCGGCTTTGTCGAGGCATTTGACAAGGCGGGCGGAAAAACCCGTGGTAAAGCCGCCAGCGCTGCGTTCGATTTGGCCAGCCTTCTGTCGCTGACGGACGTTCCTCTCGTGTTCCTCAAGGAATTCCGCGATGCCGTCGATGGCAAGCAGGCCTGTTACCAGGCCATCGTTGAGGCGACGGCCACCATTGGACGCATCGGAAGTCTGGGAACGGCGCCGGGTGGTCCATTTCAGGTAACCGTGACCCAGTGTGACAGCCACCCCATGATCGATGAACTCGGCCTGCCTCGCTCCGGGTCGGCCAGCGCTGACACCGTGATCGATGTGAACAACGCCTGGCACCTGGACTTCGATTTCGCCATCGGCAACGGCCGGATCATCTGGCGGGCTTGACGACACCTGGCCCTGGCGCCAGCGCGTGGATCATCCGCGTGGGATCCAGGACGCCCTGCTCGACAAACCTGGCGACGGCGGCATCGATCAACGCCGCCCCTTGCGGGCCTGCCAGCAGCTGTCCGCGCCGATGGCTTGCCGCCGCTGCGAAAAGGCCCATGTCAGCGGCGTCGAACCCGGCTGCTGCCTCCGCGAAACGAAACGCTGCCTCTGCCGTTTCCCCGCGCAATACCGCGATCCCGGCCCGGATCATTGCGGCGAGTGGAACAGAATAGGGCGTCCGTTCTCGTTCCAGCCTGCCGGCATCACGCCCGGCGGCGCGCACCAAGGGCATCGGATCGGTCGCCTCGCGCGCCGCCGCCAGAGCGCTACGGGCACGCAGATTGATCAACAGGGCACGAATCACCTGGACAACCAGAAGGTTCGAGCCTTTCAAAGCCGGCCACCGGTCGTTGATGCGCTGCCAGGCCGCGGCGCCTTGTTCGCAGTAGAGATCAATGTAGGTCTGACTCATCAAGGCAATCATGTGTTGCACGTGAAACCCTTGCTGGGACCATTGCCCCAGATACTCGGTCACGACCTGTCTGGCTCCAGGCGGATCGTTCGCGGTTAGCCGGGCAATCGCTTCGGAAAAAGTGCCAAGCGTGGTGGCGGCGTAGAGATCGCCTCTTTCCTGCGCCTCGCGCAGCAGCAATGCCGACCGTTCGCTCATGCGGGCCAACTCCCCAAGGTAGAAGAGCGACCACAGCGTGAATGTGTGGGCCGTGCCGAGTTCCCAGGCCGCGCCGGTGCATTCGTCGCGCAGGATCTGTTCGGCGCGCTCCAACCCGATCCGGGCGTTTTTCCAGCGGCCGGAGGTGAACTCCGCGACGCCGGCCGACAGCGTCGTTATTCCCAGGGCGTAGGGATGGGCGATTCGCCGCGCCAGCGTTTGGGCCTCGTTGAGAAGCTTGAGCGTGCGCGGCCAGTAGGCGCAGCCGAGGTTGGACGTATGGGCCGCCTGCCAGGCCAGGGCGCGTACCACGCGAAACGGTTCGCCGGCGCGGAGGGCCAGCAAGAGATTGCGAGTTTGGAAGTCGGCGCCAGCGACGACGTCGAACATGCTAAGGCCGGCGGAAGCGGACCAGGCCACGTCGATTCGGTCGATATCCTGCTGGGCAACCTGATCGGCGCTTCGCTCGTGAAAGCGCGTGCCACGCAGCCACAGGCGAAGCCTGCCAAACAACAGCGAGACAAGAGCACGCCAGGGCGCGCGCGGGCGATGCATGCCGACGCGCGCGAGGACTGCATCGAAGGCCGCCTTGCCTTCCTCCAGGCGGCCGCTGATGCAGTAGTGGTAGGCCGCCCGCCGTTCGAGGTCGAGCGCCTCGGCGCCGTGCACGTCCACGCACGCGGCCTGATATTCCTGTGCCGCCTCGGCGCCTCGCCCAGCATTGGCCAGCGCGTGCGCCAGTTCGACGCGCAGCGAGTGCTGGTCGGCGGCGGCTTTTGGCTGGTGTTCCAGCGCCAGCCGAAAAAGCGTGGCGGCGCGATCGAATGCCAGGGCTTCCACGGCTCTCTTGGCGGCCACGCCGTAGTAGTGCCCTGCTCGCGCCGCGTCATCGCTTCGCTGGAAGTGAACCGCCAGGCTCTCGGGATCGGCGTGTCCCGACTCTTCGAGGGTGGCGGCAAGGCGGGCGTGGTGTCCTTTCAACAGGTCGTTTGTCAGGTGCGCCGCGATGATTTCTCGTACCCGGTCGTGGAATACCTCGATGTCGTCATCCGTGCCCGGTCCGGTGCCGCGCACCAGGTGAGCGATGCGAAGACTCAACAAGACAACCTCCTGTTCCCCCGCGAGCTGGGCCGCCTTGCAGGCATCGGCCTGTTGCAGGGGCCGACCCGCGACGGCCAGGACTTCCAGGAGTCGGCGGGCTTCCGCTGGCAATGCCTGAAATCCCTCCCAAAGAACCTGGTCAAGCGACAGCTCCCGCGAGGCGACTGAAGAGCGGGCCCCGGCCCGCGCCTGAATGTGCCGGGCCAGCGCCGAAACAAACAGCGGATTCCCGCTCGCTTCCTGGACGATGGTGTCCGCCTGCGCAGCCCGCGCGACGTCGTCCGCATCGACCAGGGCAAGTGCCAGCTCGCTGGCCTCGGCAGTCGTCAGGACATCGACTGCCAGGGTGCGCCGCTCCATCGCAGGGTCGGCCCGTTCGAGTGGCTGAAAAAGCGAACTCAGGAGCGCGCCGGCACGGGCGTCTTCGCTACGGAAGCAGCCGATCAGCAAAAAGACGGGCGGATCGGGAGGCCGCAAAACCTCGGAGAGCAGCGCGGCACTATCCGGGTCGCCCCACTGCAGGTCGTCGATAAACAGGACTAGCGGTCGCCGGTCACCCAGGCGAGTCAGAAGCTCGCGCAGGGCGCTGAAGGCCCTGCGACGCAACTCCTGTGGATCGGGGGCTTCCGTAGGCTGGCGCGCCGATCCGGAAAGGGCAGCAATGTTACGCAACACGGGAAAAACGCGGGCCAGCGCCAGGATGTCGCGCGGCAGCAACGCCGCAGCCTCCAGCGGCGCCAGCCGACCCAAATATTGGCTCAAGGAATCGATCAGACTGTCGAGCGCCTTGTAAGGGACCGATTCGCGTTCATAACATCGGCCGCTCAATACGACCACCCCGTCGACGTCTTGCAGGCTCGCCAGGAATCGCTGCACCAGCGCGCTTTTGCCAAGCCCGGACCGGCCGTGAACATACACGGTCACCGCCTTGCCCGTCTGGGTTGCCAGAAACGCTTCGCGCAGGGCTGCAAGGTGGTGCTTTCGCCCAACGAACGGCATCTGCGGCATTGGTTCCGTCACGGGCGCCGGCGGTTTTTCGGCCTGCAATTCCTGAGAGCGCAACCGGCGCACGACCTCGGGGCCGGAAGGGCGACTCTCGGCGGTCCGGTTCAGCAAATCGAGGCACAGGGAATTGAGATCGTCCGGGATATCCGGCACGAGCGACCTCGGCAGCGGCGGGTCAACGTGTTGCTTGTCGATGAGCACCTGGCGCCGGCCGCCGACGTGAGGCCGCCGGCCGGTCAGCGCTTCATAAAGCATCACGCCAACGCTATACCAGTCGCAAGCCGGGGTCACCGGCCGGCCCAGCGCCTGTTCGGGCGCCATGTAAGGCGCCGTGCCAACGACGCGGACGGCATCGCTCTGGTTCTCGATGTCGGCGGCCAGACCGAAATCGAGCAGCACCAGCCGGCCTTCCTTCGTCACCAGCACATTGGACGGCTTGATGTCGCGATGGAGTTTTCCCGCGCCGTGCAGCGCGACAATCCCCGCGGCCAGCTGCCGCAACGCCGCACGCAATGCCGCGTGGCGCGCTGCTCCTGAGTTGGCTCCCTCCGCCTCCGAAGTGACGGTCGCGGTTCGCACGTAGGTGAGGAAGTCCACACCCTGGACATATTCCATCGTGAAGTACCAACTTCGGCCGTCGGAAATCAGTTCAAAAAGTGGCACCAGGTTCGGATGGGTAACGTCGGCAAGCGCACGGAATTCGTTTTTGAAACGATACAGGGCCGACGAATCAATTCTCTTGAAGGTCTTGAGCGCCACGGTGCGCTGGCGCTTCTTGTCAAACGCCTGGTAGACAATGCCCATCCCGCCGCGGCCGAGTTCACGGATGATCTCATAATCCGCGGTGGCAAAATCTGAGTCCGTGCCGGTCGAGCTGGCCGCATCGACGGACGCCGTCGCCGTGGTCACGGTGCTGGGCGATTCTGATGGCGGGTTCTTGAGTATCTCCAATTGGTGCGCGAGCGCGCTGAGCAAATCGGGACTATCCCGACACAAGTCCTCCGGGGAAAGATCCTGGCCGCGGCGGCGGCTTTCCTCCCACTCTCTCAGCAATTCACCGAGCCGCGAATCGTCCACCATGCCCTGAGCCTCCCAGTAGCGCCCATTCCTGGCGGATGTGCCCGGCGAGGTCGAACGGGTACTCTGAGATTCTAGCCAATTCTACCGCAGCGGCGCGCATTTTCATGCTCGCCCGCTTCAGGATTGGTCGAGCGGCGGATGCACCAGGAAAACCTGATGAAAACCAAGCGGCAGCCGTGACTCAGGGTCGCGAACTCCACTTTGGGCCCAGGCATGAATTGTTTTGCGCCGCGGCTGAAGTCTCAGATAAAAGTCGTAGTCGCGTTGCAAGTCCTTGTGGCCCCGTGGATTCCCCCGGTTTTTTTCGAGGGCCATCAACTTTTTCTTTCCGGGATGTGGAACGCTGAATGCCAGATATCCCAATGGCGTGCCGAGGACGAGGGGTTATTCCTTTCCGCGGATCGTTGCCTTCAGCACATTCTTCAGCCGGTCTTCGATTTTCTTGTGCGCCTTGTCGATCTCCTTGTCTGCAAGGGTACGGTCGTCGGCCTGATACGAAAGCGCATAGGCGAGGCTCTTGGTGCCGGCGGGGATCTGGTTGCCGCGGTAGAGGTCGAAAAGGTGGACGTTACGGAGGAGGTCGGCGCCAGCGGCGCGGATTTCAGCTTCGATTCTTTCCGCAGGAATCGATTCATCCACGACGACGGCAATGTCGCGCAAGGCTGCCGGGAAGCGTGGCACGGGCGTATAACTGAAGCGAGCCGGGGTCGCGGCTTGCAGCGCGTCCACGTCAAACTCGGCGACCAGGATCGTGCCCTCGCCGAGGTTGTAGGCCTGCGCGACCTTCGGATGCAGGACCCCAAAGACGCCCATCACCAGGCCGCCGACGACCAGTCCCGCTGCTTTCGCCGGATGCAAGAACCCCGCCTCGGCTGGATGAAACTTGATGTTGCTCAAGTGCAAATCGCTTGCCAGGGCCTCGATGACCCCCTTGATTTCAAAGAAGTCAAGTGGGCCTGCCGCCTTGGAGCCGCCATCACCCCAGAATTCAGGCATTCGGTCCCCCATCATCACGATCGCCAATCGGCGAAGTTCTTTCGGCAGCTTTTCTTCGCCGCCTCCAAGGTAGACAAATCCAATTTCAAAAATTCGCACATCTTCCGTGTTACGAATATTGCTTTCGGCAATTTCGAGGACGCTCGCCAACACGCTTTGCCTCATCACAACCCGTTCACTGCTGATGGGATTCTGCAAGCGCACGTATTCTGGGGGGCCAGGAATGGTGGACGCCGCGTTCGTGGTTAGACGAGCTTCCTTCTCTGGCATCGTCAGCCCATAACAAACCACCTCCTGCAAGCCGCAATCGACCAGGATGTCTCGCAGCTTTTCCTCGAAAACGATCGGCTCGTTGGCTTGTTGCTTCGGCAACGGCTCGGAAAGCAAAGTCGTCGGCACGCGGTCATAGCCGTAAATGCGGACGATGTCCTCGACGAGATCGGCAACGCCCTCTTGCACATCGAGGCGATGCGTCGGCACCGTGACCGTTAACGACCTCGAGGCGTCAGCGGAGGGATTTACCTCGTATTCAAGGGCGCGCAGAATACGAATCGCTTCCTCCGCGTCGATCTTGAACCCAAGCAGCCGATCCATGGCGTCCAGTTTGAAATCGACAACTTGCGGCGCCCGCGGCGCGGGATAGCAATCGACGAGCCCCTGACACACGTTGCCGGAAGCGTATTGCCGCATCAGATCGGCGGCACGTTCGGCGGCGGGTTTCGCGGTTTCCGGATGGATGCCGCGGCTGAAGCGTGCGCTGGCCTCGCTGGGCAAATCGAAATGACGGAATGTGCGGCGAATGCTGACGAAGTCGAAACTCGCCGACTCCAGCAGAATGTTCTTCGTCTTGTCCGTGACTTCGGTTTCCAGCCCGCCCATCACGCCGGCGAGCGCGATCGGCCCCTTGGTGTCGGCAATGACAAGATGCTCCGGCGCCAGCTTGCGTTCCTGCTTGTCGAGGGTCAGCAGTGTTTCTCCGGCGCGGGCGGGCCGAACGATAATCGTCGGCGTCTTGCCGCCGGCGCGTTCGACCAGCACGTCGAAATCGAATGCGTGCAGCGGTTGGCCCCATTCGAGCATGACGAAGTTGGTGATATCGACGATGTTGTTGATGGGCCTCATCCCCGCGTAGAGCAAACGCCGCTGCATCCAGCCAGGCGCGGGTCCGAGCTGGATGTTCTTGATGAGGGCGGCGATGTACCGGGCGGATAGTTTTGGATCGTCGATTTCGACGTTGACCTGGCCAGCAATGGATTCGCCCGCCCCCTCGCCTGCGTTCGGGGCTGGTGACGGGAGTCGCAACTTTTGACCGGTGATGGCAGCGACCTCGCGGGCGACGCCGATCATCGCCAGGCAGCGCGCGGTGTTCGGGAGCACGTCGATCTCGATGACGATATCGCCCATGAAATCCGCGAGCGGCGTGCCCACCGGGGCGTCGCTCTCCAAGAGGATGATGCCCTCGTGCTCTTCGGAGATGCCCAATTCGAGCAGCGAGCAGACCATCGCATCGCTTGGCAAGCCGCGGATCGTCGTCGGCTTCAGCTCGGACATCTTGCGGTCTGCGGAATGGCCATCGATGAGAACCGAACCCGAAAGCGCGAGCACGACCTTCTGCCCCTTGTCGCCGACGTGGATGTTCGGCGCGCCCGTAACAAGCTGCTTGACCTTGCCCGCGCCCCAGGTGACGGTGGGCAACTTGAGCTTGTCGGCGTTGGGGTGCTTTTCGGTGGAAAGAACCTCGGCGATGAAGACCTTGTCGCGATCCCAAACGGGGCCGCGTTCTTCAGACTTGACGCGCACCCCCTCCGGGATCGGCAGACCCAGGACGCGCGTGGACGCCACCTCCATGCCGGCAAGCGTCAGGCGGTCGATGAGCTGCGCCGGCGGAATGGTGATGTCGATGTAGTCGCTCAGCCAGGATAGGGGGATTTTCATGGTTCAATCCCGCTGCCTTTCGGCTGCGGGCGTTGGGTGACTTTCACGCCCGCAGCCGAAAGGCTGCGGGATCAGGCCGGGCGATGCACATGGATTTACACGCCCGCAGCCGAAAGGCTGCGGGATCAGGGCATTTCGCCTTCGGTTTCAGAATCCTTCCCGTCCGGTTCCTCTTGCAATCCTTCCTTGAACGACCAGGTCCAGGCGTCCTCTTGCGCCAGGATGTAACGAAACGTATTCTTGTGGTGTTGTTCATCATTGATCGGTTTGTACGTCGCGTTTCGCCCCCAAAGGCGTCCAGGCTTTTGCTCCCTTACCGCATAACAGGCAGCCGTTTTGCACCGCCCGACGATATCGCGATATTCAGCCGGTGCCTCGGGCAACTCGCACAATATATGAACATGCGTCGAAGCAATCGCAATCGCCAGGACTCGACAATCGCGTTTTTGCAGGTCCGCGATGATCGCGCGACCGATGGTCTCACGATGCTCCACCGGCAGGACGACCGGCTCGCCGCTGATTTTCTGGGCATAGCGATACAAGCCCGCGTGCTCTTCTTTGGGCGGCGGATTCTTGTAGTCGCCCGAGCTATGAATCCGGTGCTCCCGATTGCGGAAGCCGCGCGGGTCGCCGGGCAGCCAGCTGGTGTGCGTGGAGAAAATCACATGGCGCCATTGTTTGCCTGGACTCGGCATGGGCCTCTCCCGTGGCGCGATCCCGCAGCCATTCGGCTGCGGGCGTGCAAGAAACCGCAAACGTCCGCAGCCGAAAGGCTGCGGGATTAGCCTCAAAACTGCCGCAAGAACCGCAGGTCATTGCCCCAAAATTGCCGAATGTCATCGATCGCGTGTTTCAACATCGTGATGCGCTGAGGCCCCATGCCGAACGCGAAGCCGCTGTACTCCGCCGGATCGTAGCCGCCATTGCGCAGCACGACGGGATGCACCATGCCGGCGCCCATGATCTCGAGCCAGCCCGTGCCCTTGGTCAGGCGGTCCGCGTTCGGGTCGTCCCTGGGCCAATCGATGTCCACCTCGATCGATGGCTCCGTGAACGGGAAATAGCTTGACCGAAAGCGCACCTGCCGCTCCTGGCCAAAGAGGCGGCGAGCGAATGCGGTAATGGTGCCCTTCAGGTCGGCCATCGTCACGTGCTGGCCGATCACCAGCCCCTCGACCTGCTGAAACTGGATCTCGCTGCGGGTCGTGATTGCCTCGTAACGGTAACACATGCCGGGCAGGATAACGCGAATCGGATTCGGATGAAACTCGCGCATCACGTGAATCTGCCCCGGCGATGTGTGCGTGCGCAGAATGACGCCGGGCGTCGTCGTGTGAAACGTATCCCACATGTCGCGCGCCGGATGGTGCGGCGGCATATTGAGCAGCTCGAAATTCATCTCATCGCTTTCGACTTCGCGCGTGCGATAGACCTGAAAACCCATGTCAGCGAAGATCGAGTAGATTTGCCGCATGATCTGCGTGGCGATATGTAAACGCCCGCGCTGCACCGGCCTGCCGGGCAACGTCACATCCAGCGGGTTGGCCGTGAGGCTTGCGTTTAGCGCCCGCTCTTTTGCGCCGGCGAGCGTCCCTTCAAAAGCCTTGGTGAGCGCTTCCTTGACCCGATTGGCTTCCTGCCCATAAGTCTTGCGCTCTTCCTTCGGGATGGCGCCGATCGCCTTCAGGGCCGCGACGACTTCGCCCTTGTCGCCGAAATATTTCGTGTTCCAGGCACGCAAAGCCGGCTCATCGGCGCAGACGGCCAATTCGGCCAGGGCGCGTTGTTCAAGGGAAGCAAGGTCCGACATGGTTTTTCGCGCAAGCCCCACCATGAGCGCAGCGATTGGTGGGGGTTGTCGCGGGTTCGATCCCCACCAATCGCTGCGCTCATGGTGGGGCTTGACTCCCTACAGTTGCTGCTTGGCAAACTCCACGATCTTGTCAAACCCCGCCGGATCGTGAATCGCGATCTCCGACAGCGTTTGCCGATTGAGCTCCGACAGCCCCTTCTGCAATCCATGAATGAGTTGGCTATAACGCATGCCACGCGCGCGGCAAGCAGCGTTGATGCGGATGATCCACAACCGGCGAAATTGACGCTTGCGGACGCGGCGATCGCGAAAGGCATAGACCCGGCCGCGGATCAGGGTGACGAGCGACTGGCGATAAAGGTTATGCCTGCCTGCCCGAAAGCCCTTGGTGAGCTTGCGTGTGCGGGCGCGCCCTTTTTTCATGGGCACGCCGCTGTTGGCCCTTACCATGACTTGGCTCCTTTCAGAAAAAACTCGACGGCCAGGGGCATGGCTGCCCTGGGTGCGTCGCGCGTGCCGCTTGCGGCTTAGCGCTCGCACGGCATCGCGCGAACGCTAAGCCGCAAGCGGCGAAATTGTCATTTGCCGCCGATCATCTCGATGTACTTCTCCGCGACGCGGCCCACCTCGGCGACCCGGCCGCGCAGCTGCCTTTTGCGTTTGGCGGCCTTCGGGCTGTTCAGGTGCTTCTTGCCGGCCTGGGCGCGCTTCAACTTCCCGTTGGCGGACACGCGGAAACGCTTCTTCGCTCCCTTGTGGGTCTTCAACTTTGGCATGGCGGAACCTTTCAAACGAAAAACTCTCCCCGATCGACTCGAAGAGAGTTAAGTATTGTATGACCTACCGGGCCGTTGTCCAACGATTGTTCACGTTTGGTGGTGGTACGGTTTGCTGTAGGTCAGGCTTTCCAGCCTGACGTTTCGCGGCTGCAGTCAGGCAAGAATGCCTGACCTACTTCAAACTGTACCACTACCTTACGTTTAGCGCCCGCGGGCGCTTAACGAAGCATTATTTTGGCGCCAGCATCATCGACATGCGTTTGCCTTCCTGCATCGGCTCCTTCTCGATCTTGGCGATATCCAGGAGCTTTTCCTTCATCATCTGCAGGATGCGTTTACCTTCCTCGGTGTGCTGGATTTCCCGTCCCTTGAACATGACGTAAACCAGCACCTTGTCGTGGTGTTCCAGGAACTTACGCGCCTGCTGCACCTTGGTTTCCACGTCGTGGATGTCCGTCTTCGGGCGCAGCCGAATTTCCTTCAGCTTTTGCTGATGCGTCTTGGTCTTCTCTTTTTGCTTTTGTTTTTGCTGGAACTTGAACTTGCCGAAGTCCATGATTTTGCAAACGGGCGGCTTTTCCAGCGGCGCCACCTCGACGAGGTCCTGCCCGACTTCGCGCGCCATCTCCATGGCCTGCGCGGTGGGAATGACCCCGACCTGCTCCCCATTGGGCCCGACCAGACGGATCGGGCTGATGCGAATCTGCTCGTTGACTCGCGTTTGTTGTTCCCGGCGATTGCGATCGAAAAAGGTCCCTGGCGGCAAGGGCTTGTTACTCCTGTTCAAGGACAAGGAAAACGACCGGTTGGCGACGTTTCGACGAAGCGTCGCCAGCCGAAGAAACCCCGCTACGGGGATTTCATCAATTCACCATTTTTACATGGCTGGCACACCGGGTCAACGCCTAAACTCAAATTCCGCGCGGATTTCCGAAAATCCCCGACGCCAAAATAACAGTCTGCGAGACGCGCCCCAGATGGCTATGCCTCGCCATCGCGCCGGCGCGAACGCCTTCCGCCACCCGTGTCGGCCAACTCAGCGACGTAGCCGGAGATCTTCAAATTCCACAGGATGGCGAAGATGATGCCGACGAACGGGATAATTACCAGGATCCCCATCAAGGTGCCGAAATCGCCATCTGGCTCCAGGCCGCGCTCCTCGAATTCTTTTGCCAGCGAACTTCCCACGCGCATGACGAGAATGAACCACCAGATCAGTCCGAAGCAGGGGATGAGGAGCAGGAACACCATCGCCGGTTCCAGGTCGCGATTTCTCGGGGACACGGCGTTGAGGGCAATATGTGCGGTGAACATGGACGCCTACCCTTCAAAAAAAAGGGCCCGCCGGTGGGTTCGTCCCATCGCGGCGGGCTCTGGCAAAGTCCGATCGTTTTTTCGCCTTCGGAATCCTATTCGTCGTCGTCGTCTCGGCTGCGCCGTTTGCCACCACCACCGGTTAGCTGTGCGGTGTAGCCGCGGATTTTGAAGACCCACATGATCTGGCAGATGAATCCGACGACGGGCAAAATCACCAGGATACCCAGTAATTGCCCGAAATCTCCGTCTTCCTTGAGACCGCGATCGGCGAATTCCTTTTTCAGGGAGCTCGCCAACCGAATTACCACGATGAAGTACCAAATGAGACCAAAGCACGGGATGAGCATCAAAAAGATCATCGCCGGTTCCATGTCGCGGTTTCCCGGGGACACGGCACTGAATGCCTTGTAAAGGGAGACATAAACGAAGATCGCCCAGGCCAACGAGGCAAGGATCACGGTCCCGTAGCAGCACATGGCCACAATGGCAATCATGCCGCCCGCAGCTTCCGCTCCACCACCGCCGCCGCCCCTCTGAGCAAACAACATCAATGACGAATGATCCACAGCACGCTCCTTTTGAGTCGCAAATGGTTTACATCTTGAAACGAATCGAACACCCGCTGGAGATAACAAGACCATACGAAAGCCACTGGTGGAAGCAAGCTTTTTTTGCTTACATTTCGGGAATACTCAATCTTCCTCTTCATAGCCAGTCGGCTGCGGTAATTCGGCCGGGGGCCGCGCGACTTCCAGCATGCGCAGGTAACGTCGGACCTTGCGCGCGTGCAACAATCCCAGGATGATCCACAGGGGTGTCACGATCAGAAAAACGCTGGCGAACAAACCAATCGACCAGCCAAAATCGCCATCGCCCTCCAGGCCGCGCTGCTGGTATTCCTTTTCCAGCGATCTGGACACTCGACCCGCGATTACGAAACTCCACACCATCATGAAACACGGAATCAAGCCCAGGAACACAAGCCCCGGCTCCATGGCGCGATTGTCCGGCGACACCTGCCGAAGGGCCGATGACATCGTGATGAGATAGTAGATGAGCGTGGCGAGCAGCACCACGAGGTAGATGAAATAGACGACGAGGAAAATACCCAGGCCCGCGAGCAACTGCTTCAGCTGCTCCTCTGGAGGTCCCTGGCCCATTCCCGGAAAATCCACGGGGAAATCTCCGATTTTGTTTAGCCGCGACCCGACGCGGAGCGCGGGAACCACCGCGAGAAAATTTTACCCGCGCTCCCCTTCGGGTCGCGGCTAAACGGAGGTTGGGTTTTCGCGCCCGCGTGGCGACCCGCGAGCGCTAAACGCAGAGGGGTCACGGCGACGCGCGATAGATCGGCGTTCGCAAAAAGAGGTTGCGCGGCCTCAGTTCAAAGGTCGTCCAGTAAATGGTCGCCTGGCCGTTGGCGGTGCTGTTGCCCTTGAGGATGCCGTCTTCCGCGCGCGGCACATGCAGGGCGGAGGAAGAGTGCCAGATGACGGCGTTTTTCTTGTCGAGCTTGGCCAGGTTGGGATTGACGTTTCCGTCTGGCGTGAAGAAGTGGTTGCCGAGGTAGACGTACATTTTTTCGGGGCAATCCTGGCGGGTGATCCAGAAATCGTGGTGGGTGAATTTTTCATCTTTGAAGCGTTTGTGTCGCGCCAGGCCCTGCGGCGTGGTAACGAGATCGTAGCTGATGGGCAGGGCGGGCCGCCCCTTGCCTTCGGGGACAATGGAGTAGTTGGGATTGGTGACGCGAATGCGGGTGAAGGCTGCCGGGTTCCAGTCGTGGAAGCTCTCGGTCGTGACCTCCTTGATGTCGAGTTTCCCGCCGTCGCCCTGGTCCCTGGGATTGGTGGGTAGTCCGGTGATGAAGACCTGGTTGGTGTCGTTATTGCCGTCAGGGCCCAATTTCATGCCGATGCGCCAGAAGCTGCCGTGCATGTGGGTGGCGTCGAAATGGCTGAAGAAGTTGTAGCCGGTGGGAGAGTGTCGGAAGACGATGCCGCCGTCGTCCTTGAAGCCATATTCGATCATGTAGGTGTAGTTGGCGGCGCCGAAGTTGGCGAAGAGAGTGAGTTCCTCGCCGCGGCGCGTGATGCTGCCGTGTTTGTAGGCCGGGCCGGTGTCGCGCAACTCGGCGATCACGCGCCGGCTTTTGCTGAGCACCTGGCTGACCGCGCCGCCTTCCTTGGCCGAGAGCGGCACGTAACCGCCGACGCTCCTCAGATCGTAAAAACGCGTCCCGCGGAAATAATACGGAACGTAAAACTCCGACGGATGCGCATCGTCAAGCACCTGAATCCACTCCGCCTTTTGGCCTGGCTTGAAGTAGGCTTTCTTGATCTTGAACAGCACCGACGCATTGCCGCGGCCCTTGGGGAACTTGAAGCCCTGATCGTTGGCGTGTTTGGCGGTTTCCATGTCCCAGACGACCTTCCACGCGGTTTCCCAGTTTTGCGGATCGGCGGTCGGGAACGTGATGACGAATTCCTTGTCGTCGGAGCCGGGCGTTACGGCGAACGGAACCTTGCGCTTGCCGATTACGGGCGCGACTTTTGGATCGCCCACCGGTTGAGCGACGTCCTCGACACCGGGGTTCTTGGCAAGAAACGCTTCAAATTTGACGACATCGTCGGTGAAGCGCGTGACGAATTTCGCGATGCTCGTCTGCGTGACGCCCAGCTGGCAGTCGAGGCCGGCTTCCAGGAACACGCCCGTTTTTTCGTAGCGGACGGCCCGGGTGGTGACGGCGATTTTCTCGTTGTAACGATTCAAGACGGCCAGGGACGGCTGCGACTTGATGCCCGCCTTGATGAGCAGCCGCTTGCCGGCATCCAGACGGTAAAGCCTGTAGGTGCGATTCTTGAGTTGAATGGCGTAGTGGTCTTCCTCGAGGGAAAATCGGCCATTCAACCGCTCGAGCGCGTCGGTAATCATGCCGTTGGAGGCCGTCTCAATCGGCTCCTGGGCGCGAATGGGCAGAACCAGGCCGAGCAATAGAAACAGACTCGTCATCAGGCGGATTCGCATGGAAGTTCCCTCAAAAATGGAGATCGTGGCATTCCAGGATTTGACCACGGATTTGATTTTGTTTTATCAGGGCGCAGGTGAGATTGCAAGCAATTCCCAATGTGCAACATGCGCCGCGCGTGTTTGTTCTTGCGCTGGATTTTCAAACGAACAGGGCCCTCGCCTATTTGAGCTATTTGACTTGTTGATCCACAACCCGTTTCCAAATCCATAGTTCCGACGAGGATTAACAATTGGATGCCAACGTCCAGATTGTTTGGCACTCGATTCGCATCTTAAACAGCGGTCATCAGTTTGCGCGGGAGAAAGATCATGTTACTAATTGACCGGATCAGCCAGCGTTCCCGCCAGCGTCATCGTCCGGCACTTCGGTTTTCGCTTCCAAGAATTCGCCAATCCATTCTTGATTCGCAGCTGGAAACGGAACCATGGATCGATGCGTGCCCGTGTGCTGAAACCCATGTGTTGTTTCTGCACAATCGCCCGATTGCCCTGATCGACGGAACCGCTCTGGATGGCGTGTCCCTCAGCACGCGCCTGTTCGAAATTCGCCATCGCCGCCCGCGTAGGGTCACTTAGCCCGAATTATTGGCGTGGTTCAAGCGAAGGTCACAGCGAGCCGCCGGGCTGGTCCCGGCGGTGGATCCCGATCCGCCTTGGTTCACCGCCGGGACAAGCCCGGCGGCTCACGGATTGTTTGTTACCGTAAAATCGATGGATTTGAATCGGGCCGATTTATTCACCGCCGGCCTGGTTCAAAGTGTCAGGTGATTGGGCAACTGCACCGACCTGGCGAGACGCAAGCTCGGGCCTGGTTCAAACCGAGGCGACAATCCAAATCTACCTGGCTTGCCCAAACTTCCCGGCCGGGATACCCCCCGCGCCCCGTGAGAAGTTCTCAAAAAAAACGCTGTAACGTGTTGCAAATTTATAGGTTATGGAGCAAAGGGGACTTCTCACATCAGTCGATGTCAACAACGGCGTGATCGCCTTCTTTCGGCAATCCTTGGGTTACCCGAACCCGACGCGTTTTGAACCACGCCCAAGCTCGGCAGGCTCTTCTGTTCGCCGGTTGCTCACGCTCCCAGCGCGCCGACGCCGGCGGGTTCGGGTCGGTAACGGTGGTCCGTGGACGCGGGGAGCCGCGGAATCGGCGCAGTGAAGTTTCGGATTCGAGCGGCGTCTTCGATCCTGGACGCCTCGGCCTCAATCCATTCTTGGATCGCTTTGGCTCGACTCGCTGGGATTTTGATCGACTTCCTACCATTCGCCCTATTACAATAATTCACACCCACACGCACAACCATCCTTCTTTTCCGGGCCGCCATGAATCTCATCCCCTTTTTCGTCGGCTTTTGCCTGGCGCTGTCACCGCCGCCTTCTACCGGGCTTCAGGTTGAACTGTCGTTCTCAAGGAACGTGATTAGCGAGCCATTCACGGGCCGAGTGTTTGTGATGGCGACCGAGAAGCCGAGCACGGGCGCGCCGCCCGGGTTGAACTGGTTCAAACCGCAACCGAACTTCGCCGTGGACGTCGTGAAATGGCAGCCGGGTACGCCGCTCAGGTTCGAGCCGAAGTTTGCGCACCCGACGAGCTGGAAAGCGCTGGCCAAGGAGAAAGTGTACCTCCAGGCGATCCTCGACCGCGATCTGGGCGGGCAGAGCTTCCACAACGCGCCGGGGAATGGCTACTCCAAGCCCGTGCTGCACGACCCCACAAGGTCGTCCTCAATCCAGCTCCTTATCGATCGGACGATCCCCGAGCGCAAATTCGCGGAGACGGAACGGGTCAAATACTTTGAGGTTCAGAGCAAGCTTTTGAGCGCGTTTCACAAGAAGCCAATGAAGTTGCGGGCCGGGGTCGCGTTGCCGAAGTCGTTTGCGAAAGCGGGCAAACAGCGATTCCCGGTCGTCTACGAAATCCCCGGTTTCGGCGGCAACCACTTCATGGCGCCGCTGCGCCAGGAGAACACCGATGTCGCCGGCGTCGAGATGCTCTGGGTCATGCTCGATCCGGGCTGCCGGCTGGGGCATCACGTCTTTGCCGACTCCGACAACAATGGACCCTATGGCAAGGCCCTTATCGAGGAGTTCATTCCCGCGCTCGAAGCCAAGTTCCGCGGCGTCGGTCAACCTGGCGCGCGTTTCGTCACGGGGCATTCCTCCGGCGGCTGGAGCAGTCTGTGGTTGCAGGTGACCTATCCCGATTTCTTCGGCGGCGTCTGGTCCACCGCACCCGATCCGGTCGATTTCCGCGACTTTCAACTCGTGGACATTTACGACCCCAAACAGAATCTGTTTTTCGACGGCAAGGGTAAGGACCGGCCGCTCGCCCGCAAGGGCAAGAAGGTGCTGATGCACTACAAGCCGTTCAGCGACATGGAAGTGGTCATGGGCCGAGGCGGGCAGTTGCAGTCATTCGAGGCCGTCTTCAGTCCGAAGGGCAAGGACGGCAAGCCGATGCCCCTCTGGGACCGCAACACCGGCGTCATCGACCTGAACGTCGCCAAGTCATGGGAGCGCTACGACATCCGCCTGATCCTCGAACGCAACTGGAAAACCCTCGGCCCCAAACTCGCGGGCAAGCTGCATGTCTACATGGGCGCGGTGGACACGTTCTATCTCGACGGCGCGACGAGGCTGTTGCAAACATCACAAAGGAAGATCGGCAGCGATGCCGTCATTGAAATCTTCCCCGACCGCGATCACGGCAACCTCATGGATGCTGCCATGCGCAAACGAATCGCAGGCGAGATGGCGAAAGCGGTGCGGGGGAAGTAAACGTGTCACATCCAAGCCTGAGTGCCCGCGAAGGGCGCCGAAAGGCTGTTGGCGTGCCCTTCGCTGGCGCTCAGGCTCGTTCGCGCTCAACCAGAATCACGCGCACATCCATCACGTTCGTATGGGTCAATCCGGTGATAAGCAAATCCCCCGTCGCCTCGAAGAATGAATAGGCGTCGTTGTGGATCAATTGATCCCACCCGTCGAGACCCTTCGCTTTCGCGCGTTGCAGCGTGGACGCATCCGCGATTGCACCGGCGGCGTCGGTGGGCCCGTCCTCGCCGTCGGTGCCGCCGGAGAGAACGACGACGTTGGGCATCGCGCCGAGCTTGAGCATGGCCGCGAGCACGAACTCCTGATTGCGGCCCCCTTTGCCGGGATTGGCCGAGAGGGTGACCGTCGTCTCGCCGCCGCTCAGGATGCACGCGGGCGGCGCGATTGGCACGCCCTGGTCGCGGATCGCGCGGACGATGCCGGCATGAACTGTCGCTACGTGGCGGGTTTCCCCTTCGATAAACGAGCCGAGGTTGAGCACATGATAGCCCAATTCCCTGGCGCGCGCTTCGGCCGCGATGAGTGCTTTGGCGTTGTTGCCGAGGACCAGGTTGTGGACGCCGCCCGGCGCGGTCTTGGGCGTCTCCGCGATTTGGCCGGCGACACCTCGTTGCAGGTGAATCAAGACGGGCGGCGGGACGCGATCGCGCAGGCGAAAGCGATCGAGAATCGCGAGTGCGTCGGCGAAGGTGGAAGTATCCGGCGCCGTCGGCCCTGACGCAATGACGTCGAGGGGATCGCCGATCACGTCGGAAATGATGAGGCTGTAGATCGTCTTGCCCTTGAACGCTTGCGCGAGTCGGCCCCCCTTGATGGCGCTGAGGTGTTTGCGGACAGCATTCATCTCGTTGATGGTGGCGCCGCATTGATGAAGCAACTTGGTGACCGCGAGCTTGTCCTCAAGCGTCACCCCCTCGGCAGGCGCGGGCAGCAGCGCCGAACCGCCACCCGATAGCAAGCACAGCGCGACATCGTCCGGTCCAGCGCTGCGCGCAAGCCGAAGCATTTCCAGCGAACCAACGACGCCTTCGGCGGTCGGGAAATTGGTGGCTGCGGGGCGAGCGGCCTGGAGACGGATTTTTCGCAGCGGGCGAGTCGAGAGCGCCACCGACCGGAGTGCATCCGCCGGTACGTTGACGATCCCCTCGACCCGATTCAAGCAATCCGCCAGTACGTCCTCCACCGCTGTGGCCATCGCCGCCCCGGCCTTACCCGCTCCGAGCACCAGGATGCGCGGCGCCGCACGCAACGGCTCGGCGAGATCGGCGAGCGCGCGCCGCACCAGCGGTTCGGGGCGAGCCGCATCCACGGCGGCATCCCAGATGGCGCGAGCGTGCTGGCGCAAATCGGACATGGTTCCGGTCCCCGTTTAGCCGCTCGCCTGTGGCGAGCGCGGGCGCGCAAGTTCACACCGCTCGCCAAAGGCGAGCGGCTAAACGATTGTTTTTATTTTCCAATCCCAACGCGCTTCCCTCGCCAATCATCCCGCCCGACGAACTCGTAGGCCACGACCGTCTCGCCAGGAACCCAGCGCAGCGGATTCGGGTTGAGAAACGCCTTCCCCTTGACCGGATCGCGAAGGTAGCGCACCACGCGGCCCTTCACGACCCGGCCTCGCAGGTCGCGTTCCACGGCGAGCAACCCTTCGTGGTTGAACACGTGCACGCCCGTGGCGCTGTAGCGCATCCAGCCGATGAACTGGCCCTTGGGGTCGTAGCGATAAACGTCGCGCCATTCGCGCGGGACGGAAAGGCGGTGATCGACATAGTTCGTGCGGTAGTTCACCTGCAACCCGCCCGGGAATGCCAGCTCCGCGAGAAGCGAGGCGTGCAGCCATTCCAGTTGCGAACGTTCAAACTGTGTCCACTTCGCATCGGCCAGCGCCTTGCCAGGCAACAGCGGCGTGAGCGTGCCGTTGGGTTGCGCGATGCCGAGGTGCTCCATTTTTTTCCAGAGCGATTTGATGCGTGCCTCGCTGGCGGGCTTGCGGTTTTTCTTGAGCCAATCGGCGTGCTTGACGGTGAAGAGCGGATCCTGCGTCAACCTGGCGATGCGTGATAGCACGAAATGCCGCGGCGAATCCCCGAGCGCGGCGTCCTTTTGGTTGAGCCTGGTCTCGTCGTTTTTTTTTCGTTCCTGGATCGCCGTTTTTATTTCGGCGAGTTGTTTCTTGGCCGTTTCTTTTTCCGCTGGGCTCTTCGCGGCCGCCAATGCTGCTTCAGCCTTCTTGAGTTGTTTTTGTTCAATTTGAAACAGGAGCATTACCAACTTTCTTTCGACGATCAATTCCTCCAGGCGGTCACGTTGTTTGGCGGAGACGATCAGGATTTTCTGCGTGTACGCCTCCTCCACGACACCGATCAGCAGGCGGTCCCAATCCGCCACGCGCACATCGACCTCGCCCATGCCGTGAGCGATGTCCAGCGGCATGCCGTTGACGTTGTATGCGCGGGCTTCGCGGTCGAGCGTGTGGACGGTGACAAAACCCGGCGCCGAATAGTGGGCGTCGTTGTGGACGAAGCAGCCGATGTCAACGCGGTTGGATTCCATCGGCGAGCCCGGCGCGATCGGGCGGCGGTCGTGATAGGCAACCGTGATCTCGACGACCGACTGGTCGTCCTTCTTCGGTACGATCTTGATCTTCGCCGGATCGCCGCGCAGGATCACCCAGGTGTAGGTGAGTTTTTTCTTGTTGAGATCGTAACTCGCGCCGGCATCTACGACGAGGCGTTGTTGATAGGCTCTGCCGCGATGGATCCGGGCAATGCACGCGGGGGTGTAACCGAGCACTTCGGATGGGCCGAGGTCGAAGAAGTCGATGCCGTTGGTCGCCGTGTCGTCCTCAAGGACGCGCATCTGCACCATCGGGGGCAGCGAGTCCAGAGTGAGCGCGTGGGCGGCCTTGACCATGGCCAGTTCATCGACCCAGCTTCCCTCGAAAACCGTGGGGTGCGCCTTGCCGGTCAGGTATTCTTTCGGGTCCTTGAGATGTTTGTTGCAGGAGCGGAAAAGCATCTGGATCGTCGGCATGAGCGCGCCGGTCTCGGTCAGCTTCTTCTTCACGTCGGGCCGAAAGGCCGCGAGGACGACGGGCATCATGCGCATGAACGGCTGATCGGAGCCAGACGACCCCTGCGAGATGATGAGGTAGGGCGTGTTGGTCGGGTAGAGGTCGCCGAAACCCTCACCGCCGGGGCGATTGCCATTGTGACCCGGATCGTGATCGCGATGTTCGGGGTAGATGTAAAGATTGTTTTTGGTGTATTCGTCGTAAAGAAATGATAGGCCGAATTGCGAAACGTAATAGCGGCGCGGGTTGCTGCCGCCCAGGTGCGCCGGGGCGGATGTGGACGAGTTGCCGAACGTGACATGCGGAATGATCACGTGCTGCGCCGCCCAGTTGCGACGCAACTTGATGTCGGCGGGGGAATATTTGATTGCCGACATTTGCGGCCACGGCGCGAGGTTGAGCGGGGAGTGGTCGCCGTCGCGGTTGTCGTAGAAATCGCCGGCGTTCCCGCTGGCGGTTCCGTCCTTCCACCATTGCCTGAGCAGATCGCCGACCTTGCCGCCGCCAACGGCGATCGGTTTTTTCTTGAGCTGGCCGATGTCCGGCGCCGGGACGCTGGACTGGGCACACACGAGGACGCCAGGGATCATCGCCCAGAGCAGAAGGCACGCAAGCGTTTTCTTTTCCACCAATTGACGCCTCCTCGCGGTTTGCGAACCGGAAAAAAAACCACCGAGCCACCGGGGTTAATGCCGTGATTCCGGGCTGGTCCAAGTGGCGGTCACAGCGAGCCGCCGGGCTTGTCCCGGCGGTGCAGCCCGATCCGCCCTGGTTCACCGCCGGGACAAGCCCGGCGGCTCGCGGATTGCGGATTGCTTGTTACTCTAAAATCGATGACTTTGAACCAGGCCGTGGTTCCTGGGTGATTCTTTGACTAATGTAGGCATCGGTGGGCGATTTGCATGGTCGCTCACGCTGCCGGCTCGTTTGGTTTCTCGCGGGGCTGGATTGTTGACATGGTGTTGCAGGGCTCACCGCGACGCCAGCCAGGAGACGACGCCGATCAGAGTGATTGCCGCGATGAGGGCGGGGACGACCTTGATCAGGATGCCGGTCCAGTAGCGGGTGTTGGCCTGAGTTGGGGTTTCCTCTCTGGACTCGTCGCGTTCTTTTTCTTCGCGGGCCCGGTCTTCCTCTTCGAGCTTTTTGTAGAGGCCACGATAGCGAACCGTGTTCTTGTCGGCGGCCTTTTTGGCGGTCTTGCTGAGGGCGACGCCCTGGAATTCCTTGTACGTTCCCAGCGTGCGAAAGCCGTCGTTGGGGCTATGGCTGGCCTTGGCCGTGGGTCGCATGGTGCCTTCTTCAAGCATCCGTTGCAGCTGGGCGGTATCGTACTGGCGAACCGTGACGGTGCCGTCGGGATTCTTGAATTGAACAAACCAGAGATTGGGATCGACGACCGGCGCTGCCGACTCGGCAAAATCGACGTCCGCGCGCGATTTGACGAGCGCGGGCACCACCATCGTTTTTCCCGGCACTGGCGTTTCCTGGCCATGCGGTTCCCGTGGAGGCGCCGCCTGCAAGAAGGAGAGCCGACTGCTGGCCAGGCGCAAACCCTCAAGATCCTTGATGAGTTCAACGCAAGATTGGTAGCGGTATTTGGGCAGTTTGGCGGTCATCTTCGCGATCATCAAGTCAACGCGCTCGGGCACATCGGAATTCACCTGCCGGGCCGGCGGAAAGCTGCCGACTTCCTTGGCCTGGATGACGTCGACAATCGTACGGCCAACAAACGGCGGCTGCCCCGTCAGGAATGCATAAAGCGTACAGCCCAGGGCGTAGATGTCGGACCGGCCATCGATGGACTTGGCATTGCGCGCCTGTTCGAGGGGCATGAACCAGGGGGTGCCGACGGCGTGGCCAGTCTGCGTAAGCGACATTTCTTCGTCGTCGATCTTGACCATGCCGAAATCGGCGACCTTGACGACGCCCGTTCTTGTCAAGAGGATGTTATCGGGCTTGATGTCGCGATGGACCAGATTGAGGGCATGGGCGTAGGCCAGCGCCTTGGCGCAATCCAAAATGATGCGAATCGCATCGGCGACAGGAAGTCGTCCGAGTTGCAGGAGCCATTTTTGCGTCGATTGCCCGGGGACATACTCCATCGCGATGAAATGGTAGCCGTCCCCCTCGTCGTAGGCGTAGGCCTGGACGATATTGGGGTGGTCCAGCTGTCCCATGACCTCGCCCTCGCGGTGGAGCCGTTTGGTCAACTTGGGGTTGCTGGCAACGTGCGGAAACAGCACCTTCAGAGCGACGGTGCGATCGAAGCTGATTTGCTTGGCCTTGTAGACGGCGCCCATCGCGCCTTCGCCGAGTTTCTTGAGTAGCTGGAAGTCCCCGAGCCTGTTGATGTTTTTTCCAAGGACGCGCGAGGGGGACATTTCCGTGTAGTTCCCAGGCGAATTGAGGGCGGCGCCGGGCAGCGATGGTTCGCAAAGCCCCTCGACCACGTGCGTCGAACCCATTTGATCAAACAGCGGATCGTTGGACTCCGGCTCAACGGTGTCCTTCATCCGTAAAGTCTCTTTCGACGCCTCCACCGCGGGTCCGATCGGCTCAGAAGCATCTGGTTTCCTTGAAGCAGGCCGCGTGTTTTCCATGCGATCCTCGGACATTTCGTCCAACCTGATGACGTCGGGACACGATAAACACCGTCCGCCTCACGGCAACTATTGTCCTTGTGATTATAGCATATCGATTTGTGCGATAATCCGTGAAAAAGCGATAATATCCGATCATTAATCCGGACCTAATCAAATGATATTCCCCGCCTGCCTATCGCTTTGACGACGCACGTCGTATTTTGGTTCGCCGCTGGGAAAGGTTTCCGGGAAAAAAAACGCCTGACAATTCGAGCGCGTTCCTCGGCATCCGATTCCGACATGAGCTATGCTTTCTTCGTCCCCCGTTCCAGGACATCCCCAAAATGGAACTCTGTGAAAATCATCGGATGGGATGACCGCCATGGCCGAGCCACGAATTGTATTGGCAGGGATCGGTACGAAGCTATCGGGCCTGACGTGGGAAACGAATCAGTCGCTGCGCATCGGGCGTCAGACGAATCTCGACGTGGTCTTGCGCGACAACTCGATTGACCGCATCCACGCCGAGGTACGCCATTACTCCATGCGCTGGATGGTGCGCGATCTGGCCAAGAACCCGCTTTTTCCGACGATGGTCAACGACGTACCGGTCAACGGGAAAGACCGGGAACTCCACGTGGATGACGTGATCCAGATTGGCGCCCTGCAAGTTCGCGTCGCGGACTTGACGGTCGAGACCCCGGACCTGACGCCCACGCCGTTGCCCGGACCATCGCCCACTCCGGTCCCCGGCGCCGAGCCGCGGCAGCAGATCCTGGCGAGCGGCGTGCAAATGCTGGTGAAGGCGCGGATGCAACAGAGTTGGGACAAGGCCCTGGAGGTCGCCGCTCAGGGCGCCCCGGTCCGGCCGCACCAGGAACACGCGATGCTGGCTCTGGTGCGCGCCAACCATCATCTGACTCACATTTCTCATCTCGAAGATTTGTTGCGCTCCATCTTGACGGACACCATCGGTGCGCTGAACGCTCAGCGTGGCACCATCATCCTCGCGGATCCCATCACTCGGGAATTGTCATTGAAGGCGAGCGTGGCGCCAAAGCTGAACCCCAACTCGCCGATACGGCCTTTCAGCAAGACGCTGGTGCATCGCTGTTTCAATCAGGGGGAATCGCTCCTGTGCGACGATGTCAACGCCGACGAAAGTCTGGTGCTGGCGCGCAGCATTCGCCACGGGGCCATGGCCTCGGTCATCTGCGCCCTGCTGCGAACGCCGCGCAAACGCATTGGCATTTTGCACCTCGATCGCGGTTTCCTGGACGATCCGTTCGACGAAAACGACCTCTACTACGCGGACGCCATCGCGGCCAGTGTTGCCGTCGGCATCGAGACCGCCCAGCTCGTC
Organism: Planctomycetota bacterium; assembly: GCA_016191165.1. Lineage (GTDB taxonomy): Bacteria > Planctomycetota > Planctomycetia > Gemmatales > Gemmataceae > SIAQ01. Next base: position 84,390 of record JACPPF010000158.1, read on the forward strand.
GAGCAGCAGCGCGACCAGTTCATCGAGACGGTTACGACCCTGGCCCGCACAGTCGAGGCACGTGATCAATACACCGGCGACCACACACGCCGTGTCACCGATTACTCGCTCCTGTTGGCGGAGGAACTCAAACTTTCGCCGAACGAGCGCTATCAGATCCAGATTGGTACCCCGTTGCATGACATCGGCAAGATCGGCATTGACGACGCCATCCTGCGAAAACCGGGCAAGCTGACCGATGGCGAATTCGAATGCATGAAGACGCACACCGTCAAGGGCGCTGTCATGCTCGATTCGATGAAACACCTCATACCAATGATTCCCATCGTGAGGCATCACCATGAACGATGGGACGGCAGCGGTTACCCGGACCATCTGCGCCAGGAGAATATCCCGCTGATCGCGCGCATCGTCTGTGTTGCCGACGCCTTCGACGCGATGACCTCGGATCGGCCCTACCGCCCGGCCATGCCAGCCGACCGCGCTTTCCTGGAGCTCGTGGGCAAGGCGGGCACGCATTTCGATCCCAACTGCGTGTACGCGTTCATGCGCCTTCGGCAAAAGATTGAGGCGCGCATGAGGCAGACGTAGGACTTCCGGCTCGGCCACAATCTTCAGTTCAGAACGCAGGTGAAAAGCCTTCAGGGCCTCAGCGCGCCTGAACTCGATTCCCAAGGTTTTGCAACGCCGCGTGGATTGAAATGGGCACGGGAAGCGGACCCTGCGAACCCGCGTTCCCAGAACGAGCCTGGGGCGAAGAACGCTTTCGCGCTGAAAACACCGAGCACATCCGTAGAATAGTCGGCCTAGCAGCGCCGTCGGCGCTGGCTGATCCAATCAACATTCTGAATGGTTTCCTCATCGGTATCACCATCATGGCCAACGACAGCGACAAGCCGCCGGAAACACCCAGCCCCAACGCCAAACCGGCCGAGCAGCCGGCCGGCGCGCCCGCGAAGGCGCGCGAGAAGCACAAATTCTTCCCCAAGCCGGGCGGCCCGCGCCAGCGCGTGCGCGATGCGGTCCCCTCACTAGAAAGCGATTTGCTCTACAAGCCCAAGGTAGCGCCCAACGTCCATGACCTCGACGCGGAGATCGCGGACGAACTTGAGGCCGCCCTGCAAGGCATGGACGACGCCAAGCTCTATGCCGCCGACAGCTCGCAGCGCGCCCGCAGTCAGGCCGTCGCGGGAGAATCTGGCCGCAAAATCGGGACCGTCATCTCCGTCCACGCTCCCGATGTGTTCGTGGAAATCCCCGGCGGCCGTAGCCAGGGCGTCCTGACGCTGGAACATTTCCCGGACGGTCCGCCCGCGGTGGGCAGCCAGGTCGAGGTTTCCATCGAAGGGTACGATCCGCAGAACGGGCTGCTTATCCTTTCGCGCCTTGGCGCCGCCGTCCACGCCGACTGGTCCAGCGTTGCCGAGGGCATGACCGTCGAGGCACGCGTCCTCGAATCGAACAAGGGTGGGCTGGCGGTCGACGTGAACGGCATCCGCGGGTTCATGCCGATCAGCCAGATCGATCGATTTCGTGTCGAGAACATCGAGCAATTCGTCAACCAGAAGCTCATTTGCATCGTCACCGAGGTTGACAAGGAAGCCCGCAACCTGGTCGTCAGTCGCCGAGCCGTGTTGGAGAAAGAGCGCGACGAGCAACGCGAGAAACTCTGGACCGAACTGGAGGAAGGCCAGATCCGCTCGGGCGTCGTCGGCAACGTGCGCGACTTCGGCGCGTTCGTCGATCTCGGCGGAGTCGATGGCCTCTTGCACGTCAGCGAGATTAGCTGGAAACGCGTTGCCGATGCGACCCAGGTGCTCCAGGTCGGGCAGATGGTCAAGGTGGTGGTCCTGAAACTCGATCGCGAGAATCGCAAAATCAGCCTAGGGCTCAAGCAACTCGAGGCCAGCCCGTGGGACAACATCGAAGAACGTTTCACCTCGGGTCAAACCGTCAAGGGCACCGTGAGCCGGACGATGGACTTCGGCGCGTTTGTCGAGCTGGAGCCTGGAGTCGAGGGCTTGATCCACGTTTCGGAACTGGCGCGCGGCAGGGTTTGGCGCGTCAGCGACGTGGTCAAATCGGGCCAGGAGGTTGAGGTGAAGATTCTCAGCGTCGATGCGGAGGCGAAACGAATTTCGCTGTCGCTGCGCGAGGCCCTGCCGCCGGAGATTGTGAAATCGGAGGACGACGAAGAGGAGGACACCGGACCCGCTGAGCCAGTGAAACCCCGCGTCCGCAACTACCCGCTCAAAGGTGGCATCGGTGGAAGCGCGTGGATTGGCGAGAACGACAAGAGCGGTGAGTGAATAGGCCGTGGGTCACAGGGCCGCGACACCGGCCCGATGCCGAGTCGGAGCGTGCCTTTTTTCATTTCTCTTTTGGAAAGGGCGGCGCCCCAACCTCAATCCAACGCCGAATTGTGGCGATGTTCTCCGCGGAAAGGCGCGGCGCCGACTTCGGCGGCATGCGGGCCTCGTTGTCCTTCTCGGTGATGAGGTGAAACAACTCCGATTCATCTGGCCGACCGGGCACGACCACCTTGCGCACCGTCACCAGCAAGCGGTGGTGCAGAATCTTGATGCCCCCCTTGGCTTCGTCGTATTTGTGGCATTCATAGCAATGATTGCGGAAGATCGACTTCACCTCGACGGCGATTTCGGAATACGGAACGGCGCTGGCCACTGGTTTGGCAGGATCCTCCGCCGGCAGCGGCGGCGCCCCGCCGAGGATCCAGTCCTTCAAGATCGTCAGTTCTTTCTCGGTCACGCGCGGCAAACGCTCTTCGTCCTCCTCGGGCGGCATCGAGCCGTCGGCGATGCGCTGAATCAGGCGCGAATTCTCCGGGTGGCCTGGCACGACGATGCGGCGCAGGCCATCCACCAATTGCCCATGATCGAGGATGTTGAGGTTTTTCTCTATTCTCGCGGAGTTTTCGCCATGACACTCGAAGCAATTGCGCTGGAGAATCTCGCGCACCATCGGCGCTTGCGCCTCCGCGCGGCGGCGAATCTCACGCTCGGTCCGGACCTGACCGAATAGCCAGAGCAGGGGAAGGCAAACAAGGACGGCCAACGAACCAACCAGTGCAACCCCCTGCGGATGGCGGCGCACCATCTTCCAGGTACGGCCCAGCCAGCCCAGATGCCGCGCCGTCACCGGCTTGCCATCGAGGTAGCGCCGCAAATCGTCGGCCAACTCCAGCGCGCTCGCATAGCGCTGGGCCGGCGATTTTTCCAGGCACTTCAGGCAAATCGCTTCAAGGTCGCGCGGCGTCTGCGGCGCGAATGCGGACGGAGGCGTCGGGTCAACGTTGACGACCTGGCGCAGCGCATCCAGCGGATTGATCCCCTGAAACGGCGGCTTGCCGGCCAACAGTTCGTACAGGACTGCACCAAGTGCGTAAATGTCCGTAGCTGGGCCGATCCGGTCTTTCTTTCCTTCCGCCTGCTCCGGCGCCATGTAGCTTGGCGTGCCGAGGACCTCGCCCGTGCGGGTGTGATCGGTGTCGGCGTCGAGGCGCTTCGCCAGGCCGAAGTCGGCAATCTTTGGCGTGCCCTCCTCAGTCAACATGATGTTCGACGGTTTGAGATCCCGGTGCACGATGCCGCGTTTGTGTGCTGTGTGAATGGCCCGCGCCAGCGTTTCGACCAGGTGAGCGGCGTCGCGGGCGTTGAAGGGTTGTTTTGTCAACAGGTCGGCAAGGCTGCCGCCGGAGATGAACTCCATCGAGAAGAACGGCCTGCCCTGAATATCGCCGACCTCGAAGATTTGCACAAAGTTGGGATGTTGCAAATGCGCCGCCGCCGCGGCCTCGGCTCGAAAACGCGCCAGATATTTGGGCCTCAGTCGCCCCGCCGACATCATCTTGATCGCGACGGTCCGGCCCAGGTCGGTTTGCCTGGCTTCATAAACGATGCCCATGCCGCCTTGATCGATCAGTCGCAGGATGTGATACCCCGGAATGCTTGGCAGAGGTTCGCCATCCGGGTCGATGACTCTGTCAGGACTCAGCATGGTGCGTTTTGGATCCTGTTCGGTCATGCCGAGGATCTGTTCCATTGCCACGACGGCCTGGATTTGACGGCGCAGGTCATCGAGAAGATGGGGGCAATCAGCCGCAAGCCGTTCGGGCGCGACGGGCTGGCCCTGCCGGCGCGCTTCTTCCCAGCGATGCATCAGGTCTTCAAGATTGATTGTGTCAGACATCGAAGGTTTCATTCTCGATTCCACACGCGGTGGAGTTTGCACAGCGCGTCGTGCCAGCGGCGCTGCAGCGTGCGCAGCGAAATGCCGAGCATTTCAGCCGCCTCGTTCTGCGGCAAGCCCTGATAAAAAAGCAACCCGACGACCTCGCGCTCCTCGTCCGGCAGCGCGCCGATCTGTTCGTGCAACTCGGTCCATTGCGCCAGCGAGCCGGGTTCGTGCCGCGCATCGGCAGGGTCCGGCGGGGCCTGGGAACCGTCGGCGTGGCTTTCGTGGTGAGCGCCCATGCCCTCCGGGCCGTAGTAGTGACGGGCCAGATCGAGCAACTCGCGGCGAATTTGCAGGGCCGCCAGGGCGAAGAAATCGCGTGGCGTTGCCGGTTTGACGCTGCGCAACGCGCCGAGCAAGCGGACCAGCGCGCTTTGCATCACGTCGTCGGTTTGCGCCCAGCGGCGCACGCGCTGGAAATCGCCCAGCATGTGCCGCGTCAGGATTGTCAACCGCTCCGAACTGTGGCGCAACAACGCGTCCACGGCGGCCTCATCCCCGGCAACCGCGCGGGGCAGCAGTTCATTCACCAACGAGAACTGGTTACTCGCATCAGGCATGACAGTTCAATATACCGTGGGTGGCGTAAATTGTCACGTTTGGCCAACCGCGCTCCTCCGCGGGTCGCGGCCAAACAACCGGACCGATATTTTGACCAGGCTGCGCAGATTGCTCAACCCAAAGGGGCCTGCCTTGTTCCTGGCTGCGACTCTGTGGTAGGATGCGGCGCTCGTGAAACTCGAATCGCTGGACGCTCCGGGACATCGCGTATGGACATGCCTGCAACCTTTCCGCCGTTGGATCGCCCCTTCAAGCCATCCCCGCTGCCGCGCCGGATTCGTATCGCCACGCTCCTGGCGCTGATCTTCGTGGTGCAGGGCGGCCTGGCGTATCTGCTGACGTGGATCGATCCGCCGCGTGGCCTGACGTTCGTATCGATACGAATAGACACCTATCAGAATATATCACTACCAACCCGCCGTCACTTCGGCGCCGAGGACATCGCCAAAAACTTCGCCTCCGCCGAGGTTGCGGGCACGACGCGCCAGGCGATTCTCGCTCGACTCGATGCGCTTGCCCAGGTCCGGGAAGGCGAACCGGTCGTTGTGTATCTGGGCGCCATGGCCTTGCATGCCGATGGCGCCGACGTCTGCCTTTTACCCAGCGATGCGAATTTGCATGAACCCGCCACCTGGCTTCCATTGCGCGAGGTGCTGGCGAAAATGAAAAAATGCCCGGCAAAGGAGAAGCTGCTCATATTGGATTGGTCGGCCCTTCCGGATGCCGCCCGCCTTGGGCGATTCCATCACGATATCGCCGCGGCTTTGCCCCGCGAACTGGATGCGGTTCCTGATGGCAATCTTGTGGTCCTCAGCGCTTGTGCGGCGGGGCAACAACCGCACTTTTCTGCTGAACTTGGAACAGGTGTTTTTTCCTATTATCTTCAAGAAGCATTGCGGGGTCGGGCCGATGGCTATGGCGGCGCACGCGATCGGCGCGTGTCGGTCAAGGAAGTAGCGGCATTTTTGCGGGCCCGGGTGGATCGTTGGGCCGGTCACAATCGTGGCGTGCGACAGACGCCGACGCTTTTCGGCGCGGCAGTTGATTTCACCCTGGCGCAGGTCGACGCTGTGGCAAGCCGTCCCGGGTCCAGGGCCGTGCCTGCACGCGAATACCCCGAAGCCGTGCGCGCGGCCTGGCAAGTTCGAGATCACCTTTGGCATTCGGAGCGGGATCGCCTGATGCCCGTGGCTTTTCAGACGCACCAGGCCGCCCTGTTGCGCATGGAGCGCAGCGGAGCGCTGGAGCCGTGGACGCCTGGCCCGATCCCCGCGGCGCCAGGGAACGCTGACAAGGAATCGCGCGGGCGGGACATCCGCAAGACGCTTGAAGAACGGTGGCGCTTGCTCGATCAGCAACTGGTTGGCGCCAGGCCTGCCGACGTGGAACGCATCAAGAAGCAGTTCATCGCCGATCTGCACGCCGAGTTCGCACCGGCCGACCTCGACGCCCCCGTGTTTGCCCACGCCCTTGCCGATGGACGCCTTGACCCTGGCATGTTGCGACTTTGTGACCACCTGGTTCATCCAGGCGCCAATCCGATGCCACGCTCGGCCGAAACGCTTCGGCTGCGACAGGTGGCCGACCTGGCCATGCGCGTGGAAGTGCAGGCGTGGTCGCGCGATCTTGTCGCACAGGTTTTGCGAACGACCAGGATAAGTGAACGTGCTTTGAGGCAAAGGGCGTATCTGCCCGGATACGTCGAACTGCTGGCGGAGCCGTCGCACACCCGGCACGCGGGTGAGGTACGATTGTGGTCGCCGGGCTACTCAAACGCGGGTGACGCTCGGCGCATGCTCCTGACCGCCGCGGAGCAGTTTGAACGGCTCGAAAACCTCAACGCGCGGTGGCGCAAGTGCCAGGACGTGCTTACTTGGGCGCTGGCGGAACTGCCCTGGTACACCGACGCCCTGGAGTGCTTGACGGAACTGCGCGAACCCTGGCGGCAATCGACCATCGCGGCCCGGGCCCTCTCCGAGGCCCTTCAGGAGACTCCGGCCAAGCGCCTACCGTGGCTCATCCGGGTCGAGCGACTGGCAGAGCAACTGGAACGGGCGGAGACGCAGGCGCAAACCCTCGCGCGCCATCAGCAGGCTCTACATGCCCCATTTGCCAGCGACGCTCTGGCGCGGCTGCGTCGGCAATGTCAATCGCCGCAGGGGGACGCCCAGACAAGGCTGGCCGCCGAGGCCATTTTGAGCGTGGCCGCCCCGGTGCTGCCCGCGGAGGAGCGCGTCGCGCTGTGGCCCGCGCTTCAGGTTTTATCCCACCGGCTCAATGACGAAACCCTGGCGCTGGACCGAAAAGACGATGACGCCGAGCAGGTGACGCCGACCCATTCGCTCAAGCCCTCCGCGCCAGACGAAGCCGCACGCCGCGCCCAGTGGCAACTAAACCTGCTCGAAATGGCTGGCCTGGCGGACGCCGATCTGCAACCGCTGCGAATGGGCGTCGACCAATGCAAGCGAGCGCCGCAGCCAATCCTCGCCCTCTGCGAACTCGGCGCACGTTTTCGCCAGGTGAGCGGTCGGGAAATCGCAAAGCACGATCCAACGATAAATCCCGGTTCGGGGCCCGCTGGCGTTGCATGGTTGCGCCCGTTGCTTTGTCTGGAACCTGGCTGGCGCGCAGACGCCCAGGCCCGGCTGCCGATGGTGAACCGGGCCGATCCCATGAAGGCAACCCAGGCCTGGCTCGAAGCGCATGACGGCTACCTGGCGCGGGATTTCGCTGGCCTGAATTTGAACAGCCCCGGCATCGAGGCCGCCCGGCTTTACTTCAATCGCGATGTGAAAGATCAAGCGAATGAGAAACACTCCCAGGCATTCGTTCGCATGAAGGTATCCTCCGCAGTCGAACCGCTCAGCGAGAAACAACCCTACGCCCATGCCTGGCTCGAAGTCACACGCGAGGTTCCGCCCGGCCCGTGCGGGCCGGTCGAACTGCGAATCCATCGTGCTGACGACGCCTGGCTGGAGATCGCGCCGGATGCGGTCACCTTGCCCGCGGCCGGCGCGTCGAAAGTGCGGCGCGTCGTGACCAGCAAAGTTCCCATCAAAATCACGCGGCGAGCGAAAGCCGAGCGGACCGGGTTTCCGCCGCCGCTGGGTTTCCTCGTGGAGGCGATTTTCGCGGGGCAAAGCTGGCATCACCTGGTCAACGTGCCAATCGTTCCCGACACGCGCGAGTTGCAGATCCTCGTCAGCGCTGATCCCGACGAGCCGACGACCACGCTCAATACCATCCGCGTTCGCCCCGGCAACGTGAAGCAGCCCCATTACGTTTATTTGCGTAACTTGACCAACCGCATGAAAAAGGTGCGCGTCGAGGTGCGTGCGGGCGATACCCTGGTCCAAAAAAGCCGAATCGTCGCGCTAAACCCAGACGCGACAGGCAAGATCGCATTTGACGATACGTCGGCCAGTGTGCCAATCGAGTTGCGCAGCCCAATCACGGTGCGCGTGCTCGACTCCGACGGCAAGAAGGTCTACGAGGAGAGATCGCTGCCGGTGGAGGTGTTGTCGCCGCGGATGTACGTGCAGGTTCGCGATCCGAGCTATGAGCCGGGATTGCCTGGCGTCAACAAATGGTCGGCGCAGGTGCAAACGATCAAGACGGTCCTGGGCCCGGCGATTGCCGCCCGGTTGGTTCTGCCCGTCGAGCGGATTCCGGGATTGATGGGGGTCGGCGGCGGTACCTTACAAGTGGAACTTCCCACGAATACGACGGGCCAGCGCACGCTTTTTGCGGAGCGGTTAAACCTTCTGCCGACTGCGATCGAGGACGGCCCGGTCTACTTGCACATCGACGGCGTGCCGCGGGCGTTTGTCTACCGCACCCGTTTTTCGCGCGGCGGCGCGCCAACCATTCCGACGGTGGATCGACGCCCCGCGGTGCGCCTGATCGCGCCTCCCTGCGTGATGGCGGGAGTCAACTGCCTGGTCGATCTCGAAGTGGACAATGCGCCCACCGGCACCCGGCTTGAAGTCGCCCTGGGCCGACTGCTCGACGACGGGACCTTCAAGGCGGAGGTCGTACGAGATTTCGCGAATGCCAAGAAACAGCGAGTTGGCATGGCGACCACCAAGGACGCATTGATCTTCGACGCATCGATTGGCGACTGGACGGCGTTCTTCGACACGCGCCATGCCGTCGGTCCGCGCGCCCTGCGTGCGCGCCTGCTGGACGCCAAGGGGAAGCAAATCGCGCAAGCGGAGCAATCGATGGTCATCGACGATAGCCCGCCGATCGCTCTGATTGCGCCGACGCCGCCGCAGGTCCAGCGCGGGACCGTGTTGCAAATGAAAGCCCAGGGGGTCGATCCGCAATCGGGCGTGGCCCAGGTCGTGTTCTTCCTTGGCCAACCTGAAAAGGGGGAAGTACCTGTTGCGGCCACACGTTTCAAGGCGATCCCCGCCAACCGCGAGTTGACGCAATGGCACGCTCCACTTTTCGTGCCGGCCGACCACAAGGGTCCACTCGCGATCAGTGTGCAGGTCGTCAATCACGCGGGTATGGCCTCGATCGATACCGTCACCGTGGATGTGACCGCCGGCGAGCCAGGGAAGACCGGGCTGGGTGAAATCCGCGGCATCGTCATGGAAGGCCCACGGGTGCAGCCAAAATTGCTCGTGACACTTGTGAATGCCGATGGCAAAGAGGTGGCGCGCACCCACACCCTGGCGGATGGAACGTATGTTTTTCGCCAGCTGGCGCCGGGCAAATACCGCGTCATCTGCGTGAAGCCCGAATCGCAACGCCGCGCCGTCGTGAACGCGACGGTCGGTCCGGATCGGGTGACGAAAACCAATCTGACGTTGGCGCTTTGATTCATATTTGACGCATTCGTTTGGCCGCAATACGGTTCGTCGAAGATCCCTTGACCAGCCCCCAGCGCAAGCTGGCGGTTTTGGGAGGCCGCCCAACCCCCCACGCTTGCGCGTGGCGCTGGTATCACTGCGCTTGACGAACGGTATTGCGTTCAGCCGCGACGGGAAGGCGAGTGCGGGCAGCGGCCCAGGCCCATGCCAGGCGCACCGCTCGCGCACCCGTTCGGGTCGCGGCCAAACGTCGAAACTTTTCGACATCCGCGCCCGAAAGTCGGTGGAACGCGACACGGTCCTTGGCATAAATTGAAGGCATGAACACCATGCCACCCCCGCTTGAAATGGAACGAGCGTATCTCGAGCGAGATGCCGCCTACAACGGCCTGTTTTTTCTGGGCGTTCGCACGACCGGGATTTTCTGCCGGCCGACCTGTCCCGCCCGTAAACCGTTGCCGACCAACGTCGAATATTTTGCGAGTACGCAAGCCGCCGAGCGGGCCGGCTATCGGCCGTGCAAGCGCTGTAGGCCGCTGGAGGTGGACGACCAACCCGCCTGGGTCGCCGACTTGCTTGCTGAATTGGACCGGGACCCGGCCACGCGCATTACCGATGGCGACCTCAAGGCGAAGGGCATCGACCCGGCGACGGTACGGCGCTATTTTCGGCGGTGTTACGGCATGACGTTTCAGGCCTTCACGCGCGCTCGTCGCCTCTCCGAAACGCTAATGGAGATGCAAGAAACCGGATCGCTCGATACCGCGGCGGCCGCCAGTGGCTACGAATCCGAAAGCGGTTTTCGCGCTGCGTTCGCCCGGACATTCGGCGCCACCCCTCGGCGGGCGAGCAAGCGTGATTGCGTTTTGCTGTCCTGGATACGCACTCCGCTTGGGCCGATTGTCGCTGGCGGCATCGCGGAGGGAATTTGCTTGCTGGAATTCACGGATCGGGAAATGCTGGCGGGGCAAATCCGTGCGGTCGAGAAGTTGTTTGCCGCTCCAGTTGTTCCTGGCACAAATGATCATCTGAAATTGCTGGCGACGGAGCTCGCGAGCTATTTTTCGCAAACGTTGCGAACTTTTTCCGTGCCCCTCGTGTACCCGGGGACCGCGTTCCAGCGGCGGGTCTGGGAGCAACTGCGGGCCATTCCGTATGGCGAGACGCGTTCCTACGAACAAATCGCCCATGCGGTAGGTGACGCGAAGGCCGTCCGCGCCGTCGGCCGGGCCAACGGGCTCAATCGCATTGCCATCGTTATTCCCTGTCATCGCGTAATCAACAAGAGCGGCCAGCTCGGCGGCTACGCGGGCGGCCTGCGGCGAAAGGAATTTCTGCTCGCCCTCGAACGCGGGGACAACGCCCTTGGTCCCGCTGGACAGGCACTCAAATAGAGGGCCGATTTTTCGTCCAATGCCTATATCATTTCTATCGTCGTGGCTCAGGTTACCTGGACTTGCCAGTTGGGATGCGTCATGTCCTATCAGCCTGCCGAGAATCTCACCAATCGCACGTTCGTTGGTTTGATCGTCGCCCAGTTTCTGGCCGGGTTCAACGATCAGGCGATCCACGCGGCGGCGATGTTTTACGCCATGCACACCAAGATCCTTTCGCAGGCCAACGCCATCACGTTGATGCCGATCCTGTTCTACGCGCCATGGGCCATCTTTTGCACGTTGGCCGGGCACTACGCGGATCGCTACTCCAAGACCCTGACGCTCAGGCTTTGGAAGGTTTCGGAGATCGTCATCTCGATCCTGTTAATTGCGGGCTTCTACTTTGGATCCAACGCGGGCATGCCCTATCTCGGCGGCTGGCTGGTCATGTCCAGCGTTTTCTTGATGGGAACCCACGCCGCCTTTTTCGCGCCGGCCAAGTACGGCGCGATGCCGGAAATCTTGAGACCGCACATTCTCTCGCGCGGCAACGGCATCCTCGAATCGACGACCTTTCTGGCAAGCATCTTCGGCAGCGTGTCGGGCGGTTTGCTCTTCAACATGTTCCGGGACGATCCGGTCTGGATCGGCGTCGTGCTGCTCGTCCTATCCGTGATCGGCGCGGCGGCCAGCTTCCTGATCGCCTGGCTGCCCGCGGCGTCGCCCGAGAAGTTGTTCCCGGTCAATTTGTTCAAGCCGTTGCAAGAGAACCTCAAGGTGATGTTCCGCTCGCGGCCTTTGGCGCTGACGATGTTCGGGATCGCGTTTTTCATTTTCATGGTCGCCTACATGCGAGCATCGATGTACATGCACGGCGAGACGCGCAACCCACGCTGGGACGAAGAGCAGACGAGCCTGATCGTCGCCACCGTCGCACTCGGCGTCGGCCTGGGTAGCCCGCTGGCAGGATATCTGTCCGGCGGCAAGGTCGAGCTCGGGCTCGTTCCGCTGGGCTGTCTTGGCATGATCTTCGCGCTGGTCACCGCCGCCGTCGCCATTGAACACACGGCTGTGCTGGTGGTGGCGCTTGTTATCATCGGTTTCTTCAGCGGTTTCTACATGGTTCCGCTTTACACGCTCTTGCAGCAGCGCGCGCCGAAAAAGAGCAAAGGAGAACTTGTCGCCACCAGCAACTTCATCAATGTCACCGGCGCCATTGCCGCGTCGATCCTGTTCAAGGTCCTGGTTCTGCTTAGCCAGGTTAGCGGGTTGACGCCGGAGGTCCCGGTCGTGGATGAAGTCATCGTCGGCGTGGTTCAGGAAATCAAGCTGGATAAACACTCGAAGATCCAGCGCGTGGTCATCAAGCCGGATTTAGACGAGGAACAGAAACTCCAGGAAGAGTATGGGATTGAGGTGGAAATCGAGCAGGTCGTCATCGACACCAACGAGACGCTTCTGGAAGGCCTGAGCGGAGTGCCCAAGGCGGGGGATCGCGTTGTCGTCAGCAGCTACACGTTGCGTAATCGTCTGCATTATGTGATTCGGCCGGCGGATCATCCCGTGGTCGCTGTTTATGACACGGGCCGGCTGCCGAGCTATCTGTTTTTTGGCGCCGCCTTGATGACGGTGGGCATCCTGATCATGCTTTGCCGGGCGCTGCCAGATTTCTTTGTGCGATCACTCTTCTGGTTCAAATCGCTGGGCAAGTATCGCCTGAAGGCGGTCGGGATGCAAAATTTGCCAACGGATGGCCCGGTCATCTTGGCGACGAATTGCAAGGACCTGGTGAGTTGCCTGCAACTCGTATCCGTGACGGATCGCACAACCAAGGTGGTGCTCATCGACGACCCGGCGGCACTTCACGATGGTGTCGTGTTGCGCGGGTTAGCCGGACGAGCCAATCTCATTCTCGTCAAGCCCGGCGACAACGGCAACACCGGCTGGACCGCAGCCGAGCGGCGTGCCCTGGAAGCGCTGCGCGGCGGCCATCTTCTGGCGATCAGCCTGGACCACATGGAGCACGCCGGCGCCATCGCGCGGCTCGTTCACGACCTCCAGAAACAGACCGGAGCGCCGATCCTCCCGGTCTACTGTGGCTCAATCGACGACGGCGCAACCGGGGGGACGCCACGGATTCGCGTCGTGTTCGGCGACATCATCAAGCCCGCGGCCGCCCTGGCGCCGGCCGAAGCCATCCAGGCGGGCGTGCTGTCGGAAGCGGCAGTCCAGCAGGGCACGGTTCCCCTGGTTGAGCTTGCCGAGGTGAATGCATGTAAGGAGTCGATCGTCAAGCTGGGCGAGTGGATCCGCCTGAACGACGACTCGGCGGGAAGCATGCAGCATTGAATCCGCACCTCCTTCCCCAGCCCCGCATGGGAACGAGTTGGAAGACGTAGGTGTATTTTTCGTTCGCCGTCAGGCCCCGATTCAGGTATCTTTTTCTTCGTAATCAGCTTCCGATTTTTTCGAAGCGAGTTGCCATGGTGTCTCTCCCGCGTCTTCTTCGTTGTTTGGGTCTGCTGGCCGCCATGCTTCTGGTCGCGGTCAACGCTTCCGCTCAAACGAAAATCGAACTTCTCGCCGACAATCTGAACGCCTGGAAGGGCAAGCACGGCGATTGGCAAGAAATCGGCGGCGTCGAACTCGATGCCAAGAACCCGCGCAGATTCCATGCCAAACCGGGCAAGGGCGTCTGGTACAACGGTCCCAAGGGTCGCACGGCCAATCTCTATACCAAACAAAAATTCGCCGACCTCGAACTCCACCTGGAATTCAATATCCCCAAGGGATCCAACTCCGGCATCAAGTTTCACGGGCATTATGAAATCCAGATCGATGACAGTTTTGGCCGCAAGAACGTGTCAGGCGAACACTGCGGCGGCATCTATCCGCGCGCGGCCGTGATCAAGGGACGCTACACGCATCTCGACAAGGGCATCCCGCCCAGGCTCAACGCATGTAATGCGCCCGGAACCTGGCAAACACTGGACGTGACGTTTTTGGCGCCACGGTTCGACGTGAAAGGGAAAAAAATCGCGAATGCGAAGATCGTCAAGGCAACCCTGAACGGCAAGGTGATCCACGAAAATCAGGAATTGCTGACCCCGACCGGCGATCGCTGGAAAAACGCCGAGATGCGCGAAGGCTCACTCATGCTGCAAGCCGACCACGGGCCGATCGCGGTGCGCCATTTCTGGGTCCGCGCCCACAAATAAGCGGCTTGCGGCTTCGCGTTCGCTCGGTGCCGCGCGGGCGCTACACGAAATCTACCGTGGCCGACTTTTTCCCTGTAATTCAAGCAAATCCATCAGCGCCTGATCCATCATGCGCTCCCCAGCCCCGACCTCCACGGGCGAGACGATCATGTCAGCGCCATATCCACCCTCCGCTACCGCTTCGATCGTCGGAAAATACTGCTGATAGTCGTTGCAGTAGCCAAAGACGAAAAGATGCGGCAACCTGGCTCGGCGTTTGAGGTGGATCGCGTGGCTCGTGAACAATTCGCCGGAGACGCCGACGAACCCGATGCGGCCATCGAGCAGCGCGGTGGTCAAGTGGGGGCGGATGCCCTCGCGGTATTCCCGCTCGTAGAAGTTCACCAGTTTCGGGAAAAAAGCGATGGAATAGGCCGCGTAAATCAAAGGATTGCTGATGTCCAGCCGTGCGCGAAACTTGAAGTCGCGTTCGCGCGCCTTGAGGTCCTTCACCTCGGACATTTCGCATTTCAACTTCTTGCTCTTTTCAACGACGAACTTGCCAAGCGCCGTGCCAAAGTTCTCGGGTGTCGCAGGTCCTGGCGGGTTGGGCGAGAGATCGCCGGCCGCGCCTTGGAGGAAAAGGCAGACACCGCCAAGTTCCTTCTCAACGTGTTGCGATAGGAAGCCGGGAAAATCGGGCGAAAAGGCACGCAGTTTCGCGGGAAGCATGGTCGGATGGGCGGCGAAATGGACCAGGTGCGCGATCGGCTTGCCGTCGGCGGTATCGATGCGGGCGATCAGCATTTCCTTATCGACGGGGCGATCGGCCCGCTTCGAGTGACGATTGCGGCTGAACGGCGTATTGAGCGCGGTGATGCCCATTTGCGCCAGCTGTAGTTTTTTGTTCGCCTCCACGATGGCCCGCACCAGTTTCGTTTCGAGGGTGCGTGTGTAGGGTTTTTCTTTACTGGGCCAGTCATCGAGTTCAAGCACGGGGCCATGATGGGTGTGGCTGGCAACGAGGAAAACGGTCTCGATCCCGGTCGCCGTTTTGAGTTGCTTGCGGATACGGGCCATGCTGGAGCGCGTGGGGGCCCGACCCAGATCGAGACCGACCAGGGCCAACTTTTTCGTCCCGACCGCAAGGACAACGGCCCGCGCAAAGAGCGGATCGCGCACTCCCGTGGACGGGGCGTCCTTGCGCGATGCGTAACCCCACATCGGGAAGCCGATCGGTGGTGTGATGTCGATCCGCGCGGCGCCGGCCTGGAGCGGAGCGGCGTGCACGTGTGGTGCGATCAACAGGAAGAAAAGTGTGGCGCCGATGGTTGTCTTCATGTCGGCGCCGCCGGGGTGGGAGGAGGGAATAGCATAGCCACCAATTTGCCACCGCCCAGCGATAAAGGCAACGGGAGAAGTAAGCCGGTCACGATTAACCAGTCCGGGTGGGCATAATCAAGCTGGGTTTTCAGGCAGTAGAAATTGTAGATCGTCGCTGCCAGGATCAAAGCGCCAATGATTCCTGCGTGTAGCAAACGCAGCCGGCCAGCGATTAGCGCGGCCACGGCGCCGCCCAGGCACGCACCGAGCCCCCAGGCTACCTGCAGCATTGCCATGGTACTCGTGGGAATGGACCTTAGCCATTCCTTCGCCGCTGGCGTTCCCTCCATCATTTCCTTGTACCACTCCTCGCCGGTCTTGCCGTCGGGGGGCGGATAAATGAATCCGTTGGCCGTCTCGACGACCATGATTACAATCACGGCGACGATCGCGCCGACGGCGATGCCGGCGATGCTGCGAAAGATTTTCATCAGCTTGCTCCTGGAACTGCGAATGGGCCTATTATCGCATTGTTTTTCGTCGGAGCAAGTTCTTATTTTTGTTCGGATATGCGCAAAAGAAACCCCGTGAATCGCTGCGCTCATCACGGGGCTTGGTCGCGCCTTATTGCTTGACGCGAATGTTTTTGATCGAAATGGCACCGAACTCCGCGCGCAATACGAAGGTGCTCGCGCCCGCCTTGGCCTTCGACTTGCGGGCCGTCACGCCGTTGATCTTGTGCTCGATCTTGTCGCCCGTGACGATCACGTCCATGGTGTTCCATTCGCCTTTCTTGACGGCCTTGAGTTCCTTCGACTTGGAATCGACGACGATATCGAACTTGGTGCCCCGCAAGAAGAGGTCGTTATTGCACTTCTCACCCGGGTTGAAATCGAACTTGATGCGAACGTCGTCCGCGAACTTCGCCTGGGTCTCGATGTAGGCATTTCCCTTCATCACGTAATCGATCACCAGCATACCGTTTTCGACCTTGAATCGGCCCTTGAACGCCTCGGTCTTTCCGTCGAGCTTGTCCTTTTTGCCCTTGGGTTGCCAGCCATCGAGGTTCTTGCCGTTGAACAGGAGTTTGAAACCGGGTTCGAGCTTGAGCTCGCCCGCCCTCATCGTTGGTAGCGGGATGAGGCCCGCAACGGCGAACAGAATCGGGATGTAAGATAATTTTCGCATGGAAGCACCTCGAAAAAAGTTGAATGGCGAAGCGAGTCAGGGGGTGGGTTTATTGTATGAAGGGATTTCAAACGCGGCCGTTCCAGGTACCCATCGATCTGGAACCTTGAGCAACACCCCGCGGGAACGGGGCGTTCAACACTTTCGCGAACCGTGGCCAACCGCCAAATCGAACTCGCCACCGCAGGCTTGTAGGAATTTACAAGGGTCTGGGGATTTTTTCCATTTTTTTTGAAGTCTCCCATTGACGAGCGGTCTAACCTCGTTATACTTTGGTAATACGTTGTATGAAATGTTATACGTTGTACTTCACGAGGTGACCCCATGCGGAATTCCCAACGGGCAGGCTTCACGCTGATCGAACTTCTCGTTGTCATCGCAATCATCGCGGTGCTTGTGGGCTTGCTGGTCCCAGCCGTCCAGAAGGTACGCGAGGCGGCCAATCAAACCCAGTGCAAGAACAATCTCAAGCAGATTGGGCTAGCGTTCCACAACTATCACAGCGCTCATGGCCGATTCCCCGCTGGATTCCGGTCCGCGGCGGCAACGACCGATGGCCCAGGCCAGGGACCGGGCTGGGGCTGGGCGGTGTACCTCCTCCCGTACCTGGAACAGGACAGCCTTTATCGCCAAATCAATTTGAATCTGGATATCGCCCATCCGGCGAACGCCGCGGTCCGCACCACAAGCCTGTCGGTATTCCGTTGTCCGTCCGATGGCGGCGCGCTCCCGACTTTCACGGTGGTCAATGCCGGCGGTGCTCCCATCTGCGATATCGCGTTCGGCAACTACGTCGGCATGGCCGGCGTCTATGAAGTCAGCGCTTACTCGGACACCAGCAACGGGGCGCCCGGGGTCCTGTTGCGCAACCGCGGCATCCGCTTCGCGGACATTGTTGATGGCTCAAGCAACACGCTATTTGTCGGCGAACGCGGCAGCAGGCAGTCGCCCATGACCACCTGGGTCGGCGCCCCCGCGGGCGCGCGAGTGCCACCCGTGCTCAATCCTACCTATGATGTCGAGGGAGACGGCGTTCTCGTGCTCACCAATTCGGGGCTGGCCTCGGAAGGGCGCGTGCCCAACAATCCATTCCAACACGTCGAGGACACGAACAGCTTCCACACCATCGGTGTCAACTGGCTGTTCGGCGACGGCACGGTCCGCGGCATCAGCAACGCCATCAGTCCGACGACCTGGGTCGGTTTGACCACGCGAATGGGAAATGAAGTCGTCACACTTGACCAATGACCCCTGGTTCATTTCGATCGTTCCCGCCATTTGCCAACTGAAGACGAACCACTGGGAACGTGGGCCAGTCGGGCATTTTCCCCCGCGTCCCCCGCGTTCCCCGTGTTTCCGTGGGTCATTGACCTACTCCTTTTCGCAAGTCAGATTGCCGTCTATCCCCGCCGCTTTCTCTTTTCGCTGCTTTTTCTATAATCATCATTTCAATGGAGTTGCGAAAAAATCCTCAACGTCAAGGGTGCATCCGTGTCTTCCACCAAAAAGTTTTTGTTCACAAGCGAATCGGTGTCGATGGGCCATCCGGACAAAGTTGCCGACCAGATCAGCGACGCGATTCTCGATCACTGTCTGGCCGCCGACCCAACAAGCCGCGTGGCCTGCGAGACGATGGTGACGACGGATCTCGCGATTGTTTCGGGCGAGATTACGACCAAGGCCGACCTGTCGCGCGAAGTCGTCGATCGCATCATTCGGGACATGGTGCGCGCAATTGGTTATGTCGATCCCTCGATCGGTTTCGCGGCCAAGACGATGCAAGTCCACATCAACTTGCACTCGCAGTCGCCTGACATATCAATGGGTGTGGACGTGGGCGGCGCGGGGGATCAGGGCATGATGTTCGGATTCGCCTGTCGCGAGACCAAGACGCTGATGCCCTTGCCGATCTATTTGTCCCATCGACTCGTCGAGAATCACGCCCGCCTGCGCGAGAAGGGGGAGATCAAGTTCCTGCGCCCCGACGCCAAAAGCCAGGTGACGGTCGAATACAATGGCGACGGGACGCCCAATCGCATTCACACGGTGGTCATTTCGACGCAGCACGATCGTACCGCGATGGACGCGAAGGGCCTGTTCTCCAATGACGCGCGTAGCGAGATCATTCAAAAACTGATCCTGCCGACGTTGAAAGCCGAACGACCGGACCTGATGAAGGGGGAGCTGGTTTCGGTGATGCCGGGACAATCCAGCGCCAACGTGCCGGACTCGGCGATTCGCTGCCACATCAATCCGACTGGAAACTTCGAGATGGGCGGCCCGCACGGGGACTGCGGGCTCACCGGTCGCAAGATCATTGTGGACACCTACGGCGGGCGCGGCCGGCATGGCGGCGGCGCCTTCAGCGGCAAGGACCCGACCAAGGTCGATCGCTCCGCCGCCTACATGGCCCGCTACATCGCCAAGAATATCGTCGCCGCCGGGTTGGCCGAGGAGTGCGAGGTGCAACTCTCCTACGCCATCGGCTATCCCGACCCCTTGAATATCTGGGTCAACACCAACGGCACCACCGCCAAGGGGTTGAACGACGATCTGCTGGTCGAGTTGATCCGCAAGAATTTCCAGCTCACGCCGAAGGGCATCATCGAATCGCTCAACCTGCGCCGGCCGATCTACCGCGAAACCGCTCGCGACGGCCATTTCGGCCGTGAGTTGCCGAACTTCACCTGGGAGAAAACCGACAAGGCCGCCGCGCTGAAAAAAGAAGCTGGATTGTGATTCCAAAGGGCAAGCCCAGGGGTGAGCGCAGCGAACTCCTGGGATCCGCGTAATATCCCGGGGGTTCGCTGCGCTCACCCCTGGGCTTCCGAGGAGTGATTTTCATGTTGAAGCGTGCTCTGTGTCTGAGTGTTTTCGCCGTCATCCTGGCCGTCTTCGCGAGCGGCATGACCGTCGGCGGCGAAAAGAAAGGCAAGGGCAAGGACGATCCCAAATACAACAACCCCACCTTCGTGCCGACCGCCGATGAGGTCATTCACAAGATGTTTCAGATGGCCAAGGTCAACAAAAACGACGTTATTTTCGATCTCGGCTGCGGCGACAACCGTATCTGCTTCATGGCCGCCAAGAAGTTCGGCTCGCGCGGCGTTGGCATCGAGACCAACCCCGTTCGCATCCGCGAAGCCATGGATATGTTCGACAAATACAACAAGAACGACGCCATCAGCTACGGCACCTCGGTCAAGCTGCCCCTCGTCGAGACCCGACACGGCGACGCGCTGGCGATGAAGGACATCGGCGACGCTACGGTCGTCGTCATGTACATGTTCCCGGAATTCATGACGTTGTGGTTCCCGATTGCCGAGAAGCACCTGAAACCTGGCACGCGCATCTTGTCGCACGATTACGAATGGAATTACGATACGCTGCCCAATGCCTGGCGCCCGGTCGCCACCGCCACGGTCAAGAGCAGCAGTCGCGACAACCACAAGGTCATCATGTGGGTCGTGCCGCCGCGAAAAAGCCGTTCCAAATAATCCATCCCGTTTAGCCGCTCGCCAAAGGCGAGCGTGAAAAACAGCGCTCGCCAAAGGCGAGCGTGAAAAACAGCGCTCGCCAAAGGCGAGCGGCTAAACAAAAACTAAACGAAAATATTTCGCGAGGGGGGCCGATGCGAACCGCCATCGTTGTCGCCGTTCTTTGCCTTCCATTTCTGGCGTTCGCGCAGCCGGGGCAGAACGCCAAGGAACCCTGTGAAATTGTTTACGTTCCGACCGAGCAGGTCGTCGTCGAAAAAATGCTCCAGATGGCCCAGGTCAACAAGAACGACATCGTCTTCGACCTCGGCTGCGGCGACGGCCGCATCGTGGTGACGGCTGCGCGGAAGTTCGGCTGTCAGGGCATCGGCATCGACATCGACCCCGCGCGCATCAAAGACTCCCTCGCCACGATGCGCAAGGCCGGCGTCACCAAGCAGCAAGTCGAAATCCGCCAGGGTGACGCCCTTAAAGTCAAGGATCTCGAAAAAGCCACCGTCATCATGCTTTACATGCTGCCGCAGTTCATGGAAAAATTGGAACCGCAAATCAAGAAACGCCTCAAACCAGGCACGCGCGTCGTCGCGCATGACTACCCGTTCCCGAATCTCGATCCAGATCAGATCGTCGAATTTGCCGTGAAAGGCAGTCCACGGCCCAAATTCCTGTATCTGTGGACGATTCGAGGCAAGAAAAAATGACGCCGGTCTTCGTTTAGCGCCTGCGGCGTGTTTTGCAAGGCCCGAGGGAAAAACTCAAAAACGATATTCCCCCGGGCAATCCAAATCGCGTATGATTTCGTCTCAATAGTAAGACAAAAACAGAAAACTGTGGATTTTTTGTAGGTCAGGCTTTCCAGCCTGACATCAGTCCCAAGAAGTCAGGCTGGAAAGCCTGACCTACGGCCAACAAAAGAAGACCGTGAATTTGCTTCCTGTGGAAAACGGAGGTTTGCGATGTCGGTACAAAGTTCCAAGCTGGTTTGGCGCCTCGGCGCCGTGGGTTTGCTCGTGTGCGGTCTGGCGGCCGCGGCAACCATTTGGCAGACGGCCTCCCAGGCCGGCGCCCCGCGGCTTGAGCCGCGCGTGCTCGCCGCCTTCAAGGACAAACAACTCCAGGTCGCGGTCGGCTTCACCATGCCCGACACCAAGGCGATCTCCGGCCCCGTTCACGTCGAGTTGCTCGATGCGGACGGCAAGACGCTGGCCAGCCTCAAGCAGACCGTGAAGGACTTCGGCCCCTTGAGCACAACCCGCTTTGACTTCGACGCCGACAAGGCCGACGCCGCCAAACTACGCCTTCGCGTCACCTACAAGAAGACCAAAACGGAATTGGCGCTCAGCAAGGTTCTCCTGGGTAAGGCCCACGAGACCGCGATCAAGGCCGGCACCGAATTCCACGCGGGCAGCCAGGCGTCAATTCAGTGCAGCGTGCAGGGCGTGCGCACCATCATCGACACCGTTCCCCAGGTCGGCAGCGATGTCGCGATCTACCTGATCGGCGCCAAGAAACAGGCCCAGCAAAAGCCGATTTACGAAGGCGTCACCGACTTGACCGGCAAGGTCCTCGCCAACTTCGCGATCCCCGCCGTCGAGCCCGGCCAATACACGTTGCAAATCGTCACGAAATCCGCCCTGGGCGAAGAGAAACTCGAACATCAAGTTCGCATCAAGGCCGACGGCAAGATTCTCCTCGTCACCGACCGCCCGATTTATCAGCCCGGGCACCTCATTCACCTTCGTGCCCTGGCCCTGCAATCCTTCGACATGAAACCGCTCGGCGACAAGGAAATCCTCTTTGAAATCGAAGATCCCAAGGGGAACAAGGTTTACAAGCGAACCTTCAAGACCTCCGAGTTTGGCATCGCCTCGGTCGATTTTCAACTCGCCAGCGAAGTCAATATGGGTAACTACAACCTCCGCGCCATCATCGGCGATGTCCGCGCGGAAAAGACCGTCCAGGTCAAACGCTATGTGCTGCCCAAGTTCAAGGTCGCGGTAAAGACCAACAAGACATTCTACCTGCCCAAGGAAACCATTCAGGTCGATCTGCAAAGCGATTACTTCTTTGGCAAGCCGGTCGCGAATTCCAAGGTCGAGATCTCGGCCAGCACCTTCGACGTGGCGTTCAAGGAATTCCACAAGTGGAAGGGCATGACCGACGCGAACGGGCACGCGAAACTGGAGATTCAGCTCCCCGACTACTTCGTCGGCCAACCGTTGCAAGCGGGCAACGCAATCGTCAAGCTCGACATCAAGGTGCTTGACAACGCCGACCACACCGAGAAGCTGGTCAAAACCTATGCGGTCAGCGACATGCCGATCCGCGTGAATGTCATTTCGGAAGGCGGCAAGCTGGTGCCCAACATGCAGAACCGCATTTTTGTCGCCGCGACCTACCCCGATGGCAGCCCGGCACCCAACGTCGAGGTCAAGTTGTGGCACAAAAAAGGCGCCGACGCCCAGCAATGGATGGGCCGAGGCCGTTTCGGCCCGCGCGGCGGCATCCCGTTGCCCCCGCAAAAGGTTGGACAAAAAGCCGAACAGCCGAAGGAAGAAAAACTCGGCGACCCACTCGCGGTGGTCAAGACCAATGCCGCGGGCCTGGCCGAAGTCAAGGTCACGCCCAAGTCCGATCAGTTTCGTATCGGCTCATGGGGAACCCATGACGTGGAAATGCTCGAAGGTAAACAGCAGCGCTGGGGCGCCCAGTCGGTCTACGACCTTCGCCTTGAGGCCAAGGACCCGCGTGGCAACCTGGCCCGCGCCGCCGTCGCACTCAACAGCCAGCCCCTCGGCGAAAACGTCCTGCTCCGCCTCGACAAGGCTATTTACCAGGCCGGCGATCGCGTCAACATCGACGTTCGCTCCTCGGCGGGCCTTCCCACCGTCTACGTCGACATCGTGCGTGGCGGCCAGATCATGCTCAGCAAATGGATCGAAGTGAAGGACGGCGCCGCCGCCCACGCGCTCGATTTGCCACAAAGCATCTTCGGCAGTCTCGAAATTCACGCCTATCAAATGCTGTTCAACGGCGAGATCATCCGCGATAGCCGGGTTGTCTACGTTCAGCCGAAGAACGACCTGAAGATCACCGTCACCCCGGGCAAAACCGTCCATGAGCCGGGCGAAGATGGCCGAATTCGTTTCGAAGTGACCGATCAGGCCGGCAAGCCCGTCGCGGCGGCCATCGGCGTCATCGTGGTCGATGAAGCAGTCTATGCCCTGCAAGATTTGCAGCCCGGCCTGGAAAAGGTCTACTTCACGCTGCAAGAAGAACTTCTCAAACCCTCCGCCCAGATCAAGCTGAGCCCGGGCGTCACCATTGACAACATCGTGCGTCAGCCCGTCATCGCGGCTCCGCGCCAGCAGGTCGCCGAGGTGCTTTTGACGGCGGTCAAACTGCCGGCGCCGGCGCGCTGGAACGTCAATCCCGCCGTCCAGCGCAAGCGAATGGTTGAAGGCCGACTCGCCCAGATCGCGCAGACGATGTACCACATCGCCTTCCAGGATGCCACGGTCATCACGTTCGACAAGGACGCCGGCCGCTGGACCTTCCGCGCGAACATTCTCGACGACATGATCAAGAAAAACCAGATTCACCCCACGGTCGTTGATAACGGCTTTGGCGGGAAACTCACCTTCGACGACATGGGCAAGCTCGAAAAAGACTTCACGGCCGAGAGCCTGGCGAAGGCGATCACCGTGCAGCGCCTGCAACAATGGCACTGGCAGGTTCAGAACTACGCGAGCCGCAACCAAAAGACGCTACTCAAGAACGGTCGCTGGACCATGCCAGCGGATACGTTTGAGCAGGCAATGAAAATCGGCGGCATCGACAAGCGCTGGCTGGTCGATGGCTTTGGCCAACCCTTCCGCCTTGTCAAGAAACCGCCCATGCCAAGGAAGAAAGATATCCCCGACGTTTTCAGTCAGTATGACATCGTTTCAGTCGGTCCCGACGGCAAACTCGGCGGGAAGGACGACTTGAACATGACCGAAGCGCTGGCCCAAACGAATCGCTTCGGCTGGGCAGGCAACGTCTGGTGGGCTCGCACCCGCATGATGAATGAACTGCGTGAAAACCGTCGATTCGACGTGGATCGCCTTGCCCTCAACCGCGCTCACCAGCGCGGCGGGATGATGCCTCCGATGGCGGCAGCCCCTGGCGGGTTCGGCGGACCGATGCCGGGCCTCGCCCAGGACCAGGCGAAATTTGCCAAGAAGGCAGAATTCGCCGGTGGCGGAGAAGGCAAGGGCGGCGGAGGCGGGGGCGGACCGGGCAGCAGTCCCGCTCCGATCACACGCGTTCGCGAATATTTCCCCGAGACCATGCTCTGGATGCCTAGCCTCATCACCGATGACAAGGGCGTCGCCAACCTGGCCGTCAGCTTCGCGGATTCCATCACTACCTGGCGACTGAGCGCCTCCGCCAACTCCAAGGCCGGCGCCATCGGTGGCGCAACCGTGCCGCTCAAGGTCTTCCAGGATTTCTTCGTCGATATCGATCTGCCCACCCACCTGACGCAGTCCGACGAAGTCGCCTTCCCGGTCGCAGTCTACAACTACCTCAAGACGCCCCAGACCGTGAAGATCGAGTTGCAGCGGGAATCGTGGTTCGAACTGCTCGATAACCAGGGCCTCGTTCGCACCCTCAAGCTCCAGCCCAACGAAGTCACCAGCGTCAGCTTCCGCATCCGCGCAGGCAAGATCGGCTGGCAGCCGTTGACCGTCAAGGCGCTCGGCTCCAAGAAATCCGATGCCGTCAAGCGCGTTGTCGAAGTCGTGCCCAACGGCCAAAAAATCGAGCGCGTCTTCAGCGATCGGCTCAAGGGCAACATCAGCCACACGCTCGAGATTCCGGGCAACGCCGTGCCGGACGCCTCCAAGCTGATGGTTCGCATGTACCCGGGCGCGATGGCGCAAGTCGTCGATGGCCTCGATGGCATGATGCGTATGCCGGGCGGCTGCTTCGAGCAGACTTCCTCCTCGGCGTATCCGAATGTCTTGATCGTCGACTACATCAAGAAAAACCGCATCGCGTCGCCACAGATGCTGATGAAAGCCGAGCAATACCTCAATATCGGTTATCAACGTCTGTTGACGTTTGAACGCCCGGGCGGCGGGTTCGACTGGTGGGGCCGCGAGGCACCGCTGATCTGGACCAGCGCCTATGGGCTACAGCAATTCTCCGATATGTCCAAGGTCTACCCGATCGACCGCGCCATCATTACGCGCACGCAGGGCTTCCTGATGCGCAGCCGGGAGAAGGAGGGGACCTGGTCCAACATCG
The DNA here is from genome assembly GCA_016191165.1 of Planctomycetota bacterium. Taxonomy (GTDB): domain Bacteria; phylum Planctomycetota; class Planctomycetia; order Gemmatales; family Gemmataceae; genus SIAQ01. Next base: position 109,898 of record JACPPF010000158.1, read on the forward strand.
GCGCCACGCATGGCGAAACCATCGCCAGCATGGGCAATCCGAAACTCCTGCTCACCAGCTATGTCACCTGGTCGCTACTGGAAAGCGGCTATGATCGCAAGCAACTCAAGGTGTCGGTGGATTACATCCGCAACAACCTCGATGCCGCGGGCGACAACGCCTATATCCTGGCCTTGGCCGCCAACGCCCTGGCCGCCTATGACCCGAAGGACGACAGTACGCTGCAAGTTTGCCAGCGGCTCGACAAGCTACGGAAGGAAGAACCGCAACTCAAGGTCCAGTTCTTCCCGGCCCGCGGCACCTCGCTGACCTATGGCCGAGGCGACAGCGTGTCGGTCGAGTCCACCGCCCTCGCGGTCCTCGCCATGATGAAGACCGGCCAGTTCAACGCCAGCGTCAACCAGTCGCTTGCGTACCTTGTCAAATCCAAGCACGCGAGCGGCACCTGGGGTACCACCCAGGCGACCATCCTCGCACTCAAGGCATTGCTCGCCGGCATGGGCGGCAGCGATCTCAAGGACGACGTGCTCTTCACCATCAAGGTCAACGGCAAGACATCCGTCCGCGGTAAGATCGGCAAGAAAGACGCCGACGTCATGCAGGCCTTCGAGCTCAAGGACCTCAAGCAAACCGGCGCCAACACCGTTCAGATCGAAGTCAATGGCGAAACGAACCTGATGTATCAGATCGTCAGCCGACACTTCGAGCCCTGGGCGAAAAAGGATGAACCGAAACAGCCCATGATCGAGGTCAAGGTCGAATACGATCGCACCAAGCTGTCCACGAAGGACCTGCTCAAGGCGAAGGCGACCCTGAAGTATCACGGCAAGACGCCGACCTACATGGTCATGCTCGACCTCGGCATCGCGCCGGGCTTCAGCGTCGATGCAGGCGATTTCGCCGAGATGGTAGGCAAGAACAAGATCAAGAAGTTCGAGTTGACCGCTCGCCAGGTCATCATCTACCTGGGCGACGTTCGCCCCGGCGAAGAGTTGACCTTCGAGTATGTCCTGCGGCCACGCTATCCGCTGCGTGCTCGCACGCCGTCCAGCACGGCGTATGAGTACAACACCCCTGGCGTGCGAGCCGTCGCCCGCCCGGTGGAGTTGACCGTGGTGGATCGCTAACCAAACCTGGTAGTTTTCCATGTAACCTGAAAAAAGAGAACGTCGGCACGGAAACCTGCCGGCGTTCTTTTTTATTGGGATATCCCTCTCTCAAGACCTGAAGAAACAGAGCAAGTCGAACGCGCCATGAATCAGGCCCGCGAAGGCGAGCCAACGTGAAAATTCGCCGCGCATGCCGCCTGAACCACGTCCAACGGGATTGACTTTCCTAAAATGAAAATCTTCTCGCACGGGCGACGGCTCCTATTCGGGTTCGCGCCCCAATTGACTGGCGACGGGGGACACCATGCGAACGAATGTCGAAACTCTCAAGGGCAAGACCATCGCCTTTGCTGCTTCGGGTGGGCTAGATAGCTGCACGATCACGCGCTGGCTGACCGACGCGGGCGTAAACGTCGTTTGCGTCACCGCCGACATGGCCCAGCCCGACGAGGCCGACTTCGATGCAGTCCGCCATCGCATGCTGGCGTGCGGGGCCAAAGATTTCGTCGTCGTGCCGCTGCATGACGCCATCTCGGAGGCCGGGCTGGACATCATTCAGGCCCAGGCCTACTACGAAGGCCGCTACTGGAACACGACCGGCATCGCCCGGCACGTCATCGTCGCGGGGATGCTTCCCGAAATGCGCAAGCGCGGCATCAGCGTTCTGAGCCACGGGTCCACGGGCCGGGGCAACGATCAAGTTCGTTTTCAACTCGTCACCAACATGCTCGAACCGACCTTCGAGGTCTATGCCCCCTGGCGCGACGAGGCTTTCCTGAGCCGATTCCGTGGTCGAAGTGAGATGATCGACTATTGCACGGAAAGGAAACTCCCGATCAAGGTGACCAAGGACGCGCCGTACTCGACCGACGCCAATCTGCTGGGCCTGACGCACGAGGCCGGCAAACTCGAATCGCTGGAAACGCCACCGAGCTTCGTCACCCCCGGCATGGGCGTGTTTGCGACCAACGCACCGGACAAGCCGGAGTCCGTTTCGATCCGCTTTGAGAAGGGTCGGCCCGTGTCGATCAATAACAAGGACGTCAGCATGTTCCAGGCCATCACGCTCGCCAATCAACTCGGCGGCAAGCACGGTGTCGGCATCTGCTATCACCTCGTCGAAAACCGCTTCGTCGGCATCAAAAGCCGCGGCGTTTATGAAGCGCCCGGCATGGAATTGCTGGGTACGGCGTATGGTTACCTCTTGCAACTGGTGCTCGACCGCCGCAGCCGCGAACTGTTCGACCAGCTTTCGCTTCTGCTTGCCAAGCAGGTGTATCAAGGCTACGGCTACGACCTTGCCTCGAGAATCGCGACGGACGCGGTGCGTAGCTTCGCTCAGCTCGTGACCGGCACGATTACCGTATCGTTGTACAAGGGAAACACCTACTTCGCGTCGGCGACTGACGTGCCGCACTCGCTCTACTCGGAAGCCAACGCATCGATGGAAGCGATCGGCGAATTCGACCACGCCGACAGCGAGGGCTTTTTGCGCGTGCTATCGGTGAGCGCGCGGGCGCTGGCGGCGATGAAGCAGGTGGGGCGCTGACGTTTAGCCCCTCGCCTCTGGCGAGCGCATGCAACCCGCTCGCCCAAGGCGAGCGGCTAAACTTGGGGATATCCATGGCCGAACAAAAAACCAAACCCACCGGCGTCAGCGTCGAGAGCTTCCTCAACCAGGTCGCCAACGCCCAGGAACGCGCGGATGCCTTCACGGTTCTCGCCATGATGAAGGACGTCACCGGCATGGAACCCCGCATGTGGGGGCCCAGCATCGTCGGCTTTGGCGAGTACCACTACAAGTACGCCAGCGGACACGAGGGAGATTGCTGCCTCATCGGCTTCTCGCCGCGCAAAGGGCAGATGTCTCTTTACATCACGCCGGGGTTCGAGAAATTCAAGACGTACCTGAAAAAGCTCGGCAAACACAAGACCGGCAAGGTTTGCCTTTACATCAAAAAACTCGCGGATGTCGACCTGGCGGTCCTTCGTGAAATGATCGAGGTCGGCTTCAGCATGGCGCAGCAGCCGGAACTGCAGAACCAGCGAGCGGCGCCTGTGAAGAAGCCACGCAGGAAAAAGAAATCCACCTGAAATGCCTGATGAAGGATACCGAGCAACCGAATCAGCTGGGCGTGGTTCGCACGAGGGACTGCATTATCTGGCCGCTCGTCAGCCCCTTCGCCCTCCCGTCGAAGGATATTTCGCATAGACTCTTCTCTGTAACGATTCACCCGCCGGCTGCCACCGCGGTTGCCGGCTTTCCCTCACGGGCCAACCTCCATGCGCTCCCAAGTCACGCTGCGTCTGTTTGGTATTTTCACTTTCTTCGGCATATTGGCCGGCTTCATCCTGGCGCAAAATTCGGGCAAAAAAAACACCGAGCCCGACCGGGCCAAAGTCGGCGCGGCGCCACAAGCAGGCGTGTTACCGGCGCAGCTTGACAGGCTTTTCGCCTGGCGGCCGATCGGCCCGGCGAACATGGGCGGGCGCATCACGTCGATTGCCGTCTTCGAGGCGGACCCGACCTGTTATTACGTCGCCACCGCGTCGGGAGGCCTGCTCAAGACCACCAACAACGGGTCCACGTTTACGCACTTGTTCGATAAGGAAAATACCGTATCGCTCGGCGCGGTCGCCGTCGCGCCCACCAATCGCGACATCGTCTGGGTCGGCACCGGCGAGGCCAACCCGCGCAATAGCGTTTCGTGGGGCGACGGCGTTTACAAGTCAACCGACGGCGGCACGTCCTGGAAGAACATGGGACTGAAGCAATCGTTTCAGATCGGCAAGATCATCATCCATCCCAAGAACCCCAACATCGTCTACGTCGCCGCCCTGGGCAGGCTCTATGGCCCAAACAAGGAACGTGGACTTTTCAAGACCACCGATGGAGGCAAGAACTGGCAGCAGGTCTGGCACCTCGACGACAAGACCGGCGCCATCGACCTCGTGATGCACCCCGCCAATCCCGAAACGCTGATCATGGCTTCCTGGGAACGCCAGCGCGATGAATTTGACACCTTCGTCGGCGATGCCAAGCCGCCCCCCGCCGCGGATGCGTATGCCCCGGTCAAAACCCATGCGCCCGGCGGCGGAATCTTCAAATCCGTGGACGGCGGCAAGACCTGGAAGAAGCTCGCCCAGGGCCTGCCCCGCGCCAACATGGGCCGCATCGGGCTCGATTGGTCACGCAAGAATCCCAATCTGGTCGTCGCGATTATCGACACCGATCAAGCCGGCAAGGGACTTCCCCCGTCCAGGGCGTACGTTGGCATTGCTTTCGCGAACTCACCCAAGGGCGTGCGCATCACGAGCGTTGCCGACAAGAGTCCCGCGGCCATCGCCAAGCTAGCGAAAGGGGATTTGCTTGTTTCCCTGAATGGCAAAGCAATCAAGAGCACCAGCGACTTCCTGGTGCCGATGCAGAAACTCAGTCCTGGGGACAAGATCAAACTCGCCTACCAGCGCGGCGACAAGAACGGGAATGCCGAAATCACGCTTGCGCTGAGGCCCGGTCAGCCGAAAAAAAAGGCAGGGAAGGGCGCCAAGAAGGGGGGCAAGGGCGGCCCGCGCGCCAGCCTCGGCATTCAGATCGAGGAATCCGAGGACGGCCTCGTCCTCGTCGAACTCGTTGACAAGGCCGCCGCCCAGAAAGCGGGTCTCAAGGTCGGCGATGTGCTCCTCGCCGTCGAAAGCATCAAGGTCGGAACCACGCAGACCCTTTTCAAAACGCTGGCCGGGAAGAGGATCGGCGACACCGTCAAGATCGTCTATCAGCGAGGTAAGGAGAAAAAAACGCTCACCGTCAAACTCGAGGCCGCACCGCTCGGCACGCCGGGTCGGCCCTACTCCGGCGGCTTCCTGGCAGGGCAGCGCGCCAATGTGCAAGACATCCAGGGCCCCGAAGGTCCCGACACCGGCGGCATCTACAAGTCAACCGACGCTGGCGAAACGTGGACGCGCGTCAATAGCCTCAACGAACGCCCCTTCTATTTTTCCGTCGTACGCTGCGATCCCAACGACGAAAAGTCCATCTATTCTCTGGGCATCAATCTTTGGCGGAGTGCCGATGAAGGTCGAACCTTCTCCACCGACGGCATCAATAGCGGATTCCATGTCGACCTGCACGACATGTGGATCAACCCCAAAGATAGCCGGCATCTCCTGCTGGGCACCGATGGCGGGCTTTATGTCAGTTACAATCGCGGCGCCCACTGGGAATTCCTCGACCACATGGCTCTGGGCCAGTTCTATCACGTTGCGGTCGATACTCGGCGACCCTACCGCGTCTATGGCGGCCTGCAAGACAACGGCAGCTGGGGCGGTCCATCCAACACCCTACGCCCGAGCGGCCCCACCGTCGCCGATTTTCAGTTCATCCAGGGCGGCGATGGCTTTGTTTGCCGGGTCGATCCCAATGATCCCGATATCGTCTATTCCGAAAGCCAGGGGGGCAACATGTTCCGTCGCAATCTGCGCACGGGCGAAAGCAAGTCGCTGCGGCCCAAGATTCAGTCGGGCGCGGGCCGCTATCGTTTCAACTGGAATACGCCTTTCATTCTGTCGAGCCACAACTCGCACATCTTTTATGCCGCTGCCAATTACGTCTTCCGGTCGGTCAAGCAGGGAGAAAACCTGCGCATCATCTCGCCGGAAATCACGCGTACCAAACACGGCAGCGCCACCGCCCTGAGCGAATCGCCCAAAGACCCGGGTGTCCTCTGGGTCGGGTCCGACGACGGCGCCGTCTGGGTGACACGCGACGGCGGCAAATCGTGGACCGACGTCTCGGCGAATTTCAAGCTCCCAGGCCCGCGCTGGGTTGCTTCCATCGAAGCCTCCCGCCTTGCGTCGGGCCGATGTTATGTCGTATTCGATGCCCATCGCTCCGACGATGACGAGCCGTATGTTTACGTCACCGAAAACTTTGGTCAAACCTGGCGTTCCCTTCGTGCCAACCTGCCCAAAACGTCAACGCGCGTCTTGCGCGAGGACATCAAAAACGCGAATCTGCTTTATCTGGGCACCGAGTTCGCCCTCTTCGCGTCGATCGATCGCGGCGAGAGTTGGTTCAAACTCAATGGCAAGGAGTTACCAACGGTCGCGATCCATGAGATTGCCCAGGCGACGACCGCCAACGAAATCGTCGCCGCCACGCATGGCCGTAGTTTGTGGGTGCTCGATGTGACCACCCTGCGCCAGTTGACACCCAGGCATTTTTCGCCTCTTCCTCCGGGAGAGGCGCCGGCCCGCCTTTTCACCCCCGCCAACGTGACGCGCTGGCAACTCGACTTCACCCGCGAGGGCATGTTTCGCACCGGGACACGCCGCTTTGTTGGCCAGAACCCAACGCGCGATGCCGTCCTCGATTTCCTACTTCCCGCGAAAGCCGACAAGATTTCACTGAGGATACTCGATCTCTTTGGCAACCCGGTGCGTGTTTTTGATCTGGCCAAGGAGAAGGACGTTGGCATTCATCGCGTGACGTGGAATCTGGTCGCCGGTTCCGAGCCGAAGGGGGCCAAAACAAAACCGTTCACGCCTTACGGCCAGCCGGTCAAACCCGGCGTCTACCGCGTCGTTCTTGGGGTGGACGGAACCGAATCGGAAAGCACGCTCACCATCGAGGCCGATCCGCGCACGCGCAAGGCCGGCAGTGCCGTCAACGAGGCCGAAGAATTGCGAAAACTGATGAAGGAGCGGCCTTGAGACCGAACTGGCATCCGCAGTAGGGGCGCCGGTTGTTTCACGGGTGGGTCCCGCGCTATGCCCCCCCGCGGCGAGCCGCGTCCACAGAGTAGGTGGGATCGGCCTCGGACCAATGTTCGTCCCCGGAAGGTCCATAGATCGCGGGTACGTGCTGGTTAGCAAGCCGAAGCCAGGCCTGCACCTGCGTGCGGTGATGGCAGGTGTGCAACACCCGGCGCCAAAACACCCAGATGCGTTGTCGTTGCAAGCCGCCAAAGAAGGGCCGGGCGTCGAGCCACCATTCCGTCGAGCCGCGCCCCAGCTGGGGCAGCCGGTTTCTCGCCAACCAGACGTATTTTTTGATGTAGTCTTGCGCGCCGGGATTTTCTTCGCTGGGCAACAATTCTTCCACGGCCGGCTCGTCGGTGCCGACAAACTGCGCGAAAAAGCGCCGCTCCGAAAGGAGTTGATGCACCATGATGGTGCGAATCGAATTGGTTTTCTCGCTTGGCTGGAAATCGAGCAGCGAATCCGGAACCGCGCGCCACATGCTCACGGTCTTGTTGGTCTCGCTGACATAAATCTGCAAGACGTGCTGAAACGTCTGATCAAGGGCCAGTGGAATCTCGGCGTCCGAAATCGCGATGTGTTCGTAGTTCATAACTTCCCCATGCGATGGACACCGGGGGTAACCGCAATACCGTTCAGGGAAGAGCATTTGACCGGCCCCCAGCACAAGCTGGGGGGCAGCCGCCCATCCCCCAGCTGGCGCTGGGGGCTGGTTTCGCTCCGCTTGACGATCGGCATTGCCGCTAACCGGCAATCCGCTCGGGCGTCCGGTGATTCCCGGCATGTTCCATCAAGAAGTGCAGAACCTTGCTTCGCAAACGCGTGTACTCGGGCAGGTCGATCAATTCGGTCCGGACGCGGGGGCGCGGGATATCAACCTGAATGCAATCGGCCACGCGCGCCTTGGGGCCGTTGGTCATCAGCACGATTCGGTCCGAGAGCAGAATCGCCTCGTCCACGTCGTGAGTCACCAAGAAGATGGTTTGGCCCGTGGCACTCCACAGCTTGATGAGTTCTTCCTGAATGGAGCCGCGCGTCAAGGCGTCGATCTGGGCGAACGGTTCATCAAGCAGCAGAATCTTGGGTTCGACGGCAAACGCGCGAGCCAGGCCGACACGCTGGCGCATGCCTCCGGAAAGGTGCGCCGGGCGTTTGTGTTCGGCGCCGGCCAGGCCCATGAGGCGAAAATATTTTTCCGTGTGGGCGCGGACCTTGGCTCGATCCCAGTCCCGGAACGCGGCGTGAACGGCCAGGCGGACGTTCTCAAACGCCGTCACCCAGGGCAACAACGCGAAGTTCTGGAATACCACCATGCGGTCCAGTCCGGGCCCGGCGACGGGCTTGCCATCGAGCACGACATGGCCCCGTGTCGCTTTCTCGAAACCGGCCAGGATGTTGAGCAGCGTACTTTTGCCACACCCCGAATGTCCCACGACGGTCAGGAATTCGCCACGTTCGATGCTCAAGCTGACGTCGTCGAGAACGCACACGGGCCGGCTTCCGCCCTCGCGGTTCGGAAAGTCTTTGCCAACGTGCTCGATATTCAGATAGCTCACTTGTGACTCCTTATTGAATACGTCACGGTGCGGGGCATTGAGTCTGCTTCTACTCGGAATAGGTCACTCGTTTGGCGAGTTGATTGAACGCGAGATCGAGAACGAACCCGATCACTCCGACGACCAGGATGCCGAACACGACCCCAGTGAGATCGAGCGTGTTCCAGTAGTTCCACGTCATGTAGCCAACGCCGAGAACGCCCAGAAGCATTTCCGCGGGAACGACGGCGATCAGGGCGCTGCCGAACGAAATTCGCAAGCCGGCAACCGCGGCAGGGGCCGAGGCGGGGAGGACGATCAGAAAGAGGCGACGCCACCAGGGAAGCTGCAACATGCCGCCGACCTGAAGGTACTCATTGCGGATGGAGTGGACGCCAAAGGCCGTGTTCGCCATCGTGGGCCAAAGGGCAGCAAGGAAGACCACCAGCACCGACGATAGGTAGCCATCCTGCACCGTGAACAGCAGCAGCGGCATCCAGGCTAACGGAGAAATCGGCTTGAGTAACTGAATCACCGGATTGAGCACGCGGTACAGGCGATTGGACATGCCGATGGCCACGCCGACCGACACCGCCACGATCGACGCCGCCGTGAACCCGGCGGCGAAACGCCCGACGGTATAGAGGATCAGCCAGCCAATGCCATGATCGTTGGCCCCGCGCTTGTGAAACGGATCGGAGAATTCCTCGACGGCGCGCTGGGCGATCTCCACGGGACCGGGCAACCCCTCGTTGGTCCGCACGGCCTGTTGGTCCAGGTTGTTGATCGGGAAGCTTTGCACATAAGCTTCAGGCTGCGTCGGATCAAACGTTACGCCGAGGATCAAATGTCGGGAATAGGTTTGCTCGTGGGCCGGATAGCCAAGTTCCCGGGCCACGCGATCGCAGTCGGCGGCGCGGTAAACTTCCTCGGCAACCCGGCGGTAGTCGATGTCTCCGGAGATTTGATTCCACCGCTTCATCTGCGTAAGGATCCAGACGGCCATCGAATGCCAGGGGAACGGATCGAAGTTGATGCGGTTGGGCACACTCCGGTTGTTCCCCAATCCATCGGGAAACCGCCCCGTCAATACCTGCTCCAGGAGTTCCCGGGGCTGATTCAGGTAGTTGGCGGGGGACAACGCCGCGGCGATTTCTCGGCGGTTTTCCGCCCTCGAAGCGTAATGGGTGGCATCGACGATGGACTTGAAAAGTGCCATGAAGGAGTTCGGGCACGCGTCCACGAATTCCTTGGCGACGGCAAAGGCGCAGCAGGGATGACCGTCCCAGATTTCGCGCGACAGCATGTAGAGGAAACCCACGCCTTCAAAAACCGCGCGCTGGTTGAAAGGATCGGGGGCCAGGTAGCCGTCCACGTTATTCGCGCGCAGGTTGGCCACCATTTCCGGCGGCGGTACGACGCGAATCTCCACGTCGCGATCCGGATGCAAGCCGCCTTCGGCCAGATAGTAGCGCAGAAGGTAGTTGTGCATCGAATAGGGAAATGGCACGCAAAAACGGAAGCCCCGCATGTCGCGGGCGCTGCGGACGCCGCGATGCCGATTGGCCAGGGTGATTGCCTGTCCGTTCGTGTTCTCGATCGCCGCGGTATAGAACGGCCTGGCCTGCGACCCGGCGCCGAGCGTCAAGGCCAGCGGCATGGGGCTGAGCATGTGCGCCGCCTGCACTTCGCGGTTGATGGCCCAGTCACGGACCAGAGCCCAGCTGGACGCGCGCCGCACCGTGGCATTCAGGCCGTACCGGCGGTAAAACCCCAGCGGCTCGGCCATGATGATGGGAGTCGCGCAGGTGATGGGGATGAACCCAACGGTGAGGTCGCGCTGCTCCAGGGCGCCGACTCGGTCCTGGGCCATGGCACGGGCGGTCGCCACGGGAAACACCGTGTGCAGCGCCGCCATGGCCGCGGCAACGCCGGTGGCTTGCAGCACCTGACGCCGGCTTGGGGTGCTGTGTTCCAGCACCGCCTTCCAGAGCGTCTCTTCAACCTGTTTGTCAAGGATTTTCTCGGGGCTCAGGAGAGGCGTACTCTCCTCGTGGACGCGGCAGCACGAAGCGCGCATCGAGGATTCATGCGGGTCAAGCATAATTCAAACGACTCCCGGAAGAGAAGGACTCGGAATTCTTGGAGAGGAATTACGGACCAGACTACCACGGAGTGCTTGCAGTTCTTGCGTTTACCACTTCTTGTACGGAAGGAACTTGCCATCCAACGTGACGATCACGCGATCCCCTTTCGGATCTTCCTTCTTTTGGATATCCATGGTGAAATCGATGGCACTCATGATGCCGTCGCCAAACATTTCATGGATCAGCGCCTTGATTGTCGTGCCGTAGACCTGGGTGATCTCATGAAAACGATAAATCAACGGATCGACCGGAACGTCCTTGCCGACGGAACCCTTGGTGGGAATCACCTGCAGAGCGGCAACAACATCCGGCTCCAGGCCAAGAATCGCTCCTGCCTTTCGGGCCTCGTCCGCGGTCATAGTGGCCTGACCCAAAAGCGCCGAGGTGGTCCAAACTGGATGCCGGCCCACGGCCGCGGCAATCGCGGTGAAGGTCAGGTTTTTCTGTGCTTTCGCCGCCAGGATTTTTTCGGTTGCTTCCAATCGCGTCAGCATGATATTGGCACTCGCAATTTTCGTTTTCGGGAATTCATTACAAATGCCTTATTATGCGCCGAACCCAGGAATCGGCAAGTGGGCCGACGGGGATTTGATCAACGTGGCACAAGTCACATGGCCTTTGCCGTCCGTCGAGAGCGCCGCCGCAACCGCACCCAGACCGGCGGCACGATCATGGCCGCGGCGAGGGCGTAGACGCTGGCGTCGTTCGGCAACACCGGCGTCGCCCGTGCTTCGATTGGGTCGCGGCGGACCGTGCGTTGATTGCTTGAGCACGCGAAATACACGTCGGCCGGCGCGCCCTGGTACGACCAGGCATCCTCGAATTCGGTCAGCCACCATGTCGAGGGGCCGGTCGTTTCGGGCAACTTCAGCTCCTTCAACAACGTCTTGCGATCGGCTGCGGATACCTTCCCTGCCCAGACAACACGGCCCGACCATTTCTTGTCCTTGGTCAACGTGCCGTCATAGCGAGCGTCGGCGAGGAAGTAGATGCGCAGCAAGCGCTGCCTGGCCTCGAGTTTTTCATTGACGCCCTTGTAGTCCGGCTCGCGATAGGGGAAAACGGGGTGCTCGGTCTTGAACGAGATGCGCAGCGCCGACGCCGTCACGCGAGTCTTGTCGAGCCCCTGGTCCTTGCGCGCAATCTTGAGGGCCGTGAATTTCCAGCCCGCGTCGACGTAGGGTCTGGCCCAGGCCTTCACCTCCGGCGAATAGGCGTACCCATTCTCCTTGAGCCAGCCGGCCAGGGCGTCAGCCGACTTCGCTTCGAGTACAGCCGCTTGAAACCCGGCGACGAGCCTTTCCTCCAATACCTTCACATCCAACCCACGCGAATCGCCCGGTGGCGCCTGCATCGTGGCGGCGCAACTGCAGCCCGGCATCCGGGGCCGCAAGACGCGCGCGGGCGCCGTCATCTTTTCAAGATGCGGAAACGCCTCATTGCCAGACTCTTCAAGCTCCGGCTGGGTCGGCGATGGCACAAGGAAGCCGAAGTCGTCGGCCTCGCTTTTGAACGACGCCTTGCGAATGAAGTGCTGGGTTTTCGTGGCCGCGTCCCAGAGGATGATGACCGTTTGATCCGCGTTGACAACCGGTTTGTCGAAGCGCGATACCGCGCCACAACCTTCAACGAATGTTGACGAGGGCGATGCCAACAGGCAAACACCGAGGGTCAGGAAAGGAACCAAGATTCGCGCTACCATGAATGCGACTCCTTTCGCATGGGGGATTTGGCCAGGATGGGTATTGTGCCGTTACGTGCTAGAAAATCATAGCCCAAGTTGGCGTCGCGGTTTGGCGAGCTAACGCCTGGTGACTCTCACTTTTTGAGAACACCATCCAGAAACCCATAGGCGACTTTACGTGCCGTCAGCGGAAACGCGTGCTTGCCGGGTGGATAGTGCGCGTTCAGCCGAGTTTCAGCGCCGTGAAGCTTGTAGATTGCCTTCGCCGCCAGCATCACGTCGCGGACGCCACTCACGTCGAAATCGTTGTCCTTCTCGGCCGCGCAGGCCAGGAACGCGCGCGGCGCGAACGCGGCGACGATCTCCTGGAAGTCGAACGGGACCTTTTTCGCGTCGTTGCCAAACTGCGTACGAATGCGTGGCATGTACACCGGGCCGGTCCAGCTTGGCATATCGTCTTTCCGGAAGGTGGTGAAGCCGCAGCTTGATACGATCGCCTTGATGCGTGGCTCGAAGACCGCCGTGAACATCGCGTTGTGGCCGCCGAGCGAATGGCCGATGACGCCGATCTTTTCCCTATCGACCTCGGGCATCGTTTCGAGCAGGTCGATCGCCCGGCGGTTGTCCCAGATCGCTTTCATGGTTCCGCTGGCGTACTGCGTCTTCTTGAAATCAAATTTGTGCTCGCCGAAGGATGGGTAGTCGGGCATGATCGTGATGTAGCCGCGCTGCGCCAGTTCGAGGCCGTATTTCAGATCGGGATTGCCGCTGACGCCGGCGGTTTCGTCTTTGCCGGCCCTGGTCGTCTGATGCAGGCACAATATGGCGGGCAACTTGCCCTGGATCTTCTTTGCGGGCAGGTAGACATAGGCGGGCACACGACCCGTCAAATCCGCTTGGTAGGTAATTTTCCGCCGGATGAGATCGCCCACGCGTTTTTCCTCGATCACCTTCACGTCGAGCGGCACGCGCTGGAGCGGGCCGGGCATCGGGCCCATGACGCGCTCCATGTTCTTGACAACGTGCTGCCGACGCAGTTCCCAGTCGGTGACGGTCTTGATTGGCTGTGCTTTGCCCGCGGCGTCGCGGGAGTGCGTCACGTCCGTGTGATCCGGATACGCAACCACCGGTGGCGCTGGCTCGAATCGGCCGACTGGAAATCCTTTGGTATAGGAGATGACGAACGCGCCATCAGACGTCGGATAGCGAATCTCCTCACCCCGTTCAAAATCGGTTGGCCTCGCCAGCCGACGGCCGCCGGATTTCAGGTAATGTTCCGCAACCTTGAACACGATCTGCGTGCGATTGCCCAGCGCGTGGCCGCTGCTGGTGAAGACCTTGCCGTCGAGGTCCTTCTTCGCAATCCAGTGTGGCTCAACATCCAAGCGTGCGTGTTGCATCCAGCCGACCATCTCGCGGGCGTCGGCATAGGGGCACGTCGTGTCGTCCACGCCGTGAACGACGACGATCTTGGCCGTCGATTCAAGGCGTTTCATGACAGCAAGATGATCGGGGTTGCCGAGGTAACGCATCTCCTGATGATCGAGTGAAAGGTAGTTCGGGCTTTTGGGGTCGCGCGAATAGCGAGCGTCGAGCGAGCTGCCGCCGGGGAGGTTGAAGGCGATGTCGTCGGAGAGCTTGGGCATTCCGCACAGGTCGATGATGCAGGCGAAGGTGCGCGGCGCGAGCTTGTTGGCCATCAGCGTCACGTTGCCGCCGCCTGACCCGCCGGTGCAAAAAATCCGGCCTGACTCGAACGGCAGCTTTCGGTTTTTCAGATCGTTGAACGCAGCATGGAGCGCGCGCAGCGCATCAAGGCCTTGCAGGTAGCCGAAGTCGTAGGGTTCGGGCCCGTCGATGGAATCCTTGCGGCCACTTTGCAAATAATTGACACACAGGGCGATGACGTTAAGGCGATTGGCGAGTTCACGTGGGCTTGCGGTGCCGACGCAATCGACGCCGCCCCAGTTGTGCAGGGTGAGCATCAGCCCGGTGTTCTTGTTGACGTTTGCCAGCTTGCCGCCGGGATAATGCACGAGGACGCGCACGCGGCGAGGCCCCGGACGCAGCGGCCACTCCTGGGCTGGCACTTCCACGGCGCCATCGGTCGCGGGCAACTTTGGCCAGGCCTCCTGGGCGGACATGGGGGCCACCGCCGTCAGCAGAGCGGTCAGGCACAGAAGCAGACGCATTGCATTCACCTCTTGGTTTTGCTGGCGGGCCGTTCCTGTTCATGATACGATCTGAGGCCGATTGCCGTAGGGTGCGTCAAGCGCAGCGCGGACGCACCACGTTTTGCCAAGGCTCGGTGGGCCTCGCTGCGCTCGACCCACCCTACGAGGTTCTTCCTATGCGCTATTTGTTCGCGTTTATCATTCTACTTTTCCCCTTCGCGCTCGGTGCTCAGGAAAAAAAGCAACCCAAACCCGGCGACGTGATGATCGAGAAGTATCTCGCTGCCGAAGCCGACAAGCTCTCGAAGAATTTTCTCGACGGCGCCAAGACGATTGCCCAGTGGAAAGCGAATCGGCCACGTCTTTATCGCGAGTACATGGACATGCTCGGGCTCTGGCCGATGCCGGAGAAGACGCCGCTGAAGGCGACGGTGACGGGGACGGTGGAGGCGCATGGGGTTGTTGTTGAAAAGGTGCATTTTCAATCGAAGCCGGGGCTTTATGTGACGGCGAATGTTTATCGGCCTAAAGCCAACGCTCCATCCCGCGGCCTTTCGGCCGCGGGCGTGAAGTATCCTGCTGTGGTCTATGTTTGTGGGCATTCGGGGCGGGGGCGCGACGGGGTCAAGACGGCGTTTCAAGACCACGGCTTCTGGTTCGCGAACAACGGCTACGTCTGCATCGTCCTCGACACGCTTCAACTTGGCGAAATCCCCGGGGTGCATCACGGCACCTATGGCAGACCGTGGGGGCATCTTGGTTCATGGCTAACCAGCCGGGAGCGCAAGGGACCGGACATCGCCGAGAAAATGAAGAATCACAATCGCTTCTGGTGGCACTCAATCGGCTACAGCCCCGCCGCGGTCGAATGCTGGAACGGCATCCGGGCCATCGATTATCTCCTGACGCGCGACGACGTCGATCCCGAAAAAATAGGCGTCACCGGCATCTCCGGCGGCGGCGCGGCGACGTTCTGGATCGCCGCCGCCGATGACCGCGTCAAGGTCGCCGTCCCGGTCAGCGGCATGAGCGACCTCGAATTCTACATCAAGAACAAGGGCATCAACGGCCATTGCGATTGCATGTTCCTTTACAACACGTACCAGTGGGACTGGACAACCATAGCGGCCCTGGTCGCGCCCAGACCGATGCTGTTCGCCAACAGCGACAAGGACCCGATCTTCCCGATGGACGCCAACCGCCGCATTTTTGCGAAACTCCAGAAGATCTACGGCATGTACCGTACCGACGCCCGCGGCCGAAAGGCCGCGGGATTAGTACAAGAGTACGTCAGCGAGGGCGGCCACGACTACCGCACCGACCTGCGCCTCGCGATCTTCCGCTTCTTCAACAAGCACCTCAAAGGCGACGCCAAAGCCAAGGTCGAAGACAGCGCCAGCTACACGCCGCTCGAAGGCAAGAAGCTGCGCGTATTCCCGACCGACGCCGATTTGCCGAAAGACGCGATCAATCACAAGATCGACGAGACGTTCATCCTGGCCGCGAAAGTGACGTTGCCGGAGAGGGGGAAGTTTGCGGAGTGGAAGAAGGGCAAGATGGTCGTCCTTCGCCATAAAGTGTTCCCCTATTTCACTCAAAGAATCGCTCCCGAACGGATCATCCTCGAAGAAATCGGTTTTGGGATGAGTGTCCGTGGAGGTTGCGTAACCGAAGGGCCGGTGGTGGTTGACATCGCGTATTTGTCGACCAAGAAGCCCGATCCCGCTATCGGCACGATCTACTTGTCAAACCAACTTGATGGGATTTCCACAAGTCCACCTGATGCGGTTCAGAAACGTGCCGGTGACCGAACAGTCATAGTCGTGGGGGCGCGCGGGTACGGAGAAAGCACATGGACCGCGAAATCGCCACCAAACTATGTCGCTCGTTCCCACGTCTTGCTGGGAAAATCGGTAGATGAAGGCCGCGTCTGGGACATCATTGCTACAGTTCGAGAACGAGCCGAAGTGGAACCGAAGCGAAAGCATTGGCGTGTTGTCGGGGAAGGCAAGAACGGTATCCTCGCCGTCTACGCCGCCCTGTTCGAGCCATCGATCAAGGAAGTGATCGTCATCGATCCACCGAAGTCACACAAGGACGGCCCGCACTTCCTCAACGTGATGCGCGTGCTCGATATCCCCGAGGCGCTCGGCTTGCTCGCGCCGACGCCGCTCACCATCATCGGCGGCAAGGACCGGGCCTTCGACCGGACGGCGGAGATCTATCGCCTCGCCGGGGCGGCGGATAAGCTGACGCGGAAGTGACGCGGCTATTTCAGTCGCCGCTTCCAGTAGCCGGGCCGACGATGCGCGTGAGCCACGGCCACAATTTGAACTTCGGTATCGAGTTCGCGAAAAACCACGATGTAGGGGAATCGCTTGAGTCGAACGAATTGCGTGCCATGCTGGTATTCTGGCCAACTTTCGGGCTGTTCGCGGATTTGGTCGACGGCATGCTCTAATGTCTGTTGAAAGCGCCCGCCGGCTCGGGTGCTTCGCTTGCGATACCACAGCCAGGCCTTGCGGGCTTCCTTGGCCGCCAACTCCACCATCCGGATCGGCTTAGTGGTTCGTTTCACAAATAACGTCGTGGTTTCCCGGTTCCTTCCCTCAGGCAGCGGAAGCTGCTAAAAAATGCGGCGACGCACGTTTTAGCCAATTCAGCATATCCTGTCGAGTGAACTTCCAGGCAAACGGA
>JACPPF010000173.1 GCA_016191165.1 Planctomycetota bacterium
CCAAATCCTCACCGCGCCGATTCCGCGCGCTCCCCCGCGTCCACGGCCCACCGCCACCGCCGTCTGTCACCGACGGCGATCCGAACCCGCCGGCGTCGGCGCGCGGCCGCCGGGAAGGCTCAGCAACGCAACTGCCTCGCCTCTTGGCCGGCTCGAAAAGGACATTGCCGAGTACAAACGGCTCGGCGTAAGAATTCTCGGCGTTTATCCGCCGTGCTTGCAGGGGGAGGTCTACGAACAACACCCCGATTGGCGGCGCATCGCGACCGACACCACGAAGATTCCGCAGATCGACATGAAGAAATATCCACATGGCGGCATGCTTTGCCTGCTCGGCCCCTATGGTGATTTCTTCATCGACGTGCTTGCGGAGATCCAGACACGTTTCCCCGACGTTGACGCCTTTAGTTTCGATGGCCTGCATTACGGCGGTGTTTGCTACTGCAAACATTGCCGGGAGAATTTTCGCAAGGATACCGGCAAGGAGATTCCGAAGGCTGACATGAACGATTCGGCATTCCGTCGGTATCAGCACTGGGCAGACCGGCGCATGGAAGATTTGGTGCGGCGGATGCAGAACCGAATCAAAGCCATCAAGCCGTCAGTCGGTCTCGTCACCTGGACGACCAATGCGGGCCGATTCGGACACTTCTTGAGCATCCCACGCAACATGCCGGCACGAATGAACCTCCTGTTCGATGCGCCTGATCAGGAGCTTTGGCTTGACGAGTCGAACCGTGGCACCACGGTCGTCCCTGCGTTCGGTTGCGCGTATATCTGGGCGACCACGAATCATCGAGTTGCCTTTAGCGAGCCCTATTTGATGACGCATGGCAATCCGTATGGGAAAGACAGCTTTCCGCCGCACGAAATCTTGCGACGCATGATGCTCACCCTGACCTATGGCGCCTCGCCGAGCATTGCAGTCATCCAGCCGAAGAACCTGCAGCAGGGGCTGTATGACTGCCTGGATGAAGTGCAACGCCGCAAGCCCTGGCTTACCCACAAGAAGCCGGAACCGTGGGCGGCCCTGGTAATGAGCGACAACACGCGCAACTTCTACGGACGATCGGCAGGACAGGTCGAGCAGCGTTACCTCGCTTCGGTCCTCGGCGTCTTCCGCACGGCGGTCGAGGAGCATTTGCCAGTCACCGTCATAAATGACTGGAACTTGAATGCCAGGGATCTCGCGAAATTCAAGCTGCTCATCCTGCCAAACACTGCGTGTCTGGACAACGCGCAAGTCACCGCGATCGAGCAATTCGTCAAGAACGGTGGTGGTCTGGTCGCAAGCCTCGATACGTCGCTCTTCGACGAAATCGGTGACGCGCGAGCCAACTTCGCTCTCGCCAAGGTGTTTGGCGTCGATTATCATGGCCTGCCCGCCGAGTCGGCCGCCAAGGACGAAATCGACGTCAACTTCGCCAAATCGATTGGTCCGGATTACTGGGAGAAACGGAAACGCATCTTCGATTTCAAATGCGCCCCAACGTCCTTTCTCAACCAGGGTAAGATGAAAAGCTACGTCGGTGACGAAAGTGTTACCTTCAAGGGCTCGGCCATCAAGGTTGTCGCGAAAAGCTCGGCTGCAAAAGTCGTTGGCACGTTGCGAACCAGAGGACCGGGCGACAGAACCGTTCCAGCCGTGGTGACCAATACCTATGGGCGGGGGCGAGTCGTTTACCTGGCCGCGGGATTCGATGCTGCCTATTACCTTTACCCGTACCCCTATCAACGACTCGTATTGCGCCACGCCATCGACTGGGCAGTGTCAGCGCCGCCGCCGATATCCGTTGAAGCGCCGATGTGTGTCCACGTGACGTTGATGCGACAGAAGAAGGACGGCGAGCGCCTGATCGTACATCTTTTCAACGATGTCAACACGACCGCGCATCATGCGTTTGCCAACGATGATGTACCATTACGTGAGGAGACCCTTCCAATCCATGACATCAAGGTGACGTTGGCGCCGCATTATCGAATTCGGCGCATTCGCCTTGAGCCGGGCGGGAAAATCTTGGCGGTCCGGAGGATCAACGGCCACCATGTCGTGATTGTGCCGAGGTTGGACGTCCACGCGATGGTCGTGGCGGATTTGGAGTAGAATTCGAGATCAAACCGGCAGGGTGAACGAGATATTCGCATGCCTCGCAGGCCGCCCTGCCGTCAGCCTCGGCCACCAGGCATCGTCCGGAACCTAACCCAGCCGGTTGCTTCCGCCGCACCGGGTAGGTACAAAGATTAATGTAAATTGACAGGTCCGCCCCAGTGCCTACTTCAAAGGAGGCGACCCATGCAACGCAGACGTTCGACGTGCAGTTGGATTGCGTGTGAGCTCGCGGTGGTGGTCGCCGTCCTGACCGGTTACCGGAACAAACGCAGGTGCGCGTTACCGTTGTGTGTGCCGGTTTGGTTCAAAAACTAATGCGTCAGCCTCGTATTTTCTTGTGGCACACGGTTCCAATCGTGGGATTACTCAAACCGAACGATTTGAATGGTGCGCCACAAAATGGGCCACCTGTGTTTGAACCATGCCGACAGGCTGACGTCGGAGTTTCAAAGAGAATAGGATGCGACGAAGGAAGAAAGATTGGCGGCTCTCGAAAGCTCATGGTGCTTGCCGAATCCGCTCGGCAACCATCTCACGTGACGAAACTCATGAATGCCATTGAAACCAACGTCGTTTCAATATTTATCCTTCAAACGCCATGCGAAAATACCTTCTTACGTTGATCGCCGTCTTCTTGATGGCTTCATCCATTCATGCCCAACTTCCACTCATTCGCCTCGATCGCATCCTGCCGATTGGCGCCAGGGCGGGGTCGGAGATTACCCTCGAAATCGCGGGCCGCGATCTCGACGATGCCCGGTCGCTGCACTTCGATCATCCCGGCTTCAAATCAACTTGGCTCAAAGAACGCCAGTTCAAGGTCGCGATCGCGGCCGATGTGGCCCCCGGAACCTATGAGGTGCGCGCCGTGGGCCGTTTCGGCATCAGCGGCGCTCGGCTCTTTGCCGTCCAGCATGGTCTGACCGAAATCGCGGAAAAAGAGCCGAACGACGAAGCCGGCAAGGCTCAGGTCGTGCCGTTGAATTCCGCCATCACCGCGACGAGCGACAACAATGGCGACGACTACTTTCGCTTCACGCTGAAGAAGGGCGAGCGCATCACCGTCGATTGCTTCGCGTATCGGCTCGATTCGCAGATGCGGCCCATCTTATCACTGTCGCACGCGATTTCTCCGCCAGCCCCGAGCGCAAGCTCGGGGACATTCAAATCCCCACGCTCGCGCGTGGGGCTGGTTGGGCAAGTGAAGGAGTTAATGCAGAGCAAGCCGTATTATCATCGCACTGATCCGTTCCTCGATTTCGTCGCGAATGCCGATGGGGACTACATCGTTGGCGTTCACGACATGACTTACCGCGGCGGGTTGCCGTATCGGCTCGTTATTTCCAATCGTTCGCATATCGAGGCGGCGTTTCCGATGGCGGTTGTGCCCGGCGCGAAGGCGGAGTTGACGCTTGTCGGACGCAACCTGCGGGGGGGGAAGCGCTCAACCTGGAGGACGCACGATGAACCGCTCGATGTGCTGTCGTGGATGTTTGCCCCGCTTGCTGACGCGACTCGACTTGCTGGGCGTTTCACGTTTTCCAATCATCTGCCGTCGCCTACGCTAAACGCGCGCGGGATGCAAGTTTGGCCCGTGAAGGGCGCGCTCAACCCGATCACGCTGGCATTCGCCGATGCGCCAATCGTGCTCGACAAGGAGCCGAACGATTCGCGCGAGGCGGCCCAGCCAATCGCGCTTCCCGCCGTGATTTGCGGGCGATTCGATAAACCGGGCGATGCCGATTGGTATCGTTTCAGGGCCAAAAAGGGGGCGGCATTTGGCGTCGATCTTTTGTGCGAGCGGCTGGAGCTACCCGGCGATCCCTTCGTGATCGTTTTTGACGCCAAGGGGAACGAGGTCGCGACGTTCGACGATCATGGCATCAACTTCAACGCCCTCGCGCAATTCAACCGCGATCCGCTGGGCGTTTTGCGCATTCCCGCTGACGGAGAGTACCGGCTCTTCGTGCAGGAGCGCTACCGCAATGGCGGGGCGCGGTATCAGTATGTTTTGAAGGTCACGAATCTGGAGCCGGACTTTTATCCGGTGCTCGTGCATGAAACGCCGAACGAGCCGTCGTGCCCGTGCGTGCGCCGCGGCGGGTCGGCGTTCTACGAATTATGTCTTAATAGGCGAAATTACCAGGGGCCGGTCACGATCGAAGCGGAGGGCTTGCCCGCGGGCGTCAAGTGCGCGCCGGTGCAGGTCAGCCCGCAGGGGCAGTTCGCGCCGATCGTTTTCACGGCCGCGGTTGATGCTCCCGCATGGACCGGCGCGATCAATCTCAAAGCGTGGGCCATGGTGGACGGCAAGAAGATCGAGCGCGCGGTGCGCCCGGTGCAGCGGCGTTATCCGGTCGCGAACATCAACACCTCGGTGATGCTGCGTGAAATCTGCCTGGCGGTGCGCGACCAGGCGCCGTACGCGGTTCAACTCCCAACGGAAGAAATGCTTGTGGTCGCCGGTTCGCCGCTCGAAACCACGGCGAAGGTCGCCCGTCTCTGGCCCGTTTTCAAAGGCAAGGTACAGCTCATCGGCCTCACCTTGCCGCCTGGATTTTCATTCGCCACGACTGACATCCCGGCCGACAAGAGCGAGACGAAGATCAAACTCAACATCGCCGCCAACGTCCCGCCTGGTTTATACACCGTGGTGTTGCGCGGTGACGCACAAGTTCCTTATTCGCGCGATCCGAAGGCGTCGGCCCGCCCGAACGTGCGCATCGCCGATCCGTCCACGCCGATGTTGGTGCGCGTCGCGCCCAAGGCCAAGAAGTAATTCGGCTTGCGACGAGCAAAACGTTTCCGCGAAGCGTCGCCTTTCCGTATCTTGGCGAGACGCCAGGAAATGGTTAGGATACCCGTGCGCCATTTCACCGTGTTCATTTCGGCAAAATCAGGAGAAATTCCATGAAAGCACGTATCGGACTTTCGGTTCGCCGCGGCCTGGGCTTGCTCGAATTGTTTGTCGTCATCGCCGTCATCGCCTTCTTGATCGCGCTTTTGGTCCCGGCGATTCAGAAGGTGCGTGAGGCGGCGATGCGCACGCAGTCGATGAACAACCTCAAGCAAATCGGCTTGAGTTTTCACAACTTCCAAGACACGAACAAGCGACTCCCATTCAACGGTATGGACGGCGCCGCCGACGGCATCAAATTCAAAGCCGCCGCCGAGGGCAAGAACAGCAATAGCGGCTCGTGGGCGTTCATGATCCTGCCCTACCTCGAAGAAGGCCCGGCATTCAACAACGTCGATCGCAAACGGCCCATGCCGGTTTTCTTGTGCCCGGGGCGCGCCCGCCCTCGTTTGGAGGTGTCCAATGGCGGCGGCGGCGCCTGGACCGACTACTTCTACAACGGCTACATGAACAAGGACCCCAAGAAACCCGATGGCGGGCCTGCCAAGTACAACCTGGTCGCCATCCCCGATGGCACCTCCAACACCGTCATGGTCGGCCATGGCAACATCAACGCGAAGCAGTACAAGGCCGATCGCGATGTGACGCTTTCCACCAACATCTTCAAGGGGGGCACCAATGGCACGCTGCGCGGAGGCGCATTCGGCAAGGGCGAAGACAAGGCCGGCACCGTCACCATCGCGCGCGATTCCGACAAGGCGCCCACCGTCGGCAGCTGGGGCGGGCCCTTCTCCGGCGGTTTCCTCATTGCGATGTACGACGGCTCCGTGCGCATGGTTTCCTACAACGTCACCCCGGCGACCTTTCGCTGGGCACTTATCCCCGACGATGGGAATGCCTTCAGCCTCGATTGATTTTCCGAAAAGACCCCGAAATCCGGGAACGAAACCGTGCCGGGCCTCCAATTCCCTTGGAGGCCCAGCGCCGGCGAGCGGCTCCGGGGTGTCCCGCCCCGGGTATTCGGGCCCGAACCTGCGCCTAACAAACTTGACCCCGTGGGTCGTGCCGAATAGGATCAATAAACGGGGCGCGACATGCCACCCCTTTTTTTTCGACCACGGGAAGGTTCCCTTCATGAAGGCTGAACAACGCAAGGAACTGGAAACCAACACCCTGGCCGACCGCATGGGCCATGTGGTCCAGCGCGTCAAGACCGGCCAGCGCCGCACGATGCTGATCTATTTTGTCGCCGTGGCGGGTCTGGTCATCGCCACCTGGGTTGGCTACCGCTGGTGGTACAGTGGCGTCGAGGAAACCTCCGTGCGCTGGCTGAACTTCTACGACGGCGGCGGGGACTACCTTTCCTCCCTGGCCGGGAAGGATTTGAGTACTCCGGAAGGTAAAGCAGCGCGTTTGCAAATTGCCTGGATTCTCTACTGGGACGAGGGCGTCAAGTGGATTGGCGCCAACCAGGGCCGGGGCATCGCCGGCCTCAAGAAAGCCTCCGAGTTCTATGAGGAACTCGTCACCGCGTGCGAAAAAGACAAAGTCCTGCAGCCCCAGGCCATGCTCGGTCATGCTGCCTGTGAGGAAAACCTGGCCGTGCTCGATCCTGCCAAGAGGTTACGCAAGGCGCGCGATCTTTACGAAGAGCTCGTCAAAAAACACCCCGAAAGCGCGGAAGCGAATTTCGCCCGCGAACGCCTTGAAATTCTCAATGACGCCAAAAAGACCGAGAAACTCGTGGCGACCTATACCACCATCGATCAAGTCCTTCGCATCCGACTCATGGCGGAGTTGCAGCGCATGAAAGTGCCTAACCTGAAAGGGCTTCCGAAATAGCCCCGAAACGCTTTCAGGCCTGGTTCAATGCATCGATTCCAGGGTAACATTCACTCAGCGTGCCGCCGGGCTTGTCCAGGCGGGGTATCAGGCTTGATTGGGATGCACCGCCGGGACAATCCAGTCGGCTCACTGTGACCTTTACCTGAACCAGGCGCGTTTTCAAGGCTGGTCCCGGGCATATCGATGCGGCCCACATGAACGTTCCTATCTTCTCTGACGATCTTCCCGACGACGAACAGGTCGAAGAACTGCTGCCCATCCCCGGCATCGGGCGGGCGATCGAACTCAACGTGCAACTCAAGACCTCCGGCATGAGGCTCGATCAATACCTCGTCCTGCAATTTCCCGACTTTAGCCGTTCACTTCTACAAAAGGCGATCGAGGCCGACAGCGTCAAGATCAATGACCTGCCGATCAAACGCAGCACGAAGGTCAAGCAGGGCGATCGCGTTCGTATCTGGCTGCCCGAACCCGAACGGCCGGATCCGGCGCCGGAGAATATTCCGCTCGAAATTCTCTACGAGGACGAGTTTCTCGCCGTGGTAAACAAGCCCTACAACATGGTGGTGCATCCCGCGCGGGGCAACTGGTCGGGCACGCTCGTCAACGCGCTGGCGTTTCATTTCCAGCACCTGAGTACGTTGAACGGCGCGTATCGCCCGGGCATCGTCCATCGCCTGGACCGCGACACCTCCGGCGCCATCCTCGTCGCCAAGGAAGAGAAGACGCACCGCGACCTCGGCATGCAATTCGAAACGCGCAAGATCTTCAAGGAATACGTCGCCATCACCCAGGGCGTGCTCGACCGGGACAGCGATTACATTGAACGGCGGATCGATCATCATCCGCACGACCGTATCAAAATGATCGTCACCGACGACACAGAAAAAGGCAAGGACGCTTGCACCTATTACGAGGTCGAAGAGCGTTTTCGCGGATACACGTTCGTGCGCTGCCAGCCGCGCACCGGAAGGACCCATCAGATTCGCGTGCATCTGGCCAGCGTTGGCTGTCCGGTACTGGCGGACAAGGTATACAGCGGGCGCGATGGTTTTCGCCTTTCCGACCTATCACCAAATCTCGGCGCCGATCAGGATGAAATCCTCATGCACCGCCAGGCGCTCCATGCGAAGCGGTTGCGACTGATCCATCCGCGCACGCAAAAGCCGATCGCCGTCGAGGCGCCGTTGCCGGCGGAGTTTGTCCGAACCCTGGCGGCGCTGCGAGAGCATCGCCCGGGGCGGTAGGTATTTCACCAGCCCGCGGCGCAAGCAAGGGGCGTACTCAAGATCCCCTGCTTGCGCTGCGGGCTGGTAGACGAAGTGCGGCACGAGAGGTTTGTCAATTCAGTCCATAAAATCGAATCGCATTGTCATGGAATAGCTTGCGCTGGTCGGCGGCGGTGCGGTTGCTCACGATGGTGCCAAGCGCCTCAACCCACTGGCGATAGGTTGCCCGCAGCGTGCAGACCGGCCAGTCGCCCGCGAACATCACCCGGTCGGGGCCAAACGTGTTGAGCGAATGGTTGATGACCGGCGCCAGGTCTTTCGCCGTCCATTCTTTCCGTGCCTGGACTACGATGCCGGAAATTTTGCACACGACGTTGTTCATGCGCGCAAGCGCCTGCATGTCGCGCTGCCATTGTGTGCGATTCTTGGCATACACCGGGCCGTTGCCGCAATGGTCGAGAATAAAACGGGTGTCCTTACAGGATTCGACGAGTTTGACGGCATCGCCGATCTCGGCGGGCCTCATGCACAGATCGAAGCTCAGGCCTTGAGCGCCCAGAAGGCGAACGCCGCGGACGAAGCCCGGCGTCAGGCAGAAGCCCGCCTTGGCGGAGGGGTTGTGCAAGACCTGGCGCACGCCCTTCAGGTGCCGATTGCCGCGGAAACGCTGGAGGTACTTGCCAAAATCCTCCGCCGCGGGCCTGCCGCCGATGACTGCGGCGACGAGGGGCGTGTTGCCCTGCCGGCAGATTTCCAGCACGTACTCGGCCTCGGCGACGAGTTGTTTGGGATCGACATCCACCTCCATGTAGACGCCCTTGACGACGTTGAGCCCGGTGGTCGCCGTGCGAAAGTCCTTGATAAGGTGGCTGCGCGCCAGCGGCGAGTTTTTTTCAAGCCACGGCAGCCGGAAGCGAGTCAGGTCCCAAAGGTGAACGTGCGTGTCAACGATGCGCTGGGCGGCCGGTTGTTTGGCGCCCTGCTCGTTGAACACGGGGGCCGCACTGGCGACGGTCGCGGCGGCGGCGCTCACGGCGGCGCCTGTCAGGAACTCTCGGCGTTTCATGGTGTGAACCTCGTTTGGAGGGATCCCCAGGTTTCGCTGCGCTCCTCCTGGGGCCTGGGTGGAGTTTCAATAGCGCGGCTTGGGCTTGTCCCAGGCGGGATCGTATTCCAGCGAGAAGATTTGCTGGATGCGTTCGGCCCGGCCGCCGGATTGATCGTGCAGGACTTCCAGGGCTTTGCGGATATTCTCGATGCGCGGGTCGGTCGCGAGCACCTCGCCCGTTTCCTGGCCGCGATTGATGCGATCGAGAATGCCGGCGATATCAAGTAGCTTGGAGCGAGCCTCGAAGAAGTATTGTTCGAGCGCCTTGCTCGCGGGCAGGGTTTTCATGACTTGCCTCCCTTTTTCTTTGCGCGCTTTTCAGCGTACTCCACACCGGTAATGTGCAAGAGCGAGCACCGAACGACATGATCTCGGTCGGGGTCGGGATACCAAATGTAAAGGCTGGCGCCGGTCACCAAAACCTGTTCGGGATGAGTGATTTGGTATACATCGCCGCTTGACAAATGCACCTCAAACGGTTCGAACGGTTGGGCTCGAACAAGTTCGCGCAGGGAATCACCGCTCATCGCGCCTCTCCTTCGATCAGTTCTTGATTCCGCACTCGCATTTCCAGGGGAATCAATTCGTTCAGGCTGCCGCTGCGGAAGCCCTCTAGGTCGAGCGTAACGTAGCGAAAGCCGAGGGTCTTGAGATATCGTACAAGGTCGGCGCGGGTGTGTGGATCAGCCAGGTTGGCGAGGCTTTCGGGCCCAACCTCGATGCGTGCCAGCTCGCCCTCATGTAGGCGGACGCGGAACTCGCGGTGGCCAAGTTTTTTTAGATAGGCCTCCGCCGCCTCGATGCGCGCGGTTCTTTCGGTCGTAACCGTGACGCCGGGCGCAAGTCGGCTGGACAGGCACGGCGACGCGGGCTTGTCCCAGGTCGGCAGGTTCCACACTTGCGCCAGGGCGCGCACGTCGGCCTTCGTGAAGCCAGCTTCCTGCAACGGATGACGAACCCGGTGCTCGGATGCCGCGACCAGGCCCGGGCGATAGTCGCCGCGATCATCGAGATTGGCGCCGCTACAAATGACCAGGGCCTGGCCTCGCCTCACTGTGGAGGAGGCGTCCGGGGTGAAGGGCACGTCGCATTCCAGGATTGGCAGCAATTCCTCGATTTGGCTGTAGAGTTCATCCTTGCAATGGTAGCAACGCGTGCCGTCGTTCTTGACATAATCCGGATTCGCAAACTCCGTCGTCGTGACGGTGCGATGGCGAATGCCAATTCGGGCGGCGAGTTCCTTCGCTTCGGCAAGTTCCGCGCGTGGCACACTGGGACTGTCCGCGGTAACGGCAACGGCGGCGTCGCCCAGGGCGAGGAACGCCGCCTGCGCGACGACCGTGCTGTCGATCCCGCCGCTAAAGGCGACCGCGACACGCTTCAGGCCGCGCAACACCTCCAGCAAGCGCTCGCGTTTGTTTTCGAGGTCGGTCATTTCGTTATCATAAAGGGAATGTGACGGAAGCTCAAGCGATAGGTTGACGCGCAAACAACGACTTGCACCCATTTTCCGCTTGCCCACGCGGGGACGGCTCGCGTAAGATAAACTCGTCCTGCCCCGATTGCCGATAGGGACAGCAGCCCTCCCGCCAAGGACCATGACGATGTTGACCGTACTGGGTTCCCCGAAACGCCTGTGCGACGGCGTGACGCGCCGCGAGGCGCTAGTCGCTGGCGGCCTGAGCATGTTCGGGTTGGGCCTCAGCGATTTCTTTCGCCTCCAGGACGCGCAAGCGTCCGAACCTCGGCGTGAGAGAAGCTTCGGGCAGGCAAAGGCGTGCATCCTGATTTTTCTCTATGGCTCGCCGAGTCAGCTCGAGTTGGCCGACCAGAAGCCGAACGCCCCGGTGGAGATTCGCGGCGAGCTCGGTTCGATCCGTTCGACGTTGCCGGGCTGCGATGTTTGCGAGTTGTTGCCCAGTGTTTCCCGAATCATGGACAAGATGACGGTGGTGCGTTCGATGACGCACCCGCATCCGATCCACGGCGTGGCGTATGCGACGACCGGAACGCCCGTGATCGACATTCCGATGGAGCTCAATCCGCGCGATGGTCGGCATCATCCGTATATCGGCTCGGTCGTCGATTACCTGCTGCGCAACAACCTCGTCTTCCCCTCTCCCTCCGGGAGAGGTGCCGGCCGTGAGGGGACGCGCCGATCGCGCACCGCGCGAACTCCCGACAACATCGCCTTACCGTTTCAGTTCTCGAGCCATCGCGTCGGCGAGGTGCCGCGCGCGGGGCCTTACGGCGCTTTTCTTGGCAATGCGTACAACCCGCTCTGGACCGAGTTTCAAGGTCGGGCGACGCGGGTCGCCGTCAAAACGCTGCAGGATCAGCGTTTTGAAGACGTCGAGCCGTATGTAGGTATTTCCGATGATAGCCGATTCAGCCTCGCCGCGGCGACCAACCTGGGCCCGCAGCTGACGATCGACCGTCTGAACCAGCGACGTTCGCTCCTTCAGCAGCTGGATCAAGCCCGGCGTGAGGCGGAAAACTCTCCCAGCGGGATAGGGGAGTCTGGGCTAGACCGCTATCGCGAGATGGCCTATTCGTTGATTGGCTCGCAACGCATTCATGCCGCCCTTGATCTTGGCCGCGAACCGATGGCGTTGCGGGACAGCTATGGCATGACCCTCTTCGGCCAGGGTTGCCTCACGGCGCGACGGCTGGTGGAAGCGGGCAGCAAGTTTGTCAGCGTTTTCTGGGACGAATACGGCCTGGCAGGCTCCGGTTGGGACACCCACTGGGACCACTACAATCGCATGAGAAACGAGTTGATGCCCGGCTTCGACCGCGGTCTGGCGGGACTCATCGGTGACCTCGACCAGCGCGGCATGTTAGACGATACCCTCGTGATGGTCTTGAGCGAGCACGGCCGAACGCCGCGCATCAACAACGCGCGCGGCGGCGGGCGCGATCACTGGTCGCAAGCCTACACGACGCTTTTCGCTGGCGGCGGTGTGGCGCGCGGGCGCGTTGTCGGACGCACGGATCGCCATGGCGCCACAGTCACCGAACGTCCGGTCTCGCCCAAAGATGTCCTGGCCACCGCCTACCACTTGCTCGGCATTGACCCGCATACCCTGCTCAACGATCGCACGGGACGTCCAGTTCCTTTGGTGCAGGATGCTCATGTCGTCACCGAGATGCTAGGGTAAAATGCTAAAGAAGCGTGGCGGGCATTCCGCGCTCTCCTTCGGGTCGCAGCTAAACACGATCCATTCCCATGTTCACGCCGATCCTTGCCACGCTGGGTTATGTTCTGTCGCCGGACCGTACTCAGACCCTACTTATTCACCGCAATCGCCGCGCTGATGATCCCCATTTCGAGAAATTCAACGGCCTGGGAGGCAAGCTAAACGCAAACGAGGACATCGTCGCCGGAATGAGGCGGGAAATCCGTGAGGAAGCGGGAATCGAATGCACCGCACTCCATCTGCGCGGCACCATCAGCTGGCCGGGGTTCGGAAAGCAAGGCGAGGACTGGTTTGGGTTCATCTTCCTGATCGACGCCTGGACCGGTACCCCGAAGCCTGACAACCCGGAAGGAACGCTGGCCTGGGTTGCGCTGGACAAGATTCTCGACCTGCCGCTCTGGCCCGGGGATCGCCACTTCGTGCCGTTGGTGTTTGATGTGACCGTTCAACAATTCCATGGCGTGATGCCGTATTCGGAAGGAAAACCCGTGAGCTGGAGTTGTTCCACCTCGATAACCCGTTAGCCGGACGCGCGAGCGACGGATTAAGCAATCCGTCGCTTGCGCGTCCGGGTATACTGCACGCGCTCGAGATTGGCACAATGGTTACGAGTCGCTTCCGTGAGGGAGCGGGAACCGGCCCAACGCTCCGTCACGGTCGCGGCTCGTTAAAAAGGATGTGTCATTTCGTGGCGCGTGTGGCATAACAGGGCTCGCCATCAATCGGGTTTCGCGGACGTCGGCTCGGATTTTTGCGGTGAAAGGGGCGAGGGGGCTTCTCGGGT
This sequence comes from Planctomycetota bacterium, assembly GCA_016191165.1. Classification (GTDB taxonomy): domain Bacteria; phylum Planctomycetota; class Planctomycetia; order Gemmatales; family Gemmataceae; genus SIAQ01. Next base: position 13,134 of record JACPPF010000173.1, read on the forward strand.
ATCAGTAAGGATGGGCTGATTGGTGGTCGTTTCGTCCTGATCCACGAGGGCCGTGTCCTTCATGGAAACGTCACCCAGATTCGTTTCGCATTCCATCAACACTTCAAGAACGAGCGGCCCGATCTGGAGGGTATCGCCGTTGGAAAGGACCTGTTCGCCTGCGACGAGCTGACCGTTGATGAGCGTGCCGTTGCGGCTGCCCAGGTCCCGAATGAGCGCGCGCTCTCCGGCAACCTGGAGCAGGCAATGTTGCCGGCTGACCAGATCGCTATTGGGGCGAACGTCGCACTCGGGGCCACGTCCAAACATGAATTCGCCAACAGGGAACGACAGGCAGTGTCCCTGGGGCTTGCCTTTGACCACCTTCATGCGCAACTGCATGAACACTCCTTCTGACGGGAAAAAGTGCGCAGCGAAAGTTGCAGCCACTCTTCGAAAGGAGGGAGCGAGGGAACCCCCTCAAACGAGCGGGAATCGGCTGACCTTGGAATTAGCGCACAGATCGATGCGCCGCAAATCATTTAGGACGCACTAATCCGATTGTAGCAGGTTGGCTTGGCGGATTCAAAGCAAATTCGACCAAATACGAAAAATCGCGTGCCCCCCCCCCCCAAGGCCCTTACCGTACCAGCATCAAAGGGGTTGTCGCGCTACAACAGCGGAGGGTATGATGAATATGGCTTGGTTCAGGTGAAGGTTCCAGCGGCCCGCCGGACTTGTCCCGACACAGGATGGTTCACCGGCGGGACAAGCCCGGCGGCTCGCGGATAGATTGGCGCCCAAGAATTGACGGATTTGAACCAGGCCATGAAAACAAAGGGCCCGTGATCCTTTTTGATGAGGTAGACGTAGTGAATCAGGACATGGACTTCATCCTGAAAGATTGGGAGTTCAAGCCCGGAGTTGCCCAGGCGAGGCTGATTCAGGCGCGCGACGGGCGCCAGGTCATCCAGCTGCGCATTGACCTCGGCTTGTTGCAACTGGAGACCACCGGCCGACCGGATGGTGCGCGACCCCACGGCCATGCGACTTTTTTCGAGCATTTGCGCGAACAAGCAAGGTTGTCCAAGAAGGCCGAGGGGTCTTTCACGCTGAGCGACGAGCAATGCCAGGACGCCGATCGCGAGTTCTTGCAGTTTTACCATCGCCGCATGTGCTGGCTGGCGCTGAGGCAGTACCCGCGTGCCATCAAGGATGCCGACCATACGCTGGCATTCATGGATTTCGTCAAGCGTCATGCCCCGAACGAGGACTATTTGAACGCGCATGAGCAATACCGCGGCTTCGTGTTGTTTCAGCGCACGCAGGCGGCTGCCGCGCTGGCGGTTGAGAACGAAACCCCGCAGAAGGCCATCGAGGAAATCCACGCAGGCCTCGATCGACTGCGCGAGTTCTTCGCCTCCTACGAGCGCGAGGAAGACCTGGAGGAGAGCGGTATGGTTCAGCATCTTCGTCATGTCGAGGCGTCGTTACGGCAGCAGTTCAAGATCGGCCCCACGCTCCAGGAACAATTGCAGCAAGCCATCGCCGACGAAGACTACGAACGCGCCGCCCGCCTGCGCGACAAGATGAAAGAAAACGAATGACGCCTAATAACCACAAATTCGATGAGGTACTAGCCCCACGCGCCAGCGTGGGGTTTGCCCGAATTCAAAGCGATCCCCACGCTTTCGCGTGGGGCTGGTAGGCTACCATGCGTCGAGGAGAACCTTGTCCCATGCAAAGCTCCGATCCCATTCCCGCCGTTCCGAAGCGCTTCGGAAATCGGGCCGCGGTGCAATACGCGATCGCGATGGCCCTGCTGGTTGCGGTGGTCGGCGGCATCACCTGGTGGAAGCTGAATTCCCGCGGCGGGAGCACCGTCAAGAAAACCGCGGGCGACAAGGGCAAGGGCAAGGATGTGCTCTCGTTTCCTCACTCGAATATCGCGGTGTGGTACAAGAACCAGGATGCCGACCCGGAAGCCAAGGAAAAGGAGCCGATTCAGTTCAAGGATTTTGAACCCGGCACGAAGGGGCATTACGACTTCTTGTTCAAAAACGTTTTCGACGGTGACGTGGACATCGTCTCATACGCCAGCACTTGCGATTGCGCGAACGTGAAGGCATGCGTCTTGCCGGCCGACGACTGGCAGCGAGCTTTGAAACTCCAGGCGTCCGACCCCGGAGCGACCTTGTTGTATGCTCGTGAGCCAGGTTGGCATGACCTGCCCATTCGCAAGGAGAAACCCGACCCGGACCAAGCGAGCCTGCCCGGTGTACGCGTCAAGGCGGGCGAAGTGGGCGTCATCCGCGTCGCATGGACTGCCAATAAGGCGCCCGGACAGGAATTGCGAATCTACCCGTATATCTACGTTCAGCCCGCCAGCGATCAGTCGCGTCTTTTTTTCATGCCACTGAACGTTGGCGTCAAGATGCGGTTGCCCCTTCAGTTTTACCCACCCAGGGCTGTCACGGGCGCGGTGACGCCCGGTTCCATTCGCACGGCGAAATTCATCGCCTGGTCAGCCACGCGCGACAAATTGGATTTCGAGTTGCTCTTGGTTCCGCCCGACCCGCTTTTTTCCATCGAGACCAAACCGAGCAGTGCCAAGGCCCACGCCGCCCTGAAGGCGGAACTGACCAAGCTTGGCCTGGGCTCGCACATCGCAGCCGCTTTTGAAGTGACCGTGACCGTGCGCGAGTCCTTGAAAGGTTCCAGGGGCCTCCAACAACTCGAACAGGGCGTTTTCTTCCGTAAGTTCCAGGTCAAGTTCAATGGCCAATTCGATGAATCCATCCCCGGACCCGAAGTCGTAGGTCGCGTGGAAGGTGACATTCAGATCGGCGGCACCGACGACAAGGGGAAGATACGCTTCAAGCCTTTCGAGGCTCAGGCCGAAACCCGCAAGACCATTCACCTGGCGGCGGACGCCAAGTTCGTCCTGCAGCACCACTCGCACAAGCCAGACTGGATCAAGGTCCGACTCGAGCGTGAGACGAAAAAACCGGCCGACGGCCAACACCTTTGGCTTCTGGAGGTGACCATTCCCGCGAATACGCTGGACGTGCGCTCCTTCGACGAACGCGATGCCGTCGTCGTGCGTATCGCGGGCACGCCTGAGCGGTTCGTGCGCATCCCGCTTGAAGGCGTTGTTCGATAGCATTCCAGGACCCGATTGTCGAACCTCGATGATCGAAGCGAACTCGAAATCCGAATCGGGAAAGCCAGTAAAAAACAGACGCTTTGGCTTCGTGGTAGGTGTCTCGTATTTGATTCGGAATTCGACATTCGTTTTTCGGATTTCCATTGCCGGAGGTGGGTCTTGTTTTCGCAAACCGTCGAATATGCCTTACGTGCGGTGGTCCACCTGGCGAGCAATTCGCCCGCGGCGCAAACGACGGAGGAGATCGCTCGCGCCACCAAAGTGCCCCAGGCCTACCTTTCCAAGGTCCTGCAAGGCCTGGTGGCTGCGGGTGTCGTAAGATCGCAGCGCGGCCTCGGCGGCGGCATCTCTCTCGTGAAGAAACCCAGCGAGTTGACCATTCTTGAAGTCGTCAACGCGGTCGATCCCATCCAGCGCATCAAGACCTGCCCGCTCGCATTGGCATCGCACGGCGTCCGACTTTGTCCGCTTCACTTTCGCGTCGATCGCGCCCTGGCCATGGTTGAGGATGCCTTCCGCGCGACCACCCTGCAAGAAATCATTGACGAGCCGACCGAAAGTTTTCCGCTGTGTGAATTCCCGCCACGGAAAGCCGAGGGTTGAAAGGTCTTGCGATGAAAAATTTGGGCTCTCCCTCCTTTTTTGTGGACGCCCAGGGGTGAGGGTACTCCCGAGCCCCTGGGATTCGGAGTACCTCATCCCAGGGCTTGCCATGAATCCACAAATATGGCGGAGAGCCCACATTCGCCACAACTTCCTGCTGCGTAAAAGGCGCGACTTTCGGTGGGTATTGTGAGCATTCACGGCGGGCCGCGGCCGCAACCCAAGTCGATAGAAAAAATCGGCGTGTTAAAGGTTGCCCGCCATTGTCGTCGCGCGGGCACGAAATGCGTTCTTTTCTACTCCGATTCGGCGTCGGGATTAATTTCGTCTTGTTGGGAAGAAAATTATTCCTGCACTTCGTTGAGGATGGGCTCAAGGTGCTTGGTGTTGCGCTCGACCGCGAGTACGATGGTGCGCTCCTCGACGCCGTCGGCGGAGTAGGCGACCGCGGGGATGATCTGCCGGCTGTCGGGCAGGCTGTAGCGCATCGTGAATGTGCCGTCGGGACGAAGCTTGACGGGGTCGCCTTGCAGCGTGACCTTGGCGTTGGGTTCGGTGGCGCCGTAGACGATGAGCTCGGCATCGAGCCGAAACCAGAACTTCCGCTCCTTGCCGAACATGAATGCGCCGGAACCGAAGCTCGTTACCGATGGCGACCCCATCGGCCGTCGCAGGCGTTCCTCGAAGAGTTGCTTGATCTCCAGGCTGCTGGCGCCGGGGTCGAAGCCGCCGGACATGGCGAAGATCTTGTCGGCTTTTTCGAGATCGAAATCGGCCCAGTTTTCGTCGATGACGTCACTCATGGCGGCGCGGGGCGTCGTTACGACGTTGCTGCGCGCGAGGATGTAGAACTGCCCATTACGGGCGAGGTAGCCGATGTCCACGCGAAACGAGCGCGGCGGATTGGCGACGTCGATGTACCAGTTGTTGCACCCGCCGTGGATGTCGATGTCGCGCAGGGCGGATTCGGAGGCGGAAAAAGTCTCGGTGGAGGTCACGTCAAGGACGCGCAGGATCGGCTTGGCGCCGTGCCAGTCCTGTCCCAGCGCCGCCTCGGCGCGCTGGACGGCCTGGCGCGTCAACTCCCAGTAAACATGGAGCCAGTAAGGGTCACGCACCATGCACACAATGCGATCCTTGCCGTAGCCCTTGGGCAATTCTCTGGGCACCTTCGCGGATAGGTCCTTAGTGGGAACACCCATGTCGAATTTGCTGCTGCCGATCTTTTCCTCGGCCGACGCGGCGCCGTTGGTGAGGTGGGCGGCGTGGCGCTGCGGCCGGGCCTGGGATTTGTGGGCTGTCGTGGACTTTGGCTTGGTCTTGGATTTGGAAAGTTTGGCGAGTGCGGCGATCAACTCGTCCTTGGTCTTTCGGGTCGCACCGGCGACGCCCTTTTTCTGGGCCAGTTTTTGGAGTTCGGGTCGGCTCAGAGATTTCCATTTTTCCGTTGACATGCGGCACCACTCCGAAAGGGTATGTCAGCAAGGAATTCGCAAGCGAATTCGACAAACCATCCGTGGTGGAGCAATCCCGACCATCCGCTGGGGGGGAGGTTTTCTTCAGGTCAGGAACGACTGGGGTGTGTACCAGTCGGGCCGGCGGCATTGGGGAGCCAACTACTTTTTTAACAAAACGTTCAGCCAAGGCAACGACAATTGATGCGGTAGGACGCCGAAAAAGTCAGAGCAATGCTGCGCGGCGGATTTTCACGTTGCGATCTCGCGACGATGGGCCGGTCTGGAGGGATTGCATCGAGGAACCGACGCGTATCGTCAAGTGGGATGATACATTTTTTGCCGTAGGTCCGTCAATACGAACTTCCCCAAAATTCCGTCAATTCAGGATCGGAGCGCGTATTTCTCTCGATTTTTTCGCCATATTAGTTGAACCTTACCAAAGTCAAGAAAAAAACGACACTGTCAAAAGCCTGCGGATCCCATCGGTTCGCTGCCCTCACTCCAGGGCCTGTGGTGTGACTTTGCGAAAAAATTCACGAATCACGTTGACGAACGCAGACCAGTTTTCAAAATAGCCTTGCCGCGATGGTTTCACTAGGTCCTGCCCGTTGCGGGCCGTCCATGAACAATGACCCGATGCCGCGTGAAATGGGCTATTATGTTGCCCTGGCCCAGGTCGGCGTGGAGATGGCGTTGCCTGCGGTCGCGGGTTTCTACCTCGATCAATGGTTGGGGACCAACCCCTGGATAACGATCGTCGCGGCAGTAATTGGATTCGCGGCAGGGCTGATCCATTTGATTGTGATTTTAAGGCAAAAAGAACGGGACGAAAGCTCGAAAAAGAAGCCGCCGCCATGAAGAGTCTCGCGATTTTTGTTGCCGGGGGCGTGCTGGTTGGCCTAGTTGGCCTGGTTATCGGATACCTGGCCTGGGGAATCGAGTCGCTTGGTCCAGCTGCAACTGCGTTTGCTCTGGCGTTTGTTCCAGCTGCGAGCACGCTGGCCTGGGTCAGCTGGACCTACCGCGCCGCTCCGGACATGCAGCTGATGGCCAGCCTGGGCGGTTCCGGCGTGCGCATGGCAATTGCCCTGGGCGGCGGCTTTTTGCTGACGAACTCCTTGCCGGAGTTTTTTGATAAGACGTTCTGGTACTGGCTGTTGGTCTTTTATCTGGTGCTGCTGGGCTTCGAGATTTTCGTTTTGCTGCACCAGCAACCCAAGCTCAACGGCTCGCCGCACGCGTGACGATGGGTTCCACCGGTGGAGAAGGGAATGCTTTTCGCTGACGCTTTCAGCCACGTGCTGGACACCATGGACTGGCACCTCTTCGAGAGTCTGCACCTGCACATCCCGATGATCGGCTCCCACACCGCGTTTCAACGGCGTGGCTTCGGACTGACCAAGTACAGCGTTCTGATGCTCCTCGCCGCGGGAATCATCCTGTGGATCTATCTGCCGCTCTCGAAAAGGATTCAAACGGGCGAAGCACCCAAGGGTACGTGGTGGAACCTTTTTGAGTCGGTCCTCACCTTCATCCGCGATGAGGTCGCCAAGCCATATATCGGCAAGGAAGCGGATCGTTATGTGCCCTACCTTTGGACTGTCTTCCTGTTCGTCTTGACGTGCAACCTGCTCGGTATGATCCCCTTCATGGGATCGCCGACGGCAAGCTTTGCGGTGACGGCCATCCTGGCGACGGGGAGCTTTATCCTCATCAACGCGGCCAGCATCATGCGTTTTGGCGTGGCGGCCCACTTGAAGTCGTTCGCGCCGCACCTGGATATGCACATCGGGCTCAAGCTTGGAATCTGGCTGATGCTTTGGCCCATCGAGGTCCTGGGCTTGTTTATCAAATGCTTCGTCCTGGCGGTTCGCTTGTTCGCGAACATGTTCGCGGGACACATGGTGCTGGCCACAATCTTGCTCTTCATCCCCGCCGTGAGCCGGCATGGGGACGGCCTTTTTTGGGGCGTCACGGTCGCCAGCGTCGTGGGCGTTTTGGCGCTGAGCATGTTGGAGTTGTTCGTCGCGTTTCTGCAAGCCTATCTGTTCACCTTCCTGACGGCCCTTTTTCTGGGCGGCGTCCTTGAGCACGCAGAACACGCGGCTCACGGTGGACACGAAGTTGGCGGCGAGCACGCGCACGGCACGTCGCCCGATGCCGGGGTTGAGGATGTACATCTGAAGAAGCAAGCGAACCATTCGCACTGAGAAACCTGGGACAAACAATAAACAACTTTTCCTCTGAAGGAGTTTCCATGAATCTGGTCAGAAAGCTCGGTTTGGTCATGCTGGCGATGTTGTTGGTCGCTTCGGTAGTCAATTCGGTGTCCGCGCAGGACGCCGACACGAAGAAACACGAACTGGCCATGAAGCAGGCGACTCGAACTGGGTTCAGCAGCCCAGGTTGGGGTGCGGGCATCGGCGCAGGCCTGGTCATCATCGGCGCGGGCCTGGGCTTCGGACGCATCGGCGCCGCCGCCCTCGAGAGCATGGCCCGTCAGCCCGAAACGGCTGGGCGCGTGCAAACGGCGATGATCATCATCGGCGCGCTGCTCGAGGGTGCGACCTTCTTCGCCCTTATCGTTTGCATTCAAATTGCTGGCGCCGCGTAGGTCGGCTGCAAAGAAAGCCCGCGCTCCTTCGGGGCGCGGCGAAACCTAGGGAGAACAGCATGGTGCGCCTCTCGCTTGGAATGCTGATGCTCGTCGTCGTCGGGTTGGTGGGATTCATCAATCCCGCCTTCGCGGCCGACGGCGGCCACGATGCCATGGAATTCCGCGCCGATACGGCGTTATGGGCGCTCGTCGTCTTCGTTGGGCTGTTTGTGATCCTCTACCGCAAGGCCTGGCCGGCGGTTCTCGATGGGCTTCAGAAACGCGAGGAAACCATTCGCTCTTCGCTGGAAGAAGCGAAGAAAACGCGCGACGAGATGGCGGCCATCCAGGCCCAGTTCAAGAAGGAACTGGCCGAGGCGCATCAGGAAATCCCCAGACTCATGGAGGAGGCACGCAAAAAAGGGGACGAACTCGCCGCCCAGAAACTCGCCGAGGCAACCACGAAAATCCAGGCGGAACAGGAGCGCTTTCGCCGTGAAATGGAAATTGCCAAGGACCAGGCCATCAAGGAACTCTGGGAGCAGTCGGCCAAGCTCGCGACGCTGATCTCCATGAAAGCCATTGGCCGTGCCTTGACCGAGGATGACCACCGTCGGCTGCTCGACGAAGCGATGCTGGAGATGAGCCGCTCGGCACATAACTGAGTCTTTGTTGGTTCTTCGTTTAGCGCTCGCGCGGCGCCTGGCGGGTGCTAAACGAGGAAAGGTGACCTATGATCGAACCGAAGGAACAATTCGCGGATGTGAGCGTGCAGCGCCTGGCCAAGGTCTATGCCGAGGCACTGCTGAACGCCGCCGAGGCGGCGCAGGCCGTGGATGCGGTTCTGGAGGAGGTCGATTCGCTGATCGACGATGTATTCCGCAACGATGCGCGCCTCGAAGCGCTGCTCGCGGGCGCCGCGGTTGGACGCAAGATACGCCAGGTGGCCATCGAAAAAGCGTTCGCCAATCGGTCCGACAAGACCTTTTACAAGTTTCTGCTGGTCCTCAACGATCATGAACGTTTGGACCTGATCCGCCCGATTCGCCGCGCCCTGCATGACCTCTCCGACGAGCGCGCCCGGCGGCTGCGCGTTCACGCCTTTTCGGCGGTTCCCCTGAGTCAAGAATTCCAGGATCGCATCAAGGCCGTCGCGCACGATTTTTTCAAGCTGGAACCGGTGCTGGTGTTGCACGTGGACCCGACGCTGCTGGGCGGGCTCAAGCTACGCATCGGCGACAAGGTTTACGATGGCACCGTTCGCACACGCATAGACAACCTTCGCAATCAACTGATCGAAAGAAGCAGTCATGAAATTCAAAGCCGACGAGATCGTTTCAGTTCTGCAGAGTGAAATCCAGGCCTACGAGCACAAGCTCGACACGCGCGAAGTAGGCCGCGTGCTCGAAGTGGGCGACGGCATCGCGCGCGTCTACGGCCTTGCCAACGCCATGAACGGCGAAATGGTGGAGTTCAGCCGCGCGGGCATTCGCGGGCTGGTGTTCAACCTCGAAGAAAACTCCGTCGGCATCATCATCCTGGGCAACCACCTGGAGATCATCGAAGGGGACGAGGTCCGTTCGCTCGGCACTCTTCTGGAAGTTCCCGTCGGCGACGCCGTCATCGGGCGGGTCGTTGATCCACTCGGGAACCCGCTCGACGGCAAGGGGCCGATCACCTCGAACAAGACACGCTTCGTCGAATTCACGGCCCCCGGCGTCGCGCATCGCCAGCCCGTCAATCAACCGCTGCAAACCGGCATCAAGGCCATCGATTCCATGACGCCCGTTGGCCGCGGGCAGCGCGAATTGATCATCGGCGACCGCAAGACGGGCAAAACCGCCATCGCGATCGACACGATCATCAATCAGAAAAGCGAGGACGTGATCTGCGTCTACGTCGCGATCGGGCAAAAGGAATCGCAGGTCGCCAACGTCGTTGAATCGCTGCGCAACAACGGGGCGATGGATTACACCATCGTCATCGTTTCGTCCGCCGCCGATGCCGCCCCGCTGCAATACCTCGCCCCCTACGCGGGTACGGCAATGGCCGAGTATTACATGTACGAGCAAGGCAAGGACACCCTGTGCGTATATGACGATCTATCGAAACAGGCGGCCGCTTATCGTCAACTTTCGCTGCTCGTGCGTCGTCCGCCGGGCCGCGAGGCCTATCCCGGCGATATCTTCTATTGCCATTCGCGCCTGCTGGAGCGTTCCGCGAAACTGGCCGAGCGCTGGGTCATCGTACCGGAAAGTACGGACCCGAAAACGGTCACCGACAAGTCGGGCGTTGAAGGCAAGGTCTACGTCGGCCCGCTCGACAAGGAACATGCCGAGAAGCACGATCTGAAAAATCATCCCGGCTGCAAGGTCGCCAAGGTCGTGAACACCGGCGGGTCGCTGACAGCCTTGCCGATCATCGAGACGCTCGAAGGTGAAGTCTCCGCATACATCCCGACCAACGTCATCTCGATCACTGACGGGCAGATTTACCTACAACCCGACTTGTTTTACGCCGGTGTGCGGCCCGCCATCGACGTCGGCGTCTCCGTCTCACGCGTCGGCGGCAAGGCCCAGACGGGCGCCATGAAATCGATCGCTGGCAGCCTGCGTCTCCAACTGGCCGCCTTTCGCGAACTCGAAGCCTTCGCCCAGCTCGGCACCGACCTCGACAAGGCGACCCAGCAGGAGCTCGACCGCGGTTATCGCATGGTCGAAATCCTGAAACAGGGCCAGTTCAGGCCGATGCACGTGGCGGACCAGGTCATGATCATCTACGCCGGCACCAAGGGTTACCTCGACAAGATCCCGCGCAACCAGGTGTCGGAGTGGGAAACGCAGTTTCTGACCTTCATGCGCGAGCAGCGCAAGGCAGTGCGCGATCAGCTCATCAGCGAGAAAAAGCTGTCCGCCGATCTCGAAGCGAAGCTGAAAGCAGGACTCGACGCGTTCGTGCCGCAATACAAGGCGCCCGGCGCCGCCACGACGACGCCGGCGAAAAGCACCGCGATCAAGGAAGGCGAGACGCCTGTGGCGGCGGGGCGTTGATGGTAGAATAAAAATGCCGCGAATTTCGACCTACTAGGCATCGCCATTTACATGTATTTTCAGGATCACGCACCGCCTCATTTTCATGCAATCTACGGGGAACATGAGGCGGTTATCGAGATCACCACGGCAAAATTGATCGACGGATCGTTGCCGCGTCGGGCGAAAAAAATGGTCGCCGAATGGACCAAGGCGCATCGAGCGGAGTTGGAGGAAAACTGGAAAAGAACGCAGACGGCCCAGGCGTTGCAAACGATCGATCCGCTTGAATAGGAAGCTTGTCATGATTCTTAGAATTGTCGCGGTGACAGTGGTTGGCCCGCGCCGGTTGGACCTGCGTTTTAGCAATGGCGTCCGAAAGCACGTGGACCTTTCGCCGCTCCTGGAAGGGCCAATGTTTGAGCCTCTAAGAGAGGCTCGGTATTTTGAACGGGTCGAACTCGACAACGTCTGTGGCACAGTCGTTTGGCCCAATGGCGCCGACTTCGCGCCGGAAAGCCTGTTCGCCTTGCCTGAACTGACCCAAGCAAGGAAACGCCGAACCATGGCGCGAAAATGAGAAAGAGCAATGGCGGTTCTCGAGGACCATGAAAGAAGGTTGAGGCGGTCCGCGGAAATTGCTCGTTTCCAGCTGGAGGTCCAGATGGAAAAGCGATTCCTCTCGCCGCTGGATGTGATCCGCGTTCTCAATAGAGAGAAGATCAGCTTTGTATTGGTGGGAGCCTATGGCCTATCTGGTTACCGGACCCAGGCGCGCGCGACGGACGATGTGGATGTGGTCGTCGCCGCCCGGCAGGTTGCCAAAGCGGTGCGGGCCTTGAACAAGGCGTTCCCGTGGCTTGAACCCTATGACGCGGAAGTCGTGGTTCGCCTGTGCGACAAGGAAACCAAGGAAGTGGCAATCGATGTCATGAAGCCGCTTCAACCGCCCTATCACGTGATCTTCAAGCACGCCAAGAAGGTCACGCTCAAAAAGGCGAGCTACCGCGTTCCAACCCTGGAGATGGCCCTGGCGTGCAAATTCGCCCCCATGATTAGCTTGATGCGCGTGGACGAAAGGAAGCTGCAGGACGCGGCCGATTTCATTGACATCGTCAAGAAAAACCCAAACATTGATCTGGATTTGCTCAACGATTTGGGCGAACGGGTCTACAATGGCCGCGGCGCGGAAATCCTTGAGTTGATTCGCAAGATCCGGGCGGGTGAGAAGCTGGAGTTGTAGGCGATTGCAGCGCAGCGTTGTGCGAACGCTAAGCCGCGAGCGGCTGGGAAAACCAATATGGCCAACACACGTGCCCTCGTCAAACGCCGCAAGGCGATCCGGAATATCCGCAAGATCACGCGGACGATGGAGCTGATCGCGACCGCGCGCTTCAAGAAGGCGATGGACCGCGCCATCGAGGCCGACGCCTTCACGCGCAAGATCGCCGAGCTTGCCGCCGATCTGGCCGCCTCCGCGACCAACATTCACCATCCCCTGCTCGAGAAACGGGCCGAGGTCAAAAACAGCGTCCTGCTGGTCCTGTGCTCCAACCGCGGCCTGTGCGGCGGTTACAACGCGTCGATCCTGCGCGACGCCAGTACCGCCTTGCGGAAGGTTCAAGGCGAGGGCATTCAGGTTCATCTGGACCTTTCCGGCAAACGCGCGATCAGCTACTACCGCTACCAGGGCGTGCAGGCCGAGCATACCTACACGCACTTTGAAGACAAGCCAAGCTTTGAAGAAGTGGACGCGGTCGCCAGCCGTTACCTGGCCGATTATATCGCCGGCAAGATTGACCGCGTCGATGTGGCCTACATGAAATTCCTCAATGCCGCCCGGCAAGCGCCGGTCGTCGAGACGCTATTGCCGTTGACGACCCTGGCGCCGGTACCGAGCCGCAAATCTCCCCCCTCTCCCTCTGGGGGAGGGGTTGGGGGTGAGGGCGGGCCCACGCAGGTCGAATACGAATTCCTCCCCAGCGCCGCCGGCATCCTCGAAGAGATTCTGCCGATGTCGTTCAAGATTCGGCTTTTCAAGTGCTTCCTGGATTCCGCGGTGTCCGAGCAAATCGCCCGCCGCGTCGCCATGAAGGCAGCCACCGAAAACGCGGGCGAGATGATCCGCGACCTGTCATCGAAATACAACCGCGCCCGACAGGCACAGATTACCAAGGAGATCAGCGAAATCATCGGTGGGGCCGCGGCGCTGAAGTAGTCAATCGAGTTGCCGCTCGCAGAGTCCTTCGCGAACGCCAAACCGCAAGCGGCGGAATTGATTCTTGGAGGTGATCGATGATTACCCACATTGAGGCGATTTACCACGATGGCGTGTTCCAGCCGGTCCAGGATGTGAAGATGCCCGAGAATCAGCGCGTTCGACTCAGTATTGAGCCGGTCGAGATGGACGGGATTGCCAAAGCCCGCCAGTGGCTCGTGGATGTTCAAGCGATGCAGCAACGCATCGCGCCGGAGCGGGGGTTTTTTCCTGATAGCGCGGTCAGCATCGCGGAGGACCGCATGCGATGAGTGACACGGTGGTAGACAGTAGCGTCGTGGCGAAATGGATTATCAAGGAGCCGGATTCGCCCCAAGCCCAACGCCTGATCTCCGAGGTGACGCTCCAAGGGCAACGCTTGATCGTACTTGACTTGGCCTTCGTTGAGGTCGCCAACGCCATCTGGAAACTGCACCACCGAGGGCTCGCTACTCTGGATGAGGCACGCATGTTCCTGGATAAGCTCTTGAATGTCACGGTCCATGTAGAGGCAGCCAACGGGCTCTTGAAGCCCGCCCTCGAAATCGCCGCCAAGTATGACCACGCAATTTACGACGCCCTGTTCGTCGCCCTGTGTCAGGATCTCGGCTTGCCCGGCGTGACCGCCGATGAGCCGTTGCAAAAGGCCATCCATACCGACTTTCCGAACATTGTTTTACTGCGAGACTGGAAATAACGGAGACATCATGGTAGCAACCGCCAACGGCCAAAAAATCGGCCAAATCGTCCAGGTCATCGGCTCGACCTTCGACGCCGAATTCGAGGAAGGGCACCTTCCCGAAATCTATAACGCGCTGAAAATCGACGAGGACTTCAAGGGCAACAAGCTCAAGGTCACCGGCGAGGTGCAGCAGCATCTGGGCGGCAATCGCGTCCGCGCCGTCGCTCTTGGCTCCACCGAGGGGCTCTACCGCGGCATGAAGGTCGCTGACACCGGCGCGCCCGTCAAGGTCCCCGTCGGACCGGAAACGCTGGGCCGCGTGTTCAATCTGCTCGGCGAGCCAATCGATGGCCGCGGGCCGGTGGGCAACAAGGAAACCCGGCCCATCCATCGCGAGCCGCCGGCGTTTTCCGAACTGTCATCCAAGACCGAGCTGTTCGAGACCGGCATCAAGGTCATCGACTTGCTGACGCCGCTCGTCCGCGGCGGCAAGGCGGGGCTGTTCGGCGGGGCCGGTCTGGGCAAGACCGTCATCCTCACCGAACTCATCGCCCGCATCGCCAGCCAGCACGGCGGGTACTCCGTCTTCGCCGGCGTCGGCGAACGCACCCGCGAAGGCAACGACCTCTGGCTCGAAATGCAGGAAACCCAGATCGGCACCACGGGCCGCTCGGTCATCACCCAGACCGCGATGGTGTTCGGTCAAATGAACGAACCACCCGGCGCGCGTCTGCGCGTCGCGCTGTCCGCCCTCACCATGTGCGAATGGTTCCGCGACGAGACCGGCAAGGACACGCTGCTCTTCGTCGATAATATCTTCCGCTTCTCGCAAGCCGGCTCCGAGGTGTCCGCGCTCCTGGGCCGTATGCCCAGCGCCGTCGGTTATCAACCAACCCTGGCGACCGAGATGGGCGAGCTGCAAGAACGGATCACCTCGACGAACCGTGGCGCCATCACCAGCGTGCAAGCGGTGTATGTTCCCGCCGACGATCCAACCGACCCGGCCCCGGCGAATGCCTTCCAGCACCTGGATGCGTTCATCTATCTGGAACGCAAAATCTCCGAGAAGGGCATCTATCCCGCGGTCGACCCGCTGGCGTCGTCGAGCCGAATTCTCGACCCGCAAATCGTCGGCGAACGGCATTACGCCATCGCCCGCCGCGTGCAGCAGATTCTGCAGCGCTATCGCGAACTGCAAGACATCATCGCCATCCTCGGCGTCGAGGAATTGAGCGAAGACGACAAGAAGGTCGTGCAACGCGCTCGCCGCATCGAAAAATTCCTTTCGCAACCGTTCATCGTCGCCGAGGCGTTCACAGGCAAGAAGGGCAAGGTCACGCCCATCGCCGAGACAATCCGTAGCTTCGAGGAACTCTGTGACGGTAAACACGACGACCTCCCCGAAGCCGCGTTTATGTACGTGGGTGGCATCGACGAAGCGGTAGAACAGGCGAAAAAACAACAGAGTTAACCAGCCCAAGCCCCGGGGTGAGCGCAGCGAACCCCGGGGATCGCCGCGTGCAATATCCCAGAGGTTCGCTGCGCTCACCCCTGGGCTTGAAACAAAACATCATGCCAAATTTGAAATGCGTCGTGGTCACCCCCGAAAAAGCCGTCCTCGACGAGCCCGCTGACCTTGTCGTCGTGCCGATGTACGACGGCGAACTCGGCATCGCCGATCAGCGCCAGCCGCTCATCGGGCGACTGGGCTTTGGCGAGCTGCGCATCCATAAGGGCAAAACCGCTCGACATCTCTACGTGGACGGCGGCTTCGTGCAGGTGCGCGACAACGTCGTCACCGTGCTCACCTCCAAGGCCATCGACGTCAAGGACATCAACGTCGCCGCGGCCCAGGCCGTCCTCAAATCCGAGACCGTTGAAACGACCCCCGAGGGCATGGAGGCGCAAGCCAAGAACCAGCAGCGCGCCCGCGTGCAACTGCGGTTGGCCCGGCAAAACCATTAGAACGCGGACGTTTCTGGTTTCTTTTCTCTTCCGTTTGGCTTACGATGGTCCTGTCGACTCGTCGTTTTCAATCCCTTTCGCTGGATCGGAAGAACGTTCATGGCCTTTCAACTCAAATGCACCCACTGCGGCGCCACTCTCAAGACCGGCAGCAAGATCGCTCCTGGCAAAAAGGTCAAGTGTCCCAAATGCGCCAAGCTCTTCACCGTGGAGCCTGACGAGGACGAAGAGGCCGTGACCGAGACCGAGGAATTTGCGCCGCCGCAGAACGACAGCACGGATGAGGACGAGGCGCCAAAAACCAAGAAGTCCGCGAAGGTCCGCGACGAAGAGGAAGACGAAGACGAAAAGCCCAAGAGCAAGCGGCCCGCGAAGGCTCGTGACGACGAAGATGAAGAGGACGAAGACGAAAAGCCCAAGAGCAAGCGGCCCGCGAAGGCTCGTGACGACGAAGATGAAGAGGACGAAGACGAAAAGCCCAAGAGCAAACGGTCCGCGAAGGCTCGTGATGACGACGATGAAGACGACGACGCACCCAAAAAAAAGGGGAAGGACCGCTCCGACGATGACAAACCCAAGAAGAAAACCGGCATGATCGTCGGCATCGTGCTCGGAGTCCTGCTCCTGTGTTGCTGCTTGCCCACCGGCGGCGCTGGTTGGTTCTTCTGGAGCGCCATTTCCAAGTTCCTGGGTTTTGTCGATGCCGTCCAGACGAACATCAAGAAAATGGAGGACAAGCGGAAAACCAAGGACGGCGCGAAGGCAATCGACACGAAACCGGCCTTCACCCGCACCGCGCTCGCCATGACTCAGGAATTTCTCGACAACGAAAAGAACGCCACCGCCAAGTACCAGGACAGGCTCGTCGAAGTCACGGGCGAAATTTGGGACGTGACCCCTAACAAGGGGTTCACCCTCAAAGGCGCGAAAAAGGACGCCAAGGACGCACTGGGCATCTCCCTCGTTTGTGACGTTCGGCCCTCGGAATTGAACAAGGTCGCGGGACTTGCCAACGGTAACAACGTCCGAGTGGTCGGCAAGGTTACACGGGTCATCGGCATTGCGGTGCAACTTTCCGATTGCACGCTGACCGAGCTGGCGCCAAAAGAAAAGGTCAAACCGCCGCCGGTGAAATTGCAGAAGGTCCACATCATCATCGACTCGCGTTACGCAAAAACGGCGATCTCCCGGTTTGAGATTTTTGGACCGCCCGGGCTTAAACAATACCAAGGCGCCTATCAACTCCAGGAAGTAGCAGTGGTTCAAGGTTCGCCACCGCCAAACGGGCCGTGTTATCTCCTCAGCTATATCGCACGCGGGGGTGGCGGGGACATCAGTAGCGGTGGCGACACAACCCGGGGCACCTTTTTCACAGCTCAACTTCCACCACGAAGCACCTTGACGAATCTAAAAACGATTGGAACGTTCCAGGCCAAGATGATCGGAGTCGGCAGTTCAGGTCTCCGAATCGAATATACCCTCGTGGAAGCCACCCTGCAAAGTCCCTGAGGCCGACACGCAAGCAAAAAAGATGGCGACGGTTCAACGCCGTGCGCTCTGGCGCGGTCGCGACTTCCGCGTCATGTCCTTTTCTCGGCGTTCTTTGCGGTGTTTCTGGTTATAATCCGCACAGGCCGCCTGTTCGTCCTTGCTTGACCAATTTCCCCACATTCCCGGCAAGATAATGTTGTGAATCGGCTTTCCATTGTTCTAAAATGTCTCCGTTCCCGGCCGGTTTCCCCGTGTGTCCAGCACCCAACCAGGGAAGAAGAGCAGCATTCTCATGCCCTCGATCAAATGCACCAACTGCGGCGCCGTGCTCAAAACCAAGGACGAAATTCCCGTCGGGAAAAGGGTGAAGTGCCCGAAATGTGCCCAGCCGTTCGTCGTCCAGGCGGACACGCCGGAGCCGGAGCAACCCGCGGCGTCCGGGTCGCCCTTCGCTTTTGGCAACGATGACAGCGGTGGCGGCGCGGATGGAACGCCCAGGAAAAAGGAGAAAGGCGGCGAGGGCGACCCCGATGGCGACGGCAAGCCGAAAAAGAAAAACACCCTCATGATCAGTCTGATCGTCGCGGGTGTGTTGCTGTTCTGCTGTTGTCCGGCCACTTGCACCGGAATCTGGTTCGCGGCCGGTCAGGCGATCCAGGCGGCGCTGGGATTCGGCGAAGGCGCGGCCAAGAAGGCCTTTGAGGACGCCGCCAAAAAAATGGAGGAAGAGGCGAAGAAGCAGAAAAAGCCCTTATAAAGTCAGCCGAGTTTTTTATGAGCCATTCCATCAAATGTCTGCATTGCATGGCCGTGTTGAAATCGCCGGTTCCGGTGCCGGCCGGCAAGAAGGTGAAGTGTCCGAAGTGTCAGCAGTCGTTCATCACGCTGGCCGCCCCGGCGCCCGCGCCGCCGCCGCAACCGGTTGTTCCGGTCCAGCAGGCGGCCACTCCGGCACCGGCGCAGGGATTGAACATCAGTATTTTCACGGGCGACGCCGACCTTGCCATCGCCCACTTGATGAGTGAGCCAGGCGCCGCGCCCCCAACCGGCCTCGACGATGATCTTGTGACCGAGGAAGACGAGATCGAATCCAAAAAGAATCAGGACGGGGGCAAACGCAAGTAAGGACAACCACCGATACCAGTTCCGGCTCTCGTTCCCAGGCTCTGCCTGGGAACGCACGATGTTGCAGGCTCTGCCTGCCGGACCCGAAATCGCTTCCGCGGCTGGGCGCGAGGCAGAGCCTCGCGAGTAGGGCGTTCCCAGGCGGAGCCTGGGAACGAGGAAATCAGGACAGGGGCAAGCGCAAGTAAGCGTCAAACGATCAGACGAGCAAGCATGAGCGACAAGCCAACGAAACCGCAACCGAGTTTTGCCATCAAGTGCGTTCACTGCGGCGCGGTGTTGAAATCGCCGGTGGCGGTGCCTGCGGGCAAGAAGGTGAAGTGTCCGAAGTGCAAGGAGACCTTCACGACGGGCCCGGCCGCGCCGAAGAAGACGAAACTGGCCGACGAGCCGCCCGAGCCGAAGCCCGCGCCGGCGGCGCATGATGACTTCGGCGACGACGAGATGGCCGCCGCGATTGCCAAGCTGGCGGGCGATTCCTCCCCCGCGCCGGCGCCCGAACCGAAGGCCGAGGAAAAGCCCGCGCCGCCCCCGGCAACTGCCGATGAAGAAGAAGACGAGATGGCCGCCGCCATCGCCAAGCTCGAAGCCGAGCAATCGCCGACCAAGAAGCCCGAACCAGCGCCCGCGCCCGCGCCGGCGCCGATTCCCGACATGGAGATTCCGGAAATCGACGACGATCTCGTCGTCCCCGATGACGATGAACCGGAAGCCAAGAGCAAACCCAAAAAAAACAAGCCTCAAAGCAAGCCCCTGCCCGCCAAATCGAAAAAGCGTCGCGATGACGAGGACGATGAGGACGTCGAAGAACCGCGAGCCAATAAAAAGAAACGCGATGACGAGGACGATGAGGACAACGACGAGCCGCGGTCCAAAAAGCGCAATCGCGACGACGAAGACGATGAGGACACGCCGCGCCCAAAGAAAAAAGCTCGCGATGATGACGACGAGGACGACAAGCCACGCGCAAAAAAGAAACCCGCTGATGACGACGAGGACGACGACGACAAGCCGCGCGCGAAAAAGAAACCCGCTGATGACGACGAGGATGACGACGACAAGCCACGCGCGAAAAAGAAACCCGCGGATGACGACGAGGATGACGACGACAAGCCACGCGCGAAAAAGAAACCCGCGGATGACGACGAGGATGACGACGACAAGCCACGCGCGAAAAAGAAACCCGCTGATGACGACGAGGATGACGACGACAAGCCACGCG
>JACPPF010000174.1 GCA_016191165.1 Planctomycetota bacterium
CGAGATCTTGCAAATTCTCAGCATCACGCTTTTCGAGAAAACCCAGCTTTTTACCATGTTAAACGCACTCGGCGAACAGAAGGAAAAAACGCCCAGTCATAAACAGTTGACACTATTCGACATATAACCGGACAGTAGTGAAAGAGGCTGGCAAAACTTCAAGCCTCGGCAGGCGCCGCGACATTCCAGCATCGCTCAAGTTTGAACGTGACAAGACTAACGGGCGCGCGCGGCCGTTGGAAGGGACGCAGGAAACCTCCGCAAGCCGGCGTGTAAGCCGGGTTCTGTCCGAGGTTGCCCTCGCGACGGTCATTTATCTAGGCGCCGCGTTGCCGCGGCGCTCGAGCAGCCTACCCGGAAGTCATGACGGATCGGACCGTTCCTGCTTCCTTATTTGGCCTTGCTCCCGGTGGGGTTTGCCGAGCCAGCCGGTCACCCGGCTGCTGGTGGGCTCTTACATTAAGAAGCTTTCGCTCCCCCACCATTTCACCCTTACCGTGGTTGTGGTGGGTGGTGAGTGATGGGTGGTGCGTCGGCGAATCGATGATCCGCCACTCACCACTCGCCACTCGCCACCCACCACTGACCAAGGCGGTATCTTTCTGTTGCACTTTCCCTATCCTTGCCTGGCGCCCTCACACCCCCTCTCTCAGGGAGAGGAGTAGGGGGTGAGGGCGCCAGGCTTGGACGGTGGGCGTTACCCACCACCGAGGTCCGAGGGAGCCCGGACTTTCCTCTCTTCAGCCTGGGGTTGCCAGACCGAACAGCGACCGTCCTGCCGACTCGCGGAGGTCTTCCTATTGTAGCACGACGCGGGCAATGCGACGTGAAATCGCTTGACCATGCCCGCGCGCCGGCCTTATACTGAATCAATCAGGATCTTCGTTTCGCTCCCGCCTTGGCAGGGTCGAGATCATCCGCCATGAAAAGAACTCTCGTCACGTTGGCGCTACTCCTGCTCTGGAGCAGCGCCGGTTCGCTCCGGGCCCAGGAGACTCCAGAGAATGAACTGGAACTGGTGCGCAACTTGCGCCTCAAGGGGTGGAACGATTTCGCGCGCGCCAAGATTGACGAACTACTCAAGCGCAACCATCCGACGCTCAACGCCGCGTTGCCGCTGGAATTGGCTCGCCTCAACATTGCCGAGGCCAGGCAGAAGGATCCCGCCCAGCGTGCCGGCCCGTTCCTTGCTGCCCGCGCGCAGCTTGAGGATTTCATCAAGAGGAACTCGGGCAAGGTCGAGGCGGCGCTGGCGTCGGTGGAACTGGCGCGGTTGACTTCTTACCACGCGCAGGCGATCCTCGCGACCGCCATGCGCGAGGAAGATGACCGCAGCCGGCACGAAAAGGCCCGGCCCGCCGAGGTCAAGTTCAAGCAGGCCGGTGTCGATCTGCAAGCGGCGCTCAAGGCGCTGGACGCGGCGCTGGCGAACCCGGCCAACGAGAAAATCAAAAATCTCATCGCCCGCGAACAAAAACGAACCCGATTCGACCTGGCAATCAACGTCTACGATCAGGCCCGCACCTACATCGACAAGAGCAAGGACGCCGTCAATTTCGCCCGCGCCAAGACCATGGAGAAAGCCCGCGTCGATCTGGTCGCCCTGCGCGGCGACGAATCCACCGAGGTCGGCTGGCTCGCCAACGCCTGGCTCATGAAAATCGGCATGGAGCAAACCACCCCGGCTGACGTCAACACCTACTACGAATTCATCATGAAACGCAGAGACGAAAAGGACTACCAGCCCGACATCCAGCCCGCGGTTCGCCTGGTGCGCTATTTTCACCTGCAAGACCTCACGCTGCCCCGGCCCGAAGAACCCGAAACCCTCGGCGGCAACGCCATTGCCTCCAAGGCTGGCCTCAAGCCCACGCCGATGCAACGCCTCATCCTGGTCCAAAAAGAAGGTGAAGCCTGGCTCAGCGCCTATCCCGCCCATCTCAAAACCAGCGAGGGCCAGGGCGTCCTCTACGAAACCGCCATGGCCTACATGAGACACGGCCTCATGCTTGAGGACGCCAAGAAATCCCCCAACGCCCAGTTCGACTCCGCCATCAAGCGATTCGACCAACTCGCCGGGCTCGATGGCGACCTTTCCGAACGCGCTCGCCAGATGAGTATGTCGGTCAAGTTCAAACGCCTTGACGTGAACGCCGAATTGACGACGTTCGATGAGTTCATGATGAAAGCACTCATCGAACGCAAGCAAGTTATCGCCCTGTCGCAGGAGTTGGCGAACGGGAAGGGGGACAAAAAAAAGCTGGCAAGCGACCGCCAAAAGGCCCTCGCGAAGGTGATCCGCTCCCTCCACCGGGCGCTGATCTTGGCAACGCCGAGCACGCCGGTGAGCCGGGTCGATGAGGCGCGCTTTTATTTGTGCGGCGCGTTTCAGGTGTCGGGCGATCTGCACCGCGCGGCGATCGTGGCGGAATCGCTGGCAAAAGCCCGTGCCAGTCGCCGCGCCGCCGAGGGGGCCTCAACCGCCATCCAGATTTATGCCGCGATGTACAACAGTAAACCCACCGATCAGGTCGTCCGCCAGCGCCTGCTCGACATGATCGACTTCGTGCTGTCGCCGGAAAATCAACGGGCCTGGGCCTCCGACACCGTCACCTCGATGGCCCATTACCACATCGCCATGGCCAACCGCGGCGTCAGTCCCAAGAAGGCGATCGAGCACCTGGAAAAACTGTCCAAGGACTTCATCGATTACACCTACACGCAGGGACAACTCGCCTTCATCGCCGAGGACGCCAGGCAAAAGACCGACGACCCCAAGGAAAAGGCGTTCTACCTCGCCGCCGCCAAGGCCGCCATCAACCGCATGCCGAGGATCCGTGCCGCGACCGATTCGTCCAGCGTAGCCACCATGTACTTCTTCGCCAAACTAAAAATGCCAGAATACCTTTATTCCGAGGCCATGGCCGAGTTGAACGCCAAAGAAGAGCTCAAGGCGGCCGCGAAATGCGGCGAGATGAAAGCCTACGTGAAGGCTTTGCAGGACGAATTCGAAAAGATGCAGGGCGTTTCCATCACGCCGGGAAATCGCGAACAGCTCGATTTCACGATCCACATCATGCTCAAGTATGCCGATCTCGGATTGGCCGAGGTGAAATTCCGCTCGGCGTCCAAGGATCGGTTCGATCAGGTTCTCGACGCAACCAGGACCGTGGTCACCGAGTCGTTAAAAAAGGCCGCTGCCACGCCCCCTGGCAAGACGATTAACCTGCGCGACTACCGTGTCACCAGCGATATCCTCAGCCTGGCCTTGCGCGCCAACGTGCAGAAGGGCGACATCGTCAAGGGCAAGGCCATCCTGGACGTCCTGCAGCGCCTGGCCGACGAAAAGGGCGTCCCGCGCTCGGGCAATGTCGTTGGCGTTCTCCTCAACGACATCGCCGGGCAGATCAAACGCATGAAGGACGGCAACGATTCGACCCTGAAAACCACCAAGAGCAACTACGTCGCGTTCCTCGACCTCATCTCCAAGGAATATGAAACCAAGGGTTTCGACAACAACGCCGCCATGCTGCTGGCGCGCGCCTACAACAGCCTCGACCTCCCGTCCAACGCGGCTAGGCTGTTCGCCAAAGTGAAGGCGCCGGAAATCCTTGACAAGGTGATCCCGAAGAAAGACCCGAAGGCTACTCCCGAGGCCGAGCAGGAGCGGTTGAAGATGGAACAAGAACTGGGCCGCTACTGGGCTGCCCAGATCGAATACATCCGCGCCCTGCGCGACGCAAAGGACCCGGCCTCACTCAAAAAGGCCGAGCTGGCCGCGGACGCGATGATCAAACACAAAAACGGCCGCTTCAAGCTTCAGGCCACAGTCGAGAAGAACCACTTGATCGAAGAAAACGTTCTCGTCAAGGGCCAGCCGCGCTACCGCGAGGCCTACGTTGGCTGGGCCGCGTTTCTCAAGATCCCGTCGGTTTCCGGCCAAAACCTGGCCAACAAGGACGTGCAGAAGCTGTACTTCCCGGGGTACTTTCACGCGAGCCGGACTCTGTTCAAGGTTGCCAAGGAAGACCCAAAGATCATGAATCGGCCGAAGCTGATCACGTCGTCGGCCATGATGGCGATCAAGCTGGAATTCGCCCAGACCAAGGATGGCTGGGAGATCGCCCGGCCGCTTTACGAAAAATTGTTCAAGGAAAAAGGCTACGAGGACTTCAAGAAGGAATACGATCGACTCAAGAAGGAGCGAAAAGGAATGTCATTTCATTGGCCGAGACCGTCTGGCCGTTTCCTAATCGCCTGGCTACAGGCAAATGCCAAGCCGCAAGCGGCACGGGAAGGAAAAAAATCATGATTCAACGAGCTCTTCTCATCGCTTTGTCGCTCGTCGCCGCCGTTGGCCTGTCCGCGCGGGCGGACGTCGTTCACGTTCGTGGCCGGGAAAAGCCGATCACGGGGACGGTGACAAAGGAAACGGCGGACAGCGTCACGGTAACGCCTTCGGGCGTGAAGAAAAAGCCGGAAGTGATTCCGAGCGGCGACGTGCTTGACATTCAGTACGAGACGGTCAAGCCGAGCACCTTGAACGTGCTCGGCGGTGCCTTCCGGGATGCGAAGGATTCCGAGAAGCAATCGATCGACGGCGCCACGAAAGAAGCTCGCAGGAAGGCCCTTGCGGTCGCGATTGTCAAATACCTGGAGACGCTGAAGAAGATGGATCGCGTGACGCAAGGCCAACGCTATGCCGCCCGTCATTTTCAGTACAAGGTCGCGGTGCTCACGCTAAAACAGGCCCAGATCGAGCAGTTCCCTTTGGACAAGGCGATACAGCGTCTGAACGAATTCAAGAAGGATTTTCCCAATAGCTGGCAGATTCACACCGTCATGCCGACGCTGGCGCAGCTCCATTTGGAGGCCGGTGAGTACAAGGAGGCGCAGGCCGTCTTCGAGGAAATGTCCGTGATGCCGGAGCTGCCGCCGGCGGTTCGCAGCGAGGCCGAGCTGAAGGTCGTGCGTGTCCTGGTAAAGTCGGGCAAGGTGGCCGACGCCCAGACCAAGCTCAACGCGCTGGAGAAGAAGGCCGGTACGGACAAGCTTTTTCTTTCGCGAGTACGGATGGAACGCGCCAGTGTGCTGGTCAGCCTGAAGAAGATCGACGCCGCCATCCCCATCCTCAAACAGGTTGTCGCGGAAAACGAGGACCGGACGATCAAGGCCATCGCCCACAACACGCTCGGCGAATGCCTTTTCAAGAGCGAGAAATATGGCGAGGCACTGTGGGAGTTCCTCTGGGTCGACGCCGTTTTCAATAACGAACCGGCACAACAAGCCAAGGCCCTTTACTTTCTTACCAAAACCTTTGAGAAGCTGGGCAACGGCGAACGCGCCCAGGAGTGCCGTGAAATGCTCCTCAACGGCAAACGATTCACCGGCACCGAATACCAGCGCCTGATGGCCGCCAAAACGAAGTAGCGATTTTCTCCTCTCCCTCCGGGAGAGGGGCCGAGGGTGGGTCGTTTCCCGCGCCCTCCGGTTGCCGAAGGCGACCGGCTAAACGATTACGGCCTCAAGATTTTGCCAAGGACCTTGACGCCGGTGGTTCCGTGCCAGACATGCCCGCCGTCAAAGCGATCGACGATCACGCGGCCTTCAACGCCCAGCGCCTTGTAGGCGCGGCGCTGCCGGCGCAAGATTTCCTCGGCCCAGGTCGCGTCGATCAACCCATCCCTGGCGCCGACCTCCCAGACACATTCGCGCGGCGCGATCAACGATGCAATCTCCGGCACATCGCCGAACTTGAGCAAGCCGGGAATGATCTGCGCCCCGCAGCTATACGGCCGGCTTACCCGCTCCTGCATCGCGTTCAGGGCGCCGGAGATGACGCAGACTTTCACGCGCGGTTCCAGGGCGGCGGTCAGCATCGTCATGCGCCCACCGTAAGAGAGCCCGACGCAACCGATGCGCCCGGGATCGACGGCCTCGTGCTGGGCCAATAGCTCCAGTGCCCAAAGGCAATCGCGCAGGTTTTCGCCCATCAGCGTTTTGCCCAGGATGGACATGCGGATGAAGACGTCAGCGCACGGATCCTGTTTGCCGAACGCCTCGCGCTTGCCAAGCCGATCGCCGAACGGCGTCAAGCAAGGCACGGCGACGACGTAACCGAGCCGGACGAGTTGTCGGCCGTAATCGTAGTTGCTGTTCTTGATCGCCTTGGCGACCCCGGGCAGATCGTCGCGCCCGGCAACGGGGTGATGCCCGTGGGCGCCGTGGCCGTGAATGGCGAGGATCGCGGGGCGTTTGCCCTTTTTGCCTTTTGGAACCAACAGGTAAACCGGCAAGGGCGGATAGCCGTCCGCGGTCATTTGCATGTCCATGCGCCAGTGGTCGTCGAGCTCGCTGGTCACAACACTCGCCCGCCATCGTTTTGGTGGCGCGTGGACACCGAGGAGTTCCTTCACCTTGGCGGCGAAATGCTTTTGCCAATCCTGGCATTCGGCTGCGGTGTTGCCCTTGAAGCGCATCGCGAGTTGGGCGGCTTTGACGTCGGCGTTGAGGCGGAGGCATACCGGTGGGACAGGCTCCTTTGCCGTGACGAGCAGTGGCCCAAGCAATCCTGCCAACAAGGCAATGCGAATGCGCATCGCAGACCCCCAATCACGCGACCGGGTTGACAACGGTTACTCCGTCGTAATCGGTTCCAGGATCCAGATCCTCGGTATACAAAATGTCAATGGCAGCATCCTTGCATGCGGCAAGCAACATACTATCCCATTGTTGCAGGCTGAAGCGTGAGAATAGATTCATCGAGAGCTGGAAAACCCGCGCCGTGGGCAGAATCAGCGGAAACATGGCGAGTACATCACGGAAGTTGGTTTCGACATCCGTCCCACTCACCCGCCCGGCCGTCTCCCATCTTCGCAGGCAATTCAAAAATTCGCCGGCCACCTGCCACAACAAAACGGTATCAGTCGGCGTTTGACGGAGGCGTCCCAAAAGTTGCTGGGCCTTGGCTTGCTTGACGGGGTCGTCAGCGTCGAACGCGCAGACGAACACGTTGGTGTCAACGGCGTTCATGCAACTCATCCCGTTTGAAATGCAGCCCGCCCGCATGAATTGGCCGCGCGCCAAGGCGCATCTTGATCGACTCCCACGGATCGTCCGCGCCGGCCGACGTCATCCTACGCGCGAGTAAGAGCCCAAAGTCGGCCATCGCGGCAGTTTCGAAAGATTCGCCCTTCGCCTCGGTTCCCGAAAAATCCACCCACCGCTCCGCAACGATCATTCGGCGACGCGTTTCTTCAGCGCCATGTTGGTGGTTCCGATGGGGCACAGGCGTTTTTTTGAGCATATACAGGCTTATTCCAAGTTTCTTGGCAAGTTCAATCGCACCCTGTTGAAAACCGATTGTTGTCATTAACGAGCCCACCGTGCGGCCCAGGCCGATTTCTTGAAGGTTGCATTGCAGTTCCCGAACGTCGTCGATTTCAACCTTTCTGTGGTTCTTATGCTTGCATTCCCAAAGCCAAATCAGGAATGGTTCGGAATCGCCTTGCCCGCGTGCTTCCAGCGCCACCTCGATCTTGACCATGCTACCGGGAGTCAGCCCCGCGTATTGCGGGCCACGCAAAACTTTTGCAATTCCAGTGAATGGAAAACAACCGGACGTAAGAGCCTTGTTCAAGGCCTCGTAAACTTCGTCCTCGAAACTGAGCCACATTGCTTCATGAACGGACATAGGGACACACGGAGTTTGGTTTGTTACTTACTTTGTGGATTGTACCTGGCGCCGGGACGAAACAGAAGGGTCATTTCGCCAGCGCATAAACCTGCACCATCCCCGCCATGTCCGCCGCGGCGAGCAGCTTGCCGTCGGGGGAAATCGAGATCGCGCAGATCCAGTCCTTGAACTGTCCGCCGCGGCCTTTGCCTAGGTCGCGCACGTGCTTGCCGTCTTCGAGGCGCCAGATCTTGACGAGGGTATCGCGGCCCGACGAGAAGATGTGTTTGCCGTCCGGATGAAAGGCGAGGTCGGTGGCGCCGTCGAGGTGGCCGGGGCTGGTCTCGCGGATTTTCTTGCCGGTCGCGGGATCGAGGAGCGTGATCTTGCCGGACAGGCCGCCGGACTCGCCGCCGCGGCAGACGGCAAGCCATTTGCCATCGCCCGAGAACGCGGCCGCGGCCATGCGTTCCTTGATTTCTTTGCCCATGTCCACCTTGATCTCACCGGTCTGGGCGTTCCAGAGTTTCAGGCCGGAGCGAGCGCCGGAATCGAAGACCAGCGGCACCCGCTCCGAGACGACGACCGTTTTTGCATCGGGCGAGACACCCAGGCCCCAGGCCCAGCCCTTGAGTTTCCAGCGTTTCACCTCCTTGGCCGCGGGTAGGTCCCAGACGATCACGTCCCCCTTGTCGTCGCCGGTGACGAGCGTCTTGCCGTCAGGGGTCATGCTCAGGCCAAGCACCCAGTCCTTGTGGGCGGCGAGCTGGCGGGCGAACTTTTGCGTTAGTACCTTGGCGTCCAGGGGCGGCGGCGCCTTGCGTTTGCGCGCCTCGGCCTCGTAACGCGGGCGGGTGTTGAGAACGATGGTTTCGACCCCGCCATCCTTGATGGTCATGTCCCAGTATTTGACCGTGCGATCATTGCTCGCGGAGAGAAGCGTTTTCTGGTCCGGCGTGGTCAACATGCGCGTGATCTCGTTCGTGTGTCCCACCAGGCGGCGCGCCGGCGGCGGGGCCTTGCCGTCACGCGCGCCCGGCAACTGCCAGACGAGGATGTCCCCCTGCTTGTTCCCCGCCGCGATTCGGTCGTTGCCCACGAAGCTCACGGCCGTCACCCAGTCGCAATCCCATGGCAACGTCCAGAGCAGCTTCGCTTCCGCGAAGGCCGATTGGGCTTGGACGGTCTGGCCGGAGAGAAAAATTACGACGGCTCCGACGAAAAAATGGAACGGAGAGAGAATCCGGTTCATCGCAGTGCTCGCATGGGAAAACTACGGACAGCAAAAACATCGCGCTCATTATATACTGCATCCGGTGAGAAGTAACACCTTGTTTAGCCGCGACCCGAAGGGGAGCGCGAGCACAACCGCGGGTAGTCCTGCCCGCGCTCCCCTTCGGATCGCGGCTAAACGTTTTGTGGATTCCCAGTGGACCCCATCCATGAAAACCATCATCGAGCCGTTCAAGATCAAGATGGTCGAGCCGATCAAACTGACCACGCCCGAACAGCGCGAGGCGATTCTGCGCCGCGCGGCCTTTAACGTTTTTCAGGTCCCGGCCGAGGAGGTCATCATCGATCTTCTCACCGACAGCGGCACCGCGGCCATGAGCGCCGAGCAATGGGCGGGCATGATCCGCGGCGACGAGTCCTACGCCGGCGGCCGCAGCTGGTTTCGCTTCGAGACGGTGTTGCGCGAACTGACCGGAATGCCGCACGTTTTGCCAACCCACCAGGGGCGCGCCAGCGAACGCATCCTGTTCGAATTGCTCGGCGGCGCGGGCAAAGTGATCCCGAGCAACAACCACTTCGACACGACACGCGCCAACATCGAACACTCGGGCGCCAAGGCGGTCGATCTCGTCATCGACGAGGGCAAGCACCCGCGCAACCGGCATCCCTTCAAGGGGAACATGGACATCGCCAAGTTGGAGACACTGATCGCCGAGGTCGGGGCGGCGAACATTCCGGTCTGTATGATGACGGTGACCAACAACTCCGGCGGCGGACAACCCGTGAGTCTAGCGAATCTTCGCGAGGTCCGCGCTGTCTGCACGCGCCACCACATCCCGTTTTTTCTCGATGCGTGCCGATTCGCCGAGAATGCGTACCTGATCAAGCTGCGCGAGCCAGGCCAGGTGAATCGCAGCGCGCGGGAAATTGCCCAGGAGATGTTCGCATTGGCCGACGGCGCGACGATCAGCGCCAAGAAGGACGGCCTGGTCAACATCGGCGGCGTCCTGCTCATGCGCGATGATGCGCTCGCTCAGCGCGCCAACAACTTGCTGATCTTGACTGAAGGCTTCGTCACCTACGGCGGCCTGGCGGGACGCGATCTCGAAGCGATGGCCCAGGGCTTCACCGAGGTTCTCGACGAACATTACCTGGAATATCGGATAAGAAGCACCGCCTATCTGGGCGAACATCTGCTCAAGGCGGGCATCCAAATCGTTGAGCCGCCGGGGGGTCATGCGATTTACATCGATGCGGCGGCGTTTTGTGCCCATATCCCACCCGCGCAGTTCCCTGGCCAGGCGCTGGTGTGCGCGCTATATCGGCACGCAGGCATTCGCGCAGTGGAGATCGGCAGCGTGATGTTCGGCGCCGACACGCCGCCGCCGATGGAGTTGGTACGCCTGGCGATCCCACGACGCGTTTATACGCAGAGCCATATCGACTACGTCATTGAGGCCGCCGGCGAGGTTTTCGCTCAGCGTTCTAAGCTTCGCGGCCTGCGCATCACCGAGGCGCCACCGATGCTACGGCACTTTACCGCGAGATTTGAGGAAATTTAAGCCTTCTCGCCCCCATCTTATTCATCTGGTGGAATATAATTGCGCTTGAATTGGAGGAACTCATGAGTATTGTTAGCGGAATTGCGAAAAAAACAGGATAAGCAATGTTGCTCGTTGACACGGATGTGCTGATCGATATTCAACGTGGCCACGCTCCCAGGGCGTGAGTTTTTTTCAATATCGGTATTTCCCCCCTCTCCGAGGAGGGGCGAGAAAAAATCACAGCCGTCCGCGTGAGGTCTACGATGGGCCGACGCAAAGTGAGACACCACCGGATTGCGCCCACGTGCAGAAGGGCCCCACTTTGGCTGGTGGACGTTTGACCAACCCACGCCATATTCCATCCTGGCGAAATGCACCATGGGGTAAGGAACGTTGGGAAGAATGATTTCCCGATTTTGCGTTCCGAGG
Source organism: Planctomycetota bacterium (assembly GCA_016191165.1). Lineage (GTDB taxonomy): Bacteria > Planctomycetota > Planctomycetia > Gemmatales > Gemmataceae > SIAQ01. The sequence goes on from JACPPF010000174.1 coordinate 10,882, forward strand.
CGCGACCGTCAGGGAGCGGAGCATCAGCCGCCGTCAGCGCCCCGACGGTCGCGGCTCGTTTGCGAATTGCCAACGTTGTAAACCACGAAATGGCCCCTATACAACCTCGCATGAATGAGCGACCTGGGAGTTGATGCACGTCTCATTGACGTGGCGAAGTCCTCGATCCTTCTGTTACCATGATGGAGGACGCGGACAGGGAACCGGGTTCTAACCAGGCCGGTCATCTTTTGGCAACGGTTGGCCGGAATCCGATGAAGGGACCGTCGCTTGAGGCATGTCATGGCTCATCGGCTCATTGCGTGGATTCTGTGCAGCATCTGCGCCCTGTCCCTATCGATATGGCACCCTTGCCCGGACGACGTCACGTTGCCCGTTGTTCCCCGGAAACGCAAATTGGCACCTGATGAATCGTCCGCGGTGCAATTCAATCGTGACATTCTGCCGATCCTTTCGGGAAAATGTTTCACATGCCACGGTCCGGATTCCAGCGCTCGCAAGGCGAAGTTGCGTCTGGACCAGCGCGACGCTGCGCTCAAGCCAGCGCGTTCAGGCGCGAACCCGATCGTGCCTGGCAAGGCGGACCAAAGCGAGGTCGTCGGGCGGATTTTCGCAGCGGACCAGACCGAGCGCATGCCGCCCGCAAAATCCGGGAAGTCATTGACGGAGCGTGAAAAGCAGTTGCTCAGGCGCTGGATCGATCAAGGGGCGGAGTATCAACTTCATTGGGCATTCGTCCAACCCCGCCGGGCTGCCCCCCCGAACGTCAAAAACCAAGCTTGGGTGACGAACGAGATTGATAGGTTCATTCTCGCCCGGCTCGAAGCGGCTGGTCTTGAGCCCTCGGATCGCGCCGATCCGTTGACCTTGATTCGCCGGCTGTCGCTTGATCTGCGCGGTCTGCCGCCGACACTCAAGGAGGTTGACGAATTCTTGATAGCCTGGCGCGATCCGACCGCCACGCCGCAGGTCGCCTGGGAGCAACTCGTTGACCGCATGTTGGCGTCGCCCCACCATGGCGAAAAGATGGCGTTGCTCTGGCTTGACCTCGCCCGTTACGGTGACACCAGCGGCTACCACATGGACAGCACGCGCCAAATGTGGCTCTGGCGCGACTGGGTCATCGAAGCGTTCAACAGGAACATGCCGTTTGACCAGTTCACGATCGAGCAGCTCGCCGGCGATCTGTTGCCGAAGGCCACGGTGTCACAACGCACCGCCTCCGGCTTCAATCGCAACACGCGTTTCAACGAGGAAGGCGGTGTGGATCCCGAGGAATATGTGATCCGCTACAACGTGGACCGCACCAATACCGTGGGCCAGGTTTGGCTGGGCCTGACGCTCGGGTGTGCGGAATGCCACAGCCATAAATACGACCCGATTTCCCACAAGGATTATTATCAACTCTTCGCCTATTTCAGCGGGATCACGGAGCCGATGGTGGAAGGGCCTGAGGCCCACGGTAGGCCGCTCACGCCGATTCTAAAAGTTCCCTCCAAGGAACAGGAAAAAAGCCTGGCGGAACATCGCCTTCAGCTGGAAAAAATCGAGCAAGCGCTGGCCAGGGAGGTTGCTCGATTCAAGTACCGCGATCCGCTGGAGGGGAAGCAGATTCCAGCCAAAGTATCGGCCGCCCTCATCGAGCAATCGCAAGCCGCCTGGGAAACCCAGGGCATCGCCGACGACCAAGTTCCCGCAGAGATTCGCAGGGTATTGAAGGTCATGCCAGAGCAACGGGATGAAAAGCAGGTGGCGGCGCTGCGGGGCTATTATCTTCGCAAGGTTTTCAAGGGCGAACGAGACCCGATCGACCTCTTCGAGCAGGAATGCCAGGACCTTCAGACGAAAATCAAGAAGATCGAATATGCTGTGCCGCACACGCTGGTCACGGTCGAGATGAAGAAGCCGCGGCCCGCCCATGTGTTGTTCCGTGGTGATTTTCAACAAAAACGGGAGCGTGTTTATCCGGGCGTTCCGGTAGCGCTGTCGCCATTGCCGAAGAACCTGCCGCCGAATCGGCTTGGCCTGGCTCGCTGGCTGGTCAGCGCGGAAAACCCTCTTACCGCGCGCGTGATCGTAAATCGGCTCTGGGCGCAAATGTTTGGACAAGGCATCGTCCGCACATTGGGCGATTTCGGCAGTCAAGGCGATTATCCCTCCCATCCCGAGCTGCTGGATTGGCTTGCAGTGGAATTCAGCGGGGCCGATTCGGCGCCCGAAAAAAAGACAGCCTGGAACGTCCGGCATCTACTGCGCACGATTGCCCTGTCGGCGACGTATCGGCAGTCGTCCGTCGTGCGGACCGACGCGCTCAAGGGCGATCCCCACAATCGACTGCTCTCGCACGCGCCGCGCTATCGGCTCAGTGCCGAGGAGATTCGCGACGGCGCCCTGGCGATCTCCGGCCTATTGAGCAAGAAGGTGGGTGGCCCGTCGTTCATGCCTTATCAGCCCGGCACGTTCTACAAATTCAAGAATGAGAACTGGTACTGGTCCGCCAGCGATGGCGAAGAGCAATATCGGCGTGGCCTCTATGCGTTCTGGCGGCGCACGGCACTCCATCCGATGTTTCTTACTTTCGATGCGCCGAGCCGGGAGGATTGCGTCGTCGAGCGCGCCCGCACCAACACGCCATTGCAAGCCCTGGTGACGCTCAACGACCCGACGTTCGTCGAGGCCGCACGCGGGCTGGCCCAGCGTGTGCTAATTGACGGGCCCAAGGATCAGGATGGCCGCCTGGCGTTCGCGTTCCGCCTGGCAACGTGTCGGCAGCCGGAGCCGGCGGAATTGGCGATCCTGCGACATCGGCTCGGGCAACAGGCCAAACGCTTCCGCGCTGACCCTGATACGGCCTCCCATCTGGTCAATGTCGGGCAGTTTCCACGCGACGCTCGCCTTGACGTGCCTGAGCTCGCGGCATGGACGGCCCTTTGCAACATCCTGCTTAATCTGGATGAGGTGATGACGCGCGAATGAGGTATCGCCTGATGAGGAAGAATCCCAACCCGACGCGACCCTACGACGTTACATTGAAGGAGCTGGTCCGCACGAGGCCCCGCGACGCGTTGACGCTGGTGGGCCTGACCGACGTGATCGACGTCTACATGGAGGATACCGACGTCTCCACGTTGCTCGCCATCGCCGACAAGGTCTTGCACGTCAAGGTCTCACGCGGGGAGTTTTTGGTTCATTTTGAATTTCAGTCGGGCCATGACGGGGAACTTCCTCAGCGCGTTTTCTGGTACAATGCAGCGCTGTACCGTCGGCACAACCTGCCCGTGCGGACGGCGGTCATCCTCTTGACACCGAAGGCGGACAGCCCGACGATAACCGGGAACTTCCGGGTGACGACGCCGCTGGAATTTGAAAGCATTGTTTTCAAATATGACGTTATTCGTGTTTGGCAGATGCCGGTGGATCGAATTCTGAAAGGACCGATCGGTCTGCTGCCCTTGGCGCCGCTTTGTGCCAAAGCCAGCCGGCCGAAGGAAATCATCGGCGCGCTCGACAAACGCTTTGCCAGTTTGCCGACACCCGAGCGGAGCGAGTTGTGGCTTACCACGTATGCGTTGCTTGGCTTGCGTTATGACGCCAAGACGGCGTTTGGTCTTATTCCCAAAGGAGCCATCATGAAAGAATCGACAACCATTCAAGCGATCCTGGAGGAAGGACGACAGGAAGGACGACAGGAAGGAAGACAGGAAGGCGAACGAAAAGAGGCGCGGAAAATGTTGCTGCGGTTGGGGCGAAAACACCTTGGCCCAACCAGCACGACGACGATTGGCAGCATCGACGCGATTGACGATCTCGCCACGCTTGAGCACTTGATCGAACGAACTCAGGACGCCAGCAGCTGGGATGAGCTTCTGGCGTGGGCGCCAGGCACCGGAGCCCGGGCACGACGAAGGAAGTCGTAGACTGATTTGTTACCTGGCAACGGATTGCCAACACCCAAAAAAACCCGCTGGATTCGAATTGTCATCATGAACGAGCTTGCATCCCTTACCCGCCGCCATTTTCTTACGCGCACCGGCGCCTGTCTCGGCATGGCGGCGGCAGCATCGTTGATAGCGGACGAGCAACCCCCTTCCGGCGTGCAATGGCGAACGCACTTTGCGCCGAAGGCCAGAAACGTCATTTACCTTTTTATGGGAGGCGGGCCATCGCACGTGGACACGTTCGATCCCAAGCCGGTCCTGCGCCGCCAGCACGGCCAGGAAATGCCTGGCTCCGTCCTGGGCAATCAGCGCGTGACGCTGATGACGCGCAATCAGGGCCACCGCCTGGCCGCGGCGACGCCGTTTCGTTTTCGCAAGGTCGGGCGGGCCGGGCACGATATGAGCGACCTTTGGCAACACTTGCCTGAGGTGTCCGACGAGCTGACGTTCATCCGGTCCATGCACACCGAGCCGATCAATCACGACCCGGCCGTCACCTTGATGCAGACCGGCCGCGGCGAGGCTGGCCTGCCGGCGATGGGTTCCTGGCTTAGTTACGGGTTGGGCTCGGAGAATCGCGACCTACCCGCCTACGTCGTGATGATGTCGGGAACCTACGATCAACCGATCACGCCGCGCTACTTTTCCAGCGGGTTTCTGCCCAGCCAGCATCAGGGCGTGCAGTTTCAGGCAGCCGGTGATCCCGTGGTTTACCTGTCGAACCCGCGCGGCATTTCCAACCAGGCGCGCGGTGAGATCGTCGCGGGCATCAACGATTTGAATCGCATTCGCGCAAGAAAAATTGGCGATCCCGAGATCGTTGCGCGCATCCACGCGTTTGAACTCGCCTTCCGCATGCAAACGGCAGTGCCCGACCTGGTGAACCTGCATGGCGAAACCCAGGCCACTCTCGACCGCTATGGACCGGATGTCAGCAACCCGGCAACCTTCGCGCGCCAATGCCTGCTTGCACGGCGTCTGGTGGAACGAGGCGTTCGCTTCGTGCAACTGTTTCATCGTGGGTGGGATGCGCACACCGCCGTCACAGCGAGCCTGCGCCGTCAAGTAAGGGATGTCGATCAGCCGATCGCCGCCTTGATCCGCGATTTGAAGATCCGTGGCCTGCTCGATTCCACGCTCGTCATCTGGGGTGGGGAGTTCGGCCGCACGGCATTTGGGCAGGGGGATCTCGCCGGCGATTTCGGTCGTGATCATCACCCCCGCTGTTTCACCTACTGGCTCGCCGGCGCCGGCATCAAGCCGGGACTCACCATCGGCGCCACCGACGATTTCGGGTACAACATCGTCGACCGGCCCGTTCACGTCAACGATTTGCACGCGACCATTCTGCGCTGCCTCGGCATCGATCACCTCCGCCTGACCTACCGCCACGCAGGCCGCGACTTTCGGCTGACCGACGTGGCCGGCGAAGTTGTAAACGAGGTGGTGGGGTGATCCGAGTGGGCTCCCGGTTGGACAGGGAATCAGGCGTGCGCCAAGCCCCAATGACTCAACGTTAGCGGCCGGTTTGCAGGTGCGCCTCCAGGAACCACAAACTCTTGTCCAGTCCGCGAACGATCTCCGTGAACAAATCCGCGGTCCCGGCGTCGCCCACGTCCATGCACGCATCGATGGCGGCGCGCGTTGACTGCGCCACGGCAGCATACCGCTCGGCAAGTGCAGTCACATGTTCATGCCCCACGACCGCATCAGCCGGGTATTCCGGCAAACGGGAATGGCTGGCCGCTTGACGCGACGTCCCCTGGGCGCTGCCCCCTAGCGCCGTGACGCGCTCGGCGACGTCGTCGATGTAGGTCTCCAGTTCCCCAGCGAGCTGATCGAATAATTCGTGCAGTGCGATAAACGTCGGCCCCTTCACATTCCAGTGCGCCTGTTTCACCTGGCTCCGCAAGTCAAACGTATCAGCAAGCTGTTGATTGAGCAGGCGGATCAAGCAGCCTCGCTTTTCCTCGGCAATGTCAATTCGGGTCGCGAATGTCTTCATGGCCGAATGCTCCCTGAGTGAGGAAAAAACGTCTTTGCTTTTATTCTTCGCTGACGTGACGGAAATGTCAATCGGGGCATCAATTCGCCGGAAATGGGTTCACTTCGTCGGCTCGCTCACCTCACCAAGGACGATAATGTGCACTCGCCCCTTCACGGCGCGCGTGCGATTTAGCCGCACCTCCAGTTCTTGCAAATCGAGAGTCAAGCCCTTGATCGTCTCGATCGGCAGATTCTTGTCGGCGCGCAGACGAACCTTGATGTCGCCTGACGCTTGGTCCAGTTCCTTGGCCAGCCCCGCCAGGACTTCCTCCCCTTCGGTCGGCTTGACCAGGTAGTTCTCTTTTTCGGAATCCTTGCCCAGCGAGTAGCGCGTGATTGTTTTATCGTCCTTGTCGAACTCGATGCCGATCCAGTACATGTCGGTGGAAATGCTCGCCAGTTGATGCCTGGCCGTGGGCGTGGCGATGGGAGAAAAGACGCCAGAGGCAACCGCAGCGGTCATCATGAAGAAGATGAGCAATACCAGGCTGACGTCGATCAGCGGAATCATGTCAACGTCATCGTCCTCTTCCTCACGGACCTTTGCGCTCTGGAAGCCCAGATCGATCGGTTGCAGCGCCTCGGCGCGATCCTGTGCGGCCAGGGGCTGAGCCTTCGGTAGATAGGGGACGAGAGCGGGCACGTTCTCGACGGGATGCCATTTTTCCTTGCCCGCGAGCCTCACTCGGTCCGCGGCCAGCAAACGTCCCTGTTGCAGCCAGTCGGTGACGACCGTGAACGGGACGCCCGTGTAAACCTTTTTCAGGTCCACGATCCAGACATCCAGAAGTCGTTCGGCGGCCGGCATGAATGATGAAACCAGCGCTGCCGCTTGGCGTTCGCCGGGCGCCAGGTGAACGCAAAACCACAAGCGGCAAAATCCACAACCTATTTCTTTAGCGTGACTGCGGTGTCGCCCTTCGCCCTGGCAGGGGCTGGCGCGGTGGGTGGTTTGAGATTTTCGACGAGCAAAACGAGTTTATGGGCGGCGCTCTTCATCTTGATCTCGAAATTCGCAATCCAGGCCTTGAACAATACATGGGTAAAGACCAGCGGAATGGCCGTCACCAGGCCCATGGCCGTGGCAAAGAGGGCCAGGCCGATCGATTGGCTCTGCGACGCCATGTCCCCCTTTGCACTCAGCTGGCTGAATGTGCCGATCATACTGACGACCGTGCCGAGGAGGCCGACCATCGTCGCGATCTTGGCAATGGCAAGGACGGTGGGCAAAAGAAAGTTGAGCTGTGGCACAATCTCCAGTTCGATCACCGTCGCCATGGCGCGGCGCATCGCCGCCAAGCCTTGCTTCGAGGTTTCAAGGCCCGCGGTGAATAGTCGGCGTGGGATCAGACCTGGTTGCGTTTCGCAGAACTTCAAGGCACTCTCAACGCCCTCCTTTTGAAGCTTTTCCTGAAGCGCGGGCAAGAACACGTTCATGTTGGTGCGGGCGCCAAGATTCAACAGGAGTCGCCACACCACCAGGGTGACGGCCACCACCGACATGATGAACATCGGAATGGCGAAGTACCAGTCCTGCGTGACGAAATGCCAAAATGCACCCATGGAATGGAAGACCTCATCTTTCAAATTTCATCGCACGACGGGAACTCCCTTAGTTGTAGCGGCGAAGTTTCACGTTTGCCAGGGTTTCCTCTGAGTTTCCGGGGGGCAATATTTGGTGGCCAGGATGTTGATTGGCGTTTGAGCCGCGCACGAAGTAAGCGGCCGCGGCAAATCGCTTCCTGGGTGGGCGGGTCAATCGACGCGAGGGCCGGGTGCCAAGGCGATGCCCTGCGCCGAAGAATTAGACCATTGGAATGATGAGGTCACGAGGCGGACCTTGAAGCCGGGGGTGAAAGGAAACGCGCAAAGGAATTGGCAAGGCCGCCAACTTTGGATCACGGCAGCGGCGCTCCGCCCTTTTTTCCCGCTTTGCCGAACCCCCCGAACGGGTTCGCGGCGGCGCCGACAGGCGAGCCTGGCGCGAACCCGGACCAGGGAGCGCCGACGAGTTCATTCCAGATCGTTTTCTGATCGGCATTCAACATCGCGGTCGCCCCTTCAAACGCCGTCTTGCGCGCCTGCACGAGTTTCCTGCCAAAGTCCACACCGGCCATTGGATCGGCCTGGAGCGCGTCCAGGCGTTCGCGATTGAACTGGATACTGATGGGCCTCAGCTTGTCCTGCTGCTCTGGCGTCAATTGTAGGGCATCGGTGAGCGTCTTGTCGGTGAACAGTCCGCTGCCGAGGTCCTGGCGCTGCATCTGCTCGAGCCGTTTGTTTTGGGCAGGGTTGAGCAGGTTGGCGATGCCGCGATCGAGCTCATGGTTGAGTTCGGTGGTTTTCCTTGGCCGTTGCAGCGCCGACAAACCCTGGAGCGCCAGCGCCTGTAATTCGGCCTGGTGTTTTGCGTCCAACACCTTGGCTCTGGCGACCTGGTCCTGCGTGAGCTTTAACTCGGCAACGGCCGCGGGATGATGGACGTAAATGATTTTAGGCGTCATGGACGAGGCGCCGAGTTTCTTACCTTTGCCAAATCCAGGATTGCCGTCGCCGCCCTTGCCAAACCCGCCTTTCCCAAATCCGCCCGCGGCCCCGCCCTTTTTCTTGGCGAACCCGCCGAAGCCCTGCGGCACGCCATGGGTGATGAGTCGGGCGTCCGCGTCGGGATAATAAAGGCCCACGGCATTGTCGTTGGCGTCGGTGAGCACCCAGGCATGGTTCAAGAAGGTCTTGAAGAGCAGCCGATCTCCCCGGTTCAGCGTGCCGCGAAGTTCGCGCTTGCCTTCCAGATTGAGCCAATAGACCTTGATGGCCTGCTGGCCCCGGTTATAAAACTCGATGGTGGTAGCGAAATCGTTCTTGATGGAGCGAGCTTTCGCCTCGGCAGGGTGTTTCTTCTGGGCAAAAAGCTTTGAATCCGTGAACACCACTAAAGCGGCGGCGGCGATGAAAAAGAGCCCGGCAAAGGAAGCGAACCGTCGACTAAGGCGCGCGGACATGATAAGACTCCCGACAACTCGTCAGAGCGTTTTGGTTAGGATTCGAACCAAGTGAATTGTATCCGGGTTGCTCCCCTTACGCAAATGCATAACCACTCGATTTGACGTGGCGGGTTCGACTACCGGCCCGTGATGTTTTTTATCCATCCAAGTGCTCACTGCGTGTACCGCTCTCGCAAGATCAGGCCGGGAATGACAAGGAAACGACCAAGCCAAACAGCACGCGGTCAGGACTCGAGCGCGTCGATCGCCGCGCCGACCTTGAGCATCCCGCCCGTCACGATCTGGGCTCGCAACCCGCCACGGTGGAGCAGGCCCTTTTCAACGCCCTGACAGGTCAACTTCTCCAGATGGCCGCACGGTTCGCAAAGACGGATACCACGCAGGGTCACCGAACCAATCGTGAAATCTTTGCCGACGAGGTGATTGAGCGGCACACCCCGAGTCAGCAGGTTTCGGCGAGCCTGCGCAGGCGCGAGTACGATCTGATAATCGCGGGCCAGACCTTCGAGGGCTTCCGCCTCGATCAGGGTGACCTCACGATCGGGACCGTCCTTGGCGGAATACGTCCCTTCCCTGAGGAAATAGCGGTCGCCAAGCAGACCGCGGCCTGCGACCGCTTCAACCTGGTCGTTACCCTGCAAGTCTTTGCCCTTGTGTGATGCGATGAAAATACCTATGAGGTGGCCTTGAAACATGATCCGCTCCCGTGTGTTCAAGAAGGGCGACCCGCCAGCGCCTGGCGAAATTCGCCCGCGGTATGAATCGTCTTGATCGCCTTGAGCGCCGCGCGCAAAGTCTTGAGGTCATCGATTGCCTTCACCAGGCTCATGATTTCAACGACCTCATCCGGGAACTTCAATTCGACGTCCAAGCCGATGGCATCAAATAGCGCTTCTCTTTGCCCTTCCTGGCGCCCTTCCTGGCGCCCTTCCTGGCGTCCCTCCTGCAAACCCTGGTTGAAACCTTCCTCTCGGCCAATGCGTTCAATGCTGGTAATGTATGGCATGTGCGTTTCCTCCTCAAACTTGTGGATCTCCGCGCGGAACCTTCGAGCAAGCTCGTCGGGCAGGTCCATGATCCAGTCGACGAACCGAAATAGCTTGCGAACCCGGTCCGCGTCCCACCCGTGTTGGTAAAGGCTCTTGACGAGCACGAGTTTGGCGGCCTGCCGACGATCTGGATGACGGCGCGTTTCCAGCGTTTTCAAATGCGCCAACACGACCATTGCAAATGGATTGGAATCGTCCGCTAACCCCACCGCGTTCGGAGCGTAATCAAGCAACTTCACAATTGGGAACCATACGCCAATCTTGAATCCCCACATTTGGTAGGTGAATGAATCCGGTCGCCAATCCGATCGATCATCCGCCAGAACAGCCAGGCTCACTACCTTTCGATTATACCGATCAATGAGCCGATAACTGTAGACAAAAAGGCGCTCGGCAAAATCGTCCGCCGCCTGAGTCTGAATTTCAACGTGAATCAGAATCCACTCTTCCGCGCCACTCTTGAGCCACACCTTGACCAGTTTGTCAACAACCCGCCGACCCAATTCGGCCTCCTTGATGATTTGCTGAAGTTCTTTGTCAAGAAACTCGTGGCCCCGGCTCCAGTCGATATCGGCGTGTGCCTTCGGGAAAAAAAAGGACATGAAAGCCTCGAAATACTCGTCGAGGATGTCCTTCCAGGGAGAGTCAAAGTCCATCATCGCACGGCCCGCAAGAAAAAAAAGATCTCTGGGTCCACGCCAAGCCTCACCCCGGCGGCCAATGAAAATCGCGGCCGCCCATCAGGTGAAAATGCAGGTGCGGCACTGTCTGGCCCCCGCGATCTCGGCAGTTGATCACCACGCGGTAACCATCATCCAGCTTGAGTTGCTTCGCCAACTTCACCGCGATCAGGTGCAGGTGCCCCAAAAGCTCAACGTCGGCATCGACCAGGTCGCCATGAGTCGGAATCTCTTTGCGCGGGATGATCAGCACATGCACCGGCGCCTGCGGGTTGACGTCGTGGAATGCCAGGCACCAGTCGTCTTCGTGAATGATTTGCGAGGGAATTTGCCTGGCGATGATCTTCAAAAAAATATTGTCTTCAAGCATGATCCCGTCCCTTCGTAATAAGATGTTGCCTACGCAACCTGGCGGTCAACGTTGTGACGCCCTGGAATGTCTATTGTAGGAAGCATCCACCATGCCCTGGCAGATCGGCATTGACGAAGCAGGCTACGGCCCCAACCTCGGCCCGTTCGTGATGACGCTGGTCGCCTGCCGGGTCCCGGAGGTTCTGTCCGGCGCCAATCTCTGGGATGTGTTGCAACCGTGCGTCCGCCGCGCGGAGGATGCGCCGGACGGTCGCCTCATCGTCGCCGATTCCAAGCAGGTCTACACGCCCTCGTCGGGCTGGCGGGATCTGGAGACCACGGTCCTTGCCGGCCTGGCTCAATCGACGCCCACGCTGCGTAATTTGCTGGATTGGCTCGCTACCGACGACATCCCCCTGCTGAAAGAGGAAGCCTGGTTCGCGGGAGATACCAGCGTGCCAGCGGAAGTGACCACGGCCGAACTTTTCAAGGCGCGCACGGGTTGGCGGCAAGCGTGTGAGAGTGCGGGCGTGGTTTTCGGCTTTTCCCAAAGTGCCATCGTCGCCGCCCCGCGCTTCAACGATTTGATTGACCGCTGGGACAGTAAGGGCGCGGTCCTGAGCGTGGCCTTGACCCACTTGATGCAAGCGTGCCTTCAGCAAACGGCCACGGAGCCGATGAGTTTCGTTATCGACAAGCACGGTGGACGCAACAGCTACGCCGCCCTGTTGCAGCACGCATTTTCCGACGGGATGGTACTCGCGGAACAGGAAGGCCGAGAGCGCAGCGTCTACCGCGTCGAGGGGCTGGATCGGCCGATTCGGATCACCTTCATGCCCAGGGCCGACGGGCAGCACTTCGCCGTCGCTTTGGCGTCGATGATCAGCAAATACGTCCGCGAAATGTTGATGCGCGAATTCAATCGCTATTGGCAAACGCATGTCCCGGGCTTGAAGCCGACCGCCGGCTACCCGGTTGATGCCGTTCGTTTCTTCGATGCCATCCGCCCCGCCCTGACGAAACTCGGTATCACCGAGCGGCAGGTATGGCGTTGCCGATAAACGCGGCATCCAGGGCGCCCAGGGCGCCCCGCTTGCCTCGTCGTCGATCCCGCCGTCAAACTGGCCTGGCAAGCGCAAATCCTTTCTTGTATCTTCGGTGATTGAAGACGACGCGGAAAATCCGTCCTCGATCACGGAGCGGAGGAATGACGGCTAATCGGGTCTGGACATGGAACGTCGCCGTACTCGCGCTGGCCTTGGGCCTGACCGCGTGCAGTGACTTTTCGCAGCACCGCTTCGGCGGGGTACGGCGCAGCGCGGACGACGACGAGAGTCCGCCGCGTCCGAGCCCCGCGCTCGCCATTCGCAACGCGCCATCGGTGTTGCCGCGCCGACCGGATGAGAAGGTTCAACAGGCCACTTTTGTGCCCGAGAAACCGCCCGTCGCTGTACCTCCTCAGGGTGCGCAGAATCCACTTAGATTAATCTATCACCGCGCCGCGCAAACCCACGCCCAGCTCGCAGGCTACACCATGCTCCTGACACGCCGCGAGGTTGCCGGCGGGCGCAAGCAGCCCGAGGAAGTCCTGGAAGTCAAACTCCGCCAGCAGCCCTACAGCGTTCATATCAAATGCGTTGCGGGAAGTGAAAAAGGCCGCGAAGTGCTCTTCGTCAGCGGGAAGTTCGACAACAAAATCCAGATACTCCTGGCGTCGGGCGACCTGCGCGGCATCCTGGGACGCCGGCACAGCGTTCGCCTCGACGACCCCGCCGTGAAGGCGGCAAGCCGATATCCGATCAACGAGACCGGCCTCGGCTCGATGATCGAACGCTTTGGCCGAGTCGTGGACAGCACCGAAAAAACCGATGGCCGCGAGGGGACGGCGAAGTACCTGGGCCTATTAAAGCGTCCAGAATTCGAGGCCAAGATCGAGACGGTGTATCAGGAGTTGCCCGCCGGCGCCGAGCCCGGCCTGCCCAAGGGGGGGCGCCGATGGTGGTTCTTCGATCCGCCCACCGGCCTGCCCGTCCTTCGTATCACTCACGACGCCACCGGCGAAGTCGAATACTACCGCCACGACCAAATCCGTGGCCCCGCGCGCCTGACCGACGACGACTTCAATCCGGCCCGTCTTTGGCGAAAATAGCATCTTTCACATAGGCCTTCGGTTTACTGCTTCGCTTCCGCTGCCTCCAGCACGGCGCGGATGATCTTGTCATACCCGGTACACCGACACAGGTTGCCCGCGAGGAAATGGCGTGCATCGTGTTCGGTTGGGTGTGGGTTTTTATCCAAAAGTGCCTTGGCAGCGAGAATGAAGCCGGGGGTGCAGATTCCGCATTGCAGGGCGGCGCCTTCGAGGAAGCACTTTTGCAACGGATGCAGCCCGTCTTTGCTGGCGATGCCTTCGATGGTGGTGACCTTGAGGCCATCGACCTCGGCGGCCATGACGAGGCAGCTGTTGACGAGTCGGCCGTCGAGGATCACGTTGCACGCACCGCAGTTGCCGTTGTTGCAGCCTTCCTTGGCGCCGGTCAACTTCAACTCGTCGCGCAGGGCTTCGAGCAGGCTATTGCGTGGCTCGCACAGGAACTCGGCAGTTTGGCCGTTGACAGTGCAGGTGATGTGGAGTTTTTTGGTCACAACAAATGTCCTTCGCCGTTAATCGTTTAGCATTCCGATGGCGCCATGCGGGCGCTAAACGAAGAGTCGAAAAAGATCAAGATTTTGCGCGCTCGATTGCGACTGCTAGGGCTCGTTTGACGAGAACGCCTACCAGATGTCGGCGGTAGTCGGCGTTGCCGCGCATGTCGCTGATGGGTTTGGCGGCGGCCTGGGCGAGGGTCGCGGCCTTGGCGAGTGCTGGCCCATCCAGCGCGGTGCCGACCAGGGCGGCGCCCGCCTCCGCCACCAACAGAGGCGTCGGCGCGACGGCGGCGAGCGCGATGCGAGCCGCAGTGCATTTTGCCCTGGCATCAAGTTGCACCGAGACGCCCGCGCCGACCACGGCGATGTCCATCTCATTTCGGGGGATGAAGCGCAGGTAGGCGGCGCCCGCTTGCTTTTTCGGAGGCGGGAAGCGAAAGCGGACCAGGAACTCGCCGCGCCCCAGCACCGTCTTGCCCGGCGCGATACAGAACTGCTCGACCGGCACGCTGCGGGTCCCCTTCGGACCGGCAATGTCGCACACGCCTTCCAGCGCGATCAACACGGGAATGCCGTCGGCCGCGGGCGAGGCGTTGCACAGGTTCCCGCCCAGGCTCGCGCGGCTCTGAATCTGGATGCCGCCGATCAGCGAAACAGCATCGATCAGTCCGGAGTACGCTTTGGCAATCGCCTGGTTCTCGTAAATCAAGCAGCACGGCACGGCGGCGCCGATGGTGAGGCCCTTGGCATCGCAAGTCAGTTCGTTGACCTCGTTGATGTGCTTGATATCGACCAGCGCGTCGATGTCGCGCCGGCCTTCACGGACCTGCACGATGATGTCGGTCCCACCCGCGAGGATGCGGGCGCGATCGCCCTTGTCGTTGAGGTAGGCGGTCGCATCGGCGAGCGTTTTCGGGGCGGCGTAGGTGATGTCTTTCATGCAAATCCTCAAGCCCACAGATGAGCGCAGCGATTCTGCGGGGTGTGGTCCCCGGGAATCGCTGCGCTCATCCCGGGGCTTGGAAATCAATCCCTCAGCTTGAAACTCACATACTTCGTCTCCAGATACGCATCCAGCCCCTCGTGGCCCAGTTCGCGGCCGTAGCCGGATTCTTTCATGCCGCCGAAGGGGCACTGCGGCGTGGCCGGGACGGGGTCATTGATGCCGATGATGCCGGCCTCCAGCCCCTCGGCCATCTTCCAGGCGATGCTCAAATCGTTCGTGAAGCAATACGCTGCCAGGCCGTACTTCGTGTTATTGGCGGCCGCGATGACATCGTCAAGATTCTTGAACCCGAGCAATGGCATCACCGGAGCGAAGGGCTCCTCGGTCATGATGCGGGCGTTCATCGGCAGGTTGTCGAGGATGGTCGGTTCGAAGAAGTAGCCCTTGGGGAACTTGTCACTGCGTTTGCCGCCGGTGAGCAGCTTGGCGCCGCATTTCTTGGCGTCCTCGATAAGGCTGATGGTGCCGTCCATGGCCCGTTTCTCGAACATCGGGCCGATCTCGGTGCCGGCGTCCAGGCCGTTGCCGAGTTTCAACTGCTTGGCAAATTCGACGGTTGCCTCGGTGAATTTCTTCTGCACATCCTGATGCACATAGAATCGGCTCGGCGCGATGCAGACCTGGCCGTTGTTGCGGAACTTGCCCATGACGGCTAGCTTTGCGCCGACTTCGGGATCGGCATCGGGGAAGACGATGAACGGTGCATGGCCGCCCAACTCCAGGCTGATGCGCTTGACCTGATCGGCGGCGCCGCGCATAAGTTGTTTACCGACCTCGGTGGAGCCGGTGAAGCTGATCTTGCGAACGATCGGGTTTTCGAGAAACTCGTCGGCGACATCCTGCGCTGGGCCCATGACGAGGCTGGCAACACCCGCCGGCAGGCCCGCCTCGATCATGCATTCAAAGACTTGTACCAGCGAGAGCGGTGTTTGCGAGGCCGGTTTGCAGACGATGGTGCACCCGGCGGCCAGGGCTGGCGCGATTTTGCGCGATTGCAGCGTGATCGGGAAGTTCCACGGGCTGATGGCGCCGACGACGCCGACCGGGTGCTTCAGCGTGACGTGTCGCTTGCCCGGCGCCGAGTTCGGGATGAGTTGCCCATAGGCCCGCTTGCCTTCCTCGGCGAACCATTCAAACGTGTCGGCCGAGTGCAATATTTCAGCCTTCGCCTCGGCAAGCGGCTTGCCCTGTTCCATGGTCAGGGTCTTGGCGATGGCGTCGGCGCGTTCGCGCATCAGGTCGGCGGTTTTTTTCAGGACCTTGGCGCGATCGTAGGGTGTCAGCTTCATCCAGGCGGGCATCGCCTTGCCGGCGGCCGCGATGGCGCGCTTGACATCCGCCCGGCTGCCGAGCGCCATTTCGACGATGACCTCTTCGGTCGCGGGGTTGATGACGCCGACGGTTTTGCCGTCCTGGGCGGTACACCATTGGCCGTCGATGTACATTTTCTTGGTGGTCGCCGATGCGGTTGCGGTCGCCATGGAGTTGCTCCTGCGGAGGAAGGATCGTGTAGTCGTGATATTGTAAGGTCGAATCCTGCGAAGGCGAGAGGATGAGGATGAAATGCGCGCAAGCCAGTTGCCCGCGGAGCTTGGGCCACGCGGGAAATACAAGAAACACGAAGCAAGCCCCACGGCGGATTGATTGTGCGTCAACGCGGCGGGACGACCGTTCGCTGCAAGTTGGTGTTGATGCGGGCGCCGGTGCGCAGGATGGTTTGTTCGCCGACGATTGTATCCGAATCGGTGACGGTGCCGCGGAATTGAAGCAACTTTGATTTGGGATTGATCCAGTGCTCGAAGAAAAGCGTGTTGCCGTCCAGTCGCCAGGTGCCGCGGTTTCTGAAGACGGTTTTCGTGGTGGTTTTGTAGCTGACGGTGCCGTCGGCCTCAAGAATGAAAGTGCGGTTGGTCGTTATGTATTTGCCAAGCCAGGCGGTGCCATTCAGATTGCGAAAGGCCATTGCGGGACGCGCGGTCGGCGCCTCGGGTTCATAAACGGGGCGAGCCGGCGCCGAATAAGTGGCGCCAATGAAAAACATTGACAAGATCAACGAAACGATGAAAAGCCGCAGCATGTGGTTTTCTCCCTGAATTTGAGAATCAGCTGGCAGCGAATATGCCGGAACGTCCTGGGCAATTTGGCAACGAAAACAGGTAGCATGGTCGTTGTAGCGGCTGGGGCCGGGATTGTCCGCTCCGGCGGCTTGCGCGCCTGCACAGGCGGGAAAGTCAAAGCTTGCTATTTCCTCGGCAACACCAAGACGTCGGCGGTGGCGCGGCGCAAGAACGGCTGGCACTTCTGGCCGCTTTTGTTCCAGCCGCTTCCCTGGATGATGTCTCCCTGCACGGTGACGCGGTACTCGCTCCACTTGTTGATTTCAAAGTGAAGGTGATTGCCGACGAAATGCCAGGTGCCCGGGCTGCCGCCTCCCTTACCAAAGCCATAGGTTAGCGTCCCGCCGGCGTGGAACGTGACGCGCTCGCCTTCGCTATAGAGCCTGCCGATCCACGTGGTGCCCGCCAAACCGACGAACGGAGACGGTTGCACCGGATCAGGAGGTTCATAAGTCGGCCTGGCCGGGGCGGCGCTGGCTGCGGCGACAACGCAAAATGCGATCAACGAAAAGATTGCGACCCGCATGACAATCTCCGCACTCCCCAGGCCGCGCGCCCGGATTACTTCGGACGCGGCGTAAGTTTCAAAGTCGTCACATAACGCGATCCGCTGTTGTTGAAGGTCAACCCTTGAATGATCTGGCCGTCGGTGGTCCCCTGGAATTCCAGCGTCTTGCGGTTGAACTCAAAGTACACTTTATTGCCTTCCAGCCTCCATGTGCCGGTGGAACCGGCCTTTTTGGCGTCGAGCTGGCCGTAGCCCCAGTTGATGGTGCCTTGCTCCTCGAAGATGATCCAGAAGTTGTCGGCGTAGCATTTGCCGAACCAATACGTGCCGGCGAGGGAAAGCGGCGTGCCCGGTGTTGCCCGCGGGGGGGGATCATATCGAGGTCGGGCGGGCGCCGCGTTGACGAGGCCAGTCCCCATCAACATCAGGATCCATGCAACCGATCGTTTCATGAGCCCGTCTCCGCGGGGCGATACCACAAAGGGAGGGCCGTCGCCAACTCCTCCACGAACTTGCTGCGCGGCCACACCAGGTCGCAGCCGGCCTCGCGCGCTTTTTTCAGCGTCGCGACATCGACATGCGAGCCGTAGCCGACGATGATCGGCTTCGGCGTCAGCGCGGCGAGTTCGCCCACCAGCGCGGCGACATCGAGGCCCGGCAAATGCAAGTCAATGATAACACAGCGCGGCGGCGCTTGTCTTGCCAATTGCAGGAGGTCCTCCCCTTTTTTTTTGGCGTGGAGCGTCAGGCCTTGCGCCTTTGCCTCGCCGCCGACGCGGCTAGTGAAGATCAAGTCGTCGCACAGATGCAGGCCATATTCCGGCATGGGAATCCCGCCAGTCTTTTGCCGCCCGGTAAATCCTGTGGGCGTGCGAACGAGGAAAATCAGATTGCCTCGGGCCCACGTTCGCCGGTGCGGATGCGGATGCAATCTTCCATGGGCAGAATGAATATCTTGCCATCGCCAATGCGCCCCTCCGGACCGGTGCGACCCGCCTCCATGATGGCGTTGACGGTTGGCTCCACGAAATCCTCGTTGACCGCGATCTGCAATTGTACCTTGTTGAGCAGCGTCACCGTCAGGTCGTGGCCGCGAAACATCTCGGTCTGCCCCTTCTGCCGACCGAAACCGCGGCAATCGATCATCGTCAGGCGAAAAACCTCGACCTGGTTGAGCGCTTCCTTGACCGCTTCCACTCGGGACGGCTGAATGATGGCAATGATGAGCTTCATGGAAAACACTTCCTGACGGAGGCAACGGGCGACCTGACGCACACCGCGAAGTCGGCGTCCTCGATAGGATGACCGCGTGCGTTTATTCTATCCAGTCCAGCGCCTTTTTTTTCGTGAAATAGCTTGCATTCGCGGGTCCATTGGGTAATAATTTCAGTTTTGCACGCCAGGGGTCGAGCGCCAACGCCATTAATAAATATTGTCTTTGCGTTTTTGCTCCCAGACCTGGTTAACGTGGAGCCAGCAATGTTTTTCCGACGAGTTTTGTCCAAGCCAAGGAAAAAGCAGAGGACCTTGCTAAACGTCGAAGTGCTGGAAAGCCGGGACGCACCCACGGCAGCTCCGGGCAACGACCTGCTTTGGAAAGCTTACCCTTCCGCGAACGCGTTCAAACTGCACAGCAATCCGGGCGCAAACCAGGTCATTTATTTGGACTTTGACGGCGAAACCGTCGCCGGCACCCAATGGAACACCGACGCCAATGGCGGCTCGCCTTTCACAGTTTCTCCGTGGAGCATGGATGGCAATCGGAACGCCTTCAGCACTGCGGAACAAGACAAGATCATCGAATTGTGGCGCATGATTGCCGAGGATTTCGCGCCGTTCAACGTGAATGTCACGACGGAAAACCCAGGGCTGGAGGCGTTGCGTAAGGTTAACGCGGCCGACACCAAGTGGGGCATGCATGTCATCCTCGGGCCCGTACCTTCCGTTTCCGACTCCAACTTTTTCAGCGGGGCCGGCGGCATCGCCTACCTGAACTCATTCAACGACGCGGTCGATACCCCCTGCTTCGCCTTTAACGGTGATTCATCAGCCACACCCGAAGATTCTTTGCCGGTCACCGTCAGCCACGAAGTGGGACATACTTTTGGCCTGGATCACGATGGCACCAGCAGCCAGGGGTATTATGGCGGGCACGGCAGCGGCAACGTCAGCTGGGGCCCGATCATGGGCGCTCCCTTTGGCATCAACCTCACCCAGTGGAGCCGCGACACCTATCCGGACGCCAACAACCCCGAGGACGATCTGACCAAGATTACCACCGGGCACGGTTTTGGGTACCGCAAAGACGATGTCGGTAATACCGCCGCCTCGGGCAAGGTGATCAACGGGGCCTCGCAGGCAGCCCTGAATCCGACTTATGGCCTTATCGAGAAAAACACCGATTCGGATTTCTACAAGTTCTATGCCGATCCCGGATCAATCAACATCAAGATCGACTCGCTCTTCGTGGGCCCGAACCTGGACATCCTCGCCACGCTTTACGGCCCCAACGGGGCGGTGGTCGCCACGAGCAATCCCCTGGCCGAAACCTTCGCGAGTTTCAGTCTAAATCTGACCCAGAAAGGCGCCTACACCATCAAGATCACGGGCACGGGTTTGGCCGGCGCCACCGGCTACCCCAAATACGGCAGCCTGGGCAGCTATCGCATCACCGGCACCGTGACACCTTACACGCCCGAAGGCGCGTCCTTCCGCAGTTTGAACCCTGTGCGCTGGTCTTACAGCCCTTCCAGCGGGATTTTTTCCGGCTACATCACGGTCGCGAACATCACCAAGATCTCGTTCTCGGGCTCCTTCACGTTTGAGATCACCTTGCCAAGTTCCTCAATTCAGGTCATCACGCCAAATGGCGTTCAGAAGGGCAACAAACTGACGCTCACCTACACCGGCACGCTTCTACCCAACAAGCCGTTGCGAATTTATTTGCAGCTCGTTAATCCCCTGCGCCTGGCGCTGGGAACTGGCATCCACTCCTGGGTGACCAAAATTACCGCCAATTCGTAATTGGCCGATCTGAGCACGCAGCGCAAGCCAGTGCGGCACTTGCTTGCGCTGCGTGCTCACAGCTATTACGAGATCCCCGCGGCAATCGTGATCGGATGATGCTGGAAGAACGGGCCAAAGTTGATCCGACCTGGATTGCGGAACGTAATCGTGATCGAGAGCTTGGACCCTGCTGGCAGACCCTTGCCGCCGGGGAAGGCGAAGTAGGTTGCGCCACTGGCAGTCTTGCCTTTCGCGTTGGCCACCGTCACGCCAGGGGGCAGCGCCAAGAAGATGGCGTACAGCGGGCCCCCAAGGCTCACAGTGCTGATGTTGGCAAAAAGGAAGTTTCCGGAATAAAGTCCCGTGAACCGATTGTAAACGTAACGCAACGGCGCATAGGTGCGGATGTCCGCGGCGCCGAGGCTGCCTGCCTTGAGCAGCACCCACGAATCGTAGACTCCATCCGCCGCGTCCTCGATCGTCAACTTGATGTGATTGACCACGCCTGGCTTGACGTTGACGGTGACAGACAACACGGTCGTCAACCCGTCCATCTGGGTGTCGCGCGGGCCAGGTTGCTGATCGTTATCCACGAAGTATTTTGAATTCGTCACCGCGTTCACCGTCGCGATCGACACCGGCGTTGAGGTTCCAGGCAACAGGGCAATGTTTTTGCCATTCAAGAAAAACCCGAACACATCGTTGATGCCGAAATTCGGCGGGGCGAATTCGTTGTACTCGTCCGAACCAAACACGTACTGGAACGAAAGGATGCTCCCCTTGGGCACGAAGTCAAACTCCAGCGTGGACGCATCGTAGCCGATATCCGGTGAAATGATCGCGTCGAGATCGGGATCGCCCGCGCCGCCGTTATCGGTGGAAAACGCGGTATCGGTGTTTGGGCCAGCAACGCCCTTGGCACTGCCCGAGCTGAGGACCACGCCATTTTTGATGCCTGTGGCGTTGTTGGTATCGCTGAAAATCCCCGCGGCTTTCTGATCGCCGGTATACTGGATATTCGTGGCCGTCACGCTCGGACCGAGGAGGTTCTGCACCAGGCTCGCGGCGGTCAGCGTCGTCAAGTCGTTGACGACCCATGCGGGCACGAGGCGGGTTTCCAGCACTTCGACCGTGGGTTTGTATTTCCGCTCGGCGGAAACCTTGGTGAGAGATTGGCCGGCGGCAAAAGGCGAGGCCACCCAACGCCAACATGCGGAGATAATGGATCGGAGCATCATCAGGTTTCCATTTCGAGGTTTGAGCGCCGGCGCGTTTTACCCAAATTTGCGCTGAATCCGTGCAAAACACCGGGCAATTGTAATCGAACCCCAACGAAAACACAAAAGGAAACTGAAAAAAAGTTTATCTTCCGCGGAAAAGAAAAGGAAGGCACGAAGGGGGTTACGGGGGAAAACCAGTCCCGCGCCTGAAACGTAAGCGAAAACGCATACGCTTCAGGCGCCGGCAATGGTTTAGGGTGCCCAAAACAAAGAAAGTAGGTCAGGCTGGAAAGCCTGACCTACTTCATTTCTTTGGACCCTCTTAGTAAAGAAATTCCAGGCTCAGGTTAAGCATGTGAGCCGAGAAGAGCGATTGAGTAAACCGCGGCTGGCCAGGCACCTCCGGAGCGAAACCTCCGCCCGACAGGAGCGGCTGAATGTTGACGGCTCGCTCCATCTGATCGCCTGGCCGAACGGTGTTGGTGAGCAACAGGAACGTGTAGCCGGCAGTAAAGCGAATCCGGTCGGTCAGATCGACCGCCACGCTGGCCGACGACTCCCCGGCGATGGAGGTCCGCACGGCCGTGTAGTTCCCGACGTTGGACGGCTGAGCGAAAAGCGCCTGTTTGTCGTCGGTAACCGTGGTGCCGGCCGGGATGTCGGTGAACGTCGTTTCGCCTCGAATCTTGATGGACTGATAGTTTGGCCCAACTGCGACCTTGCCGCCCAGGCCAATCGTGAGGCGACTCACCTTGTATTGCCACTCCACGCCAACTTGGCCGCCGAAGAATTGGTTGTAGGTGGTGAAGGTGTCGGAGAAGGTCCCGGAGAAGATCGAGAAATCGACGTCGGATGTGGTATCGTAGCTGCGATACCTCTCATCCAGGCGAAGCCAGCGAGCGCCGATCGACAGGTTGATGCGAGCGCCTTCGCTACGCGGGGAATTCTGCCATTTCAAATAGGCCTCGGCGCCCATGAAGCGCGTCGTGACGGCATCGTACAGGGTGCCGCGCAGAATCCCAGGCAATGAGCGCGGATCTGCGTCCTCGCCCCGCGTGCTCGCGTTGAAGTACGGCCGCGTCAGAAGCGAAATGCCCGTCGGATCGGAGATGAACGACTCGATGACTGAGCGTTGTTCCATGAGGAAGAAATTCCCTTCCATGCTCAAGGCCTCGGGGTCCACGAGCCACAGGGTGAAGGTTGTCTTGAAAGCCGCGGAGGGTCCGGGCAGGCGGTCGCCTGAAAGGATCATGGTACCCGGTTGTTGGAGCGCACCGGGGACTGGGTCTGCCAAACTTCCCGTGGTTGAGAGTGGAAAGTAGTTGCCGGGGCGAAACCACAAGAACATGTAGCCCGCCGAGACCTGCCAGCGGAGCGGTTGCAACGCGCGCGGGTCTTGCAGTTCGCTGAAGGCGTTGGGGTTCCCGTCCTCGCGCAACGAGAAGGGGGAAACGGGTTCCTGCGATGGCTGAGCCGGATTGGGAAATTCAGCGGGCTGCCCGGTCATTCCTGGAGGTCCGCCGAAGGCGCCCGGTGGCATTCCGCCGCCGGGCGGCATACCGCCACCAGGAGGCATCAAGCCGTGGGGAGGCGCCATACCCATCATACCGGGAGGCATGCCCATGCCGCCGCCCGGTGGGGGTGGCATTTGACCCAATGCGCTGGAGTGAAAACTGCCCAGATACGCCAAACCGGCAGCCAACATTCCGATCTTCTTCCACCATCGTCGCATGGTCGCCTCTCCGTTATGGAGTGCTCCTTCCCAGTTGCGCTGTTCTTCGCCATCCAGTCGCCGGCGCAGCGCGGGAGCCAATCCGCCACGTGGGTTTCATCGACGGAATAATCGACAACCTTGAACTTTTCGGCAAAACCCATTCCATCGGCAAAGTCGGCACGCCTTTTCATCGGGATTCGGTTAAAATCCCTAAAGTGAGAGAGACCATTTGCCGACAACCTGAAACCTCATCGGGACGTTGGCAGTATGTCTGTTGGTCCGGCCTTCCGCTCGGGCGAACGGCGCCTGTCGGCCTGCTCGTCAAAGTGCGGCTAAAACCAGGATTTATGGAGTCACCCCCCGCATGCGCCGTAATTATCTTGCCTCCCTCAGCTTATCCGCGTTCACTCTGTTTGCGTCGCAGGTCTACGCCGGCGGAGGTCAACCTGCCAATCCGCCCTCAGTCGTCGTTCGGGTTGCCTCCCTTGACGTCCTGCTCAAGAACCTCAATCTGGTCGTCAAGCTCGTCGGACAGGAAGAGGCCGCCCATCAGATCGAGGGACTGGTCAAAAGCCGCATCGGCAAAAAAGGGCTGGAAGGAATCGATCTGACGCGTCCGATCGGCGTCTACGTCCGGTTTGGCAAAACGATCGACGAGATCAACGGCGCCATGCTGGTTCCCCTGGTGGACTCGAAGGCCTTGCTCAACCTTCTCGACAACCTCGGCGTCAAATACGAAAAAGATCAGAACGGCATCTACACCTACAAGTCGGATCAAAACGTCGATGTCTATTTCCGGTTCGCCAAGAACTACCTGTTCATCACGGCGGGCAAGACCGACAGCATTGAAACCAAGAACCTGCCCGACCCGGCCAAGGCGCTGGCGATCCCAAAAAGCGCCGCCATCTCGATCGTGGCTCGTCTCGATCAAGTTCCCGAAGCGGCCAAGCTAATCGCCCTCGGCAAGCTCGACGACGTGATTCAAACCGCCCAGAAGAAGGCGCAGCCGGGCGAAACCAAGATGCAAGAGGCCTTCCGCGTCGCCTTCCTGCGCGAAGCCCAGCGCCTTGGCGGCGCCCTCGTCCGCGACGCGCGCGAGGTACGCTTCGATCTTGACGTCAACGACAAAACCAAAGAAATGACCGTGAACCTGGCCGTCTCCGGCAAGCCGGGCAGCGATCTGGCCAAGACGATCCAGGGCATCGCCAATCTCAAAAGCCCGCTCGCGGGACCGCTCAACAAGGACGCGGCATTCCACGGCGCCTTTCACCTGGCTCTGCCTGACACTCTGAACAAGGCGTTTGGCGGCGTCGTCGATGAGGCGGTGAAGAATAGCCTCGACGGAATTCAGAAGCCCGAAAAGAAGAAGCAAGCCAAGGCCCTGTTCGACGCGCTGATGCCCTCCGCAAAATCGGGCGAGCTTCAAGTCGTCGCCACCGTGCTCGGCCCCAGGGATGGTCATTACGCCTTCGTCGGCGCCGTTAAAGTGAAAGAAGGCGAGAAGCTGGGCAAGACGATCACCGAAATGATCAAGGAAGCGCTCAACGACATCCCGCCCGCGGAACGCGGCAAGATTCAACTCGATTTCTCGAACGCCAGCGCCATCAAGATTCATCGCTTCCAGTTGCCGCGCGACGCCAAATCCGGCGTCTTCTTCGACAAGGTCGCCGGCGACGATCACCTTCACGTCGCCTTTCGCAACGACGCTCTGTTCGTTGCCCTTGGCAAAGATTCGCTTGCAAGCTTGAAAGCGGCGCTTGCCAAAACCGACGCGGTCGCCAGCTTGCCCTTTGTCTTCGATTTCGATGTCGCCCGCATGGCGAAGCTGATGGCGCAAAACGAAGAACAACGCACACTCGCCACCAAGCTTTTTCCCCCGGGCAAGACCGGCCGACTGCGCATGACCATCACGGGCGGTTCCACCCTGACCGCGCGCCTGGAGATGCAACTCAACGTCCTGGAGTTTCTGGTGAAGATGCAGAAAAAGGAGCAATAACCGGTTCCCCGCCCGCAGCCTGGCGTTCACGAAACGCCGTGCGAACGCTATGCCGAAGGCGGCTTCCACGAGAGCGCTACCAGCCCTCACATCAAGTCTTGAAACTCGTTCCCACCCGGGAACGAGATCAAAAAAACAGCATGGTCGGGTCAATACTGCGGCAAACTGCCCAGCATGACGCACAGCCAAACCAGGACGCCAATGAAGGTTGAAAGTACGACGAATACCGCGGGAAACGCGCTGTCGTCGGCTTGCGAATTGGAAACGTTCATGTTGGTCGCTCCGAGTGGACGGATCGCTACCCAAGCATAGGTCACAACCGTGACGAAGGCAAATGCGCCATGCCAATTCTTCCCGTTCTCGATCTCATGGCCGGGCAAGTCGTCCGCGGCATCGGCGGACGGCGCGACGAATACAAGCCCATCGTCAGCCAGCTGGTCGATTCCGCCGAGCCGCTGGCCGTCGCACGAGCCTTTCGTGATCACTTCGGATTTGACCAACTCTACCTGGCTGATCTGGATGCGATTCAACGTGGAACGCTGGCAGCCGCGACCGCTTGGCAGCTGCAACAGGATGGCTTTCGCCTCTGGATTGACGCCGGTATCACGTCCGCCCACAGCCCCGCGTTTTTGGAAATGGCATCAAGATCGGTTGACAGCGTCATTGTGGGCCTGGAGAGTGTTCTCGGACCCGACGCCCTTGCGGAGATCCTTCGCAGCGCCGGCCCGCGCCGCGTCGTGTTCTCGCTCGACCTCAAAGCAGGCAAGTCGCTCGGATCGGCCGCGTGGGAAACGGATGATCCCTGGATGATTGCGATGAGAGCGATCGAACTCGGCATCGAGCGACTGATCGTGCTTGACCTGGCCAGTGTCGGGGCTGGCGCAGGAGTCGGCACGGAGGAATTGTGCGAACCCCTCAAACAAACCTATCCCCATGTCCAACTCACCGCCGGCGGCGGCGTGCGCGGAATGGACGACGTGAATCGGCTCACCAACCTGGGGGTCGATTACGTCCTGGTGGCATCGGCGCTGCACGATGGGCGCATCAAGCGGCGACCGAGCTAACGTTTCGCCAGCCGCTTCAACGACGCGCGGGCTTCGAGAGTGACCCACGCGGTTGGCGATCCCGTGGCTAAACGTTCGAGCAAGCGCTTGGCTTCGGCATTGCCGACGAATTCCAGCAATTCGATCGACCACAACATGCGGCGGGTTTCGGGGTCCGGCAGGACACGCTCGCAAACGTCCTTCAAGATCGCCTCGGTGCGCCGCCGGGCTTCGACCGATTGCTTGGCTTTGAGCGATTTTTCCAAAAAGGGAATGGCCTCGTCGCCCGCGGCGCGCAAGGCCTGATCGGCTTTTTGCCGCTCGGCGAACGGGCCATCTAGTTGGCGAACGAGCGCGCCAAGATCGACCTGGAATTTAACAGGGTGTACTCGTGCACTGAGTTTCGCCAGCGTTTGTTTGGGCGAAGCCGCGAGCCGGCGCATGGACTTGACCGCAAGGTTGGGATCCTTCGCAGCGAGGTTTTCCCAATGCGCCTCCCATTGTTTGGCGGGTAAGTCAGGCCGCTCGCGGGCGGCGTATTTTTGGAATGCGGAGACATCCCAGGCCAAAAGATAAGTACCCTGTCGATTCAGCAATTCGCCAATGCCGATCAGCCTGCGGTTGTCGCATGACAGGCCGATACTTGGAGGTTCACGGCCACCGCTGACGAAATCCTTGAAACGAAAAAGTTCTTCATCCGTGACGCGATCACGGAGAACGATGGTGTGGTCCGCATGGTCATTCTCCCCCACGTTCGCCGTCAACACCCCCGGCGGCAGCCTTGGAAATAACATCGGTTTCTTGGCATGGGAAAAACGGATGAAGAAACCGTCGTCCTTTATTGCTCCAACATCATGTAGTTTGCCGTAAAAATCCAAAAACGAACCCCGCTTGTTGTAATCCATGCGCACAGCGGGTCCGATGGGACAACAGTACTTCCCGGTGGCAAAGTCCCAAAGATGGGTTCTCCAGATCCCTGTTAACTCCTTTGTGGAATTGCCGTCGTAAATTGAACTAAAAACGGCGCACGCGACGTGCCGATTATCCGAGGAGGTTCGCCAATAAAGCATCATAATGTTTTTTTTCAAGCGCCAATCGTTCGGATCAACGGTTAACCTTCCACTGGCGGTGTCCCATGCCATTCCCGGTTTGTACAATTCCTGCCTTGGGTTGAGCGTCGCTTTGGGATAATAGATTGCTCCAATGATAATCTTGCCGTTGGGCGAAAACGCATACTTTGCGTCGCCATAGGGGAACGCCTTGGGCTCGCGCGTTTCGAGCGCGATTGGTTTCTGCGCGGCCAGGTCCCAAAGAACGAATCGATTGTCCCAACCAATGGCGACTTTTTTTCCGTCCGGCGAGAACAACGCGCCGTTCATCCTCGCCGCGGGTGGGAGGGGGATGCGTATCGCTGGTTTCCCGGTTTGTATGTCCAATACGACGGCCTCGTACACCTTGGGTTCGCCGCGATACTGCCCGATGACAACCCTTGTCCCGTCCCTCGACATGGGAAAGGGATCGTCAAGGTTGTATTGGCTTCTGGGAATACCCGCAAAACCCGCAATCAACATTCGCTGTATCTGCACAGGTTGTGCTCGCTGCGCCATACCATGGGCCGTACCTCCAACAGGTTGTCCCTGTACGTATGGCTCATACCGGTTCAGCGTGGCTGCACCAAGCAAAAAAAGCAGCGGCCAGCACGAGTTCAGGCAGTTGTGCATGTTTACCTATATCCCGTTTTGGACCGTCACGCGCGGTGTAAATATCGAGGTTTCTGTTCCCCATCAGGTTATTGGAGTTATCCGCCCATGCCGGAACGAAAACGCCCGCGTGGAAGGCGACACCGATGTAGTCGTCCCAGTTTTCGGGGTTTTGATAATTATAGGCAGCTTCGACGGCGAGATACCCATCGTAAAAAATGGCGGCATACATGGCGGCGGTGCCCAGGCGTCCGCCGACGTTGCTGATCGATTGCGAGCGGCTGGCACGGGAGGCGGCGCGGGGGCGGTCAATAGGGATTGGGTTCCAGGCGATTCAGGAAGTCCTC
>JACPPF010000175.1 GCA_016191165.1 Planctomycetota bacterium
GGTCTTCGATCAAACGCTGTCGCAACGCTGTCATCGGAGATTCTCCTTCGCGAATAGAATCCGCGCCGGGTAAACCTCCAGCGTAATCGTTCGAAGACAAAAAGAAAAACCCCGGCGTCGATTTCAACGCCGAGGTCGCGAATTGTTCAACAGGGAAGTGACCACCGCGCAGCGGTTTAGTTCAACCCGTATTCGACTGCAGTGACATGTACGTTGGTTAAGCCCTCCGCCGCAAGCCTCTTGCCCACAGATTCGCGAACGGTTTCCAACTCGTCCGCAACACTTTGAGACTCTTTGCAATTGTGGCAATAAAAGACGCTCAAGGACGTTACTTCACCTGCGGCGATCAATCTCTTCAGCTCAAGGGAACGATCAGCAACCGTCTGCGAAAGTTTTTTCGCCTTTGCCGTCGAGAATAGCCAGGCCGCTGCGGTGTTCAAATCACTTGCTTTGTTGGCCGGTGCCCCAACTTTTCCCCAGTTGTGATTGAGATAGAGTTGGCCGATGTAGGCTGCCTTCTTCTCCAAGTTGATGAGGAAAGAGTCAAT
Source organism: Planctomycetota bacterium (assembly GCA_016191165.1). Classification (GTDB taxonomy): domain Bacteria; phylum Planctomycetota; class Planctomycetia; order Gemmatales; family Gemmataceae; genus SIAQ01. Next base: position 549 of record JACPPF010000175.1, read on the forward strand.
TTTCCTGTCGTTTCCCCCGCCGACGAGGGACTCAGCAGCAACGTGGTCCGGATCGTCACTTGCCGTGAGCTGCGTCAAAAGCAACACGCCGAGACGGTTTTCACCGAACTTCTTGTATTCCTTCGAATCGGCAAGTTCACGAACAGTGATGCCTTGGCCGGGAGTTTTTTTTGTTGACATGTTGGAAGTATATAATCGAACGTATCTGACGACATCCCGCCCTTTGCACAGCTTTCCGGGTCACTCCCCCTTCTTCACCCCATACCCTCGCCACACCCATTCGATAGCGTGCGGCAGAAATTGCGCCTGGGCATTGCCAATGCTATGGCCGGCGTTTCGGCAGAAAAGATACTGATACTCATAGCCCTTGGCCTTCAGCACCTTGGCCATGCGGTGGTTGGCTTCGACCCAGTCGTGCATGCCGTCGCGCATGACGTTGGGGTTCAGCAGATCGCGGTCCCCCACAGAGATGAAGATTCGCAGGGGCTTTTTGGGGTTCTTCGGAATGAGCGTTTCGTGAAAGTCCCAGGCGCCGCCGGGCGTCTTGGGGTCGAAGGGCCATTGCTGGTTGACGAAGGTGCCGGAGGTGGTCAGCACGCGATGGTAAAGATTCGGGCGATACCAGGCCATGATGAGGGCGGCCGATCCGCCGGAGCTGTTGCCCATGGCCGCGCGGCCGTCGGGGTTTTTCGTCAACTTGACCCCACAGTTCTTCTCCACGCGCGGCAACACTTCGGCTTCGATGTAATCCGCGTACAAGCCGGACATCGTGTCATATTCTTTGCCGCGTTCGTGCCCCTGGGCGTCGCCGCCGCCGTTGGCGACCATGATTGCAATGAGCGGCGGTACCCGCTTCTGCGCGATCAGGTTGTCGAGAATACGCGGCAGGTCCATGTTCGGCTTGCCCTTGGGACCGTCGTGGACGAGCATGAACGGTGCTTCACTGCCCACCTTGTATTGAGCCGGAACATAAACGGTAATCTGGCGCTTGTAGTCGATGGTGTGGGTTTCGACGATCAGGGTCTTGGGGTTCTTCGGATCCACCTTCCCGAAGACCTTTCGGGCAATCCCGGGGTTGAAGAGCTTGGTGTCCTTCGAATCGATGGTGAATTGCTTCACCTTCCCCTGGGGAACGCCTGCGACCGCCTTGCGTTCAGGGGCGGGTTTGTATTCGGGGCCAATCACGTAATTGCCGTCCCCATCCAGCGGCGGATTCTCACCGGTTTTCAGCACCTTGAACGCCGGGGCGCCGGGGGCATCGAACTTGCGCACCGGTTGAGCAAAAGCTGTTGGCGAAAACACCAACGTGACGGTTAGAATTGTCGCCCATGGCTTGGACATGTGATATCCTCGTAAGTCTTGTGGATTCGGGGTCGAGCCCAGGAAGCTGATCCTCCACCATCTGAGTATTAGGATCGTGTGCCTGCATCAATCCTCATTCGGCCGCGGCCGATTCGTCCAGTGCCCACTCGCGTCGGCGCCGCTCACCCAGACGCCTTTTTGGTTCCAGTCCAGATAGGCGCGGACCTCGGCGGCTGCGTAACGTAGCGTCAGGCCGCAGCGGCGGCGAGAAGATTGGTTGGCCTCGGAGCCGTGGAGCAAGAGGTCGGTGTGCATCGAGAACTCGCCGGCTTTCAGACAATCATTGACGACGGTGCCGTATTGCTCCGCGTTCTCGATGGTCTGGTTGAGGACGTTGTGCTCGTGGCTGTCGCTGGGCCGATAGGTCAGGTGCCCATGATGATGCGAGCCGGCGATAAAACGCATGCAGGCATTTTCGGTGTCCGCATCGTCGATCGCCAGCCAAACCGTCACGGCCTTCGACGGCGTCAGCGGCCAATAACTCGCGTCCTGGTGCCAGGCCACTGCTTTGCCGTCGCCTGGCATCTTGCAGAAGAAATGCGAACCCCAGCCAACCACGTTGTCGCCGAGCAGATCCTTGACATGTGCGACGATGACCGGATTGGTCAGAATGTCCCACACCCGGCCGTACTTCAAATGGGCGGAGCTGATCGAATAGCTGTCGCCCCCCATGGCCATCACGTTAGCAAGCAAGCGGTCGAAATAGGCGCGAATGTCGACGATCTCCGCTGGGCTGTAGGCAACTAAACCAGCGATGTAGCCCTCGCGATTGAAGCGGTCGATCTGCTCGCGCGACAGACAACGAGGCCGATCGTTGGTTGCCGGGTGAAACCGTAGATCGCGCGGCAGACCGGCGAGATCATTCTGATCGGGGACGGCCTTGAATTCGGATTTGAGTGCTGACATGCACGCGACTCCCTGGATTCCTGGCAATGCCTCGCCATGTCTACGCCAGCAGTTCCCTGCGCACCTGGCCTGTCCCGCCAATCGCGTAGGGCCGACCGAAGCGGTCGTGGATTTCGGCGCGCGAGCGCGCGTTGGGCTTCGGACCGAGCGTTTCAAGCTAACTGGGCGAGCACCAGAGGTAAAGCAACAGGCAGCGTTTCGTCTTGCCGAAACCGGCGAGCGCCGAGGGCGGGGAACCGGACACCCTGGCCTCGGCCCACCCAGCCAGCGACAAACCGAGCGGCGCCAGGGCCCCAACGTGCACAAAGTCACGCCGTGATAGGCCATTACAAAAGACCTTATTCGACCCGAGAATGCGAAAAATGGTGTGTGTCCCCATCAAGCAATGGCCATCGGTTTAGCCTGATCTGGAAGAATCGTGTCGTTGGATTAGCGCGGCTGACGGCATCCTACCCCCACTGGCCCGTCCGGTCAAGTCGCGCGAGGATTCCGGGACAAGCAAATCGGGTTTCTTTTCATCGGGTTCAGGCATCGCCCCGTCATTCGCGGTAAGGCGAGCTGGAATGCGTTGGTATTCGCGTTCGCTTTTCTTTGAACCGTACGCGCCCGGCAAAAGAACGCTGCGACGATTGCCGTCGGCGTCGTACATGGTGACAATGGCCTTGCCGGTTTTCTTGTGAAGGCGGTACGCGGGGATGATCTCGCGGCCAGGCAAGGTGCAACCTCCGAAGCATGGCAAACTGCGAAATTCTAAGAAATTCGCATTTTCCAGGTTTTCGAGCCGCACCCCTGAACGCCAGAGGGCAAGTTGTAACTTGCTTTCAGTTTAACGGTTTACGTCGAATGGAGCCGAAGGGGATCGAACCCTCAACCTCTAGAATGCCATTCTAGCGCGCTCCCAATTGCGCCACGGCCCCGGGAACTTTCTTTAGGATACGGGAGGACCCTGTAGGCGTCAATTGCGCCGTTCGTGGGTCAAGCAAAGATAGCGCAGGCACGTTGCGGTGGATCGAGACGACCCAAGCAGGAATGGGGAGATGGCCATGACCACGGTTACCACGTTGCCGATGCTTCCGCCGCGCCCGCTTGATGCCCACAAGGGCGACTTCGGAAGGGTGCTCGTGGTCGCTGGCAGTCGCGGGATGTCCGGCGCGGCAGTGTTGTGCGCCGGCGCGGCTTTGCGTGCAGGGGCCGGGCTTGTGACGGCGGCAATTCCAGGCGAAATCTTGCCGATCGTCGCGGCCGGTAATCCATGCTATACGACCTCCGGTTTACCACACGATGACGCAGGGCGCCTTTCGCGCCAGGCTGAGGTGAAGTTGACCGAGTTGATTGGCTTGAGCGATGTCGTCGCGCTCGGCCCGGGTCTGGGGCGCAGTGGCGAACTGACGAATCTGCTCGTTGACCTCGTTCCCCGCATTGACAGGCCGATGGTGATCGACGCGGATGGCTTGAATGCGTTCATCGGCAAGACCGATCGCCTTGACGGGGCGAAGCAGGGTCGCATTCTTACGCCGCACCCCGGCGAATTCGCCCGGTTGATGCAGGTTGATGGGCATGAAATGCAATCGCGACGGACTGAGATGGCAACGACTTTTGCTCAATCCACTCACTGTGTGCTGGTCTTGAAGGGACACGAAACTCTCGTCACGGACGGCGAACGCCTTTATCGAAATACAACCGGCAATCCGGGCATGGCGACGGGCGGGACGGGCGATGTCCTGACGGGTGTCATCGCGGCCCTCGTCGGCCAAGGCCTGGCAGCGTTCGAGGCGGCCCAACTTGGCGTCTATTTGCACGGCATGGCGGGCGACCTGGCCCGCGACCAGATCGGCGAGGTGAGTTTGATCGCGACCGACCTGCTCGATTTTCTGCCGGCCGCGTTTCGGCGTTCATGGGGGTAAATAATATTTCGATTCAGCGCGCCCGAAGTATAATGACGCGGACACGGTCAAATTCACCTATCAGGAAAAAGACCAACCATGGACCTGTTTTGTCCGCATTGCACGCAGCGTGTGAAGATTCCCGATGAGCAAGGGGGTTTGGTCGTAAACTGCCCGCAGTGCGCCAAACAGTTCATGGCGCCGGCGCTTGCGCCTGCCCCGACGGCGCCACCGCCGCCGCTGACGTTTGGGGTCAGCCCCGCCCCTGCGCCGCCGCCGCCGCCACCTCCGGTGACGAAGCCCGCACCGCCGGCGCCGGTCCCCGCGGCGCCGCCGCCGCCGCCCATGCCGCCCGGCGAGTACACGCGCGCCGCTACCTGCGAATTCACAGGCGCCTGGCTTGCATTCGTTCCTACGATTTGCCTCGCCTTGATTGTGGTCTTGTCGTTTTTCACCTGGCATTCAGCGATCATCGAGCCGAAGGCGGATGCGCGCCCGAGCCTCGATGAGGTCACCAAAAAACCAACTCCGTTGACGCTATGGCAACTTTCCTTCACGGACAAGGGGCAGGCCCAATTCCTGGCCTACGCGATTTTACTGATCCCGTTACTGCTCCTGGCTACCGCGGCGATGCTGTTCGACAAGGGCTGGATCCAGGCCCCGCCGCAACTGGCCCTGGCAATCACGTTCAAGAATCTTATTGTGGGGCTCTTGCTCGGTTTGACATTTCTGATGTTGTGCTTTGACTATTTGGACGGGAACCTCAACGCGCGCGGCAACCCGATCGCGGTGCCGCTCAAGTTTGCAATTCGTCTGCATTTCCTGGCGCTGGTCGCCAGTTTTGGGTTATTCTGGCTGCAATGGCGCAAGCGGGGGAACCTGCCTCCGCCCAGGTGTGAGATACGATGGTGATGAGGCGTGGGCCCTTGTGCGCGAATCCGCCAGCGGGTTACCAGGTCGCCGCGTCTTCACCGTCGAGGCGCAAGGTCAAGCATTTCGCGCTGCCGCCGGCCTTGATGAATTCATCCAGCTCGACGAACCGGCATTCATAACCAGCTCGGAGCAAGTCGGCGGCGAGGCGATCGCTGCCCGTGTTGATGACCACCCTCTTGCCGACGACGACCGCGTTGCAAGCGAAACGCTCCGCTTCCTTTTCGTCCACGGCAATCAACCTCGGAATGTGTTGCTCAAGCACCGTTCGCCCATAGCTATCGAAGGCATCAGGAAAGTAGATCGCCTGGCCTGGCGCGAGCGGGCAGAAGCACGTGTCAAGATGGTAAAAACGCTTATCGACCAGTTCGACCGGCAATACGCGGCGCTGCAACACATCGCCCAGGTGAATGTGCCCGGCCGCGTGGCTGCGGATGCGATACCCCGCGTACAACGTTTCGCCGCAGAACAACGCGTCGCCAGCGCCCTCGAAGAAAACGCCCTCCGGCAAATGTTCGACGGTGAAGCCATGCTCCGCGAACCAGGCGTCGAAGTACGGCGTCTCGCGCTGCCGCTCCGGATGGGCGAATTGCGAGCTGAAAAACCGAGTGCCGAACACGAGCCCCGCGTTGGCGGTGAAGACGAGATCGGGCAAGCCCTTTTGCGGAGTCATCAATTCGATCGTGACGTCCAAGGACAGGAGTGCGTCGTGCAAGTCGCGCCACTGCTTGCGGGCGCGAGCCGGCGAAGCGCCGCGCGCCCGGCTCATCCACGGGTTGATCTCGTACTCAATCCCGTAGTAGTCGGGCGGGCACATCAAGATGCGTGGGGTTTTCATGGTGTTTCTCATGGTTCCCCCAACGCCCGCAGCCGACAGGCTGCGGGATCATGCGGGATCATGCGGGATCGTGCCGCGATATCCCGCAGCCTTTCGGCTGCGGGCGTGCATCATGCCTTTAACTCCGCGACCAGCGCTCGCAGGAACGGCTCCGCGTCGGTGACGACGCCGACGGTTTGATGGCTGCCACGATCGGCCAGTTTCGTCACCGTTGCCGGGTTGATGTCCACGCAGGCGACCTTGACCGCCGCGGGTAGGAGATTGCCGGTGGCGATGGAATGCAGCATGGTCGCCGTCATCAGGCAAAAACCGACGCCCTTGATCTTCTCGCGCATCACGTCCTGCGCCACAAGGACATCGGTGACGACTTCCGGCAATGGGCCGTCGTCGCGAATGCTGCCTGCCAGGACGAACGGGATATTGTGCTGCACGCACTCGAACATGATGCCGCTCTTGAGTTTGCCCTGCTCAACCGCCTTTTGGATGCCGCCGAGCCTGCGGATGGTGTTGATGGCGCGAAGGTGATGCTCGTGCCCTTCCTCGGCGGGCAAGCCGCGGTCAAGCCAGACGCCAAGGCTGGTGCCGAAAAGCGCTTGCTCGATGTCGTGCGTCGCCAGGGCGTTGCCGGCGAAGAGAACGTTGAGGTAGCCGAGCCGAATGAGTTCGCAGATATGCTCGACGCTGCCGGTGTGAACGACCGCGGGTCCGAGCACCGCCAGGATTTTTTCGCCCGCCGCCCGGGTGCGCTTCATGGTGGCGGCGATTTCGCGGACGGTGACGCCCTTGGGCTTTTCGCTCGACACGGCGCTCGACATGAACTCGAACAGGCTCGCCCGCGCCGACGTCTCCGCGGGCAAAACGCGTACGCCGTGATGGCCGACGACAATCGGCTGGTTCTTCTTGACATGCACCATCGGGATGCAACGAGCCCGCGGCTCGTTAGCCGGACGCGCAAGCGACGGACTGCGCGATCCGTCGCTTGCGCGTCCGGCTAACGGCAGGTCGAGCACGATGCCGCAATCCATCTCCTGATCGTCCACATCCACCCATTCGCCGCCGATACGGACCTGCGTGCGGTAGTTGGTGGTGCTGTAGAATCGCTCGGGGAATGCCCCGTTCATGTCGGCCAGTTCGAATTCGCAATCGCGCTGCGTGGTCGGGGTGGCGCCGTGATCGTGAACGGCAGCAAGGATGTCATCGAGCTGCTGTTGCGTATCCGCCTTGATCTCGATCTTCGCATTACTGGGGTCGGTCTGCCGCTTGCCCAGGTCGATCTTCTTGATCGTGTAGGTCCCGCCGCGCGTGAGAATCTCATCGAGCACCTTGGGCAGGAGCAAGGAATCAATGATGTGGCCGTGCAGTTCGATTTCTTCGACGAACGATTTGGTTTTGGCCATGCGAAGCCCTCCCGGCCTCATTGTATAGGCCGCCCGCGGCCTAGCGCTCGCGAGGCCGCTTTCGTTTGCGTATGGGCATCAATTCTGGTATACCTGGAAAAAACATTTCGCCTGGAGGATTTCGTGAAAGGTTCCACCGTTAATCCTGGTAGCAGATTGCCCGGCTCGACTTCGTCCAGTCTGCTGGCCCGACTGCGCGGCGACGATCACGACGCCTGGGCGCGTCTCGCCAGGCTGTACGGCCCGCTCGTCTACAGCTGGTGTCGGCGGCGCGGCTTGCAGGAACAAGACGCCGCCGATGTGACGCAGGACGTGTTTCGCGCCATCGTGAAGGGCATCGAGAAATACGTCCACGGCCCCGGCAGCACGTTTCGCGGCTGGCTGTGGACCATCACGCGCAACAAGATTCTCGACCATCACCGCCAGGCCCAGAAGCGGCCCGACGCGGCGGGCGGGACCGATGCCCAGGATCGCATGATGAAGATTCCCGAATCGCTCGACGAATCGGAGGCCGAATCGAGCCCGACCAGCAGCCTGGTACGCCGGGCGTTGAAACTGATCCAGCCGGAGTTCACGGAGAACACCTGGCAAGCATTCTGGCGCGTGATGATGGAAGGGCAGGCAGTCGCCGACGTCGCAAAACAGCTTGGCCTGTCGGTCAATGCGATTTACATTGCCAAGTCGCGCGTCCTGCGCCGCCTGCGCGAGGAACTTGGCGAGGACGCCGTTTAGCCGCTCGCCTTCGGTGAGCGCTTTGTGGAGCCGCGCCCGCTCGCCAAAGGCGAGCGGCTAAACAGTTGGAGAAATACCATGCCCACGATAACGTGTCCGACCTCCGATCAACTGGCGGCGTTCCATGCCGGCAGACTCTCCAACGATGAGTTGGAACTCCTCGCCGAGCACCTGGAAAACTGCGCCTCGTGCCAGACCGCCCTGGAAGCCGGCAGTACCGCAAGCGATGCGCTCATCCGAGAACTTCGGCACGGGCAGGACGACCCGTTCGTTAACGAAACTGGGTGCCAAAAGGCGGTCGAACAGGTCGAGGTGCTCGTGGGCAACGGCGCCGTCACGATGGATCAGACCAGCGACGCCGCCGACACCGCCGACATACCCCAAGGCATCACGCTCGGCAAATACCGGCTGCACGAGGAGATCGGGAAGGGTGGAATGGGCAAAGTTTACAAGGCCACCCATTCGCTGTTGAAGCGCACCGTCGCGATCAAGGTGTTGCCGGCGTCGCGTTTGAAGGACGCGCAGGCGGTTGCCCGTTTTCGCCGCGAGATCGAGGCCGCGGGCCGGCTGGATCATCCGCACATCGTCCGCACCCATGACGCCGACGAAGCCGACGGCCAGCATTTTCTGGTCATGGAATGGCTCGCCGGCGAAGATCTCCACCATCTGGTGCGCCGTGTGGGTCCGCTCCCGGTGGAAACGGCATGTGACTTCATCCGCCAGGCCGCGCGGGGGCTCGACTTTGCTCACCAGCACGGCATGGTCCATCGCGATGTGAAGCCGTCGAACCTGTACCTTGTCACGAGCCGGGAGCGTGAGCGACCGGAGGAAACGCCGACCGTCAAGGTGCTCGACCTGGGCCTCGCACTCTTGCACGATGCCCCGAACGAGGAAGGCCTGACCAGCACGGGCGAGGTGATGGGCACCTACGACTTCATCGCCCCGGAGCAAGCGCTGGAAACGCACTCGGTCGATCATCGCGCCGACATCTATAGCCTGGGCTGCACGTTCTACTTCCTGCTGACGGGCCACCCGCCCTTTCCGGGCAAGTCCGGGACCAAGAAACTGCTCGCGCATCAACTCGAGGAACCCGCGCCGATTCAACGCACGGACGTATCGCCCGAGGTGCTCGCGGTGTTGAAGAAGATGATGGCGAAGGACCCGGCCCAGCGCTTCGCGTCGATGCGCGAGGCGGCGGACGCTCTCCCCTCTCACTCCGAAAAAGGGGCCCCCCACGCCGCGGCCGAAAGGCCGCGGATGCGGCCCACGCGCCGCCCCGTGTTCCTCGCCGCCGCCATCCTCCTCAGCCTCGCCGCCGTCATCGCCCTCGTCTTCGGCATCATCCGCATCACGACGCCGGAGGGAGATTACGTCATCGAGACGGACGATCCCAATTTCGCGTTCTCGGTCAGCAAGGACAAGGTGATCCTCGAAGACAAGCTGAAGAAACGCACGTACCACGTGAAAGTGGTCAAGAACAAGGGCAAGGGCGAATGGGAACTGGAAATCAGCGATCCAGCCAACGAGACTGTTGTCACCGCCCACACTCTCACGATCAAGCGCGGCGAGAAGGCCGGTCTCAAGATGTGGTTCGAGGCCAGGGACAAGGCGCTCGCCAAGAAGGCCGGGCCGGTCGATGACGCCTGGATCAAGATGGTGCAATCGCTGCCGGCCGAGAAGCAAGTCGAGGCGGTGGCGGCGAAGCTGAGGGATTTGAATCCCGGGGTTGGTGACCTCAAAACGATCAATGGGGACGCTCGCGTTTGGCCGGGCCGCAACACCATCACGTATCGAATCGAACAAGGCAAAGTCACGTATTTGGGGGTGCCAAACGCCGCCATTCAGAATCTTTCGCCTATTCGAGCGCTAACGAAACTTGAAGTGCTCAGTTGCATTCCGCCCTTGAATTTCGGCAGGGGCATACTTGTTGATCTCGGTCCACTAAAGGGAATGAAGCTCCGGGATTTTAGGTGCGGCTGGTCCAGTGTGTCTGACCTTTCACCGCTGGCTGGAATGAAACTTAGGAGCTTGTCGTGCCCCGATACTTTTGTCTCAGATCTATCCCCTCTTAAGGGTATGGACCTTATTAACCTGAACTGCGGTGGGACCGCAATTGACAGTTTGTCACCCCTGAAGGGCATGAAATTAGAGTTTTTGAACTGTGCGGGTAGTAAGGTCGCGGACCTGTCGCCACTCGCCGAAATGAAACTGGAGTACCTCGACATTATTCGCACGCCCGTTACCGACCTTGAGCCGATAAAAAACACTCCATTGAAGGCAATCTCTATTGAACCTGAGTTGGCACGGCGTAACTCGGAGATGCTTCGTTCCATCAGTACCTTGACGCAAATCAACGGCAAACCCGCCGCCGATTTCTGGAAGGAAGTCGCCCAACAACAGCCGACGCCCGCGCCAACCGGCCCTCCGAGCCTGGAAATCGTCACCAAACTCGGCGTGAAAATAACCATCGAGATTGACGATATCCGCATCACCGATAAGGCTCGCTTCCTTTCCGAAACGATTTTCAGCCGCCTCGACACCGAGAGGTTCCGCAAGACGGGCCTGGGCCGAAGCGGGCTGGGCAGAGTCTGTCTTGACCAGGGCAACGGCCTGCTCGTGTTCATTCCCTTGCGCCAGATTAAGAGCGCAGTCGCGGAGGACCAGCAACATGCCGTCAACCTGATCGACGGCTCGGTCCAAAAAGGCAAGCTGCTCACGACCGTCCGTGGCAAGGATGAGAAGTTCTACCAGCTCGCCGACGCCGCGTCGCTGCGCGTGGTCAATCTCATACCGGCGATGGGCAAGGATGGCAAGCCTGCCACGGTGCGATTGAGCGTTCCGAACGCGGCGGGGAAGTCGTTCCCCGTGTCGGCGTTCTACATTCAGTCGAGCCGGCTCACCTTTGGCCAAAAGGTCAAGATGATCGTGGCCGGCGAAACGCTGGAGCCGGACCTCGCGGATTTTGACAAGGTGATCGTCACCGGCGCCGACCCGGACTGGCGCATCCGCGTCACCAACGCGGCGGGCAAGGAAATCGCGGGCAGTTTTGACACGCTCGGCTACGGCAATAGCCGGCGCTGGTGGCTGATCGGCGAGACGCCGCAGGGCTGGCTGGTCGTGAATTCCAACTATCACGGCAGCAAGGGTTTTTCGCTTGAGAAGATCAAGGCCGAACCGCCGCTACCGAAAGGCAAGGCGGAAGTCGGTGAAGTCCGCGCCTATCGCGGCCATGACGGGCCTGTCGGCAGTGTGGCGTTCGCGCCGGACGGCAAGTCGTTTCTCTCCGGCGGCGGCGGCGAAATCCTGCACTGGGACCTCGCCAGCTCCAAGCCCAGGCGATACTTTGTTGACAAGGCGAAGCCGCTCCGGACGTTTGGGCACTTCGCGTTGGTCACTCGCATCGCGTTCTCCAAACACGGGACCCACGCAATTACCGGCGGCGTGGAACAACCCGTTCGCATCTGGGATATCGCCAAGGGACAGGTCGTGAAGTACGTCGATCTGCCCAAGGCCGCCAGTCATTTCGTCGCCTGGTCGCCGGATGACAAATACCTTCTGGTCGCGCCTTCCGGGAGCTTCGTCCGTTTGTTCGCGTATCCATCGCTGGAGGAAAGCAACGATCGCTTCGGCGGCACGGTGGGCCATTTCTCGAAGGACTCGACCAAGCTGCTCACGCTCGAAGGCAACATCCTACAGCTTTACCACCTGAATCCTCTCAAAAGAACCTTCGTCAACGTAGGCGGCATCACCCGCTGCGCCCTGACGCCCGATGGCCGATATGCGCTGGCCGGCGGACTGGATTCGATGGTTTATGTCTGGGACATGGTTCAGAAGAAACAAATCCACAAGATGGCCGGGCACAAGGGCACGATCCAGGCGCTGGCTGTATCGCCCGATGGCAAGCGAGCGCTCTCCGGCGGCGGCGACATGATGGTGCGCCTGTGGGACCTCACGACGGGCAAAGAGATTTGCGCCTTCGAAGGGCATTCAGCTCCCGTCGTGGGCGTCGCCTTCTCGCCCGACGGCCGCCTCGCCCTCTCCGCGGGCGGTACGGACAAATCGATTCGCCTCTGGCAATTGCCGGCGCCGCCTGCGGAAAAGCGGCCCATAGCGCCCGGCGCCCCGGACAAACTCGGCTTGAAGCTGATGACCAAACTTGGCGTCGAGGTGCAGGTGGAGATAGCTGAAATAAGACCCTTCGCCGCCAGCACTACATCCCGGCTCCTGGACTACCCGCGGATCGCCGGCAATATTCTGCATGAGTCCACACCCACCGAGGGCGGACCAGGGCGAATCGAACTGGCGATGGGCAGCGACGTCTACCTGCGCATTCCGATCCGCCAGATCAAGAGCGTTGAGACGCTGGACAAACAGCAGGTTCTGACCCTCGCGGACGGATCCACGCTCAAGGGAAAACTACTGACGACCATCGTCGGCAAGGACAAACGGCTGTGGCCGTTGTCCGATGTCAAATCCGCGACGGTGATGGCGCCAGAGTTTGTCAAACCGGCACCGACCAGCGGTGCAAAGACGCTGCTCAAGCTCCCCGCGCCGCTCGGACAGGACTTCCGCCTGGCCGCCTACCAGGTGCAAAGCGCGGGCTACCCGTTTGGCCAAAAGATCAAAATGATCGTGGACGGCGAGGCCCTCTCTCCTGAACTCAATGATTTTGACAGGGCGGTCGTGACAACCGCGAACGGAAAATGGCACATTCGCCTCACCACCCCCACGGGCAAGGAAACCGCCGGGACCTGGGAAATCCGCCATCCGTCGAGCAGCATTCCGCGCTGGTCGCTGATCGGCCAGACCCGCAATGGCTGGCAAGTAATGATCATCTCCGGTAACATCAAGACAACGGGCTTTTCGCTGGAAAGACTGAAGCAGTAACGACCGGCGACCTCATGAACCCGTTTCGGCGAATGCCGCGCGCTGCCTGCTTTCCGTGTTCCGGGGACACCAGTTAATGCCGAGTCAGTAGTCAGTGCCATTCGGTCCTGACACCTTTTCCCTTTTCTTTCACTCCGCCGCTTTCCGAAATGGCAGGCCGAGGATAGCCATGTTTGCGCACCCTGTTTCTGAGGCAGAGTCATCTCATGGTTTGCAAATCAGGCAACTGGTGCTTTAATTGGCGCAACCCGCTGTCGGAAACACCAGTGCCCTTGACCCTCAGCATCCGTAAATTCTTGAGAGCAGCGAGTTCCGGAAGCCCTTTGTCCGCTATTTTGGAATAGCTAACATCCAGAAACCTGAGGTGGGAAATCCTTGCGATCTCTGCCAGGCCCCCATCGCTCACGTGCGATCCTGCAAGATCAAGGTAAACCAACCGGTCCAGCTTCGCGATTTCCTTGGCTGCACCGTTGCCAATGCACATATTTGATAGGGTCAACATACGAAGACCGTTGAGTCTTTCAATTCCTGAAAAGGCCTTATCCGAAACGGGCACGCGATCAAGCCGCAGGGAATAAAGAGATTTTTGTCTTACAAGCAAGCGTCGCAAACCTTTATCGGTCACTTTTGTAGTAACGATCTCAAGCGCTTGCAAATCGGAAATGGTTTCCAAATGGGCCAAAGAACGGTCCGTCAACTCCCGTCCGACTATGTACAGGAAACTTAATTTTTGGAATGCTGCAAAGTCAATCGATTCAACATCCATATCGGCAAGGTGGGCACCTGATTTTTTCTCAAACAGGACGACCATGTTGACTCGGCCTTGGACATCCCTCCGCACCTTTCCGCCGATGTTTTCAATGCTCGCGATTGCTTTTCGCTCCTTCTCATGTTGCAAGGGTCCGATGGAGTCGGGTTGAATGGGGCATGCAAATATCAACGCCCCGGGGAAAACGCAAAATGATCCCAATAACCATGCCAAGATAACAACGACGTCAAAAACATGGCACAGCGGAAATATAGAGCCCATTTCTCACCTCTCGATGTGCGGCGCCGTTTCAAGCTTCGACATACCGGAGGAACTCAAGCCTTGCCGTGAGCGCGTTGATGTAGGCGTAAAGCCAAACTCGGCGGCTTTGAAGGAGTGTTATTTCCCTTGTAATGGTTTGAAGTTGCTCTGTAGCCTGAATAAAATCTGCGCGTTGCGCATAGTTGTTCGGATGCGCTGCGATTATGTTGGCGATGTTTTGCTGAAATCCGGGAACGAGATCTGTCAGGATTTCGGCAAGGTTTGAGAAAACACCATACCAATGCGTTGCATTAGCCCTTTCACGCACCAGAAAGGGAATAATCGCCTCGCCCATGTTTCGGGCTAGCGGTTGATACGGATTTGGATCGGGTTGGTCGTTGATATCGACGAACCATGTGATGTTTTTGCTAGCGCTAACACTCGCAGTCGTATCGGTGGCCGTGATGGTCACGTTGAACGGTCCATTTTCATTCGCATCCTCAGCAATTGTCCCAGAGATCACGCCAGTGCTTGCGTTGATATTCAATCCGTCGGGCAAACCTGTAGCACTGTAGGTAATCGTGTGCCCGTTGAGTGCGGCAACCGTCAACGGAAGTTCAACCGTTGACTCGGTCAAGCCATACTGATCGCCTGGATTCCCCAGGAATACTTTCTTCACGTCCCAAAAGAATGTCTTTTCGGCATAGTAGGTTCCATCGCCGACGTTGATATTGACCTCATACGGATCGGCATCGTCCGCGTTGCTGGCGATAGTTCCGCTAATCACACCAGTGCTTGTGTTGATGCTCAGTCCAGTCGGCAAGCCGGTGGCGCCAAAAGAAAGTGTCCCCGTTTCGGCATAAGGTGCCTCGACTTCGATTTCCACTTCGGAATCGACCAAGTTTTGCTGGTCGCCCGGATGGAGTAATACTAGAAATCCAACGACCCAATTGAAATCGATGTGTTCGCTGATATCAGCGCCCCCATTTGTCGCCGTTACAGTAACCGCAAACGGACTGTACAAATAGGCGCTCCCCGAAATGGTGCCGGTGATTATCCCAGTGTTGGCATCAATGCTCACGCCCGAAGGCAAACCAGTGGCGCTGTAGGTGAGTGCCGTGCCGTCGGTACTCCACGCACGGGTCGCCCATTCCACCTCCGCGCCGCCAATGCTTTCCAAATCGTCCGAGGCCACTATGAATACTTCCGGGGCATCCACGTACCAGTCAAATTCGGCTTCATCATAAATCCCGGCCGCGCTATCGGTGGCCGTGATGGTCACGGCGAATGGGCTGCTCGCCTCTTCGCCATAGGCGATTGTGCCGGTGATTTCACCGGTGCTGGAATTGATGCTGAGGCCATCGGGCATGCCGGTGGCGCCGTAGCTGAGGGTGTGGGTCGGAGGTGCCCAGCTGTAAAGGTCCACGCTCACCGTTTCGCCGGCCACGTTGTACTGATCGCCTTGAACGACGGCGACGTAGGATTCCGTGATGGTCCAATTGAAATTCTGATTCGGACTCGAAGAGCCGTCACCGACGGTGATGTTGCCCAGATACGGCGTGCTCGTTTGAGCGCTGCTTGAGACGGTCCCGGAAATCAGCCCGCTGCCGCTGTTGATATTCAAACCCGTTGGCAAACCCATCGCGCTGTAGCTGAGTGTGTCGCCGTCGGCGTCGCTGGCGTTAATCTGCAAGGAGACGACATCGCCGCGCATATTTTCCTGGTTGCTAATGGAAAAAGTCGGAGCGGTGTTGGCGACCGTCGCGCCGGGGTTGCCGGTCATGCCGGAGGTGTAGGGGTCGTAGGGCGTGATGACAACCGAGACGTAGTCGCCCTTGTTGCCGTTGCCCGCCTGGCTCAGGTCGAGGGTGTCGCTGGTCGAGGAAGTACCGAGTGTGGACTTGACGGTGTTGCCGTTGACTTTCCAGACGTAATCGAACGTGATGGGATCGCTATCGGAATCGCTGGCGGAGACGTTGACGGTGAGGATGTCGTTCGTCTTGGGAGAGAACGAGTCGAGCATGGCGCTGTTGATCATCGGCGCGGCATTGGGTACGACGCGATCCTCCAGGCGCTCTACCAGCAGGCGAGCGTAACCCGGCCGCTTACGCGGCTCGGCTCGGCGGATTGGGAAACGCCCCCCCCCCATATAAATAAGTTTATGTATCCAGGAGCAGAGTGGGCCGAACATGGTGCGAGTCCTTGCGTGAGAAGGGGGAGCAGATTTTTGGAACTGGGTTGACGATACCCAAGGCGCAAATAGGTTGTCAACAACAATTTTGGATTTTCTTGGAAAAGCTCAAGACTGAATCCACGCTAACATCAAGACAACAGGCTTTTCTCTCGAAAGACCGAACCAGTAACGACCGGTGACCTTATGACGTCCCGCGGCACTTCTGAAAGTCCACAAGCAGTTCGGCGCCACGCCGCCCGCTGCCTGTATTCCGCGGCGGCTCTGGGATTGCTATTCCTGTTGGCGTCATGTACGCGGGCGCCGGTTCCGGTGGACGTGGCGCAACCGTCGCCCGCCGAAAACGGGCCGCCGTTCTTTCATGACGTCACTTCCACGTCGGGTGTCAACGCCACCTATCGCGACGGCCAGGAAGCAGGTCATTACGCCATCCTCGAATCCCTCGGCGGCGGCATCGCCCTGTTCGACTTCGACAACGACGGACTCCTCGACATCTTCATACCTGGCGGCGGTGACTTCGGCGGACCCGACAAGAAAGAACCACGCGGACTGCCAAGCAAACTTTATCGCAACCTCGGCAACCTCAAATTTGAGGACGTGACCGCCAAGGTCATGGCCGAGCAGGCGCTGTTTTACACCCACGGGTGCGCCGTTGCCGATTACGACGGCGACGGCTGGCCCGACCTGCTCGTCACCGGCTGGGGTCGCGTCGCTCTGTATCACAACGAACCGGTTGATCGCGCCGACCCCAAGAAGGGCCGCCGCCTCGTCGAGCGCGCCAGCGCGGCGGGGCTGCGCCCGATCACCTGGGCGACCAGCGCCGCCTGGGCCGACCTCGACGGCGATGGCTTCCCCGACCTCTACCTGTGCCAGTACGTCGATTGGTCCCCCGCCAACAATCCACGCTGCCGCGGCTACTCGGCCGGCGTCGAGCGAGATGTCTGTCCCCCCGCCCAATTCAAGGGCCTGCCGCACCTTTTGTTTCGTAATAACCGTGACGGTACGTTTACCGAGATCGGCAAACAGGCGGGCCTGCGCGTCGTCGGCGTCAAGGATGACAACGGCAAACAAGTTGACATGGGCAAAGGCCTCGGCGTCGTGGCGGCCGACCTCAATGACGATGGCCGACCCGACCTCTACGTCGCCAACGACACCGTGGACAACTTCCTCTACTTCAACCGAGGCCAATGGAAGCTCGACGAATCCGCTCTCCTGAGCGGCACCGCCCGCGATGATCGCGGCCTCGCCAACGGCAGCATGGGACTGGCCGTCGGCGACTACAACCAGACCGGCCGCGCGTCGCTTTTCGTCACCAACTACGAAAACGAGATGCACGGCCTGTACCGCAACGCCGGACGCGAGGCGTTTTACCACAGCACGTCCACCGCGGGCATCGCCGCTTTGGGCCAGAAGTACGTCGGCTTCGGCACCAGCTTCGTCGATCTCGATCACCACGGACTCGAAGATCTCATCATCGCCAACGGCCATGTGATTCGCCACCCCGCCGGCGGCTCGCGTCTGAAACAGGCGCCGGTCCTGCTGCGCAACCTCGGCGAGGGGCGCTTCAAGGATTACAGCAAGCGCGGCGGTGATTACTTCAAGACCACGCACGTCGGCCGGGGTTTGGCCCTCGGCGATCTCGATAATGACGGCCGGCTCGATGTCGTCATCAGCCACGTCAATCACCCCGTCTCCGTCCTGCGTAATATCGCCGACGTGCAAAAAAATCACTGGCTCGGACTCAAGCTGACCGGGAAAAAACGCCGCGATCTGGTCGGCACCAAGGTCACCGTCGAAGCCGCCGGCAAACGCTGGACCCGCTTCGTCGTTGGCGGCGGCAGCTACCTGTCCGCCCACGACCCACGCCTCGTCATCGGCCTGGGAACGGCAGACCGCATCGATCGCCTCACCATCGCCTGGTCGCACGGCAAAACCGAACAATGGCCCGGCAAGGACTTCGCCGTGGACAAATACTGGCCCGTCACCGAATCCTCGGCCACGCCCCGGATGAGACCGTAAGTGAAGAGTCCCTCCCTCATGGCAAGTCATTGTCACATCGTTGCTTGAAGCTTTTTTTCGAGGACTTCTCGGCCTGGTTCAAGTGAAGGTCAAAGCGAGCCGCCGGGCTTGTCCCGGCGGTGCATCGCGATCCGCCGGGGCAACCCCGGCGGATCGCGGATTGTTGGTTACCGTAAAATCGATGGATTTGAACCAGGCCGATGAGGAAGCGCGGGCGAGGGGCCCGCGCTTTGGGGACTTTGATCACTTGGCCTTGCCGACGCGGTTGTGCCAGGGGAAGGGGTTGACGACCTCAACGGGCCGGGTCGAGATACGTTCGCCGAGGATGCCCTCGAAGACCGACGCATAGACCTGGTCGATTTTCGCCATCGAGTGGGCGGCCATCAGAACATGCACCCGGCCTTGCGTGCCAAGCACCCAGGGTCGGCCACGACGGTCAAGTACCCGGGCAGCGCCGGCGGCATTCTTCGCCAGCTCCTGCTGGGCGCGGAACGTGACGTCGGGACCGTCGATCGGCGCAGGCTTCAGGATGGGCGCCAGCGGCCTGCCGGTCGGATCGCGGTAGGTCAGCGCGTCCTTGGGATCTTGTGCTTCGGGTGGATCGAAGGTCATTGGCTCGACGGTCAGACCGTGCTCGCGGCGCAGCTTGTCGGCGTGCGCGGTTCGCAGGGCGACCTTGAACTTGGCGCCGTCGCCCTTGGCGTCCTTGACGGCTTGCTGCGCGGTTTCCACGATCCATTTCGCTTCACGCAGGAACGTGGCGCTGTTGACTGGGCCCGCGATGGTGTGCAAAACCCGGCCATCCGGAGCGCAGAAGTACGATGCGACATTGCCGCCTTGCTTGGCCTTGCCGACGATGCGGAAGGTGCCGACGCGCTGGAATGCACAGACGAAATACTTGTCGAGATAGGCCCCAAGTTTTGGGTCGGCCAGGGCGTTCACACGGAGCGCCTCAGCGTTGTTTCAGGTGTAGTCCGGCTCTTCGAAGTAGCCGGAGATGTGGATGACGAGGACGAGTTTCTCTTCTTTGAGCGCCCGTTTGGCGGCCAAGCTGGGCGTCTTCTCGAATTTGACGTTGGTGCCGTGATCGCCCTTGCAGGTCGGTTCGCCGA
Source organism: Planctomycetota bacterium (assembly GCA_016191165.1). Lineage (GTDB taxonomy): Bacteria > Planctomycetota > Planctomycetia > Gemmatales > Gemmataceae > SIAQ01. Next base: position 19,815 of record JACPPF010000175.1, read on the forward strand.
AGCCGTTCTTGCCGGTCTTCGGGTTGTCCGCAGCAGCGTAGGCCGTGAGGCTGGTGGCCAGTATTGCGACTGCCAGCCATCGCAGATGGGGAAGCATGTCAAACCTCCTTTGGATTGGTTGTCAAATATAAGACGATTGACCGGGCCAAAAGGATTGCGCCCGTGCCAAAGGATGGCGACGGCGCTCACCGACGGCGCTGGGCTTTGGGCGTGGTAGCATCCTGTCGCAAGTATAACCAGACTGATCCCGCCATCTGGTTGGAATCGTAAGGCCTTGTGATCTCGGCCAGGAGCGCCGCTTCCACCCGCAAAGGAAAGAGCTGGGTGTTATAGCCCCTCATTTTTTCCCGGCGAGCCTTGCTTTTTTCCGCGGGCTCATCGAAGGGAGCAGTTTCATAGGGGAGCAACGCCTCCATGATCTCGACATATTTCTTCTCAATTGCATTCAATTCTCGACGCAATATGACGATCTCCTTTTTTTCTTCTACACCGGCCTTAGCTAGCCGGCTGAGTTTGGCCAGTCTAGCCAACGCGCGTTCGAAATTTGGCTCGAAATCCTCGTATTGTTCGGCGATCTCACGAAGTTTCTTTTTCCTTACCGCGATTTCCGCTGGCGTTTCCTTCTTACTTGGCCCGTCGAGGGCCGCACGGTACGTTTTCCGCAATTCATTCAGCTTCTTTTCGATTTCCTTTTGTTGTTCGCGAGCTTTGGCAACGGCCTTTCGTTGGTTTTCAGGAACGTCGATTTTGGCCTCGTACATGCAAAAATCGCCGACCAGAAGGTCCAGGCGGCCGTCGCCGTTCCAGTCAACGGCGCAGATTTTCGCGCGCATCCCAGGTGCTATTTTCGCGCCGGCGGCCTTGCCCGCAGCAACGAGCGTTTGCGATTGGGCCAATTTGGGTTCCTTCGCGGTGCCGATGTTCTTGTAAAACAGCACACTGCCATCACCGCACCCGAGCAATAAATCCACGCGTCCATCGCTGTCCCAGTCCACGGCGATCGGATGCGAATCACCCCCCGAAGCTTGAATCGGTTTGCCGTCCGCTTTGACCATTTGTGGCTTGCCAAAGGCATAGTTGGATGCCGAGCCATCGTTCAGGATGAGGTGCACATGGCCGCGCACGTCGCCGATGAGGAGGTCGAGTTTGCCGTCGCCGTTCCAATCTGCCGCGAAGACGGTTGAAGCACGTTCAATTTTAATGTCTTTGCGAGCGCTATCCTTGATGGGTTGCTTGCCGGCAAACTTGCCCTTGCCGAGGCCCTTGAAGAAGTAGAGGCGACCAGGCCAGGAACCGGAAAGGATATCAGGAATGCCATCGTTGTCGAGGTCCACAAACTGTGGAGTGAAGCCGATGCATCAGCCCGTGGGGACGGTGCCCTCGGTTTTGCCGTCCAGGAGGAGGTCATACTTGGAATTGAATCGGGGCGTTTGGTGGGTGCCGACGTTGCGATAGATTCGTAGTTGTCCTTCGGAGAATGCGCCGACAAGGAGGTGCGGCTTGCCATCGCCATAAAAATCAGCCACTGCGGGGGCCGAATGACCGACGCCGCCGATGTTGATAGGTTTTCCGTCGGCCTCGACGCGAATGGGCTTGGCCAGCTCCTGGCCCCGGGCATGGAACGTTAGGGCCAGCGTGATTACCAGGGCCGTCATCCACCTTTGTTTCATCACACACCGTCCTTTGCGTTGATGCGGGGAAAGGATGTCCCAAAAAAACTATCGTAAGCGTTTAGCTATCAGCCAGAGCAAAGGCAGCGATCGAGATCGTCCTTCTGGTGAGGGTTCAAATCCTGATTTTCCGGCTGACAGCTGATAGCTGTCTGCTGATAGCTTAACGGCTAAAAACTATCTACCCGTCCGCCGACACCCCGGCGCCCCACATGGCGGCAGGCTCAAATCGCCGCATGACGACGACGCGGCGCCGGCCTTGATCTGCGGCATGCCGATCAATGGAAGGTGCTTCTCAAGCTTCTTGCTTTCGCACCGGGGACATTCCGGCTCCTCGCCGCGGTTGACGAGGGTCTCGAAGTCGTTGTCGCAATCCTGGCAAGTGTAGTGATGCAAAGGCATTTTGTTGGCTCCCTATCCCGGCGGCTCGCTGCGCTCGCCATCGGGCTTGTGTCGGTTCAGGTGCGGCGGCGCTTGTACATCTCGGCGGCTTGCTTCAGAACTTCCTCGTCTTGCTGGGTCAGGCTGCCCTTGCCCCATCTGGCAATTTTTTCCAGCACGGCGTCGAGTTTCGCTTCGAGATGCTCATCGACCGACGCGCTGGGCGCCGAATTCGCGGACACGGCAACCGGCTCCTCCTTGTGCGGGTCGGGCCGGTAAAGCTTGAGGCGCGGCCGGCTCCGGGCGCTCTGCCACCACAGCATGCCGTGAAACATGCCCGTAAAACTGCCCTGCCATTTGTAGTACGCCAGGCCAAAAGCCGCGCCCGCGAGATGAACGACGACGGCAACGCCGGTATCGCGCTGCGAAAACCAGTAAAAGGCGTCCCGCGCCACGTTCAGCACCGCAAATAGCCAGATCGGCATCGGCAGCACCAGGAACACGTAGATGATTCGCCGGGGAAAATGCAGCGCGCACAACACCAGCATCGTCGTCACAGCGCCCGACGCCCCCAGACACGGCCTGACCGCGGTCTGGAGGACGCCCCAGCCCGTGTAAGCAATACCACCTAGCACGGCGGAAACCAGGTAGATAACCAGAAACTCCCGACGGCCGTAGAGCTGCTCGATGTCGCTGCCAAACCACCACAAAAAAAGCATGTTGAAGATCAGATGCAGACTGCCAAGATCGGGGTCGTGCAAGAAAGCGAACGTGAGCAGGCGCCAGACTTCGCCTTCCAGGACCTTGTTGACGTCGAGGATGAACCAATCGGTGAACCAGCTGGCCTGACCGGGGTTCGACTGCGTCGCCACCTGCAGAAGCCAGGCGATCACATTGATGGCGATCAGCCATCGGCACACGAGCCCGCTCGGCAAGAGCGAATCGAACGCGCTCGGGCCCTCGTTGCGATAGTAGTCTCGATCCTGAATTCCCATGGGAGGCTCGGCCCCGCGGTGGGCTGTGGATTTCACCCTCTCCTTTTTACCATATCCCGGGGCGGAGTGAAAAGTCTTTGCTTGTGAAAATTTTCCGGCGGAGGTAGGTCACGGGTTCGCCGGTCGCCGAAAGACCGACAGGTCATGGCGGCGGATCATCATGCGATTGGAGCCATTCAAGATGGGGATCATCGTGTAGACGCCGAACCGGCCGGTGTTGATCTCGGTGAGATAAAGCGCGGTATGCTTGATCGGCCCCGTTGGCCCCTGGATGGTGGCGCCCGTGGTCATCAGGAAATGGACGTTCTGTTTGGGAGGGATGTTGAATTCCTTGACGAGATCGACCTCGGCCCACGGGAGGATTTTGCCAAAGTTCGGATCGACCACGGTGCCGAGCAGCTTGCCCGCGCGGTAGTCGAGCAGCCAAATGCCGTCGGCGACCTTGTTGCCTCCCAGGCCAACCAATCCGGTCGCCATGATGTAATCGTCATGGCGATCATTGGCCGCCCAGACCGCCTGCGGCGGCGCGCGGAAAAAAGTCATTCCGGCAACGCCCGCCGCCAGACCCAGCGCCAAGAACACCCAGCGTCCTTTTTCTAACATGGCTCCTCCTGTCCTCCGACCATCTTCCGAGCCCGAGCGCCAGCGAAGGGCCCGCAGGGTCTCGGACAGGGAATATAACGCAGTCTCACCGGGAAACAATGCGGATATCATGCCGCCCCCAATCCGTTGAGCCAATGCAAAAGCGAAGGGCGCCGCGGAAAACCGGGAAGGGAACAAAATTCCCCCATTTCTTGTCGGTGTCCTTGCCTTTGAATCCCTATGCCAGGTAAAATGAACAAACGGCATCGACGAAGATGCTCCCGCCTGTGCCACCGGTTCTGGACACCATCCGGCGCCAAACAAGGCCGCGCAAGATTGGTCAGCTGCGGCACCCTGGAAAAGGCCTCTCCCGTGGCGGTTTTGGCCGTATCCATCGAGAACCGATCGTCGCGAAATGCGCCAAATCCGCGCATTCGCCTTGTTTTTTCTTGCAGCGCATTGCGTCGGACGGATATACTGAATTTGATTGACCCACGGACCATCGCAACTTAACAGAAGTGAGGAATTCCATGAACCCGCTCTTCGCAATCTTCGGCCTCGGCTGGGGCGAACTGGTTGTTATTGGCATTATCGCCGTGCTCTTGTTTGGCAAACGCCTGCCGGACATGGCAAAATACCTGGGCAAGAGCGTCGTGGAGTTCAAGAAGGGAGTCGGGGGCCTCGAAACCGGCTTCGAGGACCTGAACAACCCCACCGCCCAGGCGCCAGCCGCATCCGCGCCCGCTGATGCCATTCGGGCGCCTCAGCGGGTTGCCCCGGCCGCGCCAAAATTCGATGACGTTCCCGCGGCCCCGGCGGCGCCGGTCAACACCCAGGTCACCGCGAACCCGCCGCAACCGTGAGCGGTCCATCCTCCGTGGTCCGTTTTTCTTGAATAAGCCGCCGGGCCAACCCCGGCGGGCTTGTTTTTCCGGTCGCTTAGCTCAGTTGGTTAGAGCGCGTGGATCACACCCACGAGGTCGGGGGTTCGAGCCCCTCAGCGACCATTGAAGAACGAACGGCCTTGCAAAATCAAGTGGGACTACCGCGTCGAACCTTGGCATCGATGTCCTGGTTCCGCGTTGCCCATTACGACCAGGCGCAAAGCACCGGGACCAGCCCCCCTGCGTTGCGGAAGGGTGCAAGTTTCTGGGCGCGCCAAAGCACAAAACAAGTGCAGCGAGCCAAGGATGCGGCTGCCACATTTGCCACTTCTATCCCGCAGTCCTGCACGTCCTGGGTATCGATCATTCGCGCTTCTCGTACCGCTACCAGGGCTTGGATCAGCGACGGACGGGCGTGGAGCCGACGCAAGTGATCAACAAGTTGGCGGCGTGACGCTCTAGCGAAATCGGGAGCGGTGGGCTATCGTGCAATAGACGGGGAATTTGATGCCGCGCTGGAGCGTCGATTGCAATCCAGCTCTGAAAACCCGCTCGTCGCGCGCCATAGAATAGCGCCCAAGCCCCGCGATGAGCGCAGCGATTCGCGGGGGTCAGAACCTGCGACCACCCGCGGCCACCCCCGCCAATCGCTGCGCTCATGGCAGGGCTTGAGTTGTTCCATGACCACCCCCATGATGCAGCAGTACCGCGATGCGAAAGTGAATCATCCCGACATGCTGCTCCTCTTTCGCATCAGCATCCGGCCTTGACGCATCCCATTTCCCCGGCGAAAATGGACATCATGACCACCCAAGAAAAAAGCCTGATCGCGCCAAAACTGCTCGCGGAGTTAGAGAGCGTCCTCGCCGACCTCGCCAAGGGCAGACGCAATCCGGACGCCATGAAGAAAGCAGCTCAAGACATGGACCGGATGCGCGAGGAAACCCGCAAGAAACTCGGCGCCCTCAACGTGGCCGTCGATCTCATCCGTGAAGGCCGCGATGGCACGAAAGGACCAAACCAATGACCGCGGAGAATTTCGAGGAAACCATTGGCACGCTGATGGCGCTTCGTCCGTTCAAGCCGTTCACGATTGAGTTGAACACCGGACAGCGCTGTGAGGTTGACCACCCCGGCGCGCTACTCTGGAAGGGTGCCGGAGTTTTCAAGTCGCCCGGCGGTCCGCTGGTTATTTTCGATCACGATAGCGTGAACGCGATCATCAACTCCCCGGCTCACTCCGCGCCGGGAAAACGGCGGTCGAAGTAACCCATCTTTCTGTTTCCGATTCGCATATCATAGCCTTGGAAAAACCTGGTGAGCCGAGCCCCGCAAGGGGCCGGTTGAAGCGATAGACCGTTTCACCAACCGGCCCCTTGCGGGGCTCGGCTCGCCAAGACATCGAGACTCCCATGACCACCCCCATGATGCAGCAGTACCGCGATGCGAAAGCCAAGCATCCCGACATGCTGCTCCTGTTTCGCATGGGGGACTTCTACGAGCTCTTTGAAAAAGACGCCGAGACCGCGCACAAAATCCTGGGCCTGACGCTGACGAGCCGCGACAAGGAAATGCCGATGGCCGGCTTTCCGCATCATCAGCTCGAAAGCTATTTGCACAAGTTGTTGCACCAGGGATATCGTGTCGCGGTGTGCGATCAGGTCGAGGACTCTGCGCAGGCCAAGGGCCTGGTCAAGCGCGAGGTGACGCGCGTCGTCACGCCGGGGACGGTCACCGAGGACGACCTGTTAGATCCGAAGGCGAACAACCATCTCGTCGCGGTGTTGCCGACTTCGCCCGCGGGGTTGGCCGGGTTGGCGTGGCTCGACGTTTCGACGGGGCAGTTCTTGGCGATGGATGTCGCCGCCGATCGGCTGCGCGAAGAGCTGGCGCGTCTATCACCGACCGAGTGCATCTGCCCGGAATCGCACGCCAACGCCGTTAGCGGAATCTTGCAACGGCTCGCCAGCGTGCCAGCTTTGAGTGCCCGGCCCGACTGGACGTTTGATCCCAAGACCGCGCGGGAAACGCTCGCCAAACATTTCGCGGTTTCCACGTTCGCGGGCTTCGGGTTCGACGATACGCAAATCTGCCTATCCGCGGCGGGATCGCTCTTGCTGTACGTGCAGGAGATGCTCAAGACCCAGATCGGGCACATCCGCCGCCTGACACCCTACGTTGGCGAACAGGTGCTGCAACTCGACGACGTCACGCGGCGCAGCCTGGAACTGACGCGCACATTGCGCGAGGGCGAACGGCTCGGCTCGCTCCTGGCGGCGATCGACCGCACCGTGACGACGATGGGGGCGCGCCTATTGCAAGAATGGCTCCTGACGCCGCTTGCGGTGCGCGCCCTCATCGAGGCCCGACTCGACGGCGTCACGGAGTTGCTGGACAACGCTTCGTTGCGAGAAGACCTGAGGCAATCACTCACCGAGGTCAACGACCTCCAACGTCTGACCGCGCGCGCCTCGACCGGCCGTGCGTTGCCGCGCGATCTCGCCGCGATCGCGCGGACGTTGCGTTTTCTACCGACGATCAAGGCGAAGATCGCGGCCCGCAAGTCTGCCATCCTGCGTGACCTGGAAGCGAATCTTGAGTTGTGCCAAGATTTGCGCGCGTTGCTTGACGCCGCGCTTGTGGACGACCCGCCCTTGAGCGCCAAGGAAGGAGGGCTGATCAAGCCGGGCTATGCAAAAGACCTCGACGAACTGCGTGACATCGCCAGGGGAGGCAAGGAGTGGATCGCTCGCTTTCAGGCATCGGAGATAACACGCACCGGCATCAACTCGCTCAAAGTCGGCTTCAACCAGGTTTTCGGCTACTACATCGAGATCACGCATGTCCACGCCGCCAAGGTGCCGAGTGATTATCAACGCAAACAAACGCTGAAAAACGCCGAGCGCTACATTACGCCAGAGCTCAAGGAGTACGAGGAGAAGGTGCTTTCCGCGGAGGAAAAGAGCCAGGCGCGCGAATACGAGATTTTCCTGCATCTGCGCGACAGCGTCGCCACACAGACGCATCGGCTCCTGCAAACGGGCGAGGTGCTCGCCCAGCTGGATGTGCTGGCTGCTCTGGCGGATTTGGCCGTGTCGCGCCAGTACGTCCGGCCCGAACTAGCCGACGACCCGGTGCTCTTCATCAAGGAAGGAAGGCACCCCGTGCTCGATCAGACCCTGCCGCCGGGAACCTTCGTGCCCAATGACGTACTGATGGGTAATGGCGAAGGCATGTTCCTGCTCATCACCGGCCCGAACATGGCAGGTAAAAGCACCTATATCCGGCAGGTCGCGCTTCTGATTCTGCTCGCCCAGATCGGCAGCTATGTGCCCGCGCAAAGCGCGACGGTCGGCATTGCCGATCGCATCTTCACGCGCGTCGGCGCGTCCGATGAACTCAGCCGCGGACAGAGTACCTTCATGGTTGAAATGACGGAGGCGGCCAACATCCTCAACAATGCGACCACGAAAAGCCTGGTGATTCTCGATGAAATTGGCCGCGGCACCAGCACCTACGACGGCGTGTCGCTGGCCTGGGCGATCACTGAGTATCTGCACAACCACGTCGCATGCCGTACGTTGTTCGCGACGCACTATCACGAACTGGCCCAGCTCGCCGAGACGTTGCCGAACCTGCGCAATTGCAACGTCCTCGTGCGCGAATGGCAAGACGACATTGTCTTTTTGCACAAGATCGCGCCGGGCAGCGCGGACAAGAGCTATGGTATTCACGTCGCAAGGCTTGCGGGCATTCCGTCCGAGGTTTTGGAGCGCGCCCAGCAAGTGCTCAACCAGCTGGAGACGCATCATCTCGATGAAGAGTTGCCCAAAGCCAGGCCGCGACGAACCAGGAAGGTGATTCGTGAAGTGATGCCGCTGTTGTTTGAGATGGACGGGGATGTTTAGCCGCACGCCTCTGGCGTGCGCGGCCGCCGCGAGGGCGCAACGCGCACGCCAAAGGCGTGCGGCGAAACGGTCATTTTTTTGGCGCGGGATCATCGGGTCGAAACTTGAACAAGTCCGCACCAGTGGCGGGCGCACCCGGCCGGGCGATCATGCTCAGGGTGATGTTGAGCATCGTGCGGAAATCCGCGTCGGCCTTGGCCTGGGCGAGGCGGAGATCGGTCTGTTGCTTCTTGCCGATCAGGACGCCGTTCTTTTGCATGTGCCGATTGAGTTCGAGCGCCGCCGGCTTGCGCAAGTTCATCTCCGCGTCGGGATTGCCGACGATGGCGGCGAGTTTCATCTGGATGGCCCGGCCCGGCTGCTGGCCGAGGATTTCCAGGGCCAGCCCGGAATAGTCCTTGGACTTGAGTTGATCGATAATGGTGTCGAGTGCCGGGGCCAGGTCGTAGCCCTTCAATTCGCCCTTCCCGATGCGCCAGAGCGTTTGCATGGACAGGTTCATGAAGTCTTTGCGTTCGCCCGCCGTCAGCTTGGCGATCATGGCCTTCTTGGTGAGCGACTCGATGGTGTTCTTGAGATCCTCATTGGCGGCGAAGCGATCGTCGGTGATGACGACGGCGTTCGGATTGGACGCGACCAGCTTCTTGACGGTGCGCTCGCGCGCCTTCTCGACAATCACGATCATCGGCAATCCGCCGATGTCGTACTGTTGCCTGAGCTGGCTGTAGACGTGAGGGAAATCCGCCAGGGCCGTGCCGTGGTGGAGGAACACGATGTCGAAATCGGCACTGGCCTTGCCCTTGGCGACGGCGTCCTTGATCTTGTCGGCGAGTTCGGGTTGGAATCCCAGGTCGCTGACGGTCTTGCGCACCGCGACCTGCTGCCCGATCGGCGCGGACACGACGAGGGCTTTGGATTTCAGATCGCTGGTCAAGAACCGGCGCGACAAATCGACGATGCGGTCCGACGCCACCGCCCGCTTCGCGCTGGCGGGCATGTTAAGCATGGCTTTCAGGGCCGCGTATTGAACCCGGCGATCCGGATAGTACAGCGCTTGCACGAGCCCCCGCGGCTGGCCGCCCGGAGAGAACTGGATGGCGCGAAATTCGCCGCGCTCGCCCAGCGCTTGAACGAGAGGTAGAACCACCGGGAGCTGTCGATCCTCCATGGCCCGTTCCAGCACGCGCAGGAGCAAATCGGCGTCAACGCTGGTCAAGAGTTGGTGCATCTTGGCTGGCATCTTTTCCGTCAGAATCTTGTCCACCTTCGGGCGATAGTAGCGTTCGAGCATCAAGCTCATGAACACCACCTGCGCGGGGCGATAGCCGGGATCGAGGTCCAGGGCTTGCCGGGCGTAGCGCAGGCCAAGGAATTCCTCGGCCTGATAGGGCGTGAGTTCCACCGGTTTGAGCGCGATGGCCTGGCCGTCCCACGACCAGAACTTGACCCCCTTGCCCTCGGGAAACGCGATCTTGTGTTGATAGTAGCGCTCCGCTAAATAGGTCAAGGATTCCTTGGCCGGCGGTACGTCTTCGATGCTGACGCGCAAGAGCGACGCCAGCGTTTCCTTGGCGCGGGTGCGCACGACCAGCGGGTACTTCTTGGAGGCGTGCATGTGCCAGAGGTAGGGAATTACACGCTTGTCGTCGCGCTTCTTGACGAGGTCGAGCAGGGTCAGCCGTAGATCGACGCCGCTATAGTCCTTGTCGTTGGCGGCCTTGAAGGCTTCGAGATAGACGGGGACCGTCTCCGGCCCCATGCGCAGCATGGTCTCGCGCAAGCGCGGAAAGATCGGCTTGTCGGACTTGGTGCGCAGCTCCTCGATCAGATAAGGGATCGCCCGTTCGCGCGAGCGCGCCACCTGCACGTAAGCGTAGGCCCGCTCCTCAGGCGTCGGGGCGTTGAGACGCGCGATATACTTCTTGATGCGCGCGGGATCGCTCAGATGTTTCTCCACGGCCGTGGTCACGCGGTCGATCAGCGTATCGACATTGGCGACGGCCTCTTTGCGAAACAGCGTGTCATTCGACCAGTCGGTGGGGCGCACGTTTTGCAAACGCAGGAATGCCGAGGTCCCCTCGGCCTCTTCGAGCTTGACGAGGGCCTTGTCCAGGGCGTCGGCGTCGGGCCCCTTGACCTGGGGGTCCTTGTTCAACATTCGTTTGAGGTGAAGGGCGGCGAGATCAAATTTACCGAGTTCCATCTCGAATTTGATGGCGGACCAGTATTCGATGGCGGTTTCGGGCTTCTTGAAGAAGACGCGGTATTCTTCCTTGGCCTTTTCGAGAAGTTCGAGCGTCAGCTTGCGGCGCAGGGCGGCCTGCTTGTCCTTTTCGTCGTCCTGGGCGCGCGCGAACGGAACCGCTCCCGAGATAGCCAATGCCAACACCACCAAAACGCGACGAGTGAACATTGGTTTTTAACCTTTTCGCTTAACGCGCGCTCGCCAAAGGCGAGCGCCTAAACAACGTCAACATTCGATCTCGGGGCGAATCAAATCCTCAAAGGTCTCGCGCCGTCGGATCAGGTGATGCTGGCCGCCATCGACCATCACCTCGGCGGCGCGTGGTCGGCCGTTGTAGTTGGACGCCATCGCCATGCCATACGCGCCGGCGCTGAACGTCGCCAGGAGATCGCCGCGCACCAAGGGCGGCAGGTAGCGATCCTTCGCCAGGAAGTCGCCCGATTCGCACACCGGGCCGACGACATCGCATTTTACCGTGCCCGCATTCTCAACCTGAAAATCCTCCGGCGCATCGAACCCCGGCAACGACGCGACCGGCCAGATGCGGTGGAACGAGTCGTACAGCGTCGGACGAATCAGATCGTTCATCGCCGCGTCCTGAATGACGAAATGCTTGCCGCCGGAATCCTTCGTATAAATGACCCGACTCACCAGCAGTCCGGCGTTGCCGACGATAAATCGGCCCGGCTCCAGCACGAGTTTGCAGCCCGATTCCTGGATGCCTGGCACAATGACCTCGGCAAACGCGGCCGCGGGGAGGGCTTCGTTTTTCTTGTAATGGATGCCAAACCCGCCGCCCATGTTCCAGACGTTGATCCCGTGCCCCTGGGCGCGCAGCTTTTCGATCAACACCATCCCCTTGACGATGCCCTGGCGATAGGGTTCCACCGACAGGATTGGCGAGCCCAGGTGCATGTGCAATCCTATCACCTTGACATGCGGATTCTTGACCACTTTTTGGGCGAATTCGAGGACCGTGTCGATATCCAGCCCGAACTTGACGCCTTTGACGGAGGTATCGGTCTTGGCGTGCGTCTTGGGGGGCAGGTCGGGATTCACACGCAGCGCCACGTTGGCGGTCCGCCCCATCGCCCTGGCAATGGCGGCGATCGCGTCGAGCTCGCCTTCGCTCTCGACGTTGAAGAGGAACACATCGTTCTCGAATGCCATACGAATCTCGGCGTCGGTCTTGCCGGCGCCGGCGAAGACGATTTTCGAGCCGGGGCAACCCGCCTTCAAGGCGCGAAAGAGCTCGCCGCCGCTGGTCACGTCACACCCGGCCCCGCCCTCGACCATGAGCCGGGCGATGTGCAGGTTCCCGTTCGTCTTGATCGAATAGCACACCAGCGGGTCGACCGGCTTGAAGGCGGCCTGAATCTGCTTGAGGTGATGCGTGAGCGTCTTGCGGCTGTAGACGTACAGCGGCGTGCCGTACTTCTCGGCTAGCGCCGGCACGGGGACGTCATCGCAATGGAGGGTGCGGTTTTTGTAGGTAAAGTGGTCCATCGAATTCTCTTAATGGCTTACGTGTTTATGGCCCGGTTCGAACTCATCGGCGAAACTCGGGACCGTCCCTGAGACATCGCCATTACAAGGCTCGGTACTTGTCATATTGTACAGGATGAATTCCAGCGCGTAGGCCGGATCGAAAACCGTGGACTAAAGTTGCGGCGGCCGCGGAGTCAACTCTTGTTGTCAATCACGATTCCCATTCTGAACAACCTCGACCAGCTGGGCCACGGTCAGGCGCAACAGCTCGTCGCCGCCGAACGTCAGGCCGAGCCTGCGGATGTCGCTTGTGTCGATCTGGTGCTTGGGTCCGCGGTTGAGGCTGGAAATCACGCTCGCGGTTTTGGTAAGATCCTTGGCGATCCGAGCTACATGTTCCTCGGCAACGTACATGTCGTAGCAATTGAACGATCGGCCAGCGATTTCCATTGAGTCAACCCGAAGCAACAACTCCACGGCGCGAGCCACGTCCGCGGCATGAACTTCCTTGCCGCCGCGCGGCGCCTCGATGCGCTCGCCGCGAAGGACCTGGCTGACAAGATCGTACCAACGACTGTTCCGCGGCGGATGGGCCAACCCATAAATACCCGTCGGCCGTAACGCGCAAATCGGCCAGCCTTGACCGAATCCGAAGCTATGAACGAACGCTTCCAGCGCGGCCTTGTGAGCGCCGTAATGGCTATTTGGCCAGAGCGGATGGGTCTCGTCCAAGGGTCGGTCGTCAAGGATCACGTCGTGTACGGCGCACGTTGAAATGTGAACAAAGCGAGGAACACGCGCTTCGAATGCTGCCTGAAAAAGTTGCAGCGAGCCGGTAAGATTGACTCCGAAAAACGGATCGGCGTCGCCGTGGCTGCGGGAGCCGCGATTTCTGGAGCCTTGCCATTCCACGGCGCCATGAACGACGGCATCGACGCCGACGACAAGCCGGCGCATCGCATCATCGTCGCCCAATTGACCAGGTAGCCAATCGATGGCGCTGGCGTCATCGTTGAAGCCACTGCGATCGCTGCCAGGCCGATACCAGCAACGAAGTCGATGACCCGCGCCCGCAAGACGGCTCACGATGTAGCGTCCGAGAAAGCCCGTCGCTCCAGTCAGCGCAACATTCATGGTATTCCTCCGTCATCGGCCCAAACCGCTTACCAGCGATCCCTGTTCGGCGTCGATCATGACGTAGCCATCCGTGTCCGGGTTGCCGAACTCGACCTGGCCGGCATCGCCCTTTGCGAATGGAACGGCACCGCGGGTTTGCGTGATTGCACCATTGTAGCAGCACCCGATGCGTTGGCTGGCCCGGAACCCATGCCGCCAAGGCTTCATCCTTGCACCGAATCGTGTGCTACCCTTGGTTGGCGGGAGAAACGGTCGGCTCACCGGATCAGATCCAATGCAAGCGTTTTTCACCCTGGCGGCGGTCTCAACGAATCGGCAGCGGACATTCCGCGCGATTCTGATGGGGCACCTGGTGATGCTATCTGTTCTGTTCGGCGGACTTCTCTTCAAGCCCGCGACGACAGGCCCGGTGTTGCTCGGCATGATCGTGCTGGTTGCCGGGATCGTCGAAGGGGCCCTTCTGATCGGCTGGCGATTGACGCAGATCCCCAAGAGCCAGGCGCTGGAATTCCTGCTGGTGAGCAGCGTTCGGCCTTCCACGGTGCTGATCGCCGAAGCCCTGGTCGGCCTGACGCTGCTCGGAATGGTGACGCTGGGTGGAGTGCCAATCTTGCTGATAATGGCGCTGGAGGGCGTGATCGGTATCGATGACGTGCCGGTGTTGCTGGCGATGCCGTTGGTATTCGGCGCTGTCACCGGGTTAGGTTTGACGGTCTGGGCCTACGAACCGGAACGCGTTCGTCGCTGGGGGGAAAGGCTGGGAATTCTCGGCATACTTATTTATTTGATCGTCGGTGTGCTTGCGGGAGAACGGCTCGGCGCATGGTTGAGCGGATTGCCCTTCGACTGGGGAACAGATGTCGTTGCCTTCCTGCGTCTGTTGCATGATTACAACCCGTTCGGCGCGATGCAGTTTGCGATGGAGCAACCTGGCTGGGCCTGGACTCGGCTGACCTGGACGCTATCGATAGGCATCGGTTTGACGGGTGTGCTGCTGATCCGCGGCGCCCTGCGGCTGCATGGCCACTTTCATGACGAGCATTATCGGCCCAGGATGAACCAGGACAACGCGAGGCGCCAGGCCGTGAGCGATGAACCGCTCTCCTGGTGGGCAGTGAAGCGCGTCTCTCGTTATGCCGGGCGGATCAACGTTTGGCTAGCCGGGGGCTTCGGATTGCTCTATGCCGCCTACGCCATCGCCGGGCCGAATTGGCCGACCTGGTTGGGACGCGCCGTCTTCGATATCTTCGATCGGCTCGGCGGTCTGGCGATGCTGGCCACGGCGTTGATGCTGCTCGCAACCGTGCCGGCCGCCTTCCAGTACGGGTTGTGGGACAGCAACGCCCACGACCGCTGCCGACGACTCGAGCTGTTGCTGCTGACGGACCTTGACGGCGCATCATTCTGGCAAGCCGCCAGCGCCGCGGCCTGCCGGCGCGGTCGCGGTTACTTTGTTCTCGCCATCTTCCTCCTGCTGGCGGCGGCGATCGCGGGACAGATCACCTGGGTCCAGGTGGCAGCCGGGCTGTCCGCCGGCGTCATCCTCTGGGGGTTTTACTTCACGCTTGGATTTCGCGCCTTTGCGAGCGGCCGACAGGCGAACCAACTCGGCATCGCCTTGACCGTGCTGTTCCCGCTGGTCACCATGCTCCTGGCTCACACCGAGTGGCGAAACCTCGCAGCCCTCATGCCGCCAGGCAGTGTTTACTTTGCCTCCACGGGGGCAGCGAGCCCATGGTGGCTGCTGAGTTCCCTTGCCCTCGCGGTCTTCACACTCTGGCTCGCGCGCTGGTCATTGCAACGGTGTGAATCCGATCTGCGTTACTGGTACGACCAGAACCATTGCGCAAGCGCGGCGACTTGAGGATCGCGCATCCGGCATGGACATCATTTCAAGGCAGTCTGCCCAACAAAATAGTCCGCGCGGAATTCCGAGCCTGCGCCGCCCGGTTTGGTCGGTGACCCTGTCATCGGGCCGGACGTGAGTCCACGGTGTAATTTGATCGGAAATCTTTGACCCCGTGCTAACACTGGATCGTACGCCTTCATGCCTGCATGGGACTGACCATAAGTCGCCAGACGGGTGGCCCAGGCACCGCTTCCCATCCCCGCCGTTTGGGCCCACCGGTCCGCATCTTCATTTTAACCGAGCAAAACTCCTGGCACTAGAGTTGCGTTGTGATCATCACCGACACAGATTTCGAGATTCATGAAAGGAGCGCTCCATGCTAACCGCACAGAACCTCAAGCAATATCGCACGACGCTGCACGCAATGCGAGCCCGCTTGATCGACCACGCCGCACAAATTCGCGAGGAAACCTCGGGCGGCATCGACGGAGCGCCACGAGAGGACTTCCCCGATCGGCCAATTGATCCACTGGATCGCGCCAGCCAGCAAACGGAACTCGCTGTGAGAGTTGGGCTTGCGGAAAACGAGGCGCACCTGCGCACGGAAATTGATGCGGCGCTGGAGCGGCTCGATGCCGGAACCTATGGCGTATGCGAGGATTGCGGCGCTGTCATCGCCGCCAAACGCCTGGAGGCCGTTCCTTACGCCAAGTTTTGCATTCGCTGTGAGCGGCTGGCCGAACAACCTGCTTAGCCAAGAGTGTGCGGCAGATTGGCTCAACCTGTGCGATGCCGCACGTGAAAATCCGAAATCAGGCCGCGCCGGCCGTGGCCAAGACAAAGGAGGTTTTTCATGTTCTCTTCCGAACGATTGACGGAGGCGCTCACCAGGGTTCACCAGCACTGGAACGCAAGACGCGAGCTGCCAAGAAACGAAGACGAGGAAGCCGTCAAGTTCACCATCGCCATCAGCCGTGAGACCGGGACCTACGGGGCTGCAATTGCCCGCGCGGTCGGTGACCGTCTCGGCTGGCCCGTGTATGACCGCGAACTGCTCCAGCGAATTGCCGACGACATTGGCGTACATCGCGCTCTGCTGGATAGCGTCGATGAGCAACAAGAAAGTTGGCTGAAAGAGTGCATCACAAGTCTCTTCGCCGTACACGCGGTCAGCCAAACCGTCTACTTCCGGCGACTGGTCGAGGCCTTGCTGTCGCTGTCGAAGCACGGGGACTGCGTGATTGTGGGCCGCGGCGCGACCAGGGCTCTTCCGTTGGCCACGACGCTTCGCGTTCGCCTAGTTGCGCGTTTGGAACACCGTATCCAGGCGGTGCAGCGGGAACACGCCACGTCGCGCGAGGAAGCTGCCGCCCAAGTCGAAAAGAAGGATCGCGAGCGCAACCGATTCGTCGCGAGCCATTTCCATATCGACCCTGCGGACCCTGCCAACTACGATCTGGTCTTGAACACCGAGCGGCTTTCGACGACGGAATGCGCCGACTTGATTCTGGCCACGCTGGAATGTCTCCGCCAAAATGCCAAGGCGCGTCTCCCGGCATTGGTCCCGGCGTGAATCGGAACGGTAGAAAGGACCCGTCATGAATGATCTCAATGACCTACTGGCTCGCATCGAAACCGAAGCTTCCCTTCAGCAGGAAAGGCAACATAGGCTTCAACAGGAGCGCCTCCTGGCCTTCGAGCGGCGCAAATGTCGTTTTCAAGACCTCTATCTACCGGCCATGAATCGTCTCAAGGCCATCTGGTTTCCTCGCCTGGAACTCCTGAAGGACAAATTCCAGGCGCTGGCCCAACGCTTCGGAGAAACGGTTACCTCGGAGGCGGTCAGTTCGCCAAGCCCGGAGGAACAGCACACCGGCGCAATGCAATTGGCGTGCGATTCACCCCTGGCCAGAATCCGGTTGACGTTCTCGTTTTTTCACGATGTCGATATCCGCAACCTCGTCGTTGATTACAAACTGGACATCATCCCAGTGTTCTTGAGGTTCGACGGGGAGTCCCGCCTGGAGCTGGCCCTCGAAACATTTGACGACGAGACGCTCGTCGAATGGCTTGACAATCTTATCGTCAACTTCTTTCGCACCTACCTCGCCATGCACGAGAATTCAACCTACCTGGCCGATCAAATCGTGGAGGACCCCATTGCCAAGGTTCGTTTCCCCAAATACGCGGCAGAAACGGTCTCCCAGAAAAACGGCAACACCTTCTACTTCATCAGCCCCGAGACGAAGCGAGAGTTTGAGCGCCGAAGCGCGAATGCGCTACAGGCCACCACGTAGGATTGAAACGGAGGGGTTCAGGAGCAGTCTTATACTGCACGCGCTCGAGATTGGCACAGGTATTACGAGCCGCGACCGTGAGGGAACGGAAGCGGGGAACAGCCCAACGCTCCCTCACGGTCGCGGCTCGTTGACAAAGATGTGTCATTGCGTGGCCCGTGCAGTATATCCATTTTGCCTTGCTGAAAAATGGCCTTTTTCTTTCAAGTACGATACCCTATTATGATGATAAGGATAGTTATTTCTCATACAGCGCAGCCCATTGGCAAAAATGAACGCTTCGCATCATACTCCCGAGCAAATCGCTGCCGTTTGCCTGCGGCTGGATGGGCAATCGCCCGAAGCGATTCTACGCTGGGCGGTAGCGCATTTCTATCCGCGTTTGACGATGGGGACCGCATTCGGCCCCGAAGGCAACTGTATCATTCACATGTTAGCCGACATTGAGCCTCGGGTGCGCATCTTCAACCTGGAAACTGGATACCAATTTCAGGAGACGCTGCAGTTGCGCGAGCGGATCAAGACACGCTACGGCATCGAGGTGGAATTCATCCGGCCGGAGTTGACGGTGTCGGAATATGAGGAGGAACACGGCGGCCCCCTCTACGTGATTCGGCCGGATCAATGTTGCCAGGATCGCAAGATTGCGCCCTTGCGAAAGGCGGCGGTCGGTTACGATGCCTGGATCAGCGCCATTCGCAAGGATCAAACGGGCGATCGGGCCCAGGCGGCGGTGGTGCAATGGGACGCCAAGTTTGGCCTGGTGAAGATCAACCCGCTGCTCCACTGGACCAAAAGCGACGTCTGGAATTTCGTCCTCAAGAATGATGTGCCCTACAACCCGCTTCACGACCGCGGTTATCCGAGCATCGGCTGCTGGCCATGTACCGCGCCGGCGGGTGAAGAGGAAGGCGAACGCGCGGGCCGCTGGCGCGGCACCGGCAAGAAGGAGTGCGGACTGCACGTCGTCGAACACGACGCCGGCAGCGGCATCTGATTTTCGACCAAGCCCCGGGGTAAGCGCCGCGAACTCTGGGATCCTGCCCGCCAAAGGACTTGCGCATGCGCCTCTCCGCCAAAGCTCAATACGCTTGCGTCGCGATGCTGGACCTCGCGTGCAGTCACGGCGAATCGCAGCCGATCCACCTCAGGCACATCGCGGACAAGCATGGTATCTCGCAGCGATTCCTGGTGCAAATCTTGTTGCAGTTAAAAGGCGCCGGGCTGGTGGAAAGCACGCGCGGCGCGACGGGGGGATACCACCTCGCGCGCGCTCCGATCGAGATCAGCCTGGCGGATATCGTTCACGCCATCGATCAACCGCCCCCGCCGGCGCCGGCCGCCCTGAGCGGCCTTTTTGCCACGCCGGTGGTACAGGTCGTCAGCGCCGTCTTGCAAGAGGCCCAGGACCGCGAACAGCATCGACTTGCCGAGATGACGCTCGAGGACCTGGTCAAGCAGGCGCAAAAGCGCAGCGAGATTTCGTATCAGATTTGAACACAAATTCGCCGCTCGCGGTTTAGCACTCGCATGGCGCCCGGCGAAAAAACGCGGTATCGAGGCTTGCTTGGACGCTGACATCATCGGTACAATGAAGAATTGAGTTCGGCAAATAGAGTGCGCCATGCAAATCCCCATTCTAATTGAACCCATCGACGGCGGCCGTTATCGCGCCCGCGCCGGCGAGCCGTTTGCGCAAACTGCCGAAGGGGAGTCCGCTCGGGAGGCGGCACATACCCTCGAAGAACAACTCATTGCGCGACTGCTTCACGGCGCCACGATGGTCTTCCTTGACATTCCCAATGGAAAACCCGTTTCTGACCAGACCGCAAGTTTTCCCGGCGACAATTTGTACCAGTCGGATTGGGCCTTTCAAGAGTTGCAGGAGGCCATAGCGGAGAACCGCCGCGCTGAGGAGAATGCGGGGGCATGAACGGTTTCGTACTCGACACGGACACGCTGACGCTTGCTCAGTTTGGCCATCACAAGATCGTGGCTCGAATGGCCACTCATCCCGAGTCGCAAATTCACGTCAACGTCGTAAGTTTTCAGGAGCAAATACAAGGCTGGCTTGGCCGATTCAAGAACATGAACTCGCCGTCAAAGATGGCCGACTGGTACGACCGCCGGGTAACGCGAATTTTTCCTGTGTGGCGGCGTTTTCCCCTGCTCGGCTTTTCGGAGCCCGCCATCCTGCGATTTGAGCAATTTCGTTCGCTTCGTCTCAATGTTGGTCTGATGGACCTTCGCATTGTCGCCATTGCGGTTGAAAACAGCCTGACGCTGGTTACACGCAATCAGACTGATTTTTCTCGCGTGCCAGGCCTCACGACTGAAGATTGGTCCCTTTGAGAGAAAATCCATGCCACAATCCCCAACGCTCTACGAACGCCTCGGCGGCGTTTACGCCATTGCGACCGTGGTCGATGATTTCATCGACCGCGTGATGAAGAACCCCATCCTCAATGCCAATCCCAAGGTGGACGAGGCGCACCACAAGGTTCCGCCGTCCGGGTTCAAATACCTCGTCACGGAAATGGTCTGCTGGGCAACCGGCGGGCCGCAAAAATATACCGGTAAGTCGATGCGCGACTCGCACGCCCACCTCGACATCACGGAACCCGAATGGCAAGCCTTCCTGCAGGATGCGCGCGATTGCTTCGCCAAGTTCAACGTCCCGGCCCAGGAGCAGAGCGAACTTTTCGCGATCATCGAGAGCACCAAGGGCGATATTGTCGTCAAGAAATAGCCTCCTCATTCCCAGAAGCCTCCGAGCGAGCCGGCGGGCTTGTCCCGCCGGTCCCGGGGGCCGGAGTAAATGGGAAAGCCTGATAAGGCCTGATACCGCTTGCTTGCGTCGGGCGGGATAATCGGCCTAGCCAATTCGCGGCGGTTTTGGCAAGATGCCTGGCCGTAACCTCGTGCGCCTCCGTTGTTCCGAGCAAGGATGCTCATGCCAGCGACCCTCACACCTGAAATTCCGGCTGCCTCGACCGATCCCATCGTCAGACCCCGGCGCGGCTGGCGGGCCGGGTTGCTCTTGCTTTGCCTGGTTGCCTTGCTTACCTGGCCAGCGTGGAAGATTGGCTGGATCTACCTGGTTGGCAATATCCACGAAGTCATCCCAGGCCAGCTTTACCGGGGCGCCCAGCCTACCGCGCAATCCCTGGAAGATCTCATCGATCGCCACGGCATTCGCACCGTGCTCAACACGCGCGGCTGCTGCTGGCCGGACCCGTGGTACATCGCCGAGGCGGAGTTATGCCAGCGCCGCGGCGTCAACCTCGAAGACGTCTCCTTCTCGGCTGTTCACTTGCCTTCGCGCGATGAACTTTTGGTTCTGATCGACGTGCTCGACCGCGCGGAGAAGCCGATCTTCGTTCACTGCCGGCATGGCGCGGATCGCACCGGCATCGCCGCCATGACCGCCATGCTTTTGGAGGAAGGGACGAGCTACGACGTTGCCCGCCGCCAACTCGGCCTGGATTATGGACACCTTTCGCTCGGCAAGACGGGCCGGCTCGACCAGTGTTTCCAGGGCTACGCCGACTGGCTGGGCGAAATCCACGCCGAACACTCCCCGGCCAGGTTCCGCCACTGGGTCCGCCATGAATATCGGGGGGCCTGGTGCGATGCTCGCTTCGATAAAGTTGAGAGACTGTCGGGAGCGCCGCGCCTCGGGCAGGCGCTGGAGTATCGCGTCGTCGTCCACAATACAAGCCGGGCGCCCTGGCGGTTCACGCCGTTAAAAACCGCGGGTAACCACGTCATCGTGCGGCTCTATGACGAGAAGCAGGAGATGGTCTTTGAGGGGCGCGGGGGCATGTTGAACAAGGTGGTCGCGCCTGGTGACCGGATTGAGCTTCTGGTCCGCGTGCCGCCGATCAATCAGGCCGGGCACTATCGGGTGTTCATGGACATGATGGACGAGGGGCATTGCTGGTTTCAGCAAACCGGTTCGGAACCCTGGGAAGAGGAGTTTGAGTTACGTGAGTAAATACATTCGCATTGCGGTCAGCGCCATTCTCCTAACGGTGATCGCCTGGCGCACGGACTGGAGCGTTGTTGCCGACAAGTTTGCCAACCTCGAAATCGGGTTTTGGTTGGCGGCGGTGGGGGTGCTCGTGGCGGCGCAGTTCGTCAGCGCCCGGCGCTGGCAGATTTTCGCGCGCGAGCTGCGCTTCGGGCAAACGCTGCGTCAGTATTCCGCCTACTACTTCATTGGCATGTATTTCAATCTGGCGTTGCCGACGTCCGTGGGCGGGGATGTGATGCGCGTCTTTTTTCTGGACGCGAAGTCGGGCCGAAAATTGGCGGCGTTCGCCAGCGTCCTTCTGGACCGCGCCAACGGCCTGGTCGTCCTGATCGCGATGGCGTGCCTGGGCGTGTTGATCGCGCCGGTGGCGTTGCCGTGGTGGATTCACGCCTGCGTCTGGGGCGTCGCCGGCGCCGCGGTGGTCGGGATCGCGCTCTTGCCCGTCGTGCAGAACGCGCGGTTCCTGCCCGTGCAGCGCCGCCAGCAGATCAAGACGATGATTCTGCTCATGCGCATTCCCAGGGTGTTTTTTGGCACGACGGCCATGTCGATTCTCGTCCAGGCCTTTGGCGTGTTCACGCTGTGGCTGGTTAGCTTGAGTCTTGGCCTGGAGATTCCGATCGCGTATTGCTGCGTCCTCGGACCGATGGTTTCGCTGTTGACCTTGTTGCCGATCAGCGTCAATGGCATGGGCGTGCGCGAACTGGGGACGGTCGTCTTCCTCGCGCCAATGGGCGTGGATGCCGACTCTGCCAAGACCCTGGCTTTCTTGTGGTTTGCCGTCAATGTCGCCGTCAGTTTGCTGGGCGGCCTGGTCTATCTCGCGGGCGCGTATCCGAAGGCCCAGGCCGCGCCGGATGAAAAGGAAGGGACTGCCGATCATGGACCTGTCGATCGTGATTCCGATCAAGGACGAGAAGGACAACATCAAAAGGCTGCATGAGCGCATCAGCGACGCGCTGCGTGGTTTGCCTTGCAACTACGAGATCGTGCTCGTCGATGACGGCAGCACGGACGGATCACACCTCGAACTCGAGGCGCTGGCCGCCGTTGACACCCGCGTCAAGGTGGTGCGCCTGCGCCGCAACTTCGGGCAGTCGGCCGCGATGCAGGCCGGCATCGACTTTGCCGCGGGCGAGGTCATCGTCACCATGGACGGCGATCTGCAAAACGACCCGGCCGACATCCCGATGATGCTTGACACGCTCAACCGCGGCGACTTTGACGCCGTCTTCGGACTGCGCGCCAACCGCCAGGACACGTTCATCAATCGCAAGCTGCCCAGCCAGATCGGCAACTGGCTGATCCGCAAGGTGACCGGCGTCGAAGTCAAGGACCTCGGCTGCACGTTGCGGGCCATCAAGAGCGACCTGGCCAAAACGCTCTCGCTCTACGGCGAGATGCACCGCTTCATCCCGGTGCTGGTGCAACACGCCGGGGCCAAGGTGGTTCAGGTTCCGGTGAAGCATCATCCGCGCACCGCCGGGCAGACGAAGTACAACATCACGCGCACCTTTCGAGTGATGCTCGATCTGATCACCGTCAAATTCATGCAGAGCTACATGACCCGCCCGATGCACGTCATGGGCCTGGCCGGCATGGTGGCGATGTTCTTGGGCCTGTGCAGCCTGGTCGGTTGCGCGATCATGAAATGGGTGGACGGCACGTCGATGATCCGCAGCCCCCTCTTGCACCTGAGCGTCATGCTCGAACTGATCGGTGTGCAGGTCATCTCGATGGGCTTGCTGGGCGAACTCATCATGCGCACCTACTACGAAAGCCAGGGCAAGCGCGCGTATCTGGTGCGTTCGACTTTGAACGTGACGGCGCCCGCGTTGGACGGACGTCGGGCCGCGTGACCGCCGGCCGAAGGAGGAATAAGTGAATAGTCGTATCTGCAACCCCAATCCTTGATTCGTAGCCATTTACGGCGAGTTTCAGAAGCACTGTTCACGAAACGGGGGTGGTACCCCGACGGTCTTGCGTCCCCCGAATGGCGCAACCGCCTTGCGCCGCGGCTAACCGCAAAAACCCTGGTTTTTTCCAAGTTTTCGCACGCCGCTAGCAGCGGACGGTGGAGGCTTATGTCACCGCGGTGGCGAAGCTGGCGCGCCGCGGTAGCGTCAGGCGCGGAACACGACACCTCGTAAGCCACGGCGAGCGCCGGTGTCGGTTTGCGAAACATCCTGCCGCCCGGCGTCCGGGGTGCGCGCCGGGGGCCGTTTTTGCCTTCGCGGCGCAGGTCCGGTTGCTTGCCGCCGCGCCGGAAAATTCCGTCGGCCCACGAAAATCGTTGACAGTTCCTCGCTTGACCGGTTAGATTACACCGGTCGCGGCGTTCCTGCTCCATAGCAACTGGCTGTGGCACCCGCGGTTCAGTTCACCTGAATTTTATCCTGCGTGCTCCGCGACGACACGAAAGCACGGCAGTGATTTGTTGCACGCGGAGCACGCAGGATATAATCCTTAACGTTCGGCCACAAAAAGGCGCTGCCAATGGATGACGAAATCGACCACAAAGACGCGCCGCCAACGGATTACGATTTGGCCCGTGCAAAAGTACTCCTCCATGACTTGGAGCACATCGGCAGGGGATGCGCTCCGGGCATCGAGTTGGTTCCGTCGGCTGATGGTGGGACGCCTGTCCATGGCACTGCCACGCGCCTCGGGTTGTTACGGCTCGCTATCCGGCTTGGCAATGCGGCCCTCGCGCCCCAACCTGTGGTTGAACTAAACCGCTCGGTGGTGGTCACTTCCCTGTAGAACCAAGCGCGACCTCGGCGTTGAAATCGACGCCGGGGTTTTTCTTTTTCCTTTCGGATGCTTATGCTGGCTTCACCTGGCGCGTTCTTTTACGCGAGGAGA
>JACPPF010000176.1 GCA_016191165.1 Planctomycetota bacterium
GCGTCCGTTTGCCTGGAAGTTCACTCGACAGGATATGCTGAATTGGCTAAAACGTGCGTCGCCGCATTTTTTAGCAGCTTCCGCTGCCTGAGGGAAGGAACCGGGAAACCACGACGTTATTTGTGAAACGAACCACTAAGAGTGCCTAAAACAATGAAAGTAGGTCAGGCTTTCCAGCCTGACCGTCAGGCTGGAAAGCCTGACCTACTTCATTTCTTTGGACGCTCTAAACCAGCCGACCGGTGATCCTGCCGAAGGCCGTGCCCTTGACGCTGGCGGGGTTAAACAGGGCGCCATCGCCGCCGTAGTAGGCGTAGATCTTGTGCTGCCCTGACGGCAGGTCAACGAAGAGCGACGCCTTGCCATTGGCATTCAAGGTTCCCTGGCCCAGGAGGACGGCCAGGCCGTTGACGATTTCGTAGAAGTCCACGACGCCCGTCGGCACGCCGGCCGTGGGGGTCGAACTGATTTTTACCGTGAGCGTGACCCCGTTTTCAGCCGAAAGGGAGGTGAGCGTCGCCTTGGTCACGTTGAGAACCGTTTGCGTCCGGCTGGTGGTGGCATCCGTGAAGTTAGTGGTCAAGGACGTGTAATCCACGGTGACCGTGTAATCGTCCGGAACCGACGGGAACGTGAACGACGGCGAGGAAGCCCGGCCAGCGCCAAGCGTGACCGGTCCAAGCACCTGATGGAAGCTGGGGCCATCGATGGTGAACGTGACGGTTCCCGTGGGCACCTTTCCTGTGTTGGAGGTCACCACGGCATTGAAGGTGGCCGGCTTGCCGACCGCCCACATGGCTGGGGTGGACGTGAACGTCACGGTTGTCGTCGCCTGTTCGACCACTTGCGTGACGGCGTCAGCATCCGTGTCAAACTTGGCGGTGCCGTTGTAGGTCGCCGTGATGTTGTGGCTGGCGGCTGACAGCTGGCCTGTCTTGTAGACAGCCGTGCCATTGACGAGCGTCACGGTTGCCAGGAACGCGGCTCCGTCCTTGAAGGTGACCGTCCCGTTGGGAACGCCTGGCGTGCCGCCATTGTCCACGGCAGCAACCGTTGCCGTGAAGGTCACGACCTGGCCGTAGATCGAGCTTGGCGAATGCGATGTCGCGAGCATGACATTCGTCTCGGCCTTGACGACATCCTGAGTAACCGAGGCGTTGACGCTGGGGGCGAAGTTGGGGTTGCCGTTGTAACGCGCCGTGATGGTGAGATTGCCCACGGGCAGTTGCTTGGGAAGCGTGGTGAACTCGGCAACCCCCAGGGCGTTGACCGCGACCGTCTTGAGGATGAGTGCTCCGAGCTTGAACGTTACCGTGCCGGTCGCCGGCGTGCCAGGCGCCCCGCCGGTCGTGGCGGTGACCGTCGCCGTGAACGTCACCGGGTTGCCGAAGTAGGTGCCGGTCGGGACGGAGGTTTGCAGATCGACCGCGGTGGAGGCCTTGGCGACCGTGTGATTGCGGTTGGCCGATTTCGCGCTGGCGGCATAGTTGGCGGCATCGCCGTTGTAGACCGCGAAAATCTTGTGAGCGCCGGCGGGAAGCTGGGTGGCCAGGGTGTCGTAGGTGGCGAACGTGTTGCCGTTGAGCGGCACCGTGGCGAGGTTGGTGGTAACGCCGGCGAAAATGGTCTTGAAGGTCACCGAACCCGTGGTCGGCGCCGGCGCGGTGGATGACCCGACGTAAGCGGTGAGCGTCACCATGTCCCCGTAGGTGGATGGCGACGGTGCTGGCGCGAGCAGGGTCGTGGTTGTCGCCGCCTGGTTGACGACCTGCGCGATGGTTCGGCTGCTGGGGAAGAACCCGGGGGTCGGCGTGCTATCGCCGCCATAGTTGAACGTCAGAGAATGGGGGCCAGCCGTCAAACCGGCGAGTACGGCGGTGGTCTTGCCGGCGCCGTCGAGGGTGAATGGCCCGTAGTCGGCGCCGGTCGTGTTGTCGTGAACGTTGATCACGCCGGTTGGGGTGCCCGGGCTGCCCGAAACGGTCACCACGAAATTCAGCGTCTGACTGAACGCCGCCCCGACGATCGGCGCGACGCTGACGGTGCTGATTTTCTGGACCGTCTGATCGAGGAAGACCACGTCGCTGGCGAGGAATTTCGGATTGCTGCCGTTGTACTTCGCAGTCAACGTATGAATGCCCGCGATCGCAAAGGAGGTGTTGAACGTTGCCGTCCCGGCGGCATTGACGTTGGCGCTGCCCAGCGTGGCGCCGGTCAGCGTATCGATGAACGTTACCGAGCCCGCGTCGACGATGGCATGGCTGGGGTTGTTGGTTTCGACCGTTGCCGTCAAGGTTACCACCTGGCCGACGACCGTGGTCGGGGTACCAGAGGAAGTGAATGTTGAGATGGTGGTTCCCGCGGCGCCGACGGTGTAGTTCGTCACCTCGTCAAAGCTGCTGTTGAAGAACCCTGGCGAGGTGTTGTCGGTGTAGGTCGCGCGGATCGTGTGGGTCGCCGCGGTCAGGGCGTCGGTGGTGATGGCGGCCTGGAAGCCGGCGTTCAGATTGGCTTGCCCCAGGTTCTGTCCGGTGGTCATGTCAATGAAGACGACCGTGCTGCCGACGCCGATCGGGAGTGCGCCGGGCGTGGAAGAACTGACCGTGGCCGTGAGGATCACATCCTGCCCGAAGACCGCGCCGCTGACCGGATTGGCCGTGAGGGCCGTGCTAGAATTCGCCTTCCCGAGGGTGTAACTCAGGAGTGAACTGGAGCTCGGGTTGAAGTTGGCGTCGGCGCCATCGACGTAATCCGCCCGGATATTGTGGGACCCGACATACAACAGGGACACCGTGATGCTGGCGTTGCGGCTGGCGTCGAGGTCGTCGCTGCCGAGCACCTGGCCCGTGGTGATGTCGCGGAAGGTGACGATGCTGTTGGCGCCGAATGGCGGCATGCCGAAGTCGGCGGTCACCTGCGCGGTGAACGTCACCAGCTGGCCATAGACGGCGCCGCCGGTCGGACTGGCGCTCAGCGAGGTGTGCGTGTTCGTCGGGCTGACGACGTAGCTGGTGCTGAGCTGGCCATCGCTGTCAGCGAAGTTGCCGGCCACGTTGTCGGTGTAATGAGCGAAGATGGTGCGGGTTCCGACCGGCAGCAGAGTGGTGGTGGCCGTCGCTTTGCCCGTGCTGTCAAGGAAGCCGACGGCTAGGTTGGTGCCCAGATCGTCGGTAAAGGTGACCGTACTGTTGAGCGTCGGCGCGCTGAAGTTGGGCGTGGTGACCGTCGCGGTCAGGGTAACCAGTTGGCCGAAGAACGAGCCGGCGCTCGGGCTGGCGGTGACGGTCACGACCTGCGTGGAGGCCGGGTTGACGACGAAACCGTTGTAGGTAGTCGTGCTGACGTCGAAGCTGGCATTGCCGGTGTATTCGGCGACGATATTGTGGGTGCCGCGATTGAGGGCGGCGCCGCCCACGTTGATGGTGGCCAGCCCCGTCGATTGATCGACCGACCCGCTGCCAATAATGGCGCCGCCAACGCCGTCGCGCAATCGGATGGTGCCGGTCGGCAGGGGGAAGCTTGGCGCGATCGGCGGATTGGGCTCGACCTTGACGACGAACGCCACGGATTCGCCGTAGATCGAGCTGGTCGGGATCGGCGTCTGGAAGGAGACTGCCGTGGTAGCGCGTTCGATCGTATGCTGGATCGTGACCGTGCTATCCGCGTAGTTGCCGTTGCTCGAGAAGAACTTCACGATGATGTCGTGAACGCCAACGGTCAGGGTGCTCGTGTTGAAACTGATCTCGGGCCCTGGAACTCCAGGGTAGGAAATCGTGGCCAGCAGGTTGGACGTGTTGTTGTCGTAGATCCTCACTTCGCCTTGCGGGGCGCCAGGCGAACCGTTCAGGCCTGGCGTCACGAGAATGCTGAAGTCGGCGGGTTGGCCGAGTCTTGTGGGGCCTGACGGGGGGGTGACGGCAATCGAGGTCGAGTCCGCCTTGACGATGACCACGAAATCCTGCGTCCCTGACGGCAGGTAATTCCCGTCGCCGTCATAGGAAATACGGAGGATGTTTGCTCCGGCGTCGAGAAGCGTGGGCAGGTTGGGCAGCGTCAGGGTCGCCGTGCCGGAGACGAGGGGCACGTTGGAAAAAACGACCTGGGATGGACCCGGGTTGAGGATGAACGTCGCCGTGCCGGTCGGATTCTGCGAACCGGAAAGCATCGTGGCGGACGTTGGCGCGACGGCGGCGTTGATGTCGATCGTTTGGCCATAGACCGGCACAGTCGCCGAAATCACCGGGTCCGATGTTACGGACACATCAACGTCCTGGCGATCCACCTGCTGGTCGAACGGATCCGGGGAGCCGTCAAAATTGGCGTAGAACCCGTTTTGATCCGTGAAACTGACGGAGATGTAGTGATGGGTATCCCCGCCCCAGACCGTGGAGAACTGGGACTGAGGCGCGAAGGAGGCCAGCCCGGTGCCCGTGTCCATGGTGGTTGTGAACGTGCCCGCCAGGTCGGTCTTGGCGGCGTCGTTGTAAACGTAGAAGGTGACCTCCGGACTGGCGGCCGAGAAATCGCCGCCGGGCTCGGGAATGCCGGTCGCGGTGATCGTCACATCGTCACCGTAGATGGACGGATTGGCAGCCGACGTGATCACGAGTGAGGTCAAGACGTTCTGCACGCGCTTGAGTTGGATTTGCTTGTTGGCGTCGTCGTAGAGGACCGTGAATTTTTGGCCACTGATGAAAACGGTATCCGCCTGGTAGGGTTCAAAGAACTTGTTGGCGTTGAGGCGCGAACCGGTGTAGGTGATGATGGTGTAGACCGAGTCAATCGGGATGCCCGGGATCGCGTGCCCGATGAGGGTGGCGCCGCCGAGGTCGATATCGCCGTTGACAATGAGGGCATCGCCGCCGTCGGTGACGGTCAGGTGGATGAAAAACGTCGTGTCGGGGCCCCAGGTTGCATCGCCGCTGGTGAGCGTGCCGACGAAGGGAGCGACATCGTTATCGCCGGGGTTGATGGTTCCTTCCGCTGGCGAGTTGCCCGTGATGGCGCCGACGACGCCCGTGCCGGCGAGGGTTCCCCCGGTGAGGCGAACGTTGGCGATAACGCCGTCCACCTGGACAACGCCCGTGTTGACGATGGTGTCGCCAGTGTAGGAAGCACTGGAGTCGGCGTCGAGTTCGAGCTTGCCGGCGCCTACCTTGGTGATGCCAACGCCGGCGCCGGTGATCGGCGCTTCGATCCACAAGTCGCGTGTGGAGGTGGAGTTGGAGTCGTGATTGACGGTGAAGACGCGATTGACACCGCCCAGCGAAAGCGCGCCGGCGCCGGTGATGCGGGAGGCGCCGTCGGTGGCGTCGGAGGTTGTCGTCAGGTCGCCGCCCAGCGTGAACATGCTGGTGGCGTGCGCCAGGTCGATGACGCTGCCGTAGAGCGTGGTCAGGCCACCGACGGCCAGCCGGCTGTTCGGGCCACTCAAGGTGACGTCGCTGTCGGTGAACGTCGCCGGCGCGTTGATCGTCTGCAACGTGGCGCCGTCGCCTGAAAGCGTGAAGGCGCTGTCGGTGGCGACGAGCGGGTTGTCGTTGACCGTCAATTCGCTGTTGTCGCCCGAGAGGAGGACTGTGGCGGTGTCGAAATCGGCCGTGCCGTTGGCGATCAGCTTGCTCGTGTTGCCCGCGAGGGTCACGCTGCCGCCGTTGACATCCAGAGGCCCGTTGACGGTGATCAGGCTGTTCGAGCCGGGGGCATTGAGCGCGCCGTCGTTGATGGTGATGCTGGCGGCGGTCAGCGCGCCGCCGGCGGCGCCCGTGCCGGTGGTCGTGGTTCCTTCGTTGACCAGCAGATCGACAATGGTCTGCTGGTGATTGTTCAGGTCAAACAGCCCGTCGCTGTTGACGGTTACCGACGACGAACTGGCGATCTGGTTGTCGGCCAGCAGTTTCGCGATGGCGGCGCCGGCGGACAGGACGCCGTCGCCAACCTGGAGATCGCCCAGGATGGCGAGGCTGCCGGCCAGCTTGTTGAGTTCCAGCGTGCCTTCGTAAACCGTCGTGAGCCCGGTGTAGTCGTTGCTGGTCGAGCCCGTGAACTGGACCGTGCTCGGGCCATATTTGGTCACATCGTAGCCGTAGCTGACGTTCTGGACCGTGCCGTGGACAAAGGAGCCGCCGCCGAAGGTGCGGATCGCCTTGATCATCGGCGTTTGATTCCACCCGCGGCCAGCGAGGTTGCCGACGAGTGCAATCTCAAAGGTGTTGCTGCCAAGCGAGGTGACGGATGCCGCGCCGCCGCGGAGGTTGATGGAAGGCATGGCGTTGAGGGCGGCTTCGATGGCGTTGCGGTCGCCGATGGCGTTGGCCTGATAGACGATCTCCGGCGTGACGACTCCATCGAACGTGAGCGTGTATTTGTTGCCAGCGGCGAAGCCAACGAATTGAATCGTTTGTTTCTGATAACTGTCGGTGATTTCCTGATCCACGAACAAGGTCCCGGCGTCGGAGCCGAAGGAGGCCGAGCTGCCGAGGATAACCGGGGTCGAGTTCCAGGTGTTGTCGCCGCTGACGTTTACGAGGGCGCCGGCGTCATTGAAGCCGTCGCCATGGAGGACGAGGGGCTTCAGGGAGGCTTCGGTGAAGCCGCCTTGAAGTTGGAGGGACGCGCCATCGGCGACGACGGTTCGGCTGTTGCCGCCGGGGAGGATGAGGCTGGTAAAGGCCTTGGCGCTTGCCGCGAACAGGCTCGGGGGCGCGATGAGGAGTGGCACGTCCTTGGTGTTGGCGAGTGTGCCGCCGAAGACGACGTTGAAGGTATTGCCGTTCGCCTGCACGGTGACAACGACGGTGCCGTGGACGGCAGCGCTGACGTAACCCGGGCTGCCGGGCGTGGCCAGCATGTTGTTGATGGCGGTCTGCAAACCGGAGGCGGTGACGTCGAAGTTGAGGGGGCCGGAGTTGACGCCGCCGGGGAAGCCGCCGTCGAAGTAGAGAACGAAGGAACCGTCGAATCCGGAGACGTTGACGGTCTGCACGGCTGAGGTATTGATGCCGAGGGCGAGCGGATTGCGGATGTTGAGGGCGCCTTCGTTGATGAAGGTGTTGCCGGTGTAGGTCTTGGCGTTGGGAAAAACGAGGGTGCCGTCGCCGACCTTGGTGAGGTCCGTGGGCGCGAGCGAGGCGGGCGGAATCGGCACGGGCGTGCGGTCCTGCACGTTGCCGGTGACGGTGAGCGAGGTGTCGGCATCAGCGCCGATGGAGCTGTTGGTCTGGAGGGTGACGGTTCCGGTCCAGGTGTTGTCGCCGGTGAGGTTGCGCAGGGCGCCGTCCGCGCCGTTGAATCCGAAGCCGTTGAGGGTGATGAATTCGGTGACGTTGAGGGCGCCGCCGGCGGGGTCGCCGTCGAGTTCGAGCGCGGCGCCGTCGTTGACGACGGTGCCCGCGAAGGCGCCGCCCAGGGCGTCGTCGTTCTGGATGCGCAGAATCCCCTCGGCTACCGAGGTGACGCCGCCGTAGCCGTTGGCCTGAGCGAGAATGACGGTGCCGGCGCCGACCTTGGTCAGGCCGAACGTCAAACCGCTGCCGCCGCTGCCGGCGCCGGTGGTGCCGGGCGGGCCCATTTCGATTTCATATTGCCCGGCCTCGCCGGCGTCGCCGTTGCTTGAGACTTCGACGTAATAGGTAGCGCCCGGCGTGGTGGCGAAAGTCAGGAACGCGTCAAAGGAGCCGGCGGGGTCGTCGGAGGCCAGCAGGGTGGTTCCATCGGAATCAAACAAGCGAATTTTCACGTCCAGGTCGTTGACATAATCGAGAACACTGGCGCGAATCTCGGTGGACGCGCCGGCGGCGACGAAGCGGAAATAATCGAGGTCGGACAGTTGTTCGATGATGCCCGAGGAGGAATAGTTCGTTCCGTTCGCGGTGGAAAGGATCGTTGCCGTGGTGTAATCGTTGCCGTGATCGTCGGTGCGGTAGCCGAGTACGCCGGCGATGACGGCCATGTCGTCCTGGGTAATGACAGGAGGCTCGCCGTCGTGAGTCAGGGCGTTGCGCCAGAGTGCCTGGGCGATGCTGGTGCTGGGCGTCTGCATGATGCCCAGGGGCTGGGAATTGCCGCCGCCGTAATGAACCAGGCCCATCGTGTGGCCTGCCTCATGGGACGCGACATTGGCGATCCAGAGCGCGTCGCCGACGAGTTGCTCGGAACTATCCGTGGCGGCCTGGAAGGCGGAATGGGCCGTGAAGGTGAAAAACGTCTTCACATCGGAGCCGCCGGCCGCGAAGCTGTCGAGGAATGCCACGCCCAGGGTGATGGCGCCTTGCCCGACATCCGCGGGATCGCCGCCGAAGACGGCGCGGTTGGCCACGCCGTCGGCAAACGCGCCCGCGTAATTGGTGCTGATGTTGACGTCGAAAGGCGCCCAGTCCTCGGCCATGACGCGCCAGATGTCGTAGATGGCGAGTTTTTCGCCCGGAGTCAACTCCGCGGTGTCGCCGTTGAGATCAAACGGTGCGATCGTGTACGGATTGCCGCTGTTCCACGAATCGGTGGCGGAATGCCCGTCGAAATCCAGGAAGATGGTCTTGGCCGCCCCCGGCTTGCTGTTGAGCGCGGGCACGGTGGTGGAGTAATCGGTCTCGGCGTGGACGATGAGCTGATAGCTGCCACTGGTGCCGCCCGTGGAGGAGACGCGGATGTAATAGGTTCCCGGGCCGAGATCGCGATAGAGGGAGGAATCGGCGGTGCCGGCGGCGGCCACGATTGGCGCCGGCCAGCCGGTGTCGAAGTCGTAGCCGTTGTCATTGGAATCCAGGACCGTCGTGCCGTTGGTGGCATAAAGGGTCAGGACGCTGTTCAGCGTGGCGCTAAGACCCGTTTCGCGCGAATCGATGTCGAAGAAGACGCCGGACCGCTGCGTGAGCGTGAACTGGAACCAATCCTGATCCGCCCCGGCCGAGATGCTGCCGCTGATGATCAGCCGGTCGTTGGTCGGAATCGTGATGCCGTTGGCGGCGCCGGAGGTATTGTTCCCTTCGACCTCGCCGAAGGGCACGCCGCCCGAGTTGGCCCTCGAGAAGGGGTCGTCAATGCGGCCATCGATGGTCAGGGTCGTGTCCGGGTTGGAACCGATGGCCACAGAACCGGGCGGGACGGTGGTCGGCGAGAAGCCGGGCAGTGAATCGAAGAGGATGTCGCCGTTCCAGGTATTGTCGCCCGCGACATTGAACAGCGCCCCGCTCGAATTGATGCCAACGCCGGAGAGAACCAGGAATCGGCCCGTTGTGGTGAACGGCCCGCCGGCGCCGGCTTCCAGTTGCAGTTGCGCCCCGTCGAGGACGCGGGTCGTCGTTCCGCTGGTTCCCAGCGCGTCGGGATGTTGGACGTTCAGGATGCCGAGGTTCACCCTGGTGTCGCCTTCGTAGGTGTTGGCGGTGGTGAAGGTGAGCGTGCCCAGGCCTTCCTTGGTGAGGCTGAATTGATTGCCGGCGCCGGAGGGATCGGTGATCGTGCCCGGGTCAATGATGGTCAGCGTGCTGCCGGAATCGACGCCGATGGTCGAGTTGGTTTGCAGCGTCGCCGTGCCGTTGTAGGTGTTGTTGCCGTTGACGTTCTGGAGCGCGCCGGTGAAATGCCCGTTGATGAGGTTGCCGTTGCCGAAGAGAGAGAGCGGCTCATCGTTGAGGCTCGATTCAAGCTGGAGGATGGCGCCGGCGACCACGGTGGTGCCCTTGCCCGGCAGACCGAGGGCGTCGGGGTCGCGGACGACCAGATTGCCTTCCTGCACGATGGTGTCGCCGCCGTAGATGCTGGGCGCGGCGAGGATGACGTCGCCGCCGCCGATCTTGGTGAGCGTGTTGGTGGTGGTGTTTTCGGTCAGGTCGGTGATCGGGCCGCCGACGGTGAGCTGGGCGATGGCGATGCCGTTGTGCAGGTCCTGGTTGCCGGCGGCGCTGATGGTGGTCGGCCCGGCGAGGATGATCGGGCCGTTCCAGATGTTGGCGCCGCCCGCGGCGCGCAGGGCGCCGGTGTTCACGGTCGGGGTGTCGATGAAGAACTGCCAGGCACTGCGGCCATAGCTGCCGGCGGTGAGGATGTTGGTGCCGGGGTTGAGTTCGAGCAGGTGAATTGCGGCGTTGGTCTGGGCGTTGCCGAAGCGCTGCCAGGTGCTCGCCCCGGGGGCCAGTTTGTAGATGCCGTTTTCCATGCCGGCGTAGAGGTCGCCGTTGCGCGGATCGATGGTGAGCTTCCACGCCGGGTAATCGTCAGGCAGGCCGGTGCTGATGCTGACCCAGTTGCGGCCGGCGTTGGTGCTTTTCCAGATGGTGCCGACGTTGCCGGCACGGACTTCTCCGCCGATGGTCGCATAGACGATGTCGCGATTGTTGGGATCGACGAGGATGTCGGTGATGTCGTCGGTCGCCGCATTCAGCCCGGGGATGTTGCGTGACACCCAGCTGGCGCCGAAGTTTTTGGTGACGGAAATGGAAGTCCCCGAGGCGACGTAGATCGTGTTCGGGTCGGGGTTGTTGGCGCCAACGTCGATGACGTTGCCGAACGAAGCATCGGCAACAAAGGCGCCTTGCCGGTTGGCGACGGCGATTTTGTTGCCGAACACGCTGCCGGGGAAGACGAAACCGGCGCCAGGATTGACGGGATTGAAAACACGAACGCCGCTGCTGGTGGAGACGAAGACGCGGGACCGGGCGTCGATGACGACGGACATGTCCTGATTGCCGCTGATGCCGGCCACGACGGACCAGTTGACGCCGCCGTCGGTGGAACGGTATAGGGATGAGGCGCCCGGCAATTCGCCGCGCTGCACGTGGTAGACGTTGTTCGGGTTGTTCGGATCGATGGCGACCTGGCTGCCGCTCAGCGTGCCGGCCGTGTGGACCTGGGCCCAGGCCTGGTCGCCGCTGAAAAGAGCGGTGCCCATGCCCTGGCCGCCGGCGAAGGCGCGGTTGGGATTGGTCAGGTCGGTGGCCAGTCCGGTGATTTGCTGGGTGGCGAGGTTGCCATTGATGTTCGACCAGCGCTGGGTGCCGAAGTTGTAGCGCCAGACGCCGCCATCGCTGCCGACGACGAGATCGCCGCCGGCGAGCGTCATGGTGTGGATCTGGTTGTGGGGTCCGTTGTTGAGCGCATCGACGGAGATGTTGGTCCAGGCCCCGCCGTTGAGCCAGTAGACGAAGGCGGTGCCATCGGGGCTGCTGCCGCCGACGTAGAGCGTGTTGCCGTTGTTGATGAAGGCGCTGGCGTAGTAGCCCTCGCTGGCCATGTAGTTGGGCGGGAGGGGGGAGAACGTGAACCAGCTTTGCCCGCTGTTGGGTGAAGTCTGAATCGACTGAAACGCGCCCCCGGTGCTGGTGACGACGGCGTAGACGCGGTCGTTGGCGATGGTGTTGAACGAATTCGCATTCGCGGCGCCGCCGCCCGTCAGGGCGGCAATTTGAATTTTGCCGTTGCCCAGGGGGAATTCATTGTGGTCGGTCGTGTTCTGATTGAGGACAACACTGGGCGAGCGATTGTCCACGACGACCGTGTTGGGCGAGCCTGGCTCGCCGACGTACCATTTTGGACGATTCGTTTCACTGACCGTGGCGGGGTTGAGCAGGTGATAAACCGCGTTGTTGTTGCCGGCGTAGAACGACGTGCCCGGGGGAGGCGGGCTGCCGCCGGCGGTGCCCAGGGCCGCATACATCATCACCCCGCCGTTATTGCCGTTGTTGGTCAGTTTGACATCGGTCCAGGAAACGCTGTCCTGGCGGAAAACCAGCAAATAGTTGTCATCCGGTCCGGGAGTTTGCGGCGGGTCGTTGTACTCGACCGCGCCGGCGGTGGGAGGATGGGGCTGCGTGCTCTTCGTGAACTGCCGATCCGTGGAAACGAGATTGGTCAGGTTGAAGTAGCTATTCTCCGTGGCATTGAATCGCCAGATACCGGGGTTCCGCTGGGTGGGCCTGTTCTGGTTGCCGGTCCCGGTAAGGCCGTTGGCGGCGAGATCGCTGGTGGCAAGATAAACGATGCTGGAATTCGATGGATCGAAGGCAATGGAATTGACAGCCAGTCCGTAAAGCGGGTTGGTGTTGGCAAGCGTTGGATCGACCATCAGCGTCCAGGTCTTGCCGCCATCGACGGACCGGTAAAGTCCGGTGCCGTAGTAGGTGTCGAATGAGTTGTTGCCGTCGCCGGTGGCGAAATAAAGGACATTGTTGTTGCCTGGCTGGATGGCCAGCGACCCGCCGAACATGGCGATGTTGGCGTTGACGCCCTGTTGCAGAACCTGGGTGGCAATGGTGGCGGTCGCGGTCGCGTTGACGCCGCCCGGCTTCGTCGGGGCGCCGATGGTGACGGTCGGTGCGGAGGTATAGCCGCTGCCGGCGTTGATGAGGAACACGCCCGTGACGGAGGCGTCGATGGTGGCGGTGGCCGCGGCGAGGGTGCCGCCGCCGCCGGAGATGACGATGATCGGGGCGGAGGTGTAGCCCGAACCGGGCGAGACCAGGTTGATGCCGGTGACGGTTCCCGTGGTATCGTCGATGATGGCGGTGCCGGTCGCCTGAGTCGTGGCGCCGCCGCCGAAGAAGGTCACGCTGATGGGCGGGTTCGCGGTCGTGCTGTAGCCGGAGCCGACGTTGGTCATGGTGATATTGTCGACGACGCCTGAAATCACCGCCCGGGCCGTGGCGCCGCTGCCGCCGCCGCCGGCGATGGTGACGGTGGGGGTCGAGCGATAGCCGCTGCCGCCGAAGTTGGGTGCGTCGAGCTGAACGCTCGCGACGGCGCCGGTGACGGAGGTCGCGCCGGTGAGCGTCACGCCAAGGGGAGCGACGTCGAGGCCCGCAAGGGCCCCGCCTGCGAACGCAATCGTATTGGTAATTGACGGCCCGCGGCCAGGAGTCAGTTCGGCGATGGCGCCGGTGACGCGATTCAGCCGGTTCTCGCCCGAGCTGCCGTCCGTGCCGCTGCTGCTGCCGACGTGGGTCGGGATCGCACCGTTTATGGTGGGGAACGGCGACGGCGAGATTCCACCGCCGGCGGCGTTCTTCCAGAACAAATTGGTGTTCGGTGGATTCGAGTTGCTAAAACCTCCCGTCTGATTCGTTCGCCGGCCGATTTCGAAACGAATCTGCGAGACGTTTTGATTGGACAGGCGCCCCTGGAAGGTGATCTGGAAAACGCCCGGGCTTGGCGATGCAACGGAAACGAATCCAGGGTTGTTTGGATCGGCGCCGATGATGTTGGGCAGGTTGTTCAGGGCCGTTTGAATGTTGAGCGCATCGGTCGCATCGTTGCCCGTGTAGGTGACGTAGGCGGTGTTGGAGTTGGTGCCGGTGGCGTTGTTGGCGTTGTTGTTGGACCAGGTCACATTGCCCGCAGTGGTCCAGCCGAGGCGGAATTGTGTCACACCGGCCTGCCAGGTCGTCGTTGCCGTGTCAAAGCGAAGCTCCTGGACTTCATTGACGCCGGTCGTGTTGATGATCTGGCTGGTGAAGACGGCGTTGCCTGCGCCGACGATGGCGTCGAGGGCGGCCTTGATCTGCTCGGCGGTGGCGTTGTAGGGCAGGGGCGAGGTGGTGTAATTGACCAGGGTGATCGGGTCGGTGTAAGTGAGCCGATAGGTATCGGTCAGCGGGTCAGCGCCGGTGATTTCGAAGGTCTGGATCGTGGACTGCTGGTCGAACAGCGGGGTCCAGGAAACGCCGCCGTTGGTGGTCTTCCAGACGCCGCCGCCCGGCGTGGAGACGTAGAGAATGTTCCCGTCGCTGGGGTCGGCGACGACTCCGCTGATCGGGCCGGTAATGTTGGTCTTGGGCGTGGCAGGGTTCAGGTTGGGGTCGGCATTGGTGACGGTCGAGGACCCCATCGAGAACCACTGCGCCGGCACCGCGCTGAGGCTCCCGCCTTGCACGGTCTGGAACGTGAAGCCCGTGGCAGTCCAGTTGATGGCAACGGCCACGTCGTCGCCCGCGTTGGTGCTGGGCGTGGCGACCAGTAGCGGGGGCAGGGCATTGGCGAGGCTGCCGCCGAAGTTGACGAAGAAATTGCCGCTGGCGTCCACCGTCACGGTGGCCGTGCCCGCCCCGCCGCCGATCGCGCTGGCGGCAAGCAAGGCGTTCAAGGCATTCTGCAAACTGTCGGTTGGCAGCGATCCGCCGGTGGCGGGCACGTCAAAAGGCAAATCGACCGAAACGGTCGGATCGCCCGTGAAGTTGAGCTTGAACGTACCCTGCGCTCCGGAGACGGCCAACTTTTGCTGGGACGCCGACGCGACGATGTTGGGCTGATCGATGCCGGCGAACACACCGGGGAAGATGACGGTGTAGAGGGATTCTCCCACCTCGGCCACGTCGACGTACCCGCCGCCGGCGCCGATGCCCTGCTGAATCGAGGTCAACTGGTTCAAGGCGGCGCGAACCTGGGCGGCGCTGGCGCCCGTGGGCAGGTCGGGCGTGGTCGAGGTTAGGGAGGTGACCGGGTTGGTGAACGACAGGCGGAAGGTGGCGCTGACGCCGCCGATGACGTTGACGCGCTGCACTTCCGACTGGAGCGGGTTGCCCTGACCTTCGAGGAGCAGCGCCTCGGTCGTCACGTTGATGCCGCCTTGCAATTGCAGTTGCGACCCGGCGAGGACGCGCGTGCCGCCCGTGGCGTTCGCCCGGGTTTGCACGACAATGTTGGGCGAGCTGGAGACGAGGGCCGGTTGATCGAAGCCCGCCAGCGCGCCGTTCAGCGTCACCGTCACCACGTTGGCGGACTGCGTGAGGTTGGCGATGCCGCCCACGTCCTTGATCGACGGGAGGTCGTTGAGCGCCGCGGCAATGTTCGTCAGATCGCTGCCGTTGGCGTTATAGGTGAGCGTCGGCGTGACATGGCCCTTGAAGCTCAGGGTAAACGTGGTGCCGGGGTTGTTCAGCTCGAGGGTTTGAATCTCGGCCGTGGAGCTGGAGCCGAGCGCCCGGCTGTTGGAGATTGTCAGGTTGCCCTGGTTGATGTAGGTCGTGCCGCGATAGGTGTTGACGCCGCCCAGGACCAATTCGCCGCCGCCGGTGATGGAGATGTCGGCAGGGAAGATGCCATCGCCGACCGCGCCGAGAGCGAGAAAGCGCGAGTTGGGGAAGACGTCCAGGATGGGCGCCGCCAGCGCGACGTCGGCAAAGCTCGACGCGCCGAAATTGCCGGCGATGGCATCGAGCGCCGCCTGGATGTCCGCGAGCAGAGTCGGCACGCTGGTGGTCCAGATGATGGGAGCGGTGGGCACGATGGTGCCCTGACCGTCATCGACGAACAGGCGGAACGTGCCGCCGGTGATGGCGCCGGTGAAGGTGACCGTTTGGACCGAGTTCGCGCCGGCGCCGCCGGGGGTGGTGATCTGCACGCTGGTGGAACCGCCGGTCAGGCTGGTGGTATCGACAACCACCCTGGGCAGGGCCGTGTTGCCGAGCTGGTTCTTGAAGCTGAGAGCGACGACGGAGTTGAGGGTGATCGGGCCGCGCCAGGCATGGTCATCGGAAAAGACCGTGAGGGGGGCGTCGCCGAAGCTCACGTTTCCGGAACCGTTGAGGATCAGGTTGGTGTTCCAGACCTGCAAGCCGCGTTGAATCCCGCCGTTGGCGAGTGGAGGGGTCTGGGATAGTTCGAGCCCCGTGCCGCTCTGGACGGTGGTGGTGGTGACGCCGTTGGCGAGTGCGGGTACGCCCAGGGCTCGGTCGTGCTGGATGCGCAGGACGCCGCTGCGGATATCGACGCCGCCGGTGTAGAGGCCTTCGCCTTGAAGGACGAGTCGGCGCGAGCCGAGCTTGAGAAGCTGGCCCGCGGTGGCGCCGTTGTAGATCGTGCCGGTAAGGGTTAGCTTGCTGGGATGAACGGGCGAGTTGGCGCCGTCGAATTCGACGCCGACCCCGGTGGCGCCGTTGAGGTAAATGTCCCCCGTGGCAACATTGACACCGGAAAGATTGACCAGGGCGCCCATCTGGCTGAGCCAGGGGAAGCGGTGGGTGATGCCGGTGCCGGCCAGGCTCATGTTGTAGGCGACCGTGAGATTGTTTCCGGCCGGGTCCTCTTTGATCATCAAAGAAGCACCCGCGGCGACAAAGACGCCGGGCTGATCCACAGGATTGGTGTTGGCATATTTGCCGCCGAGGGCCTCGTTATGGCGAATGGTGATCCAGCCCTGGTTGATGAAAGTTTGATAGGAGTTTTGCCCAAAGCCGAAGAAATAGGTGTTCTTGTTGGTCAAAACCAGCTCGCCATAACCGACCTTGGTGAGACTGGAAGACAGGCCGAAGATGACGCCGGTAACCGTGAGTTGGCTCAGGTTATTCCAGGTGGCTAGCTGGATATTGTAGGGATCCGGATCGGGCGCCACGCCGATGGCGGAACTGGTCCGCAGGTCGATGAATCCCTCGATCTTGTTGACGCCCGCCATGTTGACGATGGCGCCCGAGCCATTGCCCGCCGGCCAGCCGTTGCCGTTGATGATGAAGGTGATGTTGCTTGGGAAATAGAGGTTGTAAAGTCCCGCGCGGCCATCGGAGTCTGGGATGCCGTCTGCCTGAAGCTCCAGACTGGCGTTGGTGGAAACGAACTTTTGTAGGGTGGTGCCCAGACCCAGCGCATTGGAATCGCGCACGTTCAGGGCGCCTTGTGCGACATTGACGGCGGCGGTGAAGGTGTTGGCGGTGGGCAGGATCACGCGGCCCTGGCCGATCTTGTTGAGGGTTGTCGTGCCCGGGGCGGTGAGGCCGCCGGCAAAGGTGAGGTTGGTGTTGGCGTTGGCGCCGATGTTGGTGGTTCCCGTGTAGGTCACCAGCTTGTCCCAGGTGTTGACGCCGGCCGCGTTGTACATGGTGCCGAGGCCGCGGCCCGTGCCATTGAGGAAGAGATTGACATCGGGGACGCGGAAGCCCAGAGGCGTGGTCCCGCTGGTGGTGCCGATCGAGGCAATGCCGGTGCCGGGCAGGCTGGTGATGGTGGCGCTCAGGGTCGGAATCTGCATACCGCCGAGGCTGCCCTGGAATGTGATGTTGAACGTGCCGCCGACGTCCACGACGCTGACACTGGCGCCGATCCCCCCGATGGTGGACAGGCCGGTGAGCGCGGTCGCGATATTCGTGGCATCGATGGCGCCGCCGGAGTAGGGGATATCCGCGGTCTCGGCGCCGTTGTAGTTCAGACGGAACGTGGTGGAGCCAGCGATGGCGCCGGCAAACGTGAGGGTTTGCACCTGGGCGTAGTTGAGGTACTGCGCCGGGACGAACGGGTTGCCGGTGTAGTTGATGTAGAACGCACCGATCTCGCTGGAGGAAAACGAGCCAGGAACGCTTACCGTGGTGGTCTTGCCCAGAACGCCGAGCGCCAGAGGATGGCCAATCGAGATGACGCCGTCGTCAATGCGGGTGTCAGCGTTGTAGAGGTTCCCGGCGGCGAACTGGGGATTCAGGAAGAGCGTGCCGGTTCCCTTCTTGATGAGCAGGTAACCCGAGGTCGAGGCATTGGAAATCTGCCCGGTGACGGTCAGCGTGGTATTGCCAAGCGCGCCAAAGGTGGTCTGGTTGACGGCGGCGGCCGCATTCATGTGAATGTTGCCGGCCCACGTGTTGTTGCCTGCGACGTTCAAAAGGGCGCCCGGCGTGGCGCCGGAGCCGGAACCGTTGATGTCGAGCGCGTTGGCGATAATCCCGCCGCCGGCGATGTTGAGCTGAAGCTGGGTTGCCGTCGTGACGGTGACGGTGTTCGTGCCCAGGGCCTTGGCGTTGGTGATCTCGACGTTGGTGTTGCCGGTGGTGACGTCGATTTTGAAAGGCCCGGCAAATCCGGAGTTGTCCTGACTGAGCGTCAGCTTGCCCGGCCCTTTGACAACCAGATTGGTGGCGGCGGTCCCGGACAGGGCGCCATTCAAGGTCATCTGAGCGCCGGATTGGAGGTTGAATGTCGCGGTGCTGTTCGAAACGCCGCCCAGCTGAATGGGGTTGGCCAAGGTCGCCGTCGAGTTGGTGTTGATCGTGATGATCGCGGCGCCGGAGGCGAGATTGAACCCAAGCCCCTGGAATGCGTAACTGACGCCGGAGCCAACGGTCAGCTGGCTGATCGTGAGCCCGGCAATGTTATTGTTGGTCGTGAAGACGGAGGCCGTGTTGTTGAAAACCAGGTCCTGCGGCGCTCCGACGATTGGGATCACGTTCACGGTCGGGGACGTGCGCGTCCAGTTGGCCGGGTTGTCCCAGTTGGTGTTGAGCCCGGCGCCGGTCCAGATCAAGGCGGGCGCGAGCCGATTCTCCAGCTCTTCCAGGTTCAGGCGGACGCCTGGTTTC
Source organism: Planctomycetota bacterium (assembly GCA_016191165.1). Classification (GTDB taxonomy): domain Bacteria; phylum Planctomycetota; class Planctomycetia; order Gemmatales; family Gemmataceae; genus SIAQ01. Next base: position 18,267 of record JACPPF010000176.1, read on the forward strand.
TTTTGGTAAGTCCGTGCCCGGGAACGACGCCCCAGCGAGCGAAGCCAGCGAACCAAGTTGAAAGAGAACATTCGAAAGGTCCTTTTGGAATTTCGCCCGGGAATAATCAAATCAATACGGGCGCTGCGGACATAATGAATTCCTGGTAATCGTTCAGGCCGCGCTTACACGAGTCGGCCCGTGAGTCGGCCATAGACGGTGGCGGTGGCGCTGGCCGGGTTGAACAGGGCGCCGTCGCCCGGGTACTCGACGTAAATCTTGTGCTGGGCCGCCGACAGCGGGGCGAAGAGCATGGCCACGCCGTTGGCGTTCAGCGTTCCCTGGCCGAGAAGCACCTTCACGCCGGCGACGATCTCGTAGAAATCGACAACTCCCGAAGGCGTGCCGCCCGTCGTGGTCGAGGTGATCTTGGCGTACAGGTTGGCGCCATCGGCTGTGGAAACCGAGCTGATGGTGGCCTTGGTGAAGTTGAGGACGGTCTCGGTGCGGCTAACGGTGTCGGCGGCAAAGTTGCCGTTGGCCGGGGTGTAATCCGCGGTCACCGTGTAGGAACCCATGCCGTCGGGGAAGTTGTACGGGGCGGAGTTCGCCTTTCCGCCGACCAGCGTGACCGCCGGGAGAACGGTCGTGCCGCCGGGGCCGTTCACCGTGAAGGTGACCGTTCCGGTCGGGACCTTGGCGGTATTCCCGGTGACGACGGCCTTGAACTGCGTCGGCTTGTTGATCGCCCACACGACGGGAGTCGAATTCAGAGTTACCGTGGTGGTGGCCTGGGCGACATCCTGGCTCAAAGCGTCGTCGCTGATGGCAAACCTGCCGGTGCCGTTGTAATCCGCGGTAATGTTGTGAGTGGCGGCCGAGAGGTTGCCGGTCTTGTAGGTTGCCACCCCATTGACCAACGTGACCGTGGCCAGGAACGCGCCGCCATCCCGGAAGGTGACCGTGCCGTTCGGAATGCCCGGCGCGCCGCCCGTGGTCACGCCGATCGTGGCGGTAAAGGTCACCACCTGACCGTAAATGGAACCGGTGGCGTGCGACGTGCCCAGGACGGTCTGCGTCCCGGCCTTGGCGACATCCTGCACCAAAGTGGCGATTGGACTGGCGGCAAAGTTGACATTGCCGGTGTATTTGGCGGTGATGTTCAGGCTGCCAACCAGAAGTTGTTTCGGGTTGGTCGTGAATTCGGCGACCCCAGACCCGTCGACGGCCACCGTTTTCAGAATGGTCGCGCCGTTCTTGAAGGTCACAAAACCGGTGGGCGGGCCGGCTGGGCCTCCGTCCACGGTGGCGGTGAAGGTCACGGGGTTACCGAAGAAGGAACCGCCCGGCGCGGACGAATCCAGGTTGACCGACGTGGCCGCCTTGGTGACCGACAGGGCTTTCGGCGCCGACGTGCTGCTCTGGAAAAACGCATCCACGTTGTCGTTGTAGATGGCGACGATCGAGTGTGGCACGCCGGGCTTGAGCAGATTCATCACCGAGATGGTGGCGACGTTGCTGCCCGAGAGCGTGTCCGTGCCGAGGATCGTGTTGGTCTTGGTGTCCTTGAAGGTCACCGTGCCGTAGTCGAGCGCGAACCCGCTGTTCGCGGTCACCGTGGCGGTGTAGTCGAGCGTGTCGCCGTAGGCGGCGGTGGTCGGGAAGACCGTGATCGTCGTCGTGGTCATGGACGGATTGATGACCAGATTGAGATTCGACGCGATCGTGCTGGGCGCGAAGTTGAGGTCGCCGTTGTAGGTGACGGTAAGTGAATGCGTTCCCAGCGTCAGCGTGTCGGGGATGTTGAAGACGACGCCCGCCTGCGTTCCCGACACCGGCGCGATCCCAACCGGGCCCCAGGTCGTGTTGGTCGTGGTGTCGATAATGGTGACGTTACCGCTCGGAATCCCGCCGCCGATTCCGCTGACCGTGATCGTCAGGTCGATCGAGCTGCCATACTGGATCGGACTCATCGGGTTCGGCACGGCGCTGGTCGTGGTGGCCTTGAGCACCGTCTGCGTGAGGAGGTCGGATGGGGCACTGGCGTTGAAGTTGGCGCTCAGGTTGTACTGGGCCGTGATGGTGTGATCGCCAATGCCCGTCATCTGAGCGGACGTGGTCGTGTAGGTGGCGATGCCGAAGGCGTTGACGACGCCGGTGCCGAGCGTAACCGTGTTGACGCCGAAGGTGTCGAAGAACGTCACCGAACCGGCGTTGACGGTTGCGGTGCTGGGGCTTTGCGACAGGACCTGGGCGGTGAAGGTGACCGCTTCGCCCGCCCCGGAGATCGGCTTGGACGAGGTCAGCGAGTCGATCACGGTGTCCGCGCGGTTGACAACGTAGCTGTTGAGGTTGCCGGTGCTGGTCGCAAAGAAGTTATTCACCGTGTTCGTGTAGACGGCGATGATGTTGTGCGAAGCCGCGGTCAGGATGTTGGTGGTGATGACGGCGATCCGATTGGGTCCGCTCGCCTGGATGTTGGCGATACCCAGGACGGTGTTCGTCGTCGTATCGGTGAACCTGACGCTGCTGCCCGCGCCGATTGGCACGCTGCCGCCGGGCGAGGTCACCGTGGCGGTAAGTTGCACGTCTTGACCGAAAACGGCCGTGCCACTGGCCAGGTCGGCGACGACGTTGGTGACGGTCGGCGCGTTGGTGATCGTGTAATTGATCGTTCCCGGGACGAGATTGACGTAGTTTCCGCTCGCATCGGTGTAGGTGGCCGTGATGACGTTGACGCCCGCGGCAAAGGTGTTGCTGGCGACGCTGGTGTCGGCGATGCCGCCGGTGGTCACGTTGACGGGCGCGCCGATCTGGGCGCCGGTGGTCTGGTTAAAGAAGGTGACCGTGCTGCCGGCTCCCGTCGGCAGTCCGCCCACGACGGCGGACACGACGGCGTGAAGATTGATCGTCGTGTTCGGAGCATAGGGGGCCGTGTTTGCCGGCGACGCGGTGAGTGCGACGGTTGCGACCGCCGGGGTCACGTTGATGTTGAACGTGCCGACGCTCGTGCCAAACTGCGTGTTCCCGGTGTAGATGGCGTAGAGCGTGTGCGCGCCCACCGGCAGAGCGAATGCCGGGATGTTGACGACAGCCACTCCGGTGCCGGCGTTGACCGCGCCTGGGGCGCTGAGGAGCGGGCCGGTCTGGGAGTTAAGGCGCAGCTCAATTTGTCCGGTCGGCAGACCGAAGGTCGAGGCGATGGACGGACTGGGTATGACCCGCATGGTCGCCGTTACCGCTTGCCCATAGGTCGGCCCGCTCGGGTTCACGCTGACAAACGAGGTCGCCGTCGTGGCCGTGGTGACCGTGAAGTTGATCGTGTTCGTGCTGCCGATGTAGTTGGCGTTCGTCGGCGTGAACGTGGCCCGGATGGTGTGCGCGCCAATCAGCAGACTGCTCGTGGCGAAGGTGATCGTGCTGCCGTTGTACGCGATCGGCGATGGGTTGAGTTTGGTCGTGCCATCGAAGATGTCCACGGTGCCGATGGGTGTCCCATAGGTTCCTGATGTGGCCGGATTGACGGTGACAGCGAACGACGCCAGTTGGCCCAGATTCGACGAGCTCGGTGTCGGAACGATGGTGACGGCCGTGTTGTCCGCCCGGACGATGAGCGAAAAGGAGGTCGGCGTCGCGGAGGCGGCATAGTTGGTGTCGCCGTTGTAACTCGCGGTGACGGTATGGAGGCCTGGCGCGAGGAACAGGTTGCCAAAGAGGGTTCGCGTGGCCGTTTCCGAGTTCGGCGGACTGCTGCCCGGCACATCGATCGGGACGATGTAGGTCATGGCTGCGGAGCCGTCAACGATGAACGTGACGGTGCCGGTCGGATTGTCCGCGCCCGCCACGTTGGGCACGACCTGCGGCAGCAGCGTGGCGATGACGTCAACATCCTGACTGTAAACCGGGGTCGTCGCCGTGACGGCGGGCGAGGAGTCCAGGGTGAGATTCACGACACCCTTGTTGATGGTCTGTGTGATCGGGCTTTGCGGCGGCGTCTGCACGGCGAAGACCGCGTTGGCGTCGCGCAGCGTCGCCGTGACCGTGTGTGGCGGAATGCTGGGCAGATTCGTCGGCGCGAAGACCAGACCAAACTGCGCCTGCGGCATGAACACCGCCAGGCCGGTCGTTGTGTTCACCGCCACGGACTGCGTGTACAACCCTTGCGGTCCGTCGAGCGTGAAGTCCATGAAGACGTCCGCGGTGGCAAACGTCGCGCCGGGTTCGGGGACGGCGTGAACGGTGTAGATGACCTCCTGGCCGTAGGCGGAAGGGTTGGCGTTGACCGTCAGATCGAGGACGGACATCACCGCGAGCTCCCGGGTGAGGACGACGCTGTTGGTGTAATAGTGCACCGTGAACTTTTGCCCGTTCAACCAGACCGTGCCGTCTTGATTGATTTGGGTTGGCGAGCCGCTGATCGGGTCAATCCCATTGAGGAACCCGAAGACGCCGGCGCTGGCCTGGATGATGGTGAACTCGTCGTCGATCAGGATGCCCGGACCGGGCGAACCGGTGAGCAGCGCGTTGCCCAGCGTGATGCTGCCGGTGATGCTGAGTTGCTCGTAGTCTCGGCCGGCAATCGGATTGGGATGCGTGCCGGTGAGGTTGGCGGGTTGAATCTGGAACGTGGTGTTCGGGCCCCAGAGGACGTTGCCTGTGGTGTTGAGCATCCCCGCGGTTGGGACGAGTGTGTTGACGCCCGGATCGACGGTCCCGACCGCGGCGGTCGTGCCGGCGGGCGCGCCGGCGATCAGGTCCACCGAGCCGGTTCCACTCAGACTGCCGCCGTCGAGGTACACATCCTGAATGTTGTTTGGAATGGTCAAGTAGGCGTTGCCCGTCGTCGCGGCGGTGGTGACGGCGGGCATGAACGGTGAGCGCGCGACCGTGAAGGTCACGGTGAAAATGGTGCCCGTCCCGTCGGCCACGACGTTGACCGAAGATGCGGGAACGCTGAGGAGGAACCCGATCGCCGACTGGAATGACGCCACGTCGGTGGCGCTGTTGCCCGTGTACAGGAACGGCACCGCGGTGGCGCCCTGGTAGGTGAGCGTGAGGCGCGTCGTGTTGGCGATCACGTTCCGCAGCGTGATGACCTGAACGATGCCGCTGCCATCCACTTGCACGTCGCCGTTGCTGATCGTGGTGGCGCCAACATAGGCGTTATGGGCGCTGAGTTCGAGTCGGCCGTTACCATTCTTGACAAGGCCGGAGGAGCCCGAAAGATCGGCGATGTTGGTCGGCACGAACAGGTCGGCGTGTTGCGGCCCGTCGTTCACCGTGAAGGTCCGCGTGGCGCCGTGCAGGTTGACAACGCCCGCACCCTGAATGACCGCCGAGCCGGTGGCCGTGGAGATTGCCGTCACGTTGCCTTGCAGGTCCAGCCCGCCGGGCGAGGCGGCGTTGGCATCGTTGATCGTGCCGCCCGTCATGTTCAAACCAGCGAGGAGGATGGCGGCGCCGGTGGCGCCGGTGTCCATCTGCCCGTCCACGATGCGGACGACGCGGTTGAAGTCCTCGGTCAGGCCGTTGAGGTCGAGCAGGCCATCGCCATGGACGAGGACGTTGGACGTGTTGACGATCTGGTTGTTCGTCAACAATCTTGCGACCACGCCGGCGGCGGGGGAGAAACGTCCGCCATCGGTTTCGGCGGTGATCGACGCGGTGGCGCCGCCGGAGTCGTCAACGCCGAGGGTTTGCAGGTTGGCGCCCAGGAGCGTGCCGCCGAAGGTGATGGTATAGACGTTCCCGGTCTTGACGACCGCGACGGAACCGCCCACGTTTCCGATGGTGGACAGCGCGTTGAGCGCGTTGCGGACCTCGATGTTGGTTGCGTCGAAATCAAGGTCGGTCGTGGTCTGCCCGTTGAAGGAGAGCGTGAACGTGCCGGACGTGCCGCTCACGGTGAGAGTCTGGATTTCCGGCGTGCCGGGCGTGCCAACCGTCAGGTCGCCAGCGATGGCGTTGGTGCTGGCGGTCTGGTTCAATTCGAGAAGGCCCTCGACGACATGAGTCAGCCCGGTGTAGAGGTTGTTCACGGTCCCGTCGTAACGCACGGTCCCGTCGCCCAGTTTGGTGATGCCGTACCCGTAAGAACTCATCGCGGTGCTGACGTTGAATGTCCCTGTTCCCGAGGTTCGCGTGGCGACGATCTGGGTCCAGGCGGTGCCGATCATGCGGCCGCCGAACGAGACGCTATAGGTGTTGCCCACGGAGGACACGGTCACGCTGCCGCCGAGCAGGGCGATGGTGGGCAACGCGTTGAGGGCGTTGGCGATTCGCGTGCGATTCGTGGAAGCGGTGCTGCTGAACACCAGGGGCGGGGTGGTGTCGCCGTTAAAGGAGAGGGTGTACGTGTTGCCACCGCTGAAGCCATTGAAGGTGATCGACTGCACCTGGTATTGATCGCTGGTTGGGAGATTGACCGTGAGGCGCGTGCCTGCCTCGGCGCCGAAGGAGGCGTCGCTGCCCAGGAGGATCGACTGGTTCTTGGCGATGTTGTTGCCGAGAACATTTTGCAAGGCGCCGGCGTTGTCAAAGCCCAGGCCGTTGAGGATCAATTGCTTGGCGGTCGCCTCGGTGGTGCTTTGCAATTGCAGCGTGGCGCCGTCGGCGACCACGGTGCTGCTGGAGCCGCCCTTCTGGATCGGGGCGATGGCGAACGTGGTGATGCCGGCCGTGAAGGTGCCGCTCAGGATCGGTTGATTCGTCCGCGCGAGAGGCCCGCCGTTAAAGAACACGGTGTAGGTGTTCCCGGTCTGGGTAACGATCACGGAGCCGCCGCCCGTGCTGATGGACGGCAGTGCGTTGAGTGCGTTTTGAATGCTGGCGAGCGGCCCGACGCCGCCGGAGGCCGGGGTGCCGAACGGCAAGCTGCCGGTGGAGTCGCCCTTGAAGTTGAGGGTGAAGCTGCCGCTGGTGCCTGTCACGGTGACGTTTTGTACTTCGGAGGGTTGTAGGCCGAGCGCTTGCGAATTCCGAATGTTGAGCACGCCTTCGTTGATGAAGGTGTTGCCGGTATAGGTCTTGGCGTTGGGGAAAACCAGGGTTCCGTCACCGACCTTGGTGAGGTTGGCCTGGGGAATCGGGCTGGGCAGCGGGCTGGACGGGATGGCGTTGGTGAGGTCAAGGTCTTGTACGGCGCCGACGATGTTGAGCTGAGAACTTGGATCGACACCGATGCGGCTGCTGGTTTGCAGCGTGACCGGTCCGTTCCAGAGGTTTGAGCCACCGACATTGTGCAGGGCGCCGAGGCCGGCGACACCGGTGCCGTTGAGGAAGAGGGATTCGCTGGCGGGGACGGTCAGGTCGGCGAGCGTGCCGTCGATTTCGAGCGAGGCGCCGGAGCTGACAATCGTACCGATGCCGCCGTCGGCGACCTGGCTGATCGCGATATTGATGCCGCCGGAAGGCGTGGCGGTCATGAGCGGGACGTTGGCGTGGAGTTGCGGTCCGCTGAACGTGAAGGTGACGGTGTAGATGTAGCCAACCTGATCGCCGCTGGGCGTGCTGACCGTGATGGTCGAGCGGGTCACCGAGACGTTGCCGTTGCCAATGGACGACAGGGCTTCGAGCGCATTCTGAACGCTGGCGGTGGCGCCGACTCCGCCGCTGGCCTGGAGGCCGAACGGTAGGAGGCCGGTGGTTTGGCCATTGAAGCTGAGGGTGTAGCTGCTGGTCCCAACGGTGTCAAAGACGGTGATGCGCTGGATTTCATTGTCGGTGCCCGTGCCGAGGGCGTCGTTGTTTTGGATGCGCAGGATGCCTTCGTCCACGTAGGTGGTGCCGCTATAGGCGTCTGCCTGGGTCAGCGTCAAGCGGCCCTGGCCGACCTTCGTAAGGCCGGTCGGCAGGGGCCCGGTGGTGGGCGCCGCCGCCGCGGAGGTGGGCTCGTTGATGGAGCTGCCAATGGTGAGCGTGTCGGCGGCCCGGGTGACGCCGAAGCTAACGGTGCCCTTGGGCGTCGTGTTGGGGAAGAAGGCAGGCGCCGAGGTGATCGTGACGGTCGTGCCGGTGCTGCCCCAGGTATTGTTGCCACGAACGTTGAGCAGGGCGCCGCTGCCGGCAATGCCGGTGCCCGACAGGACGAGGTTCTGGTCGGCCACGTCGAGCGGACCGACGGGAGGCGTGCCGGGGCCGAGGACGATTGTGCCATCGTCGGTGAACGCGGAGCCGGTGGTCACAATGGCGAGCAGAGCAGGCGAGGTATAAGGCGCGGGCGTTGTCGAGCGGTACACCTTGTAGGAAATCGCGCCAGCGACCGAGTTCCAGTCGAGATCGATGGCCTGATCGTTGGCGTCGGTGGTGATGGTGACTTCGTTGCTTGGCAGCGTCTCGCCAGTCGCGGTGATCGCGGTGATCTGGTAGTAATAGGTCGTGCCGTTGGCGATCGTGCCGCCCGCGGACAGACTCGGCGCGAGCTGATTCGGGCCGGTCGCCTTCTCCTGAAGCTGGAGTTGCGCACCGTCGCGAATGGTGGTCGTACCGGCGGCGGCCCCTAGGGCGCCCGAATCCTGAATGTTAAGGACGCCCTGATTGACAAACGTGCCCAAGTTCGCGCCTGCGTAATTGCTCGCGCTGGTGAGGATGAGCGTGCCGGCGCCCTCCTTGGTCAGGTTGTAGCCCACGCCGTTATCGATGATCGAATACGCGTTGGCGCTGGCCATGATGAGCGTGCTGCTGGCGTCCACGCCGATGGTGGCGTTGGTGTTGAGGGTGGCGGTTCCCGTGTAGGTGTTGGTGTTCGTCAGGCTGCGCAAGGCGCCGGTGTAGTGTCCGCCATAGTTGGGGTTGATGCCGTTGCCGTTGAGGGTCAGCGGTTCCAGATCCAGGCTCGATTGCAACACCAGGGCGGCCCCCTTCTGGACGATACCGCCGGCGCCCGTCGTGACCGACGCCGAGCCGAAGCCGCCGACGATCGACGCCTGAATAGTCGGTGCGGTGATGCCGGCGAGGGAACCCTGGAAGGTGATCAGGTAGAGACCCGGGCTGGTTTCGACCACGCTGACCGAAGCGCCGGTGCCGGCGCTGGCGATGCTTGACAATCCGTTTAGTGCAGCTTCGATGGCGGCGGCGTCCGCGGCCGTGCCGGTGTAGTTGAGCGGGGTTGCGGTGGTAACGCCGTCGAAGGACAAGTTGATGGTCAACGGGGTCGGCGCGCCGGGCGTGGTCGCGGCGCCAAGGTCGGTGTAGGTGGTCGCCGAACCGGAGTTCACGGTGGCCACCAGGGCAGGCGAGGCGAATGGAACGGGGTTGGTCGAGCGATAGACGTTGTACTGGGTCGCGCCGGCGACCGGTCTCCACGTCAGGATGACCGCCTGATTGTCCGCGGTCGTGAGGATCTGTTGCTGGTTGCTGCCGATCGATTCGCCGCGCGGGCCGATGGCGGTGATCTGATAGTAGTAGGTGGTGGCGTCCGGGATGGCGCCGCCGGTGGTGACGGTTGCCACATCCTGGACCGGCGCCTGGGTGGCGAAAACGGAAAGCGCTTGCACGCCCGCGAAACTGGAACTCCCCAGCGCTTGCGGATTGCGCACGACGACGTTGCCTTCTTGCACGTCGGTCACGCCGGCAAAGGAGTTCACGCCGGACAGGATGACATCGCCGCCGCCGATCTTGGTCAAGGTATTCAGGCTGGTGATCGTCAAATCGCTGACGGAGCCGAAGAGGGTGAGCGAGGCCGCCGACAGGCCGTTTTGCAATGCCTGGGAGCCATTGGCGCTGACAGTCGTGGCGCCGGCCAGATAGATCGGCCCGGCCCAGACGTTGTCCCCCGCCACGCTGCGCAACACGCCCGGCGACGCGGGCGCGGTCGGCAGCGTGTTGTCGTCCAGATAGAACTGCCAAACGCCTCGACCATAGGTTCCGGCGGTCAAGACGTTGGTGGCCGGGTCGAGGTGAATATCTTTCACCTGAACGTTGGGCAGGCCGGCGCCGAAGCGTTGCCAGGCGCCGGTTCCGCCGGCCAGTTTCCAGACGCCCTCATCGGTGCCGAGGTATAGATCGTTGGTGCGGTAGTCGATCGCCAGGTTCCAGGCTGCCAGAACCGAACCGTTATGGGTGGAGAGCGGCAGACCGGTGCTCAGCGGAGTCCACGACAGGCCGGCGTCGGTGCTCTTGAAAACGCGCCCGGCACCCGCGACTCCGACCGCGCCGCTGGTGACGACGTAGATAACGTTGCTGTCCGCGGGATCGACGGCAATATCGCGAATCGTGGTGCCGGGGAGCAAGGGCGGCGTGCGAACGCTGGTGGCCAGGGTCGTGCCGGTCCAAAGCGTTCCGTAATTCTTGCTGACGAAAAGGTTGGTCGTACTGGCGACATAGATCGTGCCGGGCACGTAGGTGTTGGCCCCGACGTCTTGCACGGCCGGGAAATACGGGTCAGCCTGGAAGATGCCCTGGTAGCTCGCCGCGGCGACGAGGCCGCCGGCCGGAGAATTGAGATTGGTCAGCGGACCGGCGCCGGCGTTGTTCGATTCCCGAACCGAACCAGCGGCGTTGGAGAGGAGCACGCGGGATGGATTGATCAGATCGATCGCGAAATCCGCCGCCGCCCCGTTGGCCGTCCAGGTAGTACCGCCGTCGGAGGAGTGGTAGAACGTCCCGTTGACGATCGCGAAGGCCTGCGTTGGGTTGCCCGGGACGAAGTCGATGCTTGTCACGCTTGCGGTCGGAGCGGCCGCATTGGGGTTGACCTGGGTCCAGGCCTGAGTGCCGCCCGACCTGGCGGCGCTATTGTTCTGGGTGCCGGCCAACAGGAGGCCATTGTTTCCTGGCTGAGCGGTGACGGCGTTGATCTGGCTGATGCCGAGGTCGCCGTTGAGGTTGGTCCAGGTGGGGCCGGCGGGGTCCCAACGCCAGAGACCGCCGTCACTGCCGACCACGAGTTGGTTGTTGACATCGAGCGCGAGGCCATGAATTCCGGTGTGCGGCCCGGCCGCGGCGCCCGCCACGATGTCGGTCCAGTTGGCGCCGCGGTCGGTTGACTGGAGGACAAAATCGGTGCCGTTGCCTTGATCGCGGCCGCCCACGTAAATCGTGTTGCCCCGGGCCACAATCGCCGACGCGTAGGACCCCTGATTCAGCAGATAGTTGGGAAGGTTGCTCTGGTCAAAGCTGACGTCCGCGACATTGGCGAAACCCCCGGGACCGGTATTCGTCTCGAGGATTGACAAAATACCGCCGGTGACGCGATCGGCAACCGCAGCGTACACGCGGTCCGATTGTGCCACGGCAAGTTTGATCGAGCCAACGCGGTTAGCGGGACCGCTGGCGCCGGTGATGATGGATTCGATGTCTTCGGCCGTCCACGTGGGCAAAGCGCTCGTCGGGTCGGTACTCGTGATGATGTCGTTGTCCGATGGATTGGTCGGATTCAAGATGCCCGCGTAGAGCACGTCGTTAATGCTGTCGTAGGCCAGGTCGGTATAGGAAACGTCGTCGGTCGGGAGGACGCCGTCGTCGGTGATGTTCACCCAGTTGATGCCGTCATAGCGCCAGACACCCGCATCGCCGCTGGTGCCGTTGGTGGCCAGATCGCTGACGGCGACCCAGATCATGAGTGGGTTGTTTGGGTTGACGACAATCTTGTTGACCGCTTTCCCGGCGAGCGGGTTGTCCAGAACCGGGTCGGTAAGGAGCGTGCCGTTGAGGTAAACACCGGAGCCGTAAAACGAATCGGCCGAGTTGTTGCCCTCGCCAGTGGCCATGTAGATGAGGTTCGGCGCGGGGGAGGCGAGGGTGGCGATGGAGCCGCCGAACAGGACGGAATCGGGAACGCCGTCGAACATCGGCGTCCAGTGCCTGCCGCCATCGATGGTTTTCCAGAAACCGCCGCCGGCGGTCGAGATCAGGATGTCGTCAGCGTAGGTGCCCTGCACGACGACGCCGGTGATCCTTCCGGTGGTGAGCTGCGGTCCGCCGCCGCCGCCGTTGAACACCTCCGCGGCTGTGATCGGCGCGGGCCCGGTCTCGAACCAGCGGTCCGGCGTGGCATTCTGCGTGCCGCCGGCGATGGTGGTCACCGGAGTAGACACGGTCGTCGTTCCCGTCGTCGCCACGGTCAGAAGCGGCTGAGCCTGGTGCGCGAAGCTACCGCTGAAGCCGACGGTGTAACTCTTCGACCCCGGCGCGGCGGCCTGCGTCTGGGTCACGGCGATGGCCGAGCCTGGAGCGGCGGTGAAGTTGAACGGGACGATCTCCGGCAACGGCTGATTGGCGAAACTGCCGAGGAATTCGACGCTAACAAAGCTGCCGCCGCCCGCGACGACGCCGGTGGGCCCGGGCTGGACCGTGCCGCCATTGCGGACCACCGAGTCGAGCCGTTTGAGTTCGTACATGACTTCGAAACGATTCGTGAATGGGTTGGCCGAATAGGTCAGCAGCGGCGTCAGGTTGCGGCCCAGTGCGGGCGTCGCACCGGTGGGGTCGAAGTACAGGCGATAGCGGTCGCCGACGTTGAAGTTGGTGAAAGCGATGCGCTGGATTTCGTTGGCCCCGTCGACGACGTTGCCGACATTGACGGTGACGGTGCCGCCCGCGCCGCCAATGCTGGGCAGGCCTTGCAGGGCGTCCTGAATATCGCTGGCGGTGGAGTCGAAGGTAAGCGGTCCGGTGGTGTCGCCGTTGAATTCGAGCGTGAAATCGCCGGTCGGGACCAGCGTGGTGGACGAGGTCGTGAAGCTCTGCTGCGCGGACTGGAGGTTGTTGCCCGTGCCTTGCAGGATGAGCGGCTCGCCGCTGACGGTGATGCCGCCTTGCATTTGAATCTGGGCCTGATCCGCGATGACCGTGCCGCCCTGAACGCCGGCGAGAACGTCGCCAGGGCCGCTGGTGATGGCGGCAACAATGAGCTGGCTGGTGTTGCCGGTCAGATTTCCAGAGAAGGTGACCAGGAAAACCCCGGGACTGGCCGGAATGACGGAGACCGACGCGCCCGAACCGCCAATGGCGGTGAGGTTGTTGAGTGCCGTCTGAATATTGACCGCATCGGCCGCGGCGCCGGTGTAGGTGATCTCGGGAGTCGGCTCGCCGGCAAAGGCCAGCGTGTACTTGGTGCTGCCCGCGATGGCCCCGTTGAAGGAAATTTCCTGTTGTCCCGGCACGCCGGCGTCGCCGAGGGCCTGCCCATTGGCAACGGTCACGACGCCCTGGTGGACAAAGGTGGTGCCGCGATAAGTATTCGGGCCCGACAGGAGCAGTTGCCCGCCGCCGGAGATGTTGATGTCCGAGCGGTAGACGCCGGGAGTCGAGGGAGTGCCGTCGTTGATGGCGCCTGCGATCACCAAACGAGAATTCGGCTTGATTTCGATGGTCGGGCTCATCAAGGCGATGTCGAAATTCCCGGCCAGGGCCGCGATGCCGGTCAACTCGGCACGCATATTGGCAAAGAGAGTATTAGGGTCAGCATCCCAGGCGATGTTCCCGGTCGTGACCGGGGGATTTATCCCGTCGTCGTAGGTGAGGGTGAAGGTTCCGCCGTTGATGCCCGCGGCGAAGCCCAGGGTCTGCACGGCGTTGCGCCCGGGACCGCCCGGGGTGGTGGTGACGACGGTGACCGTCGGTGATCCCCCGGTGAGCCCGGCGCCATCGCCCGTTAGCGTGGGGACTGCTTGATTGGCGAGCGCGCCTTCAAACGTGACGTTGACCGTGGAAATCAGCGAGACCGGCCCGTACCAGAGAACGTCGTCGGACAGTACGGTGAGCGGGGCCAGGCCGAATTCGCTGTTGCCGTTGCCTGCGAGCGTCAGGCGGGTGTCCCAGATGGACGCCCCGGTGTTGAGTCCGCCGTGCTGAGCGGGGTCGATCGGGGCCAGCGCCAGGGAGGCGCCGGGCTGGACCGTGATGGCAGCGCCCGCTCCGGGGCGACCGAGCGCGTCGTTGTTTTCCACCTGGACGACACCCTCGCGAATATCGACGCCGCCGGAGTAGATGCCGGGCCCCACAATGTCAAGGCGCTGCGAGCCGAGCTTGACGATTTGCCCGCCGATGTTGGAGGAATTAGGCAGGATCTGAAGGGCGTACTCCCAACTCGTCATTGAGTAAAGGGGATTTCCGCCCTGGTTGACAACGATGGTGATAAATGTGCTCGGCAAAGCCGCATAGGCGGAATTGACCGGGCCAAGTTGCCAGCCCGTCCCCATCGTGTTCTTGGGTCCGCCCGGGAAACCTCGACCAAGGACGTGTGTTGCCGTGGCGATAGCCGTCGTATTGTCATAAACGATGTTGATATCAGCGCCAGTCGTGTTGGTTGGGACGACGGGGTTGTAGGGCGTTGTGTACGGCGGCGTGAGATTAGTGCTGGAATCGTAGACCAGAATCGCCGTACCGGGACTGCTAACCCAATCTCCCAAATAGACGCGCAGATCATCCTCACGTCCGTAAACGTCGGCATTCAGAATAATTGTACCACCGGTCAAGCTGCCCGTGTCAACGACACGTGCGTTCTGGTTCGAGCCGCCGTTGAAATTGGCGTTGATGTTGATCGCGGTGACGGGGTTTTCGGTCTGCTCGCCTTTCAGCGATAAATGGCTGGGGCCAAAGACCTTCTCCACCCCGATGCCGACCTTATTCGTCATGGCCATGTTGCCGTCGATCGTGTTGACACCGGAAAGGTTCTCCAAAGCGCCCTTCTGATTGATCAAAGCGAACGGGTGGCTGATGCCTGTGCCTTGCAAATCGAGATTGTGCGAAAACGTGAAATTGGTTCCGGGCTCGAGCGGATAGAACATCAACGCCGCGCCCGTGTTGACGGTAACCTCTGGTTGAACTTCTTGAACGTCGTCAAGCGGGGGGCCAAGCGCGTCGGGATTCCGGATCGTGACCCAGCCGTTGTCAATGGCGGTGTCGCTTTCGAGGAAGATGTTGGCGTTGGGAAGGATCAGGTGGCCGGTGCCGACCTTGGTCATGATTTGGGGAGCGAGCCCGCCAATTCCGCCGGTGACGGTCAAACTGTAGTCATCGGTGAAGTAGCTGATGTCGGCGGTCTGCGTCGGCTCGGCCTCGACGCCGATGGATGCGCCGGGGCCGAGGTCAAACATGCGGATGACCGCGAACCTGGCAGGCGGGCTGCCGGCGCCGGTGGCGGCGCCCGGGTCGTTGAAGGTTACGGTCGCGCCGCTGTTGATGGTCGTCACCCGGCTGCTCGCGCCGTAGCTGCCCGGCGTGGTGCTGCGGTAGATGCGATACCCGGTCGCGCCCGGCACGGCGGCCCAGGAAATCCGGGCCGTGCGATTGGCGGCCGTGGCCTGGTAGGACTGTTCATTGGACGGGAGCGATTCGCCGAAGCCATCGATCGCGGTGACGACGTAATAGTAGGTGGTCCCATTGGTCAAGGCGCCGCCCGGTTGAGGGTTGGTCGCGCCTTGCACCGGCGAGGTGAAGAAGACCGAGCTATAGGTGTTGATCCCACTCACGCTGCGGAGCGCGCCGACGCCGTTAAGTCCGGCGCCGTCGATATTAATCGGCGCGGCGACATCCAGGCGATTGACCGTGCCGGTGACCGAATCGACATGGCCGACGTTGGATTCCAGGGCAAGCGTGGCGCCGTCAAGGATGGTGGCGATGGGATTGGCCCAGTTGAGGCGGTTCTGTTTTGTTTGCGGACCCAATCCCTGGGAATCACGCAGGGTGAGGGTGCCTTCCACCACCGTGGTAGTGCCGCGGAATTGATTGGGGGTGCCGACGCCGAAGGCGTTCGTTGGCTGAAGCACCAGATCGCCAGTGCCCGTCTTGGTCAGATCAAACGGAGTGTTGGGTGCGATGACGTCGCTGATGACTCCTTTGAGGAAGAGGCGGGTGTCGTCGCCGGCGGCATTGGCCTCCACGCGAATTGTCGGTGCGAAGCCGCCGGGGCTGCCCAGGGTAACCGGGCCTGTCCAGGTATTGTTGCCTTCAAAGTTGTTCAAGGCGCCGTTGCCGCCGAATCCCGTGGCGTTCAAGGTGAGTGGCACATCGGCAACAGTAAAGCCGCCTTCGGCCGAGGCCTGTTGTGCTGCGGTGGCCCACAGGCGCAGGGTGCCGATGGTGCCCAGGATGGCGTTGCGGTTGACGGTCGTGCCGGCGCCGGGCACGGAGCCGAGGGCCAACGGATTGCGGATCGTTAGGATGCCATCGTTGACGGTGGTGGAGCCGCGGTAGTCGTTTTGGCTGGCGAAGATGACCTCGCCCTGACCGATCTTGGTGACGTTGAACGGGCTGCTCAGGTCGGAGATGTTGCCGGTGATGGTCAGAGTGGTGTTGGCGGCGGCGTTGAAGCTGGTGTCGGTCGCCATCTCGATGTCGCCGGACCAGGTGTTGGCGCCGTCGAGGTTGTAAAGACTGCCGAGGTTGCTGACGCCAGGACCGAACAGCTGAACGGTATTGGGAATGGAACCGCCAGGGAGGGAGGCGGCGCCATTGGCGTCGATTTGCAGCTGGGAGTTATTACCGACGGTGACCAGGCCGCTGCCAAGGGCGCGGGCGTGCTGGATGCGGACGATGCCGGCGTCGTGATCGAGGTTGAACGGTCCGTTGAAGCCGCTGTTGTTGTTGGAGAGGATGAGGGTTCCGGTGCCCTCCTTGGTGATTTCGGATCCGGTATTCCCGGTCAAAGCGCCGGACAGGGTCAAGACGCCGGCGGCGCCCACGGTGATGAATTGTTTGCTGCCGGAGGCGGCCGACAGCTGCATGGGCAGGCCGATATCGGTGCCGGTCAGGCCCGAAGCGACGAGGATGGTGCCGCTGCCCGCGGCGCCCGGATTGCCGAGGGTGATCTGGTTGCCCGTCAGGGTGTAGTTGCTGAGGTTGGCGATCTGGATGGAGTTGACGGTCAGGTTGTTGATGTTGTTGTTGGAGATCAGGCTACCGGCCCCGCGGTTGTCGAAAACCAGGTCGGCGAGCGGGGAGGCGGCTGAGGGAGCGATGCCGCCTTGCCAGTTGGCTGCCGTGCTCCAGTTGGTGTTGGCGCCGCCGCCCGTCCAGATGAACGTGGCCGGGGCCAGGCGGTCCTCCAGCGTTTCGACGCTGAGCCGAAAGCGAGGCTTTTTTTGAATTGTTTTTCCGCGTGTGCGAGCTATGCTTTTGAGCCAGGATACGAGATTGAATGAAAACATGAACAAGAACCTCGTGGAGCCACAAACCCAAACTGGATAATGAATAACAACCGCGTTTGAGAGCACCCAAGTTATCAGATCGGGCGTTCGTTTTCAAAGGATTTATCAGAAAAATCAGGCCATTTCGCCCTGGCTGCCTGTGGCCTGGCGACTCATTTTCGGACCGGGCGCTCTGGTCTGATAGGGCGCGTCAGTCCGACTTTCCTCTCTCGGCTAAAAATCACGCCAAACGTCTTGCTTTTCGTCAAAATCCCGCCCTACAAACTTCACCAGTCCGGAAGAGATTCCGGCTTATGGAAAATATAACGTCCGCGTGATGATTTAGTTTGGTGGAATTCGCCGAAAAAGTCCATTTCATCCCGACAAATTGCCCGGTGTTAGCTCTGGGAGAAATACGCGGGGATTGCCTAAAAAGAGGGGCGTTTGCTTTGGGGCGACCTTACGACGCACGCCGGTGAGCGAAGGTTCCGGATGGGGGAGAAAAAACAATCGTAACAGATGGCGCGGCGGTTGTAAATGTCGGCCGAGCTTTTTTTTGGAGTTTTAACGAAAATCCCGAGACCGCGAGGCCAGGTCGCGCAGGGCGTGCGAGAGGTCTTGAATGTTCGTGGGACAGACATGGATGACCCGGTCGGCCCGTTCGATCTTGCCTTCGATGAACAGGGCGACCGCGTCCCGGGCGACCTTGCGAAAGCGTTCCCAGGTGCGCCGCCAGATGATGAGGTTCATCAACCCGGTCTCGTCTTCCAGCGACATGAACACGGTCCCGTTGGCGGTTGCCGGTCGCTGGCGAACCAGCACCAGTCCCGCGATGCGCACCGTCGCCTTGTCGGGAAGTTGATCGAGCGCCCTGGCGGAGACGGTGTCAAGCCGATCCAGGTCCCCACGGATCAAGCTAATTGGGTGCGCCTTGAGCGACAGGCCGGTTGACTGGTAATCAGCCACCACGTGTTCTCCGATTGGCATTTCTGGCAACGCCGGCAGATCGACATCCTCGTCCAGCCCGGCGAAGAGCGGCAGGTCTTCACCGATCGCCAGCGCTTTCCAGAGCGCCGCCCGGCGGTCGAGCCCCAGTGATCGAAACGCATCCGCCGCCGCCAGCCGTGCAACCAAAGCTCGCGACAGGCGCCCGCGTCGTGCAAAGTCGGCGATCGAGCGGAACGGCGCGTCGTTGCGCGCCGTCACGATGTTCGCCGCGTGCGCCGACGAAAACCCTTTGATCAAGCGGAAACCCAGGCGAATTGGTTTAGCCGCTCGCCTTTGGCGAGCGCTCGGGAGTGCATCCACATCCGCGCTCGCCAAAGGCGAGCGGCTAAACGGTCCAATCGTGCAATCCCACGCACTGTGGTTGACATCAATCGGCAGCACCGCCACGCCATGCGCCTGCGCGTCGTGGATCAACTGGGCGGCCCCATAAAAACCCATCGGCTGGCTGTTGATGATGGCCGCGGCAAATTCAGCCGGATAATGGCACTTCAGCCACGCCGACACATACGCCAGTAGCGCGAAGCTGGCCGCATGCGATTCCGGGAAGCCATACTCGCCGAAGCCTGCGATCTGGGCATAAAGCTGCTCGGCGAATTCGATGGGGAACCCGCGGCTCAAAAGACCGGCGCGAAATTTATCACGAAACTTGTCGATGGTCCCGCTGCGCTTCCATGCGCCCATGGCACGCCGGAGTTGATCCGCCTCGCCCGGCGTGAAGCCCGCCGCGACGATCGCGAGTCGCATCACCTGTTCCTGAAAGAGCGGCACCCCGAGCGTTTTTGACAACACCTGCTCGACGATCGGGTTTGGATACGACACCGGCTCCTGCCCCGAGCGCCGCCGCAGGTACGGATGCACCATCCCGCCCTGGATCGGCCCGGGCCGCACGATCGCGACTTCCACCACCAGATCGTAAAAACACCGCGGTTGCAAGCGAGGCAACATGCTCATCTGCGCCCGGCTTTCGATCTGAAAAACGCCGATCGTATCGGCCTTGCAGATCATGTCGTAAACGATCGAGTCTTCCGCGGGAATCGTGGCGAGCGTCAGTTTGTCTTCGTTTAGCGCCCGCAGTGAAGCGCCATTCGCCGGTCCCTTCACTGCGGGCGCTAAACGAAGCCACGGCACCGGCCCGATCAACTCGAAACATTTCTGGATCGCCGTCAGCATCCCCAGCGCCAGGCAATCGACCTTGAGGATGCCCAGCGCATCGAGGTCGTCCTTGTCCCATTCGATGACGGTGCGGTCCGCCATCGCGGCGTTTTCGATCGGCACCATCTCCGAGAGCGGCCGGCCCGTGATGACGAACCCGCCGACATGTTGCGAAAGATGCCGCGGAAAGCCGATCAACTCCGCAGTAAGCTCGACCAGATGCCGGACGTTGGTCGCATCCGGCGTGAGCCCGGCTTCACGGATGCGCTCCGCAATTCCCCCCTCGCCCCCTGAGGGAGAGGGGTTGGGGGTGAGGGGGACATGCCAGTCGATCGCCTTGGCAAGCCGATCGACCGCGTCGAGCGACAGGCCCAGCGCCTTGCCGACATCGCGCACCGCCGAGCGTGGCTGATAGGTGATGACCTCGGCAACGATGCCGGCGCGTTCGCGTCCGTACTTGGCGTAGATGTACTGGAAGACTTCCTCGCGGCGTTCGTGCTCGAAATCGACATCGATGTCGGGCGCTTCGTTGCGTTCCTTGCTGATGAAGCGTTCAAAGAGCAGATCCGCGCGATCGGGATCGACGGAGGTGATGCCCAGACAATAGCAGACCGCGGAGTTCGCCGCCGAGCCGCGGCCCTGGCAGAGAATGCCGCGCGCGCGAGCGAAGACGACGATGTCCCAGACGGTGAGGAAGAAAGCCTCGTAGCGCAGCTCGGCGATCAGCGCCAGTTCGCGATGCAAGAGGTCGCGCACTTTCTCTGGAATGCCGCCTGAATATCGGTCGTTCGCGCCGGCCCAGGTCAAGTCGGCCAGATGCTCGGTGGGCGTTTTGCCGGGCGGACACAATTCGTCGGGATATTCATAGCGTAGCTCGTCAAGGGAAAAGTGACAGCGCTCCGCGACCTCGACGGTGCGGCGGATCGCGTCAGGATATTGCGCGAAGAGCTGCACCATCTGGGCAGGCGATTTCAGATGGCGTTCCCCGTTGGCGAAACGTAAGGCGCCAAGATTGGCGACCGTGGTGTGATGCCGCACCGCCGTCAGCACCTCGTGCAACCGCCGACGTGCGGGGACGTGATAGTGAACCTGGTTGGTCGCAAGCAAGGGAAGCCGGCATTGCCGGGCTTGCGCCGCGGCGCGTTCGAGTTCCGCGTCGTCATCTGGCCCCAGATGCACGGCGGCGGCGAGATAGACGCGCTCGGCGAAGATGTCGCGGTAACATTTCCAATTTCCAATTTCCACTTTGCAATTTCCAATTGGCGCGTCCGTTTTCTTCAATTGGAAATTGGAAATTGGAAATGGATAATTGTCAATACTCTGGGGCGGAAGGATGATCGCCAGCAAATCCGGCGCGTGCGAGGCGATGTCCTCCACGGTGAGCCGGCATTCCCCCTTCGGCGCCGCGCGCCGTCCGCGCGTGATGAGCTGGGACAGATTGCGATAGCCAGCCAGGTTCATCGCGAGCAGCACGATTGGCGCGCCATCGGTGGGCGTGATCTCCGCGCCGATCAAGAGCTTCAGGTTCGCCGCCTTGGCTGCTTGATGGGCGCGCACCACACCCGCCAGCGAATTGCGATCCGTGATCGCCAGAGCGTGCAACCCAAGCTCCGCGGCCCGGGTCGCCAGCTCGTTCGCGTGCGATGCTCCTTCCAGGAAGGAGAAGTTCGTCTTGCAGTGGAGTTCAGCGTAGGTCATGGCCTTACCAGCCCGGAGCGCAAGCGACGGGGTCCCGGATTGTCGTATCAACCCGTCGCTTGCGCTCCGGGCTGGCAAGCGCTTGTGGCGCGGCTCAATCAAAGCACCCATGCAAGAACCAGCGGCCATCGTCGAGACGTTGAAATATCCACCAGCGCGTGCCATCCGTGGTTTCGACCAAATAGTAATCGCGCTGAATATCGGCCGCACGCCACCAGCCGGTCTCGATGCGCTCGGGGCCCTGGCAACGGGTCACGACTTGCTCGGTTCCGGCATGGTGAAATCGTTGCGGCCGTCCCTCTGGCGCCGTCGCGATCACTTGAAGCGGCGTCGGTCGCGTGAAAAGTTGGAGGGGGCGATGGATGTCTCCGCTCGCCAAAGGCGAGCGGCTAAACGGAAGCGATGAACGGTGCGCGGCAGGCTCGAAGCGGCACGCCAGTTCCGGTTGCGGGTCGGCAACGAAACGCACGGTTGTCACCGCCTCCTTGCCCAGGCGCGAGGTCAAGCTGTCGAGAAGTCGCGCCAGCTCCGTTTCGTTTGCCTCCTGATCGAACAGGCTCGGTTGTTCCTCGGGAAGCCTTTCCAGCACGACGGCGCGCACGCACATGGCGCGGACCGGCGCCATCACGCGAATCGGTTCCAGTTTCAAGCGCATGAGCGGGATCAAGTAACTTGCCAGCCGCGCCGGCCGCGACAGGCTGCACTCGAAACGCTGCGTCTCCGCGCCGTCCAGTTCGAGCACGCATTCAACGAGCCGCGTGCCGCAGTGGCGTTGTTCGAGGATTGTCTGCAAACGTTCGAGTAGCCGATCGAGCACCTTGAGCATGATTTCGTGCCGTTCGATCGGGTCGTCGAACAACCAGCTCGCCACCGCGTCCGGCTGCCCGTGGATGGGCGTGATCACCTCCGCAACGCGCCCGCACATCTGATCGAGCCGCCGACCAACCTCCGGGCCGAAACGCTCCGCAATCTGCGCGCGCGGCAACGCCGTCAATTGTTCGATGCGCTCGATGCCGAGTTGCGCCAAGAGCGCCAGGGTTGGCGCGGACAACCGCAAGGCGTGAACGGGTAAAGCCGCTTGCGGCTTAGCGCTCGCATGGCGTTCCGCGAGCGCTAAGCCGCAAGCGGCCAACGCCCACGCCGCGCCGATGGTGTCCGCCAGCGCGATTTGGGCAATCCACCCACTGGCGCGATATTCCGCCTCGGCTCGCCGTAACAGCGCATCCTCACCGCCGAAGCAAGCCGCGCCGCCGGTGACGTCGATCAACAGGCACGTCGGCGCGACCGCATCCTCCAGGCCGACGATCGGGCTGAACCGCTGCGACCATTCGGCCAGTTGGATGAGCACGGCGCGATCGGCATCGGGATCTTCGTCCACGCAGGTCAACGTCGGCAGCGTCGCCAGGGCCTCGGCGACCATCATGCCGGGGCGAACGCCGTGCTGGTCCGCCAGCCTCGAACACGCGATGATCTTGCTTCCCTTGCCGGCAATGGGCCGCGTGAGCGCGAACGCTCTACCCCGCAACTCCGGCTGTTGTTGCGCGATCCGCTGCAAGCTCCAGTGGGGAAAATGCACGCACATGACCCGTGGCATCGTCGATCTCCAGCAGTGGTGAGTGGTGAGTGGTGGGTGATGAGTGATGGGCAAGCCCAGGGGTAAGCGCAGCGGACCCCTGGGATGTTCGGCAGCGCAACACTTCCACGCGCAGCCGGCGCCGCCCGCGCGCGGAGGGGAGCGGCTCCAGCAACCAGCGCACGGCCGCGAACGAGGGGGCGTGCAGCGCCGTCATGGGTCGCACCAGAACGCCAATCGCGCCGCTGGCTTCCGCCGCCAGTTGCAGCTTGCGGGCGTCGCGGTCGTGCAGCCGATCGAAGGCGCCGATGCCCGCCCCGATCGCGCTACAGCGCAGCGCCTGCGCCAGGGCGAGCAGCGCGTCGCTCGCTTGCCTTGGCCTCACGATGATGGTCCGCTCTGGATCAAGCCCGAACGCCCGCGCTGCCGGCGGATAAAAGCAGCGCTCGGCATCGGCGATCAACAGCGTCTTGCGCTCGCCGCACGCATAGCGTGCCAGAACGAGCGCGAGCGTCCACGCCCCCGCCCCCGGCGAGCGAGGCAACAACTCGACGAGCGATCCCGCCGCCAGTCCGCCGTCGGGAAACAACTCGCCCAGCCCGCCCAGGCCCAGCGGAATCGTCACCGGCGCGCAAGGCCGACAGGAAGCCTCGAGCGCGCGCATGCGCTCCGCGAGGATGCGGATGGTTTCCGGTGCGTGCATGATGATGCCGTCATTGCCGCCGGTGGCGATATGGAACCAGCCCCAGGCGCAAAGCCTGGGGCCGAACGCACGCTTGCGAACGCCAAGCCGCCAGCGGCGATGTAGAAGGTGCTGGGTCGTCAAAGTGTATACTAATGTTCACTATATGTCAAGCGGCTAATATGATTTGCATTCATAACCTGATTTCTGATCATGCTTTATGGAATATGCGAAACAAGTCCCCACGTTGCAGCTGAATCTAATTGTCGCCGGAATCGGAAATGCCAGGGCGCTTCCAGCATAGAAAGGTGTGATTCTCCGCACACGACATCGCTTGAATAGCCGCGTTATTATCAAAACCCGGAAGATGTTGAAGCCGTTCCAAAAGAAGATTCATCCCTTCGGCTTCACTCGGCACTACGCAACCCGACGCGCTTCCGCCCAAAACCCAAAATACGTCATCGACGGCAGGACCAGCGTCGGTGGTTCTGATGCAAACGATTTGCAGGTCCGACCATCGCACCGTTTCCACAACACCGTCGGCCCGCCGGCAGGTCACGGCCTCATCATCAAACGTAACCATCGTAGTGGGAGGCGTGGCCAGCGGTAGCGCCGATTGAGGTGTTTTCGTTGGCGTCGACCAACGGAAAAAATCTAGCCATCCCATTTGCCACTCCGACAAAACGCCAACCATTTGATTGAGCTGGTTGACCGCACCTGTCAATACGATCGCTCCGCGGCTAAACCAGCGCCGGCATCTCCACCCGCACTATTTCAAACCCAGCCGCTCGCACATTGGCGGTCGCAGAGCGAATCGCTTGTTCAAGGGATTCAGCTTTTCGGTCGAAAGCAATGAACGTGACTCGGTTCCGCGTCACAATGGTGCCATCGTCGCAGCCGGCTTCGTATAGTGCATCACACTCCTCAGCACTGAGGGAGCGCGCGGTCAAGACGACGGAGAAGCCATACGTTTTCTTTCTTTTCATCCTTGGTTCCTTTCATCCTGGCGTCACGCGTGCGGACACTTATCAATTTCTTCCCGAATCCTCCGAGCGTGGTTTTCCGGATTTCGCGGCGTGGAAAAAACCCGAATAATGCATCCGCCTCGACGCGCGAACGGACAAAACAATTGTCCCCAAACGTGCGCTCGCGGACCAGCCTTCACCAAGCGCCATACTTTTTCAGAGCGTACTTGATTGCGTCCCTGATATGCTTGTTTGGGTGTTCGGCCATCCCTGTGTACCGTAAGAGATCGCAATTAAACAACGCCCTAACCCAACCTGTAACGGTATTTTACCAGACAAAAATTGAAGCCCGCGATTCACCGTCCAAGTTAGGACTCCGCGAAAAGATCCTCGCTCGCAGCCGCGGTCGGCTCCAGACAATCCGCCTCCTTGTAGCGCGCGCTGTTGACCTTCGGGCTGATCGCGATCGACGCCATCTCTTCCGCGGGATAGGGTACGAGAAACTCCCGAAGCACGCTGGCGTCCTCCTTGTCCGTATCGAGCCAAGAGGCAATCGCGTCCTTTTGCAGTATCACCGGCATGCGGTCATGGATGCGGGCGAACAGCTCGTTGGCCGCCGTGGTGAGGATCGCGCAACTCTCCACCGATTCCGCGCCGACGCGGGTGCGGTTCCAGATGCCCGCGAACGCGAACGGCTGGTCGCCCTTGAGCGTGAACAGGTAGGGCAGTTTGCGTTTGCCGATGGTTTGCCATTCGATGATCCCGTCCGCCAGGATCAGGCAGCGCCGTTTCTCGAAGGCGTTGCGAAACATCCGCAGTTCATGGACCGTCTCCGAGCGGGCGTTGATCGTGCGCGATTTCGCGTCCTTGGCCCACACCGGCAGAAAACCCCACGGCACCGGCGCATGGCGGCGCACGCCTTCCCGCACGCGCACCACATCGGCCAGGTTGGTGCAAGCGATATTGTAAGCCGGCGGGGTCGGCGTCTCGATCAAGAAACCGAATTGCTCCGCGTAGATTGCCAGGTCGAGTCGCCGCACATAACGTCCGCACATGGTCTTGAATTCCCGTGGGCTTCGCGTTCGCGCTCCGCTGCGCGTCGCGGCTAAACAAAACATCCGTGAAGTATAATGTACGAAACTAAAAACCGCGCAAAGCAAAGGTCTCCCGAGGCCCCCGGCGAAACCAGCAAGCCGGTCATACAATAGCGTCAACATCGCGTCACGTCACCAGGAGCGATCTTCCGTGCATTCGGCCCATCCTTCCGAGCCAAACCTGAGTGCGACCGTCAAGGCGCCGGCGCCGCCCGATCCGTGGGTAGGCAGGGCGCTAACGAAATACGCCATCGTCGCCCGGCTGGGGCGCGGGGGCATGGGCGTCGTCTATCTGGCCGAAGATCGGGTTCTCAAGCGCGCGGTCGCCGTCAAGTTGATCGCGCCGTCGTTGACGAATGAGCCGAAGGATTTGCAGCGATTCCTGCGTGAGGCCCGTTCCGCGGCGCGTCTGCAACATGGCAACGTGGTCGCCATTTATGACATTGACGAGGACCAGGGGACGCATTCCCTGGTGATGGAATTCGTGCCCGGGCCCACCGCCCAGCAGATCATCGATCGCGACGGGGCGTTGCCCTGGCGCGCCGCGGCACAGATCGTCGCGGATGCCTGTCGCGGCCTGATGGCGGCCCACGGTTCGCACTTGATTCATCGCGACGTCAAGCCCGCCAACCTGCTCATCTCCCGCACCGGCGAGGTCAAACTGAGCGATTTCGGCCTGGCCAAGGTCGTCGCCGACGAGCAATCCGCCATCACGCACGCCAGCGCGGTCATCGGCACCCCCCTCTACATGAGTCCGGAGCAGGCGCGCAATGAAGACCTTGACGAGCGATCCGATCTCTATTCCTTGGGCGCGACGTTCTACGCGCTCCTGACGGGCGAGCCCCCTTTTCGTGGCAAGGACCTGTATTCGACCATGTATGCTCACGCGACGAAACCGATGCCCGATCCGCGCGCGAAAAGACCAGACATCCCGGCGGCGTGCGTAAAGATCGTCGAACGGGCCATGGCGAAACGGCGCGCGGATCGCTTTGGCAATGCCCAGGCCATGCTCCAGGAACTTGAAGCCCTCTTGGGGCCTCAACGGGAATCCTTGTCTGAACTGGCCGCGAATCATGAACTGCCGCGTTTTAACGAACCGTCTTCTTTGCTCACGCCGGACCTGAGGCGCACGCACCATCCGTTTGGGCGCCCCTGGCTTGTGGCCCTGGTGGCGGGCTCACTCCTTTCTCTCGTTGCGATCCTCGTTTGCGCCGGGGCGGCGATCCAATCCTGGCTTCGCCAGACGCCGGATCAGGTCCCGACGTTGGATCCAGTCGCCCAGTTCAAGAGGGACCTTCTGGCGCGCAATCCCGATTTTGACGGCAAACTCGAAAACATCAGCGTGCGCGACGGCAAGGTGAGGGCACTCAACCTCAGCGTGGTTCGCATTACCGATATCACGCCGGTGCGGGATCTGACCGAACTTGACGAACTCGATTTGCACGGCAAGGACGAACGCACGCCGTTCGCGGACATCAGCCCCCTGGCGAACCTGAAAAAAATCAAACGCTTGCGCATCTGTTTTGGCCAGGTCAAGAACATTGACGCCTTGCAAAACATGAAATCGCTGACCGACCTTCACCTGGGTGCGCTGAAAGTTGACGACCTGCAAGCCCTGCGGGGCTTACCCATCACGCATTTGCGCCTCGGCGCAACCTACATCCGCGATCTGCGGGGCCTGGAAAATTCTCCCATCGAGCACCTGGACGCCGGTTTTTGTTATCGACTGGAGAGCCTGCGCGGCCTGCCGCGCGAAAAGCTTCGCTGGCTGTCGATTGCGTCCACCAACGTGGATAGCCTGCGCCCGCTGGAGGCCGCGGAGGGATTGACGTACCTGGATTTCCACTGGGCCAAGTTGACTTTGCAACAACGAAAGGTCGTACCCAAACGTTCGCTCGACCCCGATGACATGCAGGTGCTGCTCGGTTTGAGTCGCTTGAAGGAGTTGATCGGGGAGTTCACTCCCGCAGAGGCCGAGCGTTTGCGCAATCGCCACAAGGGATGTATCCTAAGAAGCGTTCCGCCGAGCAAGCTGCCGTGAGGTCAAAGCCATGAATACGCCCAGGCGTATGCTGGACGAAATCTCGACCCGCTGGCCGATGATTCACGATCCGGCCCAGTTTGTCTTGCGTTATGCGCCGGCGATCGAGGGGTATTTGCTGGCGCTGGTGCGCGATCCGGACCAGGTCGATGAGATTCGCCAGGATTTTCTGGTCAAGGTCTTGCAAAAGGGTTTTGGCTCGGAGATTAACGTCAAGGGCCGATTTCGCAATTACCTCAAGGCGGCGGTCCGCAACGCGGCCATCACTCATTTGCGCCGCAAGGCGCCAGGCCAGGCTGACCCGGCGGCGCTGGCGCAGGTTGCCGATGACGCGGAGACGCCGGCGGCCGAGGCGGAATGGCTCGAACAATGGCGGCGATGCATGTTGGAACGAATCTGGGAGGCATTGGAGATGCACGAGCGTCAGAATCTGGACAATCACGCCTACACGGTGCTAAATATCTACATCGAACATTCCGAACAAGAAGATTCCGAGCAACTCGCCGCCACCGCGAGCGCGAGGATCGGGAAGCCGATGCGGCCCGACGCGTTTCGCAAGCAATTGAGTCGGGCGAGGCGCCTTTTTGCGAAGCTGTTGATCCAGGAGATCGTGCAGACGTTGGAGAGCCCGACGCCCGAGCGAATCGAGGACGAGCTGGCGGAGGTCGGCCTGCTTTCGAGCCTGCGTCCCTTTTTGCCAGAAGATTGGCGCGAGCAAATCAACCGGGGCGGGGTCGCCTGAGTTTTAATGAATAAGAGGTCCCTGGTATTTTACCTGCCAATCCGGAATGTCGTCGACGAATACTTGACCAGCCCCCAGCGCAACCTGGGGATTTTGGGAGGCTGCCCAACCCCCCACGTTTGCGCGTCGGGCCAGTATCGCTCCGTTTGACGAACGGTCTTGCGGCGAAACGAAGGTGGCATTTCTCAGGCCGCGGAATATCGGTGAAGGATAATGCGAGCCGCCGGGCTGGGCCCGGCGGTGAACCAAGGCGGATCGTGATGAACCGCCGGGACAAGCCCGGCGGCTCGCTGTGACTTTCACTTGAACCAGGCCAGCAAGGGTAAAGTGCGCAGACCCTTGCTTACGCTGCGGGCTGGTATTTGTGTCAATCCCGAACGCGCGGAGTATATCGGAGAATCGATGGATTTGAGTCGGGCGATAAATCCCATAGACATGGCAAACTGGGCAAGATATACTCTTGAGTTGAGAGAACTTACCCAGGCACACTTTAACCATCCTGGAAACCAACTTGGACTTCGTACACCTTTCTTTGCTCCGTGGCGTTTGCCAGATGCCGGGGTACGTTGCCGATGCGAAGCAGTTTTTTCGTCAACAGGACTTGGACGTTCGCGTCACCATTGAGCCCACGGCGTGGGTCGTGCCGCAGAAGCTGCTGAGCGGCGACGTGCATTTCGCGGTGATGCCGTGGACGCGCGTCGCGGCCGCCAGTGCCAAGGGCGAGCCTTTGGTGCTCGTGTGCGGGTCCGGCTGCGAGGAAGCGGCGATCGTCTTGCGGCGCGGCGTCACGCAGGAAAACGTCCGCAAGGTCGCCATCCCGCTGCGCGGCGGCATCAAGGACTTGACCGCGCGCGGCCTCATCGACACGCTGGGCTGGAAGGATATCGAATGGGTACGCCAACCCTCGGGCGACGGGGCGATCCTGGCGCTCGTCGGGCAAGGCGCCGATGCCGCGTCGATGGTCGAGCCCTATGCGTCCATGCTGGAAGGCCTTGAAATCGGTAAAGTCCTGCGGCGCACCGGCGACCTCTGGCCCGGAGCGCCGGGTTGCTCGCTGGCGACGACTGCCGATCGGATTGCCAATCAAAGTAGCGTCGTCGAACGCATGGTGAAAGCATTCGTGCAGGGCGCGTGCTATGTGGCGGAACATCCCGATGAATCGGCCGAGATTGCTTCCAGGCACATCGGCATCGCGCCGCGCTTCATTCGCGCCGCGCTTGCCCATTGCAGGCCGAACGTTCACGCTTTGCATAATCGCACGGCCATGGATGCGGTTCTCGGTTTGATGACCAGGATGAAATACCTTGAGCGGCCGCCCGCGAATTACCTTGACACGACCGTCCTGGATGCGATCTTTCCTTTTCAGAAAAGACGACCGATCTAGTTCCCAGGCTCCGCCTGGGAAGAGACTGTTCGCGAGGCTCGGCCTGGTGGATGCGAGGCCGAGCCTCGCTAGCCGTGCGTTCCCAGGCGGAGCCTGGGAACGAGGAAAATTCTTGTGATGGCCTCAAACCGAACGCTGATTTGCTGCGCTTATTCGTTCGGCTACGGCCCGGCGGCGAAGTTGTTGCATCTTGCGCGGCGTTTGGCTGGGGAGGATTTTCGCCTGGTATTTCTGGGCAGCGGCATCGCGCATGAACTCGCATCGCGAAGCCGGGTGTTTCACGATGTGATCCCCGCGGCCCCCGCCGATCGGCGAACCCGTGATATGCTCGCGTCGGGCGCCGGCGTGCTGTCGCTGATGGATCGGGAATTTTCCGCAATCGCCCTCGAATGCGGGAAGCCGGTGTTCCTGGTCGATAGCTTGCTCTGGATGCGCGATCAGCTTCCGGCGGTTTTTCGAGATGCGACGCGGTTTTTCGCCCAGAACTTCCCGGGCGTCGAACTTCGTCTTGACGAGATCGGCCCAAATGCGCGGCTCGTCGGTCCGATCGTCGGACAGCGCGGGCCTGGCCAGGCAAGAAACGGAAGCCGATTCGTCGTCAACCTGGGCGGCTGCGAGGCGCCGCGCAGCGCCGTGGGGGACGATCCCAGCTATTTCGATTTCGTGGCCCGGGGCCTGTTCGAGAGCGATTTACTTGGCGAAGGCACCGTGGTTCTGGGCGGTAGCCAGTGCATCCGCTATCTGCGCAGCCGATATCCAGGCCGCGGTGTGGAGATGATCTCGGCCTCGCATGACGATGCCTTGAACCTGATGGGGCAGGCTCGTTGCGTGTTGACGTCGCCAGGTTTGACGGCCACGCTCGAGTGCTTTCAACTTGGCGTGCCGACGTTTTTCCTGCCGCCACAGAACTTCAGCCAGTGGTGGATTCTCGCCACGCTCCGCTCCCGCGGGCTGGCGCCGAGGTCGTTTCACTCGGACGACGTGAACCCAGACCTCGGCATCGTGGAGCACATGCACGAAGGCGGACGCCTGCAAAGGGTACGCGAGGCCATCCGTCAGGTCGCGCAGGGTGATCGCGGCAAAAGAATCTTTCGCGACAGCGTGATGGGCCTCGCTGCGGAAAACCTCGATGAGTTGACGCGAAGGCAGATGACGTTCTTTGATTCCCTGGGACCGGATGGCACAGCCCAGGTGGTGCGCGAACTCCTGGAATTGATGTAAATGGCTTGCGTTTAGCGCCTGCCTCGCGCCAGGCGAGCGCTAAATGCAAGCGGAGTATTCATCATGCAAACCCCAAACGGTGAAAGCGTGAAACTGACGCAGGCAAACCTCGAGCGGATCGCTGTCGCCCTGGGGACCGCGCTGCACACGCCCTACGCGCCGCCGCACGTCTACCCGATGTCGGCGCCGGCTTTCACGTCCAACCCGCAAATCGAGCGGCAACGTGAACCGGGGCCACACGGTCTGTACATTCACGTGCCGTTCTGCAACTATTCGTGCAGCTTCTGCTTCTATGCGCGGCGCATCGGTGATGGGCTGCCGGAGATGGAACGCTATGTGCGCGGTCTGCGCCGCGAGCTGGAATGGGCCGAACCGGGCACGCCGTTGACTCAGCTTTACGTGGGCGGCGGAACGCCCACGGCTCTGCCGGCCGAACTTCTCGACGCGGTCCTCGGCGACGTGTTCACGCGCATGAAGCCCGAGGGCAAGTTGATCCACACCGTCGAATGTTCGCCCGAATCGGTGAGCGACGGCCACCTCAAGTCATTTGCCCGGCACGGTGTCGGCCGGGTCAGCATGGGCATCCAAAGCCTGAACCAGGAAGTGCTCGATATTGTCAACCGCGATCACGGCTCGGGGCAGGCGCTGGAGGCGTGCGATCGCCTTGTCGCCAGCGGCTTGATGGTCAACGTCGATCTCATTTACGGCTTGCCCGGGCAATCCGAGGCGGTATTTCGCAGTGACTTCGAGACGCTGGCCGCTCGCGGTATTCATTCAATCACCGCCTACAACCTGCGCATCAACGAGCGCACCGCCGTCGTCCAGGACATGGCCCCCACCGATCAGCTTGACCTCGCCCGGCTCGTGCGCTGGCGCGCCTTCGTACAGCAGACCGCCGCGGCGGCGGGCTTCGTGCAAAAAACCTGGCATCGCTTCGAGCGCAACACTCCCGAGGCCGCTCGCTATGAGGACAAGACCGGGGCCGGCAACCAGCTCGGCATCGGGCAGAGCGCCCGCTCGCGCTTCGGCAGCACCATCTACTGCAACCACGCCAGCGTCGCCGTCTACCTGGAGCGCGTCGAAAATGGCCGCAGCGCCGTTGAAGAGACCTTCCACCTCGGCGAGGAAGATCGCCGCATTCGCTTCGTCGGGCATTCGCTCGGCGTCGGTAAACCGATCGTGCGCGAGGCTTATCGGCAGACCTTTGGCCACGCGTTCGACGACGATTTCAGCGAGCCGCTGGAAAGAATGAAACGCGCCGACCTGGTGGAGGACGCCGGCGACGCGGTCCACCTGACGCCGACGGGTCGCCTGTTCTACGACCTGGTGACGCTGGCGTTTTACCCGCAGCGCATCAAGGATTGGCTGGAAGAACGCCATGCGATCGCGATGCGAAAGGGGCAATCCCGCGCGACCAACCCAGGGACCGTCGTCCCCGGGCTTTCGTGACAGGCCTACTCATTTCGCACGGGCCGCACCAGCGTCAGCCCCTGGCCGAACGGTAGATCCAACACCTGCCAGCTCGCGTCTTTTTTCAATTCAGCGAGGTACGCCTCGACGCTGTACTGGTAGGTGTTTTCCTTGCCATAGATTTTCGATTTCTTGGCGCCGATGCTGTCGTGGAAGAGCACCATGCCGGATGGGGAGAGCCGATCGCGAAACGCATCAAAGTCGAAGCGAGCCTGTTCGGCCGAGTGGTAGCCGTCCACGAAGACGATGTCAACGGAACGCAACGCGCGATAATCATCGCATTGAACGAACTGCTGCGTCGTCATCAGGAAATGGCGGATATTTCGCACATCGAAGCGCGCGAAATGCGCCTCGACCGCCGCCGGATTTTTCCAAAAATCGTCCACGAGCGATGGGTCGATGAAGTAGACCGTTCCCTTTTCCAGGTTGTCCTGAAGGGCTTTGCCCATGAGGATGGGGACGTAGCCGCGGAAGGAACCGATGACGACCACGTTCGTCGGTCGGACGACGCGCGCAAGGCCGTAGTAGAGCCAGCCCAGGCCAAGATTCAAATCGTCCAGGCGCTGACCATGCCCCATGCGGCGCAAGTCGGGATCATTCAGAAGCCTGGCAATCCAATCGTTCATGATCTATCATCCGCTTGCGGTTTCGCACCCTGTGGCGTCCAGAGTTTGACAGACATCCATCCATGACCTAGGCTCCCAATAGGATTGTATTCACTCGGTCGAGGCAGTCATGTTTGAACGTACGTTCTCTTTCTGGCGAAATCTGGTGGGAAAACCGACAACGTCGGCTCGTTCGCGCTCGGCCCAGGCGGTGGAGGATGATCGCCGGCTCTGGGTGCGCTATGCGACCGACTTGCACGGCAAGGTCCAGCTGCCTGACAAGGCGGGACGCGGCGGGGTCCGCGCCCAGGTCCGCGACCTTTCTCAGGGCGGCGCCAATCTTTTGGTTGATGCGCCGGTCGAAACGGGGCAAATGATCAGTCTGGAACTATCGCCCACCGTCGGCGAACCCCAGGCCGTGCTGGCCTGCGTGGTGCGCGCCGCGCCAGCGCCGGACGGCGGCTGGTCCGTGGGCTGCGTCTTCTCGCGCGAACTCGATGTCGATGCCCTGAACGCATTCGGGGCCGAAAAACGTCCCGCCAGTGACGCTGACCAGCGTGTCTGGGTGCGATTCGCCTGCGACGTGCGCGCCGAATATCGCAAGTTCGGCGATTCGCGCACGGATGCCCTGCCCGTGAAGGTCCTGAATATCTCGGCGACCGGCATCGGCCTCGTCGTCAATCCAGACGTGGAGACTGGCGCGTTGCTCAATGTCGATCTATTCGACAAGAGCGGCCGCAAGGTCTGCGCCATCCTGGCCTGTGCCGTGCATTCATCGCAGGGGTCCACTGGCGAACATGCGGTCGGCTGCAACTTCATCCGCGAATTGACCGAGGAAGAGCTGGAATCGCTGCTTTAGCGCAAAGACAACAACGACACTACCAGCCCCCGGCGCAAGCCGGGGGGTGGGGGCGCATAACCCCGGCTTGCGCCAGGGGCTAGTGCATTCGTCATGGACGGGAGTTTTTCCGTGTCACAAACCAGTGCAGCACAGGGGACGGCCAAGTCGATCGCGCTGATGAACCGGCGGGCGACCATCCGCTACCAGTGCGCTCCCGCCACCGTGGGCCGGGTGTTTTCCGCGGACGATCAGGAATTTCAGCGGGCGTGGATTCTTGACCTCTCGCTGAAAGGAATCGGCATGCAACTCCTGCGGCCTCTGGAACCCGGGCAGATGATCGCCGTTGCCATCAAGAGCAACGATGGAAAAAAGACATTCGACCTGTCGGCACACGTCATGCACTGCCACGTCAACCAGCAAGGCGAATGCAACGTCGGATGTGAACTGACGATTCCGTTGACGCCGGACGAGTTGGATCAGCTACTGTGACCTCGGCGCGCGGGGCAAGCCCCGCGGCCAAACGGCGCTGTCTTGCCTATCTTGCCTAAAAATCAAAAGCGATCACGCCTTCCAGGTCGGGCAGGAATGCCTGTTTGACCTTCTCGTGTTCGGGATGGCCGAGGTAAACATCGCGCGCCGCCGCGTCGGCGAAGACCATCACGAACCCGTGCGTATAGCCCTGGTTGAGCCCTTCCGGGCTCGAATAGGCCCCTCCCTCGATCGATTCGAAGCCGGGAATCACCTTGCGTAAACCGTCCAGAGCGCCGAACAACTCGGCCATCCGATGTGCCTTGGCGGCGGGGAACTTGACCAGGACGATGTGGTGGATTTTTTTCATGCGCGTCGTTGCATCCGTCGAAGAAAACTAGGCCTGGTTCAAATCCATCGATTTTACGGAAACCTACAATCCGCGAGCCGCCGGGCTTGCCCCGGCAGTGAACCAGGGCGGATCGCGATGCACCGCCGGGACAAGCCCGGCGGCTCGCTGTGACCTTAACTTGAACCAGGCCGAAAATTAGGGTTGATCCGTCTGACCGTTCGACTATATTTGCGGAGTTTGTCGCTGGCAAGTATCAAGCATCCGGGCCGGGATCGCGCCATGAAGAGTATGCAGGAAATCTTTCAGAGATGGTTCCCCGGCCAAATCCATCAGAGCACGGACTTCCACGGCTTGATCGCCGCCCATGCTCCGCCGGCGGGCAAGATTCTGGATTTCGGCTGCGGCGACAACAGCCTGTTGAGCAGTCACGAAATCCTCGAGCGCGAGGTGTGGGGAACCGATTTCGGCGCGCACCCGACGTTGCAACGCCCCGAGCGTTACCGCTCGCTGGAAACCGATGGCACGATCCCTTTCGCCGCGAACACCTTCGACGTGGTATGCAGCCACATGGTGATGGAACACGTCGTCGAGCCGGTGCGTTTTCTGGGTGAAATCAATCGCGTACTGAAGCCTGGCGGGGCGTACATTGGTCAGTCGATCCATGCGCGTCACTACGTCACCTGGATTCGCCGTGGGTTCGACATTTTGCCGCACCGTTTCGTGCAGCGTTTGGTGAAGGTGCTCTATGGGCGCGAGGAGCACGACACGTTTCCGACTTGCTATCGCATGAACAGCCGGCGCGCCGCGGCTCGGGCGGCCAAGACGGCGGGCCTCGAATGGGTTGGCTGGCACGGCTATCCGAATCAGGGCTACTTCGCGTTTTCCCCGCTGCTCTTCCGGGCGGCCGTTGCGTTCGATTGGGGATTGGACAAGGTGCTGCCGGGGTTCGGGAGAATCTACTTCACACTGGTGCTGCGCAAATCCCTCGCCGCCGCCATGCAGGCGCCGCTTGCGGCGTAGCGTTTGCGTGGCGTCGTGCGAGCGTTGGGCCGCAAGCGGCGCTTGCGCCCGCCTTGACACCCGAAATCGCCAGCGGGTAGACTACGGGCCGGGGAATCTGCGCACGCCGCGCCTCAAGGACGGGGTCGGACCATGATCAAACATAAAAGCCAAATTCTCTGCATGTGGTTTCTCGTCTGCGACCTGGTGCTGACTACCGTTGCCTGGTTGGGGTCGCACTATCTGCGCTTCGACTCCGGGCTTTTCGAGGTTGACAAGACGCCGCCCACCTTCGACATGTGCTGGAAAAATATTCCACTCATCCTGCTCTGCGGCATCGTTGCTTATCATTTCACGGGGCAGTACACGATCCATCGCTTTCGTCGGCTGCGCGAGGAGTTTGTCAGCGTCTTTCTCGGCACCGTTTTGATGGGCCTGCTCGTCGTGGCGGCCACGTTCGGATTGCACAATCCTTACGAATCGCGTGGCGCCATCCTGCTGTTCATCGGCCTGAGCATGATCCTGATGCTGCTGGGGCGACGCATTAGCTGGATGGGAGTGCATCGCCTGCGCCGCCAGGGCTACAACCAGACGCAAACGTTGATCGTCGGCACTGGGCGGGTGGCGCGCAAAACCGCGCGCTCGCTGCGGCAAACTACCTGGCTGGGCTTCAAGAACGTTGGCTACATCGAGGACCAACCCTCGCACTGGGCGAGCGACCTCGACATCCTCGGCGGCGTGGCGGACTTGCCCCGGCTTGTCGAAAAGTACAAGGTCTCCCACGTCTTCATCTGCCTGCCAATGGGCCGCTATGATGAAGCGCGCCGCGTCTTCGACGTGCTGTCGCAAACGCTGGTGGACGTTCGCCTGGTTGCCGATGTCCCCGCACTTGCCGGCGTCACCTTCACGACCACCTATTTCGACGGCATGCCGATGATCGGGCTGCGCGAAAGCCCGCACTATGGCCTCAACATCGTCGTCAAACGGGCGATGGACATCGTGCTTTCCCTGCTGGCAATCCTGGTTCTCTCACCGGTGATGGCGATGATCGCGGCCCTGATTAAATTCACCAGCCCGGGGCCGATTTTTTACAGCCAGGAACGGTGCGGTCTCAACGGTCAATCTTTCAAGATGCTGAAGTTCCGCAGCATGCGCGTCGATGCGGAGCAGAAGACCGGCGCCGTCTGGGCCGCCAAGAATGACGATCGCAAAACGAAACTTGGCGCCTTCCTTCGCAAAACCAGCCTGGACGAGCTGCCACAGTTCTTCAATGTTTTGCTGGGCCACATGAGCATCGTCGGTCCGCGTCCAGAAAGGCCGATCTTCATCGGCAAATTCGTCAAGACGATTCCCAACTATCACGCGCGTCACGCCGTCAAGGCAGGCATCACCGGCTGGGCCCAGGTCAACGGCTGGCGCGGCAACACGTCCTTGCGGAAACGCATTCAGTACGATCTGTACTACATCACCCACTGGACGCCGTGGCTCGACATCCGCATCCTGTGGCTGACCGTATGGCATGGGTTTGTGAATCGGAATGCGTATTGATTCACCGGCGTTGGATTCCTACTGCGCGCGGCGGAGTGCGTCGTTTCGTTTTTATTCGCTACTTTTTTCCCAACGCGGCCGAGCCGCAACCGGGAAGCCGAGTGCACCGAACTCGAGTTCTCGCACAGGCGCCCAGGACGCAAAGGAATTCAAAAAGAGAGGGAATCACCCGTAATTGTCCCCCCTCAGTTTGTGCTCCTCGTCTTGCGTTCTCTTGTTTTCCTTTGCGACCTTTGCGTCTTTGCGAGACACAAAGGTCCGATGTCGGCTGCCCCAAAGTTCTTCGCGTGGTGCGCAGAAGTTAAGAGGTGAGAATCTATCTCGGGCTCTTGCTTTTCTCCTCCATGCGCACTCCCAGGATTAGCTCGGTCAGGTCTGGCGCGAGGTTCATGCGCCGGAGGAACAGTAGGGCGAAGCACGTATCCGGGACACCGGGAAAGCGGTCTTGCCGACTACCGTCCTGTTTTTGATTGGCGACAATGATTTTGGCGCCCCACCGGTACCAATCCCTGCCGTCGATCTCCTTCAGGTTGTACATCACGGCCATTCGCTCGAGCGACCACAGGAAATAAAGATCGCCCCAGGCATCGGCGCCAAAAATCGTGCCGAGCTCCAACTCCCAGCGGTCGATTGCGGAGAATTGATTCCAGGTATCCGGGTCCTTTCTCGTTTCGAGGAGCCGAAAAAAATGTTCCATGTCCGCGGTGTGTTTTCGCCGTGCGAGGACAACGTCGGCAGGCAAGCCGGGCTTCTTTCCCATGATTTTGGCCAGGTAACCGAGGCCGCGCGCAACGGCGGGATCTTGCAGGGGAGCGAGTGCTTTTTTTCCTTGGCCATCAATCGCCAGCCCGATCGCAATGGCAATCAGGCCGGCGCAGGTCGAGGAATCGTGGAAAAAGGGGCTGGAGTCTCGATACCCCCAGCTTCCATTCGGTTTTTGCTTCTCCCGATACCTGCCAGCCGCGGTTGCGAGGGTAGGTGCGGCGATTACCTGATGCCGGCGCGCACACCATAAGGCCAGCGTGGCGAATTGGCCGATTGAATGATCGTCTTGACCGGGCCGGAAAACTTCGAGATGTCCGGGGATGAAGCGATTGGCCATCAAGAAATTTCGTACCGCTCTCTCCTGGTAGGCATTGAGGACCGGACAATGATAATGCCAGCCGCCCTTCTTGTTTTGGGCCGCGAGCAGGCGCAACGCCAGGCTTTGGATGCGTTGCCGAGCGGGGTCATTCGGGTCCGTTGCCTTGATGTCGCCTAGCCGGTTTAAAAAAAGGATCGAAAGCGCAATGGAGTAAGTGAACGTCAATTGCGAGGATGCTCCGCGAACAACGGCTGCTAACGATCGCACGGCAGGATCGGTCGCCGGCACGCCACACTCTAGTAGCGTAAGTCCCGTCAAAGCCGCGGCCCCAACGTGAGCGCCGCCGTTGGAACCCTGAAATGAATAAAAGCTGCCGTCATCTTTGACGCGTGATTTCAGGTACTCGACACCGTGGGTGATGGCCCTGTTGATCGTGGATTTTTCTGCCGATTCTTTCGGCGGAATCTGGCCGCTCGTTTTCTCGCCGCCCGCGGTCGGTTTTTTTCGAAGTAGCCGAACCTCAGGTTCCGTGTCGTGATTTTTTTTCCGAATTCGCTTTTTCCTTCCCAAGCGTACGTTTCAAGGCTTCGGCCCATTTTTCATAGTCCGACTTTTCCTTGGTAGGCGGTGCCGGTTCGGCTTTTTCCTTTGCGGGCTTGTCTTTTGAACTGGGGATTTCCGTACTCTTTTTTCCCTCCTGATTCTTTTTCTCGCCGTCAAACTGCGTTTTCGATTGATCATTTACTCCCGTCCGTGCATCATCGGTTTTCGAGGCTTGCCTGATGTCCGGCTGATTGCGCGGCGAGCCGCCATTTCCCGGCTACGAAAGGAAAAAGATCATCGTGCCAACAAGGCAGACGACCACCAGCAGAAAAAAAACGCCGCCTACCAAAAGGACGGATTGCGATGGCAAGGACGCCGTGGCGCGGGAGGGGCGTGTTGCCGTTGGTGAACCTGGTTTTCATTTTTCGCGGCCGGCTCACCTGGTTGGCCTTTGGGGGGCTGCTGGCCGCCGGTTGGGATCATGACAGAACTCTTGCACGCCGTACACCTCGCCTGGCGACCGGCATCCTTCATCCCGGCCCTCATCTGTTTGCCGCAATGTTCGCAAAAAAAAAGTAATGGACCTGAATCCGATCCCCTCCGCAAGGTATGGCCAGCAGGAGTATCGTAACGGTAGTTTCCGCTGGACGCCAGCCGATTTTTTGGTTTCTAACGACGACCGATCACCGGATCGGTGGCCTGAAACGCTGGACCCAGGACGACGCCCATATGTTCATGACCTCCGATCAGGTCGAATCGGAAATGAAAGCCAACATCGAACTGGTCCAGGGGCCTGCGAGTCACGGGCGATTACCGCTCCGACAAAATCGGCGCCAAGATCCGCGAGGCCCAGCTCGATAAAATTCCCTACATGCTGGTGGTCGGCGACAAGGAGCAATCGGCCGGCACGGTGGCCGTCCGCTCCCGCACCGAGGGCGATCACGGCGCGAAGCCGATCGCCGAGTTCGTGGAAATGATCGAACGCGAGGTGAAGGAGCGCAAGCTGGCGGGCGTGATTTGATGGCCAGCGCCGGGAAAAAAAATCCCCACCAGCCCGGAGCGCAAGCGACGGGGTATACGTCCGCTGGCCCCGTCGCTTGCGCTCCGGGCTGGTAGGTCAAGACCGTCCAGTGGACGCCACGCCAACCCTGGTTCAGACAAAAGGGATGTGAGAAGTCCCCTGTCACGCGTAACTTGTTAATTTGACTGATGTTGTGCCGATTTTTTTGAGGACTTCTCACGGAATGGGGGGTATAGGCGTGACCAGGGGCGCAACCCCCGTGCGCCACTGGTCACGCCTGACTCGCCAAGTCAGGATTGCGGGATTGGACAACTGACATTGAAATTTCGTTTCCGCGACGGGGCGGAACGGGGCCATTGCCAGTTGCGGCCGCCGCGCCACCATGATAAAATCAACGCGCCACCACCAATCCGGAGGACATCGCGATGGGTTCCACACCTGCCAGCGAGTTGCACGCATTCCATGTTTTCATCGGGGAGAAGCTGTCCAACGGCAGCGCACACCTCTCGCCGGAGGAAGCCCTTGATGCCTGGCGGGACCTGTACCCCGACCCTTTCGACGATGAGGATGACCTGGCGGCGATCGAGGCCGCGCTGGACGATGTAGACCGTGGGATCAAGGGAATTTCGTTTAAAGAGTCGGATCGGCAAATTCGAGAAGAGTTTAATCTTCCAGCCCCGGACAAACGATGAGTCGCTACCTCGAAATCTCACCGCGTGCACATATCGATGTGCGTCGAATCATGAAATGGCTCAGGAGTCGCTCGCCAAAAGGGGCAGCAACTTGCGACAAGCGTTATTCAAAACCCGGCGTGGGCGGCGTTATCGAATCATTTTTGAATTCTCCGCGACCGAAGTGTCCATGCTCCGCGTGCGGCGACCGGGTCAGCGCCCGCTGCGGCAGCGCGATTTGCCTGGGTAGGCGACCAGAATCCAGAATTCAAGTTCTCAATAGAAGTGGAACTTCAATCGGGCAACAGGTACAATAGGGCAAAATCGGCCGAGCTTTTGTGTGTTGATTTCATGGGAATTTCGCTAACGCCTCGGCGGTGCCACCCACCATTTCTTCTGTTACTGGGACTCTCGTCATGGCTAAAATCGCTTGTCCAGTTTGTCGCAAGCCGTTCGAGGCAGAGCAATCGTCTACCACTAGCTTCCCATGTCCCGCATGCGGAAGTCGTTTGCAGTGGCTAAAAGATGGCAAGGTTGCGCCCCTCGGCGGCGTGCCCGTTGCCAAACCGTCTCGCCTGGCGCCCGGCACGAGAGCCGGTTCCCAAGAATCGCCGAGAAGCGCGCTGTCGGTCCGTTTGGTTGGCGCGTTGATTCTTTTGATTGTGGTTGTGTCTACGATGAGCTTTGGCGTCGGCTGGTATCTGAATCGCCCACGCGTTACCGAGCTTGTGGAAAATCCCGTGCCGCCGCCGGAACGCAAGCGAGATTCCGACAACCTCCCGCCGAAACCCGCGAAGGAACGCGGCCTGCCCGACAAGAAAAAGCCCAACCTGATCCAGCCGTTCGCTGGGTCGTTGGAATTAACCGCACCGCCGGTTGTCACCTTGAAGAGCGGCGAAGCACACATTTTTGAAGTAAGCATCCGCCGGCAAAGCTGCGAGGGCGAGGTCGAAGTCCGTCTGGAGGGGCTGGGCCCGGACATGAAGGCCGCCCCGATCCGCATCCCCGCCGACCGCGACCGCGCGAAATTGAGCGTAACCGGCAAGCAGCCGGGAACGCTGGAGGCGACCGTGGTCGCGCGGCTTGGTGAGTTGACGGCAAGGAGGCCGCTCAAGATCACGGTGATGGCAGCAACGAGGCTTGCCGAAGTACGACGGTTGAGAGTTGGCAAGATTCACGCGAACAGTCTGGTCTTCTCTGCTGATGGAAAATCGTTGCACGCCAGCGTTAGAGGTAACCAGTTTTACCCCTACATACAAACCTGGGACGTCGCCAGCGGAGGGTTGCGCCAATCGAGACCAATAGGTAAATCTCCCCTTAGAATCGAGTCGATCAGTCCTGACGGGGAACGCGGAATGGGGCGGGGACCTGGCATTTGGATTAGTGCCGAGGGTGAACGCCACATGACGGCCCTTGATGGCATTTTTGATCTCAGAGACGGGAAGAGGATTTTTGATGTCAGCCCCCCTGCTTACTATGTGGCGCCTGCCTCAAGGGAGTTTCTTTTTGAGGTTTGTTTTGTGGATGGAGGCCGTCTTGTGGTGACGCGGCCCGCAGGGCCGAACGCTAAATTGATTTCGGTGGTTGAATTTAGAGAAGCCCGTACCGGCAAATTGGTACACGAGATTCCTTTCCATCGCAAACCGGTTGTCTCTCCAAATGGGCAATGGCTAGCGCATTATACAAATGACAACCTGTTGCCAAATAAGTTTCAGATCGAACTTATCAACGTGCTCACCGGAAAAAAGGTTGGGGAAATTGACGCGAGCGTGACGAATGAAAATCGAAGCGGCGGAAGAATTGCCCACTCGTTCTCGCACGACGGTGGGGTACTGGCGGGCTTAAAAGACGGAGAGATTTTCGTCTGGAATTGCCCCAAGGGAGAGCCCCGGCAATTCAAGCCGAATCCGGCCAAAAGCCGAGATGTGAAATGCCTCCTTTCGCCAGACGGCAAGACACTGGCTTCGTTCAATCCAACTTATAGCCCGGCGACTGGAAGCGGCACCCTGCCGATCCCGGTAATGCTATGGGATGTTGCGACGGGAGAAATGGTTCGGGAATTGAAAGGACACCATGCGTATGCATGTGTGTTTTCTCCTGACAGCAAAACAATTGCGACCGCAGGGAATGATTCTGGCAAACCCGGCTATTTGGTTCCTGGCGACATTCGCCTCTGGGATGTTGCCTCCGGGAAACTACTGCACATACTCAATCCCGATCTTGGCACCGTGTCCTCTGCGGCATTCTCGGCCGATGGTAAGAGAGCGACCTTCGTAGGTAGCTATCGTTACGCTCCGTGGAGTCTATGGAACCTGGAATCAGGCGATTTGATCAATTCTTCCTGGGCTGATAGCACGAGCCGAGCCTATCAGCTTGATGGCTTCGCCCGGGAAAACAACATCATTCTGGGAAAGCACTCTCAAAATCCGCAGGCTCCCATTGACCAACCGGCGGTTTTGGAGATCAAGGAGAGAAAACCAAAAACTAAAGATTTGCCTAAGATCATTCAGTCGCCGACGATCATTCACTCGCCAGCAACGAAATACAAAGAGCCTCATTTCCAAGATGCCAGCGATTTCCTGCGCGACGGGCGAGTCGTGCTGGCTCATGTCAGCGGCGCGGTTTGGGTCTGGGATTACAAGAACAAGACGGACCCGAGGCCATTTCTCAAGGGACATGAAAAACCGATCCGCGCCATGGCGGTGTCCTCGGACGGCTCGCACCTGGCTACCGCGAGTGCCGACGGGACGGTGAAACTCTGGAACGTCAAAACGGCCGAGGAAGTGCGGACCTTGAAAGGGCACGCCGGCCCCGTGTTGACGGTCGCCTTTTCTCCGGACGGCACCCGTCTGGCCTCCGGCGGCGCCGATGGCATCATGAAAATCTGGAATGTCGCCAAGGACGAACCGCCCGCCCGTTTGCAAGGCCACACAGGCGCCGTTCACGCCCTCGTCTGGACTCCCGCCGGGAAGCGCGTTCTTAGCGGCGGTGAAGACCAGATCGTGCGGCTCTGGGACGCCAACGCCCTGCGAGAACTGCATCGCGGCGTCGGTCATCAGATGCCGATTCTCGCGGTCGGCGTCACGACCGACGGCACCCGCTTTCACTCCGCTAGCCGCGACGGAACCATCCGCACCTGGGAACCGGCCAAGGACGCCAAGTAGCGCCAGCGGCGTGCTTCGGCCAATCGAGCAAGGCATTGATGAGCGGAGGGAGCAATCTTTCGTGCAAGGTGCAAGCCGCCGGGGACAGACAGATTTCCCAACGCAGTCCAAAAAACCGCTTTCCGGTGTCACCCCCGGACGTGAGTAGGTGGCTGCGAAACGTCGCTGGCGCGTTGAGAATTGGCCTGTTTCTATGCATTCCGCCTACTCATCGGCTGGTGCGTAGGTGGGATACCCTAAGCCGGGAATGCACCAGGCATTCACCCCCCGCCAATCGCTGCGCTCATGGCGGGGCTTGGGGGTTATCGCACTTTGCCAATCCGCCACAAATGCTCCCGCGTCCGAATGAAC
The DNA here is from genome assembly GCA_016191165.1 of Planctomycetota bacterium. Classification (GTDB taxonomy): domain Bacteria; phylum Planctomycetota; class Planctomycetia; order Gemmatales; family Gemmataceae; genus SIAQ01. The sequence goes on from JACPPF010000176.1 coordinate 61,992, forward strand.
AGGCTCCCAGACGCTGCCGCGGGAGAGGCCATGATGTCTTCGCCAAGTTCGACGCGCGACAGCACCTTCAGTTGACGGGCGGCCTCGATGATGAAGGCGGTGCCTTCCTTGCTGAAGAAATAGACGCGTTCACCCGCGACCAAGGGCGTGGCACGGAAGGCCTGACCCAGGCGCTCCTTCCAGACTTCGTCGCCCGTCTTCGCATCGACGCAGGTGACGACGCCGGCGTTGTTGCACAAAAACACCAGGCCGTTGGCGTAGACGGGGCTGGCGGCGTCGGGGGTGGCGCCGGTGTATTTCCATTGCACGTTGCTCTTGGTGATGTCGCCCTTGCCGCCGACCTTCACGGCGAAGAGCGGGCCTTTCATGCCTTGCACCGCGTAGACGGTATCGCCGGCCAAAGTTGGCCCGGAGATGACGCGGTTGCCCTTGAACGGCCTGGCCTGCCAGAGTTGCCTGCCGGTCGCCGGGTCGTAGGCGTCGAGCACGTTGCCGCCGAAGATGATGAGTTCGCCGCGGCCCTTGTTGTTGAAGAGCAGGGGTGTGGTGTAGGAGTCAGCCGGCTCGGAGGTGGCGCCGGTGACGCGGGGCGTGTGCCATTTCTCTTTGCCGGTCAACTTATCATGCGCGACGAGGTAGCTTTTGCCGTTGTTCTTGGGATCCTGCATGCAAACTGAGATCAGCAGGTCGCCGACGAGGAGGGGTGAATTGGCATGGCCCCACCAGATGGAGTAGAAGCCATAGTCCTTGGCGAGATTGGCGTCCCAGACCTTTTTGCCCGTGAAGTCGAAGCAGGCGAGGTCGCCGTTGCCGAAATGGATCCAGACGTGCTTGCCGTCGGTGACGGGAGACGGGCTGGCCATGTTGTGCTCGTCGTGGAAGCGGAGGTTGCCGAGCGCGCCCTTGCGGCGAGGCGTGCCGCGACCGACATCGCGCTGCCAATCGATCTTGCCGGTGCCGGCGTTGATGCGCAGGAAGAGCAGGCGGTCGGCGTCCTGGGTGGTGACAAAGACGGCGTCGCGCCAGATCGCGGGGGTTGACGTGCCCCAGCCGGGAATCGAGGTCTTCCAGACGATGTTGTCGGTCTTGCTCCACTTGATGGGCAGGTTGTCGCCCGGGGCATGGCTGTCATTGGTCGGCCCGCGCCATTGCGGCCAGGTGTCGGCGGGGGATACGGTTGATGTCTGTCCGACGGTAAGCAGGAGCGCGAGTGCAAGAGGGGACATTGGCGGGAATCTCCGGGAATCGAAGGATGGCGGCAACTGGTGTTTCTTCGTAATGTTATCAACTGCATGGCGATTTCGCCACGGTCCCTTGGAGTAAGGAACGGCATCATGAAATGCATGTTGAGTGCCCTGGTCGCTCTGTTTCTTAACTGCACCCTGCTTCACGCCGACAACTGGCCCGCCTGGCGCGGCCCGAGCGGTGACGGCGTTTCCACGGAACGCAAGTTGCCTCTCAACTGGAGCGCGACGCAGAACGTGCGCTGGAAGGTCGCTCTGCCCGAGCCGTGCAACTCGACGCCGATTGTCTGGGGCCGGCACATCTTCGTGACGCAAGGTCTCGATGGCGGCAAACGCCGGGCGCTCATCGCCCTGGACCGCGCCGATGGCAAGAAGCTCTGGCAAAAGGAATTGCCGTGCGATTTTCTCGAAACGTCGCACCGCGACAATCCTCCTTGCTCGGCTTCGCCCGTCACCGATGGCGAGGCGGTCTATGCCTGGTTCGCATCCGCCGGTGTCGTCGCCTACGATTTCAAGGGCAAGCAACTGTGGCATCGCGATCTTGGCCCGATCAAATCTCGCTGGGGCAATGGGTCCAGTCCGATCCTGTACAAGGATTCCCTGATTGTCTTCCACGGGCCAGGTGCGCCGAAGTCGTTTTTGACCGCACTCGACAAGCGCACTGGCAAGACGCTGTGGACCTCGCAAGAGACCGCGATTGACAGCCCGATCTTCGGTTGCTGGAGCACGCCGATTCTCGCCAGGGTCAGCGGGCGCGAGGAGTTGATCCTGCCGTTGCCGGGCGACAGAATCAAAGGGGACGGTTACTTCAAGGCCTACGACCCAGACACGGGCAAAGTGCTGTGGACTTGCGAGGGCCTGGGGAATGAGATTTACGCGATGCCGACGATCAACGCGAAGCGCGATCTCGTGGTTGCCATTTCCGGGCACAATGGCCCGCTCCTCGCGGTGAAGCCGGGCGGCGCCGGCGTGGTGGCGCCGGCGTGGCGGCAGGCGGGCAAGAACCCGCAACGCGTCGGCAGCGGCGTCTTCCATCAGGGCCACTTCTTCCTCGCGAATGCCACGCCTCCCACGATCGAATGCCTGGACGCGGCCAGCGGAAAAACCATTTTCAAGGAACGCCTGGAAGGCAACCTGTGGGGCTCGCTGTTGCTTGCGGACGGTCGGCTTTACGTGTCCAGTCTCGAAGGCGAGACCTTTGTTCTGGCGGCCGGGCCGAAGTTTCAACTGCTTGCTCGCAACAAGCTGGGCGAGCGACTCTACGCGGCGCCGGCGGTATCGAACGGCGAGATTTTCTTGCGGACGCATCAGAACTTGTACTGTATCAAATAGCCGCTTGCGGCATCGCGTTCGCATGGCGTCGCGTGAACGCTAAACCGCGAGCGGCCTCGATGGAGCAAAACCGATGACCCCACTCGAACACCTTCGCGCCGCCATGGCCGACGTGGACGCCTACTACAAGAAGCAGGGCATTTTTCAGGGCACGTTCGGCTTTGGGCAAAGCGCGGCCTTGATCGTGATCGACATGGCCTACGGCTGGACCGATCCGGCGTATGCCGGCGGCTCGGCGCGACTGGATTCGGCGGTGGCGGCGATTGCCCAACTCCTGCCCGCGGCGCGGGGCAGGGGGGTTCCAGTAATCTACACCACGTCGCCCCCCTGGTTGCCCGTGGCGAAGAAATCGGCCGCCGATTTTTCACCCAACTTCCGCAAGTGGGACGAGCGGGCGTGCCAGATCGACGAGCGCATCAAGCCGCTGCCTGGCGAATACGTCATCTACAAGGAGTACGCCAGCGCTTTCGCAGGCACGGCGCTGGCGGGGCATTTGATGGCGGCGCGGATCGACACGCTGCTCATCACCGGTTGCTCGACGAGCGCGTGCGTGCGCGCCACCGCCACCGATGCCAAGACCTACCACCTCAAGCCGGTCATCATTCGGGAAGGCGTGCAAGACCGCAGCGAGATTTGCCACGAGTTTACGCTCTTCGACATCCAGGCCCGATTTGCCGACGTGGTGAACGTGGATGAAGCGCTGAAATACATCCGAGCCTAAAGCGTCAGCGAAGGAAACCAAATCCGCTTCGCTTACGCTTCAGGCTCGGACAAAATGTTTTCGGTGAATGACGGTCTCAGCGTTTGACATTCATCCGGCTCATCAGGTTTTGGACCTTGAGCAGAGTGTCGTCGGGATGGGCCAGGGCCTCGGCCTGGCAGCCTCGGCAACACAGGAACACCGGCTGCCCCTTGATCATCAGCTTGTGGATGGGACCCATCGAGCCGAGTCGGCTACTCTGGTCAATCGCACAGAACGCCTGCCCACGCGCCAGACGCTGATCGTTGGGGTTCAGCTTGGCCATGGCAGCGTCGATGCGTGCGAGTTCGGCCGGACTGGGAGCCGGCGCGGCGACGAGTTGGGCGGAGGGATTCGGCTGTCCGAAGACGCCGGCGCTCTGGAAGTCGCTGATCGTCATGTTGCGATCCAGTTCCATCTTGAACTCATACTGAATCGGCAGCGCTTTCTCGCCGGTCGCGTTCGGCTCGACGGTGACGTCCCAGCGGAGCAGGTTCTGCTTGCGCGGGCCACGCAGGTACGCGGGGTCGGTGCTGAGTTCCGGCTCGGTTTTCAGGATGCTGATCGTGACCGCGTCGGTATCGGCCTTGGGCAGGCGGTCCCACACCTGGAGCTTGACTTTTTCGTTCTTGTAGTTGTTAACGACGGTGCGGTACTCGTACTTGAGCATCTGATTGCCGCCCTGGGTGGTGTGAGATTTGTTGATCATCTGCCGTTTTACCTGAAGCTGCGGGTCCACGCCGAAACCGACGGTGAATTGTTCGCCGATGGCGATGAGCGGCACATTCATCTGGCCGACGAAATCGGTGCCGACGTACATCGTGGCATCGCCGGGCAGGAAGACGAAGTTGCTCTTGTTGACGAGGTCGGCGAGACGATAGACGTGCGTGGTCAGCAGCGGCACCGACTTGTAGTAGAATGCCGGCGCCAGCTCGACCCGGGCGATCTCAAGAACCTGTTCCTCGGGCCGGGACGGAACCGCCAGCGGCGTGGCGATGTGATACGCCACCGTCGGCCCTTCGCGCATGGCCAGGGCACAGCCCCGCTCGACGGCCAGGCCCGGGTTGAGCAATTCCCACGATTGATCGATCGTGGCGGCGGTGTTGAACAGGCCGATGCCGGTCAACGGCTTTCGTTCGTTGAAATCCTTTTGCGCCTTGTGGCGCAGGTGTCTGATTTGCTCCTCCAGCGCGGCGGTGTCGGTCTTGCGGGGCGGAACGCTGCCCTTGTGGACGACGCCGACCTGGAGGCTTTGGAGGTCCGGCGGCGCCGCGTTGAGCATCGGCTGCGCGGTTGACAGCACGATCTTGACGTTGCCCCAGTCTTCGCCGGAGTGCTGGATCAGGGCCGCCAGATACTCAACCTGAATGGGGTCCTTGGCGGCCTTTCCCGCGCGCAGCTTGTATTGGGGTCGCCAGGTGGCGGAATCGACCAGATAGTTGAGCCGCACCTTGCCGGCGGCGCCGTTGAGTCGATCGACGACGATGACGGCATCGCGCTCGGTGCGCGGCGCGCCGGTGTTGACGTCGGCCAGGCGGCGCTGCGCGAACTCGGCCTTGGCCTGGTTGGCCTTCACCTGTTGCTTGAGCGTGACGAGTTCGCGGGAGGTTTCGATGCGGGATTCCTTGATATGCTTGGCCAGGGCGATGGCCGCGTCGGCGTTGAGCTGCCCCTTCTCCGCCCCTTGAATCGTGGTTACGCCGAGGAAGCCTTCCATCTTGGTGAGCATCTTGAGATTGTCCTCGATGGCCTTGATGTCCCCTTCGATTTTTTCGCGCGCCAGGCCCAACTGCGCCATTTCTTCCTGCACCTTGGCGACGTCGGCCCGCGTGTCTTGCTGGATCGGGCGGGAGCGGAAACGGGTCGTTAACACGCGAACGCCCTCGGAACCCTCCGAGAAAAGGGAACTCTGGATGATCGTCGGCGGCAGCGGGCTGACCGTCAGCTCGACCAGACCCTTGCCCGCAGGCACGTCCACTTCCCGGCTCACCAGGGCGCTGCCAGGATAGACCGTCGCCGCGGCAACGCGACTGGCGGCGATTTTCACATCGGGCGGCGCCGTGCCCGCGCCCTTTCCACCCTTGGGTTCCTGCGCCGACACGGCCGCGCCGGGCGGATCGGCGGACATCAAGATGGCCGCCAGTGTCATGCCGATCGTAACGGTGCCGAGGGCGAAGCAGGGGAAGAATCGTTTCCACATCGTCAAGGGTCCTTTCGGTCAGGAGAGGCGCAGCGCCGCGCGGACGCCGCGAACGTACGTTGTTTGAACGCATGGTCCTGACAATATAGCGTAAGCGACGCCGCGAACCCGCCAACTTATTCTTGAAAAGCCTTGAAAAAAAAACGTCGGGCCGCCGACGATGCCAGCTCTTTGGATTTCGTGGCTTGGGCGGCCGGTGATCGTTTTGGAAAAACGACGCATTTCCTTTGATTTTTTCGGGCGGTTCCGGTTACAATTTCACTGGACGCACCTTGGAAGTGCGTGGATTCGTTCCTATTTCATACAAGTTGCCATCGAATTCCTCGCGGAACTGGATAACCGGTTGATTGGGTGGCATCGCAACGCAAAGGAGATTGGTCATGAAACGAAAGTATGCCGTCCTGGCGGCGATGGGGATCGTGCTGGCGGCGACCACGGGGTCGCAGGCCCAGGACGTCCCTGTGCCAGCGGAACAGACCAAGGAGGCGAAGGCGAACCCGCAACCGCAACCGGTTCCACCGAGCGTGGAGGCGGTCCCTGGCGGCGGCGGCCTGGCCATCGCGGGCCGAGGCGGGAAGCTCCTTTCCGACGCGGGCCTGGAGAAGCTAGCCCTGACCAAGGAACAGAAGGCCAAGTTTGACAAGCTCAACGAAGAATACCAGAAAAAACAAAAGGATTTGCAGTTTCCGGGCATCGATGTTCTCAAAAGCCCCGATCCAAAAAAGATCCGGGACCATATTGACGCTCAACGGAAGTTGCGCCCCGATTACCTCGCCAAGGTGGAAAGCATCTTGACTGACGAACAGAAAAAAATCTTTGACGAGGTCCGTCGCGAACGTCAAGGAAACTTCGGACCGGGGTTCCCGGGCTTACCGTTCGGGAATTTTCAGCCCCCGGCCTTCGGCGGCTTTGGGCCGGGCAAGTTTCTGTCACGCGATCTTCAAGAGCGTCTGAAGTTGAGCGACGAGCAGCGCAAGAAAGTCGATGAGCTGCAAAAGGAACTTGAAGCCAGCGTTCTCAAGCTGCTGTCCGACGAGCAGAAAAAGTCGCTGGCCGAGCTGAAAAAGCGAGGCCCGGGCGGTTTCGGATTTGCGCCGCCGATCCAGTTCCAGCCGCCGAATTTCCAGCCCCCGGCCGGCGGCGGCGACCCGGCGGTGCAAGAACAGTTGCAACGGTTGATTCGCGAGCTTGAGGCATTGCGCAAGGAAGTCAAAGATATCAAGAAAGGCCAAAAGTAGAATCGTTTCAGGAAAGCCCAGGGACGAACCTCCCTGGGCTTTTCCGCGCGCTTTCCTCTTTACTTTTTCGCGCAGGCGCGAGAGGATAACCCAGACCTCCCCCAACGGCGTTAACTCATCTGAATACCGCCCCTGGAGTTTCTTATGCACGCGCGGATCATGCGAATCAGTTTCTTGGCATTGTGGGCCCTGTTGCTCGCGCCGCTCGGCTGGCTGCACGCCCAGTCGCTCGCGCCGAAGACGTACGCGGTGCTGGTGGGGATCGATCGCTATGCCGACGCGAAGATCAAGCCGCGCCGCCACGCGCTGGCCGACGTCAAGTCGCTTTATGAGGTGATCGTTTCCCGGGACTACCTTGGCGCCGATCCGAAGAACGTCCATTTGCTTCTCGATAAGAAAGGTGAAAAGGACGGTCCCGCCACCCGCGCGAATATTCTCGCCGCGCTCGACGCGGTCGTCGCCGACGCGCAAGCGGGCGACCTCGTCCTGTTCGCCTTCTTCGGCCAGGGCTGCCCGCTGGGTGAGCATGTCGGCTTCTTCGGGACCGACGGCAGCGTCGCTCAGCGCGCGAAGACCGCTCTCGATGGCGCCGACATCGCCAAGAAGCTCGAAGGTTTGAAGACCCAGCAGTTCTGTGCATTCATCGACATCAACCTCAACGAATTCGACAACGCCAAGGCCGCCGTGCGTGAACTCGATTTGCGCAGCCTCGGTAGTATCGTCCTGGGAAACCAGGACCTACCGCCCACCAAAAGACCCAAGGGCCGGGTCATGTTCATCGCCTCCAACGGGCTTACCCCGACGGTTCAGCTCGAAAAACACAGCCTGTTTGGCCAGGCAATCGTGGACGGCTTGAAAGGCGCCGCCGACACGGAAGGCTACGAACCCGATGGCGCCGTCACCGTGACCGAACTGGCGAAGTACCTGGAGAAGGAGCTGCCACGGGTGGCGCGGACGGTCGGCAAAAGCAAGGACGAGAAGGGCCAGCAGGCGCTGGTGTTGCGCAATCCGCCGACTTATTTCACGATTAGCCGTACGCCGGTCGCCGGCAAGACGACCGAGAAAAGGCTTGGTCAGTTCAGCAAACTGGCGAAGAACGGCGGCGTTTCCAAGGAAGTTGCCAGCGAAGGGCAGCGCCTGCTGTTCGCGATGCCGCTGGTCAAGTATCAGCAGGAACTACGAAAGCACTATCAAAAGCTCGCTGATGGCGCTCTGGACGTGCCGGATTTTTTGAAAGTCAGGGCCCAGATCGTCGAGGAGAGCAAGTTGGCGCGGGCGGACGCGCTCGCTTACGCCAACCGGATGCATCGCGCGCTGGACCTGGTCACCAAGACTTACTTCCGCCGGCTCGATGAAGGCGATCTCGCCGCGGGCGCCGTGCGCGCCCTTTACGACGCCGCTCATGAGCCGATTCCCACTGATCTGGCCGAGCGTCTCAACGGCGCCAAGGGATTGTCCCCCAATCAAATCGTCACCCTCCTCGCGGACGCCCGGGAGAGTTTGCGGAATCGCGAAGACCTGGAAAACCGCAAGGCGGATGAGGCGACGATCAAGTATGTCTTCTCGCACCAGCTCGATAAATACAGCTATTACGTTGATGCCGACGTCGTGCGCCGCTTCCAGGCCGACACGTCGGGAAAATACACCGGCGTCGGCATCCAGGTTCGCCGCGATCCGGTTCGCAACTTGCTCCTCGTCGTCACGCCCATCCGCGGCGGTCCGGCCCATAAAGCCGGCGTTCAGGCAGGGGATTACATCGCCACCATCAAACGCGACCAGGACAGCGACGGCAACCCCCTCGACAAGACCGAGGTCATCCCCGGCGACAGCCTGCCCCTCGACGAGGCGATCAAGAAAATTGTCGGCAGGCCCGGCACCAAGGTCCGTCTCGCCTTTGAGCGCGAAGGCTCGCCCAAACTCATCGAAATCGAACTCACTCGCGCTTCCATCGTCACCGAGTCGGTCTTCGGCGTCAAACGCAACAAGGACGCCTCCTGGACCTTCCACCTCGATGCCGACAAGAAGATCGGCTACGTGCGCCTGTCCCACTTCACCGACACCACGCACCTGGAACTCGAACGCGCGGTGGACAGCCTCACCAGGGACGGCATGAAGGGCCTGATTCTCGATCTGCGTTTCAACCCGGGCGGGAAACTCAACACCGCGCTTCAGGTTGGTGGATTGTTCATCAAGAACGAAACCATCGTCTCGGTGCGCCGCCGCGGCGCCCCGGAGCAACGTTTCGTCGGCATGCGCGTCAACAACGATCGCGACTTCCCGCTGGCCGTCCTCATCAATCGCAACAGCGCAAGCGCCAGTGAACTCGTCTCCGCCTGCTGGCAGGATCACAAACGCGCCGTCATCATCGGCGACCGCTCCTTTGGCAAGGGTACCGTGGTCACGTCATTCCCCTTTGCCCCGACCAGCGGCATCCTCGTCGTCACCACCGCCACCTTCTGGCGTCCCAGCGGCAAAAATCTTGAGAAAATCACCACCGCGGGACGCGAGGACGAAACCTGGGGCGTCGTCCCCAACGAGGGCTATCGCATCAAGCTTGGCCGGCACGAGGAAGCCGACCTGCTCGACCACCTGCGCCGCAAGGAGATCATCACCAACCCCAACCGCGTCGCCAAGGACGACACCCCAGCGTTCCGCGATGTGCAACTGGAGAAGGCGGTGGAATATGTGCGCCAAGCGACGAAATAGCGCGGCGGTGGAAGCCCTGGGACACCGGTCACGGGGCTTTTCGTAGGTCAGGCTTTCGAGCCTGACATTCTTGCCGTGCTCGTCAGGCTCGAAAGCCTGACCTACGAGATCATGAAAAAACCCGAGCAATACCTGCGTCCCGAAGTCATTCGTCAGGTGGCGCGCCTGGATTTGCGCGCCAAATTCATCGTCGAAGGCTTTCTGCAAGGGTTGCACGCCAGTCCGTTTCAGGGCTTTTCCGTCGAGTTCTCCGAGCATCGAAAATACGCGCCAGGCGACGATCTCAAGGATCTCGACTGGAACGTCTACGCCAAGACCGACAAATATTACATCCGAAAGTTCCAGGCCGAGACGAACGTCACCGGCTATCTCGCCATGGACCTGTCGGCGTCGATGGGTTACACCTATCGGCAAGAGCTTACCAAGTTCGAGTACGGCATCTGCCTGGCTGCCGCTCTCGCGTACATGATGATCCATCAGCAAGACCCGGTTGGGCTGGTCGCCTTCGACACGGCCATTCGCACCGCCTTGCCGCCGCGTAGTAAACGAACGCAGCTGGGCAACATCCTCGCGCTCCTGGCCAACCTCAAGCCGGCGGGGAAGACCGATGTTTCCCACAGCCTGATCCAACTGGCCTCCATGCTGCGCGGCAAGAGCCTGATCATGTTGTTCAGCGACTTGCTGGCCGAGCCCGAGCCGATCATTCAAAGCCTGCACCAGCTGCGGCATCGCGGGCACGACGTGATCGTCTTTCACATCCTGGATGAGGCCGAGGTGTATTTTCCGTTCGATGGCTTGATCGAATTCAAGGACGCGGAGGAAAACCAGCGCATGACGCTGGACGCGGCCGGGATGAAGCCCGACTATCTCGAAGCGGTGCAAGCATTTCGAGCGCAGTACAAGGAGGCGTGCGCGAAGGCAGGGATCGACTTCGTCGCGATGGATACGAGCGTCGGGTTCGACAAGGCGCTGATGGAGTATCTTTTGCAAAGGCGGCGGCGTTTCTGAATCACCCGACCGCGAAGCCCGTGTGCTTGCGGATTTCGGGAATACGGAAACCGAGCACGATTTGCTGGGGCGAGATGCCGGCTTCGACCAGCTCGTTGGCCAGGCCGACCTCGGTGCCGTCGGTTTGAATCCAGAGCTTGTCGCCGACGAGATCGATGTGGGCGAGGACGCCGTGGATGCGGCGCTGTTTGCCCCAACCCACGTGGAGAATCAGGTAGTGATCGTTGGTTCGGTCGAAGACCGTTTGCGTCTCAATCTTTTCCAGCCTGTCGGGATAGACATGGCTTCGAAGCACCTTCTCGACAAGGTCGCGCGTTGAATTCAGGGGATCCATTTCACAATCTCCTCTTCAGATGGGTCGAAGACGATGACGCGGAGAACATTGCTTTCGATCAACTGCAGCCCAAATGGTTCCTCGAATATCTTCGCCGCGTCGAATGGCATGGCCAGAAATACACGGCGGTCGGGTTCCCCATAGGACAACGTGGTTCGGTAGAGTACGCACTTGCCAATGGCGTTTTCGAGGTCATCCATCAGCGAAAGCCCAAGAAAGCGGCTGTTCCGTTTTAAGGTGCAAATCCGTGGCGCCCAGGGTGTTTTCATGGTCTGGATGGTCCATACATTAATCGCAGCTGAGCGGCCGGCAAGGAGTCGGTCGCGCCTTCATCTTTGCCAGGGACGGACATGGCCAACCTCACCATCGACATCGATCTGCCCGAGAACGTCACCATCACCGGCTATCATCGCCTCCC
>JACPPF010000177.1 GCA_016191165.1 Planctomycetota bacterium
CGAGATCTTGCAAATTCTCAGCATCACGCTTTTCGAGAAAACCCAGCTTTTTACCATGCTAAACGCACTCGGCGAACAGAAGGAAAAAACGCCCAGTCATAAACAGTTGACACTATTCGACATATAACCGGACAGTAGTGGTATGACTTCGGAAATCTTGCAAAACCGCCTGCGTACCCTGTTGGCGGTTTGACTCCGTTGACAGGCCGGTTAGAATGTAGGAAATGGTTCGCCGCCAACCTGAGCCGTGAGGCGCGTCATGCAACTTTTGACCGCGATTCCCGTCTACAACGAAGAACGCCACCTGGAATCCGTCCTTGAAGAGGTACGGCGATATTCGTCGCGCATTCTCGTCATCGATGACGGCTCAACCGATCACACGCCGGAGCTTTTGGCTCGCCAGAGCGACGTGCAGGTCGTGACCCATCCGCGCAATCGCGGTTACGGGTCCGCCCTGATCTCGGCCTTCAGTCATGCCCTCACCACCGACTGCGACGTGTTGATCACCATGGACTGCGACGGCCAACATGAACCCGCGCGCATCCCCGTGCTGCTCGAGGCGATTCACGATGCCGACATTGTCAGCGGCAGCCGCTACCTGCGCGACTTTCGCCAGAACACGCTGGCGACCCCGGCCGATCGCCGCCACATCAACGAAACCATTACGCGCGAACTCAACGAACTCCTCGGGTTCAACCTGACTGATGCCTTCTGCGGCTTCAAGGCTTACCGCCGTGACGCGCTCAAGCGATTGCGAATTACCGAGACAGGCTGGGGCATGCCGCTCCAGGTCTGGGTGCAAGCGGCCCTCTGCGGGCTGCGTGTAAAAGAGGTCGGCGTGCCACGCTTGTATCTTGACCCCAATCGGGCCTTCGGCGGGGTGCTCAACGACGCGGATGAGCGCCTGGCCTACTACCGCCAGGTCATCCAGCAGGCGCTCGCGGACAACTCGACTTCATCGGATTGGCTGTGCGAATTCCTGCCCACGTCGAGGAGCTGTCGGTGACATCCCTTCGCCTGCGCGCTCCCGCCGAGCATGGCCAAACCCTGGCGGTTCCGCCGTTCGAGCAGGTCGGGCCTCTGTTGGCCGAAAATCGCCAAATCATTTCCAAACCCAATCTGGTTCAGCCTGATACCTCCTTTGCTGAGGTCCGGTCGATCGCGAGGAAAGAAACTCTGGCCTGCTCGGATCAATACCACAACGACGCCGGCGAGGAAGTCCCGGTCGAGACCAAGGACATCTGGATCCTCGCCGGACATCAGCCGGAACTTTGTCACCCGGGCGTGTGGTTCAAGAATTTTGTGCTCAATCATCTTGCACATTCCCATGGCGCGATGGCGCTCAATCTGATCATCGACACCGATTTGGTGAAGCCTGCCATCTTGCATGTCCCTGATGGCGCCAGGGTGGCGCGCGTCCCGTTTGATCGATCGAGCCTCGACGCGCCGTATGAGGAATGCGTCGTACAGGACGAGGCCCTGTTTGCCGATCTGCCCGAACGGGTCGCGCCGCTTACGACGACCTGGGGCTTTGAGCCGATGCTCAACGATTTCTGGCCCATGGTGATGCATCAGGCAAGGCGAACCAACCTGTTGGGCGAACGATTCGCAGCCGCTCGCCGCGCCCTGGAGCGGCAATTTGGCGTCATTCAGCGCGAGGTGCCGATGAGCCGGGTGTGCGAGACCCCGTCGTTTGCGCGGTTCGTGGCCTGGATTTTTGGCGGCCTGCATGCGTTCCACGCCATCTTCAATGAAACAGTCCAGGAATATCGCCGGTCTCATCGCATTCACAGCCGAAGTCATCCGGTTCCCGATCTCGCCAGCGACGGTGACTGGCTGGAAACGCCGTTCTGGGCCTGGCGCCGCGATCAACGGCGCCGCGGCAAACTCTTTCTGCGAAACCACGACGGCAACTGGACGCTGCGCATCGGCGCCGACGAAGTCGCCACGATTCCGGCGGCCGACCGCCCGGCGCTGTTTCAGCTCATGACCGAAACCATCAAGATTCGCTCGCGCGCGCTGACCACCACGATGTTCGCACGCCTTCTTCTGGGAGACCTCTTCATCCACGGCATCGGCGGCGGCGTTTATGATGTGCTGACCGACCGCATCCTCGCTCGCTTCTTCGGCATCCCCGCCCCGGCGTACCTGACGGTGTCGGCTACCCTCTTGCTGCCGTTGCCCCGCTACCCCGAGGCAGCACAACAAATCCGCGGACTGAAACGCCGTCAACGCGATCTTCTTTACCATCCCGAACGCTTCGCGACGCTTACGGCGGAAACCGCGCCGTGGATTGACGCCAAACGCCGCTGGCTCGCTCACGCTGGCGTAGACCACGCCCAGCGCGTGGAACGCCTTCGCCGCCTGCGCGAGGCCAACGTGCAACTTCGGCCATTCGTCAAGTCGCTGATGAATCAGGCACAAAGGGAATTGGCCGAATGGCAGCAGCGCCTGAGTCTGCACAATGTCGCCGCGCGGCGCGACTATGCGTTCTGCCTTTACCCGGCGGAGATGCTAAAAGGTTTCTACGCCGAGACTGCCCGCAAATTCTGACGCTGGTGACCGCCTCAACTCGTCACCCGAATCACAATTGCCACGGTGATCGACGTGATGCCATCGGAGATGGTGATGTCAAACGAATCGTCGCCGGTCCAGTCGGTCGGCGGCGTGTAATCGAAGCTGCCGTCGGCGCTGACGGTGATCGTGCCGCCTTCCGACGTGCTGATCGCCTGATCAAGGTTGTCCGGGTCGCCGTTGACGGCGGTGATCGTCAGCGTGTC
>JACPPF010000178.1 GCA_016191165.1 Planctomycetota bacterium
ATACTGCAAACCGAAATTGCCGCCTGGTCAACCCGTGTTAACCAGAAGCAACGAGCCGTCGATTGGCAATTCACCATCGACAAAGCGCGACGTAAATTGAAGCGGCTCTATCCCAAAATTTAGTCTGGACAGGGCACTAGCTTGGGTGTGTGATTTCGAATATGAGCTTATGGTCGGGAGCTAGTCCGCCGCCGCACCGTTATCCGGCCCGTCCGGGATGGGGGATAGCCCTTCCACGGGCGACTGTGTTGGAGTTTTTTCACGTCGTAATCGTTGTACCGTCCTGGGCGAACGGTGGCGAATTCACCTATCGGCCCGAGCCAATTCCGCCAGCACGAACTGCGACCAGGTTTCGAATTCATCCGTGGCTTGCAGCAACTCGGCGATCGGGGCAAAGCCCGTGTTTGCCAGATCTGCCTCGCGCCGCTGTACGCTGGGTTCGTCGAGTTCAAAAAGATGCACGATGCCGAGATGGACCTGGCCGACGGGCGTCGAATCGTCGTTGATGAAACCTAGGCAAGTCTCGCGATAGCCGCTGCCGAGGGATACCTCCTCCGTCACCTCGCGAATCATGCCCTCGCGGTAGGGATGGGCGCCTTCGGCGTGATCGATCGGATTGATGTGTCCGCCAATGCCGATTGAACGCAGCGCGCGCAAACGCTTTTCACCGCCCCCCTGTCCGCGCGTGTATTGGAAAACTTGATCGCCATGCTTCAGGACCACATAGGGGATCAGTTGCTTGAAGGTCGGATCGTCCTCCGCCCGTGAGCGTGGCAGGAACGAGAAATGGGCGGGATCGAGCACATTCGGAAGATAGGTGTCCACATCGCGATTGAGTCCCTGGAACAACCCTGCTTCGTGGAGGATGTGCGTCGGGATGACCAGGACCTGTTCGTCATTTGGCGTCACGTTTTTTTTCCTCGGCACTCCAGACCGCGTTTCCGTGAACGAGCATTCCCAGGGCGGTCCACGGTTCGCCGACCGCGACGATGCCCGCAGCCGCGGCGGCTTTCTCGCGCTGCACCGGGCTGACCGGTGGCACCACGAAATCCAGCCAGCGCGACAGGAGCACCAAACCCGAGACCAGGACCAGTAGCAGGATGGCAAGCCGAATCGTGTGATGGCTATCTCGCCGCCGAAAGACGCCGTCCAGGTCTTGCTGCGTGCCATGCTCGACCGCGCGCTGAAGAGCCGACTCGTAGGTCCCATCCGGATAGTCGGCCGCCTGTTCCTCGGTCGTGTAGTTTTCCAGGATCAACTCATCAAGCCGGGGCACCACCAGCACGTCAAACCCCAAATCCTGGCTAAAAGCGAAGCTCGTGGGCCAAAGACGCAAGCGCGTGGCCTCGGGCAGGAGGAGCCAAAGGCCGGACACCAGGCGGAGATCGCCTTGCGGGCGTTCAAAGACGAGTTTGCCGCCGTCAACCAAGATTTGCGCGCCGCCGAGCAGGGCGGGGCTTTCGGAGTTCTCGGCTGTGCGTTCAAAGTCCGGGGATTCCGGGTCTTCGCCTTCGCGAAGCGCTGACGCCTTGATGCGTTTGAGCACCGCTTGCACCTGGGCGAAGGTGCGTGGCTCAAAGGCTTCCTGGGGAATTTGAATGGTTGGCAAGGGGCCGGTCGCGTCCCAGGTTGGCGAGACCTTTTCCGCCAGAAGAAACGGATCGCGAATCCAGGCCTCATAGGCCTTGCTTTCCACGACCAGGAAATGAAACCACAGGCCGGCAACCTCGACGTCGTCCTTGACGCGCACCACGGCGACGTGGTTGGCGCCGATCGGCTGCGCGAAAACCGCGAGCGGGCAACGCATGCCATCGACGCGGTCGCCGAAGCCTCGGATGATGTCGAAGGCCTCCGGCGCCCAGGCGTCGCCGAAGTCGGGCGAACGCACGACCGCGACGGGATCCTCATGATCCCGCCGTGAAAAGACCGCCTGGCTCAGAGCAAGGTTTGGCATGAAATGAATAGCACGCCCCGGGATGAGCGCAGCGATTCCCGGGGGTAATGCAAAACCCCGGGAATCGCTGCGCTCATCCCGGGGCTTGGTCCTACAACCCGAAGTCGCCCGAGATGCGGCGCCAGCAGCTGTGAATGTGGTTGGCGGGATTTCGCCCCGAATCGGGTTGCACGTTCAGGAATTCGACCAGAAACGATGGCCCCTGCACCCGGTACGTGAATCCCTTGCCAGGTGCTGGCGAACCGGTGAAGGCGAAATAAATCTTGTCCAGGCCGCCTTCACGCACCAGCTTCAATTCCTGGGCCGCGACGTCGGCAGGCATCCGCCCCGTGTAGCTTTTTATCAGGTTGAGAAGCATGCCCTTCTGTTCCTTCGTCATCTTGGCCGCGGCTAGACCGACCGGATCGCCGACCTTTGGCTTTTTGAGCAAAGCGCCGGGTTCGCCAAAATGTTTTGGTTGATACGCAACTTTTTTCTGATCCTCCTCCAGGGATTTGAACAGATTGCGCGCGAAATCCTCGGCCTCCGGGAGGATGCGTTTGCCCTTGTTCGGCCCGCTTTTGATTTCGGCGGGATTGGCGCCGAAGAAGCATGGCGAGGCGGACACCACCTGCGTGCCTTCCATGGTGAAGTTCATCGAGAGATGATGGCCTTCCAGACGCCAGCCCCACCGGCCGGTCTTGGAAGGCGTTCCGAAGATCGTGAAGAAATACCAGCCGGGATTGCGCACCATCGCGCTTTTGGGCCCTTCCTGCTCGAGCAGAATGGCTTCCAGGCTCATGATCGTCGCCACGGCGATGTTGCCGGACTGGCTGGTGCTCGCCTTCAGCAGCGCGAGAGCCGCGGCTTTTTGGGCGGCGGTCATCTCTTCAAGAGGTAGGCCCTTGCGAGTAGATTTGCGCGTCTTCTTGTTCTGGAGCGGGATGAAATGCCAGTTGAATCGCTCGGGGCTATCGAAGGCGAAGGTCGCCTGCCTTTTCTGGTCGGCGGTCAGGGTTTCGATGAACCCATTGGCGGCCGACACCATGTTCGCTCCGCTGCTGTCGGCTTGCTGCGCGACAAAAGCGATGCCCGTGATGATGGTGAATACGATCAGCGTCAGCGTCAGTTTGATTGTTTTCATGCTCCGCCCCCTTTTCGTGGAATGGGTTTCCAGATGGAGACATGATAGCGTTTCAGGCAGTCCTGGGGAGCGGGGCGCGACAGCTTTTCGCCGAGCGAGAGTTAAACCGCAAGCGCCGGGACCCGACGCGGGGCATGGCCATTGGTGGCCGGCTTCACCCACGGCGGCAGCCCGCTGTTTGCGTCCAGAATTTGCGCATACTCGGCCAGCGATTCGACGACCAGCTCAGGGCAGAAGGTGTAGTTCGCGAGGTCCCCGCGCTTGGTGCCGCCGGACAGGACGAGAATGGTGTGGAAGCCCAGCTGGACGCCGCCGAGGATATCGGTTTCCATGGTGTCGCCGATCATGATAGTTTCATCGGTGCGCAGGCCGATCTCCTTGCGAGCGGCGCGCATCATGATCGGGCTGGGTTTGCCGACGGAAAACGCCTTGACGCTTGTGGCGGTTTCGAGCATGGCGACCATGGCGCCGCACCCTGGCCGGATGCCATGTTCGGTCGGGCAGCTGGGGTCGAGGTTGGTCGCGATCAATTTGGCGCCGTGATGGATCATGCGCACCGCCGACTCGACGAGTTCGAGATTGAACGTGCGTCCTTCGCCGACGATGACATAGTCGGGATCGCGATCAACGACGGAGTAGCCGTTGACGTGCAGCGCGTTCAGCAAGCCGCCTTCGCCGATCACAAACGCGGTGCCGCCCGGCTTTTGCAGCGCCAGGAAGCGCGCGGTTGCCATGGCGCTGGTGTAGACGTGCTCCTCCTCGACCTCGATGCCAAGGCGAGTGAGCTTGGTCGCCACATCGCGCCGCGTTCGCTGGCTGTTGTTCGTCAAGAGGCGGAACGGAATCTCGCGCGCGCGCAGGTCCTGAATGAACGTGTCCGCGCCGGCGATCAAATCGTGGCCCCGGTAAAGGACGCCATCCATGTCGATCAAATATCCATGCTTCATCGGCAGCTCCCTATCCACTGTTTATTCGGTAGTGTCTCAGTTTGACGGTAGACCTCACGCTTCGCGTGAGGAAATTCTCACGTTTCGCGTGAGGTCTACCATGCGCCGAAGCAAAGTGAGACACGACCGTTTATTCCGGGCATAAGCGCCCGCGAAGGCCCGCGTTCGGCTCGCACAAGGGTTCAATCCGTTCCGTTTGTGGAGAGGTGGCACACGCCGAAAGAGAGGAGGACGATGGCGTGTTGAAAGAATGAGCAAAAGGCGTGCCGGTTGGAAGTGAATTCAAGTCGCGGGTGATAACCGCTTTCGTGTTTGCGGGTTCGAGTTATTTGAAAACAGCGTGAAGACTGAATGGAAAGCACGAACGGCAGGCAGCGCTGCGCACCGGTTGGGCATCGCGGGACGGCGGCGTTGACATTCTTGAAACGTGAACGGGTACGCCGGTAACCGGCTTTTTGTGGGCCCCTATCTCACGTCCAGCAGACTGTGCAACTTGTTGAGCGAACGAATCAGGTCTTCCTGGTCGTCGTCGGAAAGATGGCTCAACTGTTCAACGATTCGGCCAACGCGCTTGTCCTGGTAATCAAGGAGGGCCTTTTCGCCGTTTGCGGTCAAGTCGACGTCGATCTTGCGCTTGTCGCGCGAATTGATGCGACATTGAATCAACGGCCGGTCGCGGTTCTCAAGGGAGCGGATGACGCGCGACATCTGCGCTGGCAAGACACCCAGGACGCGCTGGATGTCGCCAACGATCAGGGTGCCGTTCGCCTGAAGCAGGGACAGGGTCAGGAATTCGATTTCCTTGAGATCGCCCGCGCGGCGTCGGCCCCGCAAGGTTGACAGGCAGATCTGGGTGACCACCTGGAACAGTTCGTGCGCAAGATCCTCGACGCGGTGGCTGATGCCAGTAGCCATGAACGTGCCTCGTCGCCGATTCCCGGAGGCCCCAGTGCGTGGGTGGGGTGCTGAGGTGGGAACTGCGACTCAGGTTCCGTGCTTGTCTCTACTTCATCATAAACCTTCACAAGATGGGGTCAATTACTAAATTGGAATGTTTGCGTAAAATGGATAGTTTATGTTAAACTGTGACGATTATGCCGATTGTAGTTGCAAAACCCTCCCGCGCCGGACGGCGTGGACGTTTCCCGGGAAGTCCCAGGCTGGCAAGACTCCGTGCACCAGTTCCGCCAGGTGTTGCCAGCATTTGAAATCCATGTCGGCGCCGGGCCAGCCCTCGCGCGTCCAGAGTTGGCGGAACATCTCGCGAATTTCGTTAGGCGAATGCGCCTGGAGCCGATCCAGGGCGAACACTACGACGGTCCCCGCCCGCGGCAATTCGGCCTCGGCGAGCAATCGCTGGGCATGGCGTTCGACATCTTCGGCCAGTTCTCGCGCCTGTTGGGCCAGTTGAGCCAGGACCTCCACGATGCGCGGGTTGTATTCTTGTTCCAATGAAGGCAATAACTCCAGGCGGAGCCGATTGCGGGTGTAGGCTGGATCGCGATTACTCGAATCGACGCGATAGGGAATCTGCCTTTCGTCGAGATATTCGATGACCGCCCGCCGACGCACCTCCAGAAGTGGGCGAACCAACAGCACGCCCGGGCGAAGGTCGCGGCAATCGGACATGCCGGCCAGACCGTGGACCCCGGTGCCGCGCAGAAGGCGGAAGAGGACCGTCTCCGCCTGATCGTCCGCGGTGTGTCCAGCGGCGACCCAGCTGGCCTGCTCCGAGATCGCCAGTTCCCCAAGCCAGCGGTAGCGTTCCCGCCGGGCGATGCTTTCCAGGTTGCCGTGCTCCGCTTCGGCGCGCGCGGCCATGTCGATGCGCGTGCTGCAAACCCTCACGCGCGGATCGTCCCTCCCTTGCCAAAGAGCGGGCAAACCTTGAACAAAGGCTTCATCCGCATCGCTTTCCGGTCCGCGCAGTTGATGATTGACATGGGCGAGGATCAGTCGTTCGAGGCAGCCTTGATTTAACAACTGATGGAGCAAGTGTGCCAGCGCGACGCTGTCCGGCCCGCCCGAGACGGCGATGATTCCCGTGGAGGCTTGCAGAGATTTCCGGTTCAGAAACTCCGCGACCTGGGTCAACAGGCTCATGGCTCGCCTCGCAGCTCGCGCAACTTTTGACCGATGTCCGGCGTGCGCATGAAAGTCTCGCCGATGAGCACCGCCTTGACACCCGCCTGTTCCAGCCGCAGCATGTCCGCGCGCGTGCGAATGCCGCTTTCGGATACCAGACAGCAGTCGGCCGGGATGTCGTTGATTAGGTCAAGCGTGTGGTCCAGACTGGTGACGAACGTCCGCAGATTCCGATTGTTGACGCCGACGAGTTTCGCGCCCGCATCGAGCACGCGCGGCAAGTTCGCGCGCTCGTAGATTTCGACCAGGGCTTGCATGTTCAGCCGTTCAATTTCGCGTAACAGAGCCGGCAGTTCCTTCGCATCGAGAATCTCCGCAATCAACAGCACCGCATCGGCGCCGGCGACGCGGGCCTCGAGCACCTGATAGCGATCGAGAATGAAGTCCTTGCGCAGGATCGGCAGCGCAACGGCCTGGCGGACTGCGCTCAAATACGCCAGCTTCCCCTGGAAAAACGGCTCATCGGTGAGAACGCTGATCGCGCTGGCGCCGTTGGCCTCGTAGATTCGCGCGATGGCGGCCGGATCGAAGTCCTCGCGCAAGACGCCCGCGGACGGCGATGCCTTCTTGACCTCGGCAATAATTCCCGGCGAGGGAGCTTTTTCCAGCGACGCCCGAAAATCGCGCACCATCGGCGCGTCGTCCAGCCGGGCCACGAGCGCCCGCTCCGGGACTTCCTCCCGTCGCCGTGCGATCTCTTGCCGTTTCGCTGCGACGATGCGTTCGAGAATATCGCTCATGCCCCGACCTCGCAGCCGCTGCGTGTTTTTTTTTCGCGTCTGCAATAAACTGGTTACGTCGTTGGAATTTGTCCACGCCCAAAGTCTATGTTATCCAAAAAAAAGGACGCGCCGTGAATGATTGGGGCCGCGAACTGCAATGGAATGCCATCGCCTATGCCATGGTTGCGGCAGGCGGGGTTCTGGCAATTCTGGGCCTGTGGCTTTACTTTCCCGGCTTGCGCGCACGCTGGCTGCCACTGCCGCGCTTGCGGCCTGGCCGATGGGCGGGTTATGATGTCTTCCTCGCGTTCTGCGTGGAGATTGGCTTTCCGGCGTTAATTGTCCTCTTGCTTGTACTCATCGGCTTCTTCACCCCGTTGATCGGATCGCCTCCGGATCAGAACGCTCCGAAAGTTGAGCAGACGGTATACTCTTTCCGGGCCAGGAATATCAGCAGTCCGCTCGCGCTGACGGTGACCCTGGGCATGATCCTGGCCATGATGTTCGCCCGTGCAGGCGCGCGGCCTCAGCAATACGGGCTATCCTGGGCGCGCGGGCCGGCCAACATCGCTCTGGGGATTGCCGCGTTTGTGGTGGCTCGCCCGGTTATCATCGGTATCTTCGCGCTGGCGGTCCTGGTTTACCAGGACGAATCGCAGGCCCTCAAACGGTTCGGGCAGCAAAATCCTCCCGCATGGGAATGGCTGCTATTCGGCTTCCAAACCACGATCGCGGCCGCGATCCTGGAAGAGATCCTCTTCCGTGGCCTTCTTCAAGGCTGGCTCCGGCGGGCTTCTTTGATTGGGCACGCATTAGCTCTGATCTGGACCATGTTTCTTGCCGCCGACGCGCTGGTTTCGGTCGATGCCCAGACCAAGGCGGTGTCCATCCATTGGTCGGCTCTTGCGCCGATCGCCGCCGCTGGCTTGGGCATTGCGGGGTACGTCTTTTGGATGTCGCGTTTGCGGAGAGAATTTGACCTGACCGACGAAGAATTTCGCGATTGGCAAGTTCAACCGCGCGGCATGTCGCTCGAACCCGGCGAGTTGACGGAGGAGCAGACCGCCCAGAAGCGCCGGGAGTTGCGCACCGAAAATGAACGGCGCAGCCAACGCTGGGCCGACGCCAACGCCAAGCTGGCGATCCTTGGCTCGGCACTGCTGTTCGCGGTGTTTCACCCCTGGCCCGGCGCTCTGGCGCTGTTTCCGATGGGTTTGCTGCTGGGCTGGCTGAGCTGGCGCACGCAGAGCCTGGTGGGGCCGATCACGTTTCACGCCCTGTTCAATCTCACGACGTTCATCGCTTTCTACGGTAGCGTGCTCACGGCGCCGCGTTGAACGGCAAGGTGCGAACGATCGCCGTGCGCCCGTCTGCTATCAACTGCGTGTCCGGATCCCAGTTGCCGCGGCGCAAATAAGCCAGCGCAATCACCTGGCCGAGCCTTGGTGAAAACACCGAGGAGGTGATGTGCCCCACCTCGTCACCCGCGCGGAACAGTTTCGTACCTGATGCGAGCGCTTCGCCTTCCGCGATGGTAACGCCCATCAGAAGGCGATTGACTTGCCCGCGGTCGCGCGCCATGACGATGGTTTCCTGGCCGAGATAGCAGCCCTTGGTGTAGCAGATCGCCTGCTTGGTGCGATTCACCTCCACCGCGAACCGAGCCTCGTCGATGTCGATGCCGAATTCGGGCAGGCCGGCCTCCATGCAGATTACGCGATAGGTTGCGGAATCGGACTCGAAGGCGCCGAGGTCAATCAGCCGTTGCTTGAGCGGGCCGAATTCATCCGCGGCGCAGAACAGGTCGATGCCGTCTATCGCGAGCGCTTCCGGCGCCAGCCGGCGAGCCTGTCCCAGGGGCACAAGCGCGGCGGCTCGCTCAAGGACCGCGGTGTCGGAACCAACCAGCCGCACCAGCGAGAGTTCTCGCGTCCGATCCGTCACCTCCGCCCGTTCACTGATGAGGTAATGGTTGAGGTGTTGCATAACCTTCTCGCCCTGCCCCGCAGCAAGGTCCAGCAAAAGGAAGTTGCTCTCACGATGAAAGATCCAGACGTGCGCGATGACGCGCGCCTTGTTCGTCGTCAAGAATGCCTCGCGCGTTTCGCCCACGGGAAGATTTTTTACATCCTGCGTGCAAAGATTGGTCAGGAACTCGCGGGCGTCGGGGCCTGCGACCTCGATCTTGGCGCGGTCGCTCAGGTCGAAGAATCGCATTCCATCGTTGTTCTTCATTGTTTTCATTCCCTACGGAATCGGGTTTTGGCCGTCCGATTCTGAGCGCCAGCGAAAGGCCAACCGGTGTCCTTCGCAGGTGCTCAGGCTCCGACAAATGTCGGCCCGGCTCCTGGCAAGATAGGGAATTTGGCGCAAGTCGCATTCGATCCGGGCACTTTATCTATCTTGCTCGCGGTTTGCCGTTCCTGTTATACTTCGCGCGAATTCGCCGCGGAGCATGCTCCGCGCCTCAAAGGCAACACACGAGTAATACGGACATGACTCGACCATCCTTTCGCTTTCCGCTGGCGGAGACGCTGGCGGTCGTCGGCATCACCTTCGGCGCCTGGCTGATTCACAACACGTTTCGGCCTTTCGCCGACACGCCCAATTACGCGCTGCTCGCGGTCGGGGCCCTGGATATCTTGCTGTGTTTTGCCTGGCTTGGCTACCTGCTGCGCGGCCGACTGCGCGCGGCCCAGCCTTTGCCGAAGTCGTGGATCGTCATCGGCGTCCTGCTGATCGCGGGACTCCTCGGCTGGATCACGGCACTGTTTGTCGATTCGGATCGCGCCGTGGCCGAGCAGCAGCTCCATCAAGAATATCTTGCCCAGATCGCCAAGTTGGAAACCAGCGTGCGTCATTTCAGCGATGTCATCACGCCTGCCCCGGATCGAGGCGCGTGGCAGACCGGTCACGAGCAATACCTTCGGCTGTCCGATCAACTGCACGCTTCGCTGCGCGCCAAAGGGGCCTGGGATGCCGAGTTGAAGCGTGTTGACGAGCAGGTCAAGCAGATGCACCGAACGTTCCTGTTGCTGGCGGCGGAGACCATTCCGGATCAGCGCCTGAAATGGCGCGGCGAGTACCAACAGGCGCGCGATCGCGCGGTGCAGACGGCGGCGTCGCTGCATACCGCGCTTGCCAGGGCGGAGCGCGACCTGGCCGCGACTTATCGCGCACGCTGGCATGGCGTTGGCGCCGCGGCGTTGACGGGGGTCATCCTGGTCGTCGGGTGCCTGCTGTTCTGGCTCGTGTTCGATCGCGAACTGCGGCGAAGCTGGCGCTCCCTCGCCCGGCTCGCCGGCGAGGAAGCGCGGTTCCGCGCCCTGGTCGAAAATCACGCCGAACCAATTGCGATTCTCGATGACGCCGCCAATTTTCTTTACGCCAATATGGCATGGCAAACGGCCTTTGGCTATTCGGTCGCCGAGCTGCACAGCCATAATCTGCTTGCGCTCATCCATGAACAGGATCGCATTGCCGTGCAGGCCGCCCTCACCGCCAACCATCCCGGCGCCACGACGCCGTGCCGGTTGAGCGCGGATTATGGCGTCTGGCACGATGTCGAAATTCAGTGCCAACCATTGGCTGACGCGGGAACAGTGCAGGTTCGCATTCGCGATCTGCGCGAAACGTCCGACGTGCCGATGCACCCGCAGCCCGAACTCCTGCCGGACACAGCGGAGAAGTGGCAAGCCGCCGAAGCGCGCCTGGCCGAGGTGGAAAGCGAATGCGCTAATCTGCGCGAACGGGAGGTGCGCGCCAATCAGGAATTACAGCAAGCGTGTTTGCTTCTGGATTCGCATCAGCTAGCTAACTCGGACGGCGTGCTGGTGCTGTCCACCAGCGGTGAGGTCCTGTCGTGGAATCAGGCCTTCGCTCGCTTGTGGAAACTTTCGGATGTAACCTTGAATGGTCACGGCTGGCCAACCATTGCCGCGCACATGGAGACGCAAGTTTCGTCGGGCTGGGCCGAGTTTCAACGTGCCGCGGGTGCGACGGCGAGCAACGGCAATGACGCAAATTGGGAGATGGCGCTCGAGGGCGGCCGGCATCTGGAGGTCCGCGTTCAGGCCGTGCGTGCAGGATCGGCCCAGCGTGCGGATGCCGTCCAGTTTCACTTCCGCGATGTGACCGCCAACAAGGACCTGCACGTCCAACTTCGGGAACATGAACAAGCTCGCAAAACCCTGGAGAACCGCGCCCGCGAGCAGGAGAAGCGAGCCAAACAGCTTGAAAAAGAACTCAAGGAACGCGACCACCAGCGCGAGGAAATGGAAGAAACGCTGCGCGACCACCAGGACCGCCTGCATCAAATGCACCGCCAGCACGAATCGGCCTCCGCTTCCCTCAAGGTCAGCCAGGACGCAACACGCCGACTGGCCAGCGGCGTTGCCAGCGATTTCAACAGCCTTCTCTCGGTCATCCTCGGCAACAGCGAGGTGCTGCGCGACACGTTGCCGCGCGATCATGTCGCCCAGAATTACCTGAACGACATCCACGACGCCGCGAGTAAGTGTACCGACCTGTCGCAGCGTTTGATCGCCTACAGTGGCAGCCATCTATTGCAGATGGTTCCGGTCGAGCTGGCGAATTTTCTTGAAGGTCTCGACGGCAAGCTCCGTAACGAGCTGGGCTACAACGTGCAACTCAAATCGGAGGCCGACGGCAAACAGCTGTGGGCCAAGCTCGATCCGCATCCTTTGGAACAGGCGATCCTGCACCTGGCCAACCAGGCGCGCCAGCAGATGCCGCAGGGGGGCACGCTGACCATTCACGCCAGCCGCGTCCAGTTATCGCGCGGTCAACTGGCGCACGCCGACATGGCGCCCGGCGCCTACATCCAGATTCGGCTCAGCGACAGCGGCGCGGGCCTGGACGACAACGCCAT
This sequence comes from Planctomycetota bacterium, assembly GCA_016191165.1. GTDB lineage: Bacteria > Planctomycetota > Planctomycetia > Gemmatales > Gemmataceae > SIAQ01. The sequence continues at coordinate 11,783 of JACPPF010000178.1, forward strand.
CACCCATCTGTTTGAGCCGTACCATCCCATCGCTCCGGGCCAAAAGGGCGATCTGTCCCTGGCGACCGCCCAGGGCATCCTGCGTCAAAGCGGCGGCTGCATCGAGGTCGCCAGTGAACCAGGTCTCGGAACCGAGTGGACCATCCTGGTTCCTGAAACCAGCGATAGGCCGAGCGAGAAGACGCTCCGGGTAAGTGCGTGAGACGGCCCAGGCGAGCGCTCGCGAAGTTTTTTTGAAAGCCCCTTGAACTGGGAAACATCCTTGTGCTAGAATTCTTTCATTGGGTCGCGCTATCGTGGCGTGACGTACTAGAGCCTGCTTGCGGCTGACTTGGTTGCCAGTCGCAGGGAGGGAGGCCCTAGTGGAAGGAGGTGGTCTAGTGAGTAGTGGTAACCAGAGGTGGCTGCTCGGATAGCGGCCGACGGGCTGCCGTCGGAAGCAGCCACAATCTTGTAAGGAGCCCCGGCGCGTATCTCGCCGGGGCTCCTCTTTTTTTTGTTGTTGGGTTATCGCCCGTATTTCGCAACGGTTGTTTTCTTGGCAAAAACCGCTTGCGGATTAGCGTTCGCCGGTCGCCGCCCGGGCGCTAGGCCGCAAGCGGCAGGAGAGAGTCCCATGATCGTCGTCATGAAACCCGATTCGACGCAGAAGCAGATCGACCACGTCGTCGAGCTGATTGAAGGGATGGGGCTGCGCAGCCACATCATTGTCGGCACCGATCGCACCGTCGTCGCCGCGCTTGGCGAGAAACGCGACGGCGCCAAGCAAGCTCTGGAAACGGGGGAGGGTGTGGAAAAAGTCGTGCCGATTCTGGCGCCCTACAAGATGGCATCCTTCGAGGTCAAGAAGGAACCGACCTGCGTCGAGGTGCTCAAGCTCAAGGTCGGCGCGGGCCGCATCGGCGTCATCGCCGGGCCTTGCTCGGTTGAAAGCCGGGAGCAGATTCTCGAAGTCGCCCATGCCGTGCGCGAGGCCGGCGCAACGGGTCTGCGCGGCGGCGCCTTCAAGCCGCGCACCAGCCCGTACAGTTTTCAGGGACTCAAGGAAAAAGGTCTGGAACTCCTGGCCGAGGCGCGCGACGCCACGGGGCTGGCGGTCGTCACCGAAGTGATGGCGCCGGAACATGTGCCCCTGCTTGCCAAATACACCGACGTCATGCAAGTCGGCGCCCGCAACATGCAGAACTACCCGTTGCTCGAAGCGGTCGGCGAGTCGGGCAAAGCCGTCCTGCTCAAACGCGGGCCGTCCGCCACCATGGACGAATTCCTCCTGGCTGCCGAATATATCCTCAAGACGGGCAACGCGAACGTGATGTTATGCGAGCGCGGCATCCGCACGTTTGAGGACCATACGCGGTTCACGTTGCCGCTGGCGACCGTTCCTTTCCTGCATCAAACCACGCACCTGCCGGTGGTCGTCGATCCCAGTCACGGGACGGGCAAGGCGAGCCTGGTGACGCCGATGGCGGTCGCGTCGATCGCCGCGGGAGCGGATGGAATCATCATCGAGGTGCATCCCAATCCCGAAAAGGCGCTCAGCGACGGATACCAGTCGCTTACTTTCCCCGCGTTTCGCGAGTTGATGGCCGAGTGCCGCAAGATCGCGACGGCGCTGGGCAGGAAGATCTGAAAAAGGCGCGAATGCAGAGCGAGCGGCGGGGTTTATCCCCGCCGGGACCAGCCCGGCGGCTCGCGGAGTCATTTCATTGCCGAACCTGTTTACGCCAGCCGCCCCAGGCAGACCAGCGTGATATCATCATGCTGATCGCAGCCGGCGGCATGGTGTTTGATGGCTTGCATGATGCGTTCGCCCAGCTGGCCGGGCGCCAGGCTGACATCGCGCAGGATCGCCTTCAAGGGCCCGGTGCCGAACTGGCGCGCATCCACATCCATGGCCTCGCTAACGCCATCGCTGAATAGGATGACGCAGTCGCCCGGCTGGAGGATCACTTGTTGGGCGACATAGGGGTAGCATTCCACGACGCCGATGGGCGGCCCCGTGTGCTCCTCGGAACCAACGTCCTCGACCTTGCCGGTGGAACCACAACGCAGGAGTGGCGCCGGGTGACCGGCGTTGGTAACGGTGAGCGTGTGGGTTGCCGGATCGAGCGTCAACGCCGCCAGGGTCACGAAACGGTCGGTTGCCACCAGGATTTGCATCACGTCGTTGACTTGCTGAATGGCCACGTCAAGCCGCGGTTCTGTGCGCAGGCTGGCACGCGCCTCGGCGCTGAAACGAGCCATCACGAGCGCCGCGGGAACGCCCTTGCCCGCCACGTCGCCAACCAGGATGCCGAGACGGCCGTTCGGGAGGGCAATGAAATCGTAGTAGTCCCCACCGACGGCCTGAGCCGATTCATTGCACGCGAAGAACTGGTAGCCCTCCAGGGCGGGCAACTGGGCGGGCAGAAAGCTGCGCGTCACCTGGCGTGCGAGCTCCAGATCGCGTTTGTACGCTTCATTCACCAGGGCGTGCTGGTGGAACTGGGCGTTGGCCAACGCAATTGATGCCTGATTGGCCACGCCAACGAGAAACGTCAAGTCCTCTTCGGTGAATTTCTTCTTGGCGTTTCGGCTATCCAGAAGCAACACGCCGATCGCCCGGCCATCGTCGGACATCAGAGGCGCCGCCATCACGGATTGAATCGCCTGCCCGATGATGCTGTCACTGTCGGGAAACTGAAGGGTGGGCTCGCGGCTCAGCAAGCCCTGCTTTGTTTTCAGACACTGCCTGACGATGCTCCGGCTGAATTCCGTGGCGACACTTTCTTCGACGTGTCGTGTTTTTAGCACGCGCGGCACCAGGCCGCTGGTGGCCGGATCCATTTCGATCAAGAAACCACGATCGGCCTGTCTGAAATGGGCAAGCAGGCTATCGACGACTTCCGGCAAGAGCGCGTTCAGATCGAGCGTGTTGACGAGTCGATTGCCGATCTCCAGCAGCAATTTGAGTTTCTCGGCGGTCTGGGTGAACACGCTGTCGCTATCGTGGCTGAGGGCGTAGCCGATGTCGGAGGAATCGGGTTCTGGAATCTCCGGCGGCAGCGTTTCATAGAAGACCAGCGTGAAATCGCAAATACGGATGACGTCGCGATCCTTCAGCGGCGTTCTTGACAGGTGAGAAATCATGTTCTGGTTGACGAAGGTATGGTTGTGGCTCGCCTTGCCCTCGCCGTTGCCGTCGGCGATGAAGTAGGAGGCGCCATCCGAGGTGATGACGGCATGCTTTTGACTAATCGTCTTATGCTTCTCGGGGTCGGCGCCCACGAGCACGATATCGCAATGTTTGTCGCGGCCCAGGATGATCCTGGGCTTGGTCAAATGCCAGCAATGGCCTTGATCGGGACCTTTGGCAACATGAAGGTAGGGCATGGGATCCTCCTTACGAGGCATCCGAGCCTGAGCGCCAGCGAAGGGCCAAACCCCGCCCTGTGCTGGCGCCCGGGCCGGAACATTGAGCTCGGATCACTGGGCTCGCTTCCATTCCAGGGTCATGAAGCCCTTCTCCTTGCGAAAGCGGTCCGGGCGGGCTTTGCCGGCCTCCGAGAAGCAGGACTTGCGCGTGTCCCCCTTGATCTCGTAGATGCCACGCAGGAGGACCTTGTCGGGAGCGTCCTTGCCATAGACATCGATGGTTTTGATTTTCTTGGTGGGATCGATCTTGAAATAGAGATCGACGGTAATGCTCCCGGTTTTGAGGGTGAACTTGTTGCCTTCAATGACGAGGCTTGTCAAACTCAACTCGACATCCGTGGGCGATTTGCCATCGAACCCCTGGGAGGCGACGGCTTCCCATTTGCCCTGAAAGCGCTTGAGTTCCTTCTTGACGGCCTCATCCTCTGGCTGGGCGGCCGCAAGGCATGTGAAAGAGGCCAGCGCGAGGAAAGGGAGTAGACGCATGTTTTTCTCCAGCAACAAGGCGCGAGGTGATTTTTCGAACAGTCTACCACGACCTGGCGCGATTCACCAGAAGAAAACGAGGTTAAAACTTTGAAATGCGCGGGACCACCAGTTAGCACGTCAGCGCTGGTTTGGCGATCTCGTTCCCAAGCCCCGTTTGGGAACGCACGGTGGGAAGCTCCGCTTCCCCAGCACGACCTGTTGCAAAGGGCCTGGTATCGCAACGAAGCTGCGCCTCGACGCAAGTGCCATGAGTCAGGGGGACTCGGCTTCCACCCTTTCACGGGCTTGCGGTTGTAGATCTGCGTTCAGCCGGGCCCCGCCGCGTTCAGGAGGGTGGCGGTCTGCTTGCGCCACTCCCTGAACTCCTGGGTCTTCTGCCATTTTTCGTAGGCCGCGCCGGGTCCGATGAATTCGACCTGGGCGCCGAGGTCCCTGCCGCCTTTGCCGGTTCCCTTGCCTGCGCTGTCCTTGGCGAGGCGAAAGTCGGCGAGCTGAAGCGTCGGCGGGTCGATCTTGCCGAGGTGAACACGGTTGCCGTTCTCGAAGATTGCCGCTGCGACACGCGATTTGCTGTCCGTGATCTTCCAGAACTCGTGCCACTTCGCCATGTTCGGAAGGGGGGCGCGAGCAGGTTGCCAGTTGCTGCCGTCGAAGCAGGACAGCATCCCGAACCCGCCCGGGAGATTGTACAGGTTCTCCTTTTCGGACCAACGAAAAGCTCGCCGCATGAGCCCGAGGGCGTCGCTGTCGGACATGTCCCGGAACATCAAGTTGATGCCCAGCAACCCGACGCCCTTCGGCGAGGAAACGTAGCAATAATTCCGGGACGTTTCGAATACGATCAGGGGCTCCTTCAACTCGTCATCCACGGGATTTTCCCGGCAATTCATGCGAAACACGCAGACGTGAGCGCGTGCGACGAACGTGGAATCGGCCAGTCGCAACGTCCGGCGTGCGATCTTGGTGAACCCGAGGCCGTCGTTTGCCAGGAGGATGTTGGCGTAATTGGTGGCATGGAGAACCGAGTTTTTTACGTTGTGGAAACCCTCCTGGTCCAGGGCGGACTGAAAGTTGGCGAAACTGACGATCAGACAATTAGCAACGTCAACCTTGTTCGCGAAGATCGCGACCCCCGCGTCGGCACAGGCATGGAGGAGCCGGCAATTGGCCAGGCGCAGATGTCCCTGACAAGACACGATCGTGCCCCCATGCTTCGGATCGGTGGTCTCAAGATTCAATCCCTCCAGGGACAGGTTGGCCTGCGCTCGCACGTACACGTGGTTCGCGTCGGCGTTCTTGAACCGGATCGCTGGGCTGCAACCTGGGCCAGCGCGCAGATTCAGCGATTTGTCCGCCAGATCGAGTGGACCGGACTCAAACGGCCCGTCGCCGCGGATTTCGATGGTGTCGCCGGACTGGGCTGCGGTGACGGCGGCGGCGAGCGTGGCGTGCTGTGACTCGGCTCGCGGGGCTTTCGCCAGCACGAGGAAGGGTTGCGTGTTGGCGGCGGCTTTCGCCATCAACTGCTCCGTCTTCTTGAGCCACTCCTGATACGCCGGCGTCTTTCTCCAGCGTTCATACGCTTCGCCGGGGCCGACCAAATCGACCTCCGCGCCGAGGTCCTTCCCGCTTTTGCCGGCGCCCTTGCCGGGGCTGCCCTTGGCGAGGCGGAAGTCGGCGGGCGTAAGCTTGTCAAGGTCAGACGATTCGGCCACTTTGACCAGGTTACCCCCCTCGAACACGGGATTCGCGAGGATTCCCGCCGGTTCCTTTATTCCGAAAATTGTGCGCCACTCATCATACGTCACAGCCAGCTGTGGATACGTCGCGCCAGGCTGTACAAAGGCTTGCATGAACAAGCGATTCTTGGAATGAAGAATGGACTGTTCGCTCCAGCGCAGGTACTTCTTGATCAAGACTTGGGCGAGCGCATTCTGATACGGGACGCCTTTCGCTGAATCCCAACCGATGCGGGCCAATTCATGATCTAGCGCGAACACCGAATCGGTGCAAGAAATGCCGTGGTTGCCAAGGGCAGGCCTTTTGCTCGTCGCCAGAGCTTGTAGATTCGAGAAAGTGAACAGCAGATGATACCCGAGCAAAGTGCAGGATGAGATGTTAAGAGACGTGTTTTCCGCATCATCGATAATGCCAAAAAAACATACATCCCGCTTTGCCGCGAGAATCGAATTCCTGACCGTGACGTTCACGGTTCGGTTGGAGTACTGGTGAATGGCGGCATGGCGCCGGCTGACGAGTTGGGTGTTGATGATTTGCGCCTCATCCGATCCACGCACGGCGATGACCCCGGTTCCGCTTTCGTCAATCAAACGGCAATTGGCCAAAAAGAACGGAGCGCGTGCTTCGAGCACGAAGCCTGGCCCAGCGGCCGTGCGGCGAAGCTCAAGGCCCTCCAGCGCGACGACGCCCGTCGCAAAAATCATGTTCTGATTCTTGTCCGGATTTGCAGCGCTTAACGTGATCAAGGGACGAAGGCCGGACGCCGCCCGGATGACCAGCGGCTTGTCAATCAAAAGCGGCTGCGTCACAAACGGCCCGTTTCGCTGAATCTGGATCGTGTCGCCGGACTGGGCGGCTTTGACGGCGGCGGCGAGCGTCGCATGCTGCGACTCCGTTCGCGGGCCCTTCGCCAGCACGACGAAGGGTTTCGTCTCGGCGGCCGGCGTCGGCGCCAACTCCTTGATCTCGATCTTGCGGAAGTGGACTACCGTATCGGGCGCGTTGGCGCCGAGCACCTGTAGGGCTAAATGTCCCTTGCGGTGCGCGGCGTCCAGGTCCACATGGTCGTTGATTACTTTCCCACCGACGAGAGTCGTGATTCGATTGCCACGGGCGACGAGTTCAAATTCGGTCCAGGTGTCGGGGTTGACTTTCTGGCGTTGTGCGGCGAGAAGCCTGCCATCGGGGCGCAATGTGTCGTAAAGCACACCAGTGTAGTTCGGCGAAAGATTGGCTTCATAACCTATCGGCAAGCCTTTTGCGATGGGGTTAGCACGACAGCGAAAAAAGATCCCGCTGTCGGCCTTTTCGCTGATCTTGAACGTAGTACGAAGGTGGAAATCCTCGACTTCGCCGCGGTCGGAGTACAAATGGCTCGTTTGGGGTCCGCGGCCAACCAGCAAGCCATCCTTTACAGTCCAGTTCTTCATTTGCTCGGGCGGTGCCTTCCATCCCTTGAAGTCCTTGCCGTTGAAGAGCTTCACCCAGCCGGGCTCCTCGGGCGGCAGCTCCTTGATCTCGATGTTCTTGAATTGCGCATTCCCTGCACCATTGCTCACATCCAGCAGGAGATGCCCTGCTTTCTGAGCGAGTTCTGGAGCCACGTTGACGGATCTGCTTAACCCGTTAACGATGACGTAAATGCGGTTGCCGCTGGCCTCTATTTCCAGCTTGAACCAACTTTGATGATCCAACGCAACTTTCTGCGAGTTGATTTCCTTCCCATCGCAAAACAGCTTGATGGTTAGCTCTTTTTCCTGGCTGATGAACTCGGCAAGGTAACCCTTCGGCTTTGCCGGGTCCGCGTCGTGTCGAAAATGGACCCGGAGATTGCCGTTCAACTTAATGTCCGCACGAAGCCTGAAATCCCGATAATCGCCACGCTGGCTCCGCAATGCTGTTTTGGACGACGAAGCGCCGACCAACATCTCATTGCCGACGATCCAAGCTTTCGGGTCGTACGGATTCATTTTCCAACCGGTCAGGTCCTTGCCGTTGAAGAGCTTCACCCAGCCGGGCTCCGTCGGCGCCAGCTCCTTGATCTCGAGCTTCTTGAACGCGAACCCTCCTTGATCTGGCGAGGAGACCTGCAGAGCGATCCGGCCCTTGCGGTAGGTCGCCTTGTCATCGGTGTATTCGATCTGGGTTTTGCCCTCGAACTTGATCTCGATGCGGTTGCCGCGGGCGATGATTTCCACGGGCCGATAGTCGCCGCCGGGCGGGGCTCGGTAGGTTGGATTGGCGAGGAGGCTGGGCTTCGGGTTGTCGGCGGTCGTGAGCATGAGGGCGTACGGGTTGAACTTCCCGCGTGTGCCGGTATCCACCTGGTAGCCGGCGGGCAAGCCGTTCTTCAGAAGCTCCTTGCCGCAGCGGAAGAAGATGGCGCTGTCGACGCCGGCGCCGCACATGAACTCGGCCTTGAGGTGGAAGTCGGCGTAGTCGTCGCGCTCGGTGAAGACGTAGGTCTGCCCCGGTCCCGACCCGCGGAGCAGCCCGATTTTCTTGTCGATTTGCCAGGCGCCAAGGATGAGGCCGTGGGACTCTTTGCCGTTGAAGAGTTGCACCCAGCCGGACTTAGAGGGCGTCGTCGGCGGTTTCAGTCCGCCCGCACCTGGCCTGATTTGGCGAAGCGTGGCCAGCACGCAACCGCGTGAAGTGAACGTCATGGGCCGTTCCGTGTTCGCAGCCGCTGTCCAGCAAATGCGAATCGTATCGCCATCGACCAATTGATAGATTCCGTGCGACGCGACTTCCTTGCCATTGACATCAGTCAGAATCGTGTCGATCGTCTTGGGACTCCGACTCGGGTCCAGGTGAAACGTGCCGCGGGCCAATTCTTTACCCTCGCGAAGCAACACGACGGCCGCGCCGTTGATGACGACAATGTCGCCGACCTTTCGTTCCGGCACCTGAGGCTCGCCATCGAGTTCCGAGGCGATCACTTGCCAGGTTCCGTCGAGCTCGCTCAGGTCGGCCACGCTGCGGGGATCGCGGAAGAACCGAGTCAGCCCGGTCATCTCGGTAACCAAAACGCCCGCGCCCAGGGTCAGGACGATCAGCGCCACCGCCAAACCCCGACGCCATCCTGACGAGCCGGGCGCGGGAGCGACCGGAGTCGGCGCGAGGGCCACCGGCGCTTCACTCCGGTCGCTTGCGCTCGCGGCTGGTTGAATTGCGCGCCCCGCCTGTACATCCGCCAGCCGTTGCCCCAGCAACTCCGCCACTTCCTTCGCCGTCTGAAAGCGATCCGCCGGCGTCTTCGCGTGCAGCTTGGCGATGATGTCGCACAGCCAGTCGGGAATCTCGTTGTTGACCTCGCGAATCGGCCGCGGCGCCGCATCGATGACGCGCTTCAGCACGGCATGCGTTCCCGAGGCGCGAAACGGCGGATGGCCGGTGCACATCGCGTACAGCACGGTGCCGAGGCTGAAGAGGTCCGAGCGATGATCGATCGCCAGGCCTTCCGCCTGCTCCGGCGACATGTACATCGGCGTGCCCGCTACAGTTCCCGATTGCGTGATACTCGCGTCGTCGACGGCGCGGGCCAGACCGAAGTCGGTGATCTTGACGCGCTCGACGCCGTTCTCCAGGAGGATGTTCGCCGGCTTGATGTCGCGATGCACCAGGCCCTGCTTGTGGGCGGCGGCGAGGCCTTCCGCGATTTGCATGCCGATGCGCAGGATTTCCTTCAGCGACAGCGGGCCCTGCTTGTCGAGCTTGTCTTGCAGCGAGATGCCGTCGATCAATTCCATCACGAGGTAGGGCGGCTGCGCTTCGTCCTGGACGCTGTAGATGGCGACGACATGTTCATTCTTCACGGCGGCGGCGGTCCGGGCCTCGCGAATGAAGCGACTCCGCGCCGAACCGACGGCAGCATAAGCGGGTGACAGAACCTTGATGGCGACGACGCGATGCAATTTCTCGTCGAACGCCTTGAGCACGGTGCCGAAGCCGCCTTTGCCGACCACTTGAAGAATGTGGTAATGCTCCAGTCGGCCGAGCGCATCGGGTCGGGTGGACGGGACCAGAAACGCGAGGTCTTCGGAACACGATGAAGTCAAGTCAGCTTGGGTCTTGGGGCCATTGGTCGGACCGGCGGCCCCTGGTTCCAGTGCCTGGGTGGCCTCACTTGGCCTGCCGCCGGTGGATGGCAGGATCGGTTCCTGCAAGAAACTGCCGGGATCGTCGTGCGACCTCAATAGGCGTTCAACCCGCCGGCGCAGCTCCGTATCACCGGCGCACGCGCTTTCGAGGAATGCCAATCGCTCGCTCGCGGGTTTCTCGAGGGCGAGGTTGAATAGTGTTTCTTCGTTCATGCTGCACCCGAACCGGCCTTTGACATCTCTAAAGTTCAATGCGGAAAAAGGGCTGACGAAGCATCACTAATTCTTGAAAAGCCCAGGGATGAGGTACCCCGAATCCCTGGGATCAATCGCCGCGCACTTCGGAATGCAGCCAGGCGCGGGCGAAAGCCCAGTACCGATCGGCGGTAGCGGGCGAGATGCCCAGGACCTTCGCAGCGTCGTCGCCGGTGAGTCCGGCGAAATAGCGCAACTCCACGAGTCTCGCCTTGACCGGATCCTGTGCCGCCAGTTTGCTCAATGCTTCATCGAGTGAAAGCAACTCCTGACACTTCTCAGGCGCAACCATGTCTTCCAACGGCTCGCGGATGCGGTCGCCGCCATGTTTGACGGCGCTCTTGCGGCGTGCAACATCGATGAGAATCCGACGCATCGCCTCGGCCGCGGCAGCGAAGAAGTGGGCGCGATTCTGCCAGCGTGGCTCGGCGTCGTCGCCGAGAAGCCGCAGGTACGCCTCATGCACAAGGGCCGTCGGTTGCAGGGTTTGTCCCGGCTGCTCGTTGGCCAACCGGGATTTGGCGAGCTTGCGCAATTCCTCGTAAACCAGGGGTAACAGCTGGGCCGCGGCGTTCGCGTCGCCCTGATCGATGGCCTTCAGCACCTGGGTGATTTCGGTCATGAGCTGTCAAAGTAACGCGTCAGCCAGTTTGCGCTGGCCATTGGCCATTTACCCAAGCAAATCGCGAATCGCGTCTCCCCGTGGCAGGATGGGGATCGGTCGGCCGGTGCGGTCGTGGAGGTGGTCTGTCGGGTCGATGCCGAAGCGGCGGTAGATGGTTGCCAGGAGGCAGTTGCTGTCCATCGGTTTTTCGACCGGGTGTTCGCCGCGTGAATTGGTGGCGCCGATCACCTGGCCCATGCGCAGCCCGCCACCAGACAGGAACACGCTCATCGCGCGCGGCCAATGGTCGCGGCCCGGTCGGCCGGTGGGGTCGGGGTTGTTCAACCTTGGCGTACGGCCAAACTCGCCGCAGAACAGGAAGAGCACGCGCTGATCGAGCCCGCGCGCGAACAGGTCTTCGATTAGCGCCGACATGGCGTGATCGAGCACCGGCAGTTTGATGCGCATGGCGTCGAAGATATGGGCGTTGACCGAGTGATCGTCCCAGTTGGACGTCCGGCTGGTTGCCACGGGCAGCCGATAGGTCGCCTGGCATTGCACGAACCGAACGCCGGCCTCGACCAGACGGCGGCAGGTAAGCAGGCTCTTGCCCCAGTGGGTATTGCCGTAGCGCTGACGGATCAACGTCGGCTCGCGGGAGAGATCGAAGGCGTCGCGCGTGCGCCGGCTCGACAGGATTTCGACCGCCCGGCGATGATGGCGATCCCAGGTGTCGAGCGTGCCCGAGCGATCAACCGATCGGCGAAAGCCGTCGATCTGCCCAAGCAGGTCGGCGCGATGCCGCAATCGCAGAGTGGAATCGGCGGCAAGTCGCACGCCCTGGCTGGCATTCTCGACGGGGTAGATCGGGATCGGGTCGTAGGTGTTGTTGCCACTTGCGGAAATCGGGTTATTGGCGTTGAGCATGAACGGCGCGTAGGCCTTGCCGAGGTAGGCGGGGCCGCCGCCGTAGAACTGGGTATTCCCGACGAACACGGGCAGGTCGTGGGGTTGCCGGCTTTCGAGATGGCGTGCGACGATGGAGCCGATTTCCGGGTTTTCGGAATTGGGCAGGTTGGCGGCGAGCGATGAATGGCCTGTCAAGAAGCGATGCGTGCCGCCGGAGTGTTCGCCGCGTTCGTGAAACAGATTGCGCAGCAGCGTGTATCGGTGGGCCATCCGCGCCAGGCGCGGGAAATGTTCGCAGATGTCGATGCCCGGGACGTTGGTGCGCGTTGGGCGAAATTCGCCGCGAATTTCCGCAGGCGCCGCCGGCTTCAGGTCGAACGTTTCCAGATGGCTCGGGCCGCCGTTGGCCCAGAAGAGGATGACGGAGAAGTCGCGATCGGCCTGGCTTTGCGCGAGCAAGCGTGCGAGATTCGGGGCCGCTCCGGTGCAGAGCGCGCCCAAACTCAAACCGCCGATCTTGAGCCAGGTGCGACGATTCATGAAAATCGCTTTCTCAAACAGGTCAAGAACCTTTCCGCCACTATAAACACCCGTGGCGTCCAATGCAAGGCGCGCGCCTTGTTTTTTACGGGTTCGCCGCTTGCGGCTTAGAAGCTGTTTCAGAACCCTTCAAACTAGCCCGAAGCGTAAGCGAGGGGCGTCCCTCGCTTACGCTTCGGGCTAGTATTGAAACAGCATTTTTGGCGTTTGCCCAGCGCCGCGCGAAACCGCAAGCGCCATGGAGAGTTCAATCGTGCGAACCGCCCTGGTTGGTTGCGGAAAGGTCGGTCAGATCCACGCCGCCGCGTTGCGCAAATTGCCCGAGTCCGATTTCGTCGCCGTTTGCGATCAGGACATGAAGCGCGCGACGGCGTTCGCCGAGCGTTTTGGCGTCCAGCCATTTGCTAATTTAACCGACCTTCTGCGCGACGCGAAACCGCAAGCGATCCTGGTTTGCACACCGCATCCGCTGCACGCCGCGCCGGTGATCGAGGCGGCCCGCGCGGGTGTGTCCGCGCTGGTGGAAAAGCCGCTCGCTGCAAGTCTGACCGATTGCGACGCCATGCTTGCCGCGGCGCGTCAGTTCGGCACGAAGCTCGGCGTCATCAGCCAGCGCCGCTTCTACGAGGCGGTTCGCCGCGTGAAGGACGCCATCGACGCCGGCAAGATCGGCAAGCCAATCCTGGGTGTTTTCGCCATGTTCAGCTGGCGTGATCAGGCGTATTACCTGTCCGATCCGTGGCGCGGCAAATGGGACACCGAGGGCGGCGGGGTCCTCGTCAATCAATCGCCACACCAACTTGACCTTCTCCACTGGTTCCTGGGCGAAATCGACGAAATCAGCGGCTACTGGGCGAATCTCAATCATCCGTACATCGAGGTCGAGGACACCGCGCTGGCGATGATTCGCTTCAAATCCGGCGCCCTGGGTTCCATTGTCACCAGCCTGTCGCAACGCCCGGGCATCCATGCCAAGGTTCACGTTCACGGCTCCAACGGGGCGTCAGTCGGCGTGGAGACCGATCGCGGAGCGACCTTCGTCGCCGGCGTTTCCGAGATTGCCGACCCGCCGCTCAATGATCTCTGGACCATCCCGGGCGAGGAAGAAAAGCTGGCGGCGTTCCAGGCCGACGATCGCGCCCGCTTCGCCCAGGTCAAAGCAACGACGCATTACCACGCCTTGCAGATCCAGGATTTCTTGCAAGCCGTGCGCGACAATCGCCGGCCCGCGGTCAGCGGCGACGATGGTCGCGTCGTGGTCGAGATGTTCACGGCCATCTACCGCTCGAACCGCGAGCGCCGGCCGATCCGGTTTCCGGTGGAAGCCCCATCAACGGAACACTAATCTTCACTAATCGGCGCTAAAGAGCGATTTAGGTGTTTATAATTAGTGACGATCAGCGCGGATTAGTGTTGTCAAGATTCTCGTAGCAACGATTCCACCTTGGGAGGAAATCATGTTCTACTTCGTTCTGGTGGTGGTTCTGTTATGTGTCGTGCCGGTGTCGGCGATGGCCCAGGACAAAGTGGTCCTGGTCATTCACGGAGGCGCCGGGGCGATCGAACGAGCGAAGATGACGCCGGAAATGGAGAAGCAATACCGCGCCGCCCTCACGCTGGCCTTGAAGAAAGGCCACGCCGCCCTCGCCAAGGGGACCAGCCTCGACGGCGTCGAAGATGCGATCAAGGTCCTGGAAGATTCGCCGCTCTTCAACGCGGGCAAGGGCGCCGTCTTCAATCGCGAAGGCCGGCAGGAACTCAACGCCTCCATCATGGACGGCAAGACCAAACGCGCCGGCGCCATCGCGGGCATCAATCGCATCAAGAACCCAATCTCCGCTTGCCGGGTCATCATGGAAAAATCGGAGCACGTGTTCATGATCGGCGAAGGCGCCGAACGCTTTTGCCGCGACAACGGTGTCGTAATGGTCAACCCGCTTTACTTCTGGACCGATAGCGCCTGGAAGCAACTTCAGAAAGCCGACGAGCGGGCCAAGAAAAAAACAGGTCTCCCCTCTCCCTCGGGGAGAGGGGCCGGGGGTGAGGGAGGCCACTTCGGCACCGTCGGCGCCGCGGCGCTCGACAAGAGCGGCAATCTCGCCGCCGGCACCTCCACGGGCGGCATCAACTACGTGCGCGCAGGACGGGTGGGCGATTCGCCGATCATCGGCGCCGGCGCCTACGCCGAAAACGAAAGCTGTGCGGTCTCGTGCACCGGCAAGGGCGAGTTCTTCATCCGCTTCACGGTCGCCTCGGACATCGCCGCCCGCATGAAATACCGCGGCGACTCGCTCAAAAAAGCCGCCGACGATGTGCTGGCAGGACTGCCAAAACTCCCCGGCGGCACGGGCGGCATCATCGCCCTCGACCGCCAGGGCAACGTCGCCATGCCGTTCAACTCCAACGGCATGTACCGCGGCACCATCACGCAGGCGGGCAAGGTGTGGGTCGCGATCTATGACAAGTGAATTCCTATCGCGGGGTAAGTGAATAGTCGTATTCGCGTCGCAAGTCCTTGTAGTATAGACACATACCGCGATTTTTTCGCGGACTTCTCACGGAACGGGGGTGGTATCCCGACCGGAAAGATTAGTAACGGAGTGGGTTGGTAAAGATGGATTGCGTCGGCGGGACAAGAATGAACGAAAATATTCGCGTCTACAAAAATCGATGTTCCGGAGGGAAGGGCAGCAAAGTTCCTCACGACTCCAACGCGCTGAATTCAGGATCCTCGGCGATTTTGCGCAGAATTTCGGGATCGCCCGTCCAACGTAGTCGGCCATAACTTTCTTGGACTCGGCTGGTTTTGGGGATAATACGGATGGTAAGCCGCTCGTTTTCCTTGAGCGGCAACGGCCTATCGAGCTTGAGTACGCCGTTTTCATACGTGGCTTCGACTTCCAGTGACATGGGTTCGACTCCAGAAGGTTCGAATCGCGACAATTGGATTATAGCCCCGAGGCGAACACGGGAGAAGACATCCGACATGAGCGTCCCGCCGATCTACCTCGACTACAACGCCACCACGCCCATCGACCCGGCCGTGCTTGATGCGATGCTGCCGTTCGTGCGCGAGCACTTCGGCAACCCGTCCAGCATGCACGCCTACGGCAAGGCGGCGCACGATGCCATTGACATCGCTCGTGCGCAGGTCGCGGCCCTGATCGGCGCCGAGCCCGCCGAGATCGTCTTCACCGGCGGCGGGACCGAGGCGTCCAATCACGCCATCAAGGGGGCGGTCTACGCGCGCATGTCCGGCTTCTTCGCCCGCTGGTTCACGTCGCCTCACATCATTACCAGCACCATCGAGCATCCCGCCACCCTGCAAACGTGCGCCTTCCTGCGCAAGCTGGGCTGCAAGATCACCCACGTCGGCGTCGATCGCTACGGCTCCATCAATCCCGACGCGGTCGAACATGCCATCGGCGGTAACACCACGCTCGTCAGCATCATGCACGCCAACAACGAGGTCGGCACGCTCCAGCCGATCCGCGAAGTCGCTCGGGCCGCGAAAGCGCGCGGCGTCCTCGTCCACACCGACGCGGCCCAATCGCTCGGCAAAGTCGCGGTCGATGTCAACGAACTCGGCGTCGATCTGCTCTCCATCGCGGGGCACAAGCTCTACGCTCCGAAAGGCGTCGGCGCGCTGTACGTTCGCCAGGGCGTCAAGCTGGAGCCGTTCATTCACGGCGCGGGGCACGAGGCCGGCCGGCGCGCGGGGACCGAGAATGTGCCCTACATCGTCGCCCTGGGCAAGGCGTGTGAGATGGCCCAGCAATCCCTATCGACGGCGACCGCTCGGCTCAAGACGCTGCGCGATCGGCTCTTCGACCGCTTGCACTCCGCCCTGGGCGATCGCGTCGTCGTCAACGGCCATCCGCATGAGCGATTGCCGAACACGTTGAACGTCAACTTCCTGGGACACATCGGCGCGGAGTTGCTGGCGAAAGTGCCGGGCATCGCGGCGTCGACCGGGTCGGCGTGCCACGAGGGGTCGATCACGCTGTCGCCGGTGTTGTGCGCGATGGGTGTGCCGCCGGAAATCGGGAAAGGGGCGCTGCGCCTGACGGTGGGCCGGTTCACCACGGAAGATGAGATCGACCGGGCCGCTGATCTCCTCATCAAGGAAGCCCAGGGGTGAGCGCAGCGAACCTCTGGGCCTCACTCAAAACTCCATCGCCCGCAGGTTGCGCAAGCCGATGCGCATCGGGTACCAGGTCGCCAGGCCGCCCGCCAGGATCCCGATCGGCAGGCTCACCCACACGAACCACGGAATCTCCGCGATCGGGATCGCCGTCTCCGGCGTTCGCGCGTGCAACAATTGAATCGGCCCGGCCACGGTGATGATCACCACGCCCAGCAACATCAAACCCGCGATCAGGTTCACCGTCCCGCCGAAGCCGACCGCGATCTTCGACGGATCGGTCTCGCGAAAGTTTGGCAGCACCGCCCCCAGCCCCACGCTCAACCCGCTGAACCCCACCGCCAGCAGTCCAACCGCCAGCATGTGCGCTACCACGACGAGCCACGCCATGCCGAGCATCAGGTTGCTGAACACGATCAAGAATTCGCCCGCAAGGAGGCAACCCAGAACCGAGAAGATAAACTTCCCCATCATGAGCCGCGAGCGATCGAGAGGCAAAAGGCCCAGGATCCAGAACTTGGTCCCCTCCAGGCTCAGCATTGGGAAGATGAATCGGCCCGTGTAGGCGCACATCAAGAACGACGTGGCGATCAGCGTGAGAATGCTGATGCCGATCTTGAACGAACGCCCAATGTCCTGCTCGTAGAAGCGGCGCATCAGCAGGAAGTAGAACGTGCCGATGCCGAGGAAGATAAGGATCTGCGCCCACTGGGCCGGGTCGCGGCGGAAGGCGCGGAAATCCTTGACGATCAACATGCGCATCTGCTCGTCGAGAAAGAACAGCGGCCAGGTCAGCAGGCGATCAAGCCAGTGCCCGCCGAAGCGCTGGCGGAGCGCCCCGCCGGAGGCCATGCGGTTGTACCCGCGGCGATAGAATTTCCGCGCCAGCCAGACGGTGACGAGGTAAGCGAAGAGCCCATAGCTCCACACCAGCCCGAGATTGTACGCCATCAGGTCCGGCCGGCGCATGGCCGCGTACTTGATGCCGCGCGATACCCAGTGAAAGGGCACGAGCCGGCCGCCGAGAAAACCGACTTCGCTCAACAGGCTCTCAAACCAGGTGCGCGAGCCAAAGCCAAGCTCGCGCGCCTGGCGTATCCACACCACCATCCAGACGATGCCGCCGAGGATTACCAGGGCGATCAGCCCGATCAACAGTTGCTTGCGCAGTCGGGGTAAAAGGTTGACGATGAACAAACACGCCAGCGCGCCGATCGAGCCGGGGATCAAGAGAAAACCCAGAAAGAACAACGGCACGACCGCATAGTAGTACCACGGGGCTATCCCCTCCACCTCCAACCCATAGGCGAGAAGCAACGGGCTTCCCAGGAGGACAAACGCCCAGCTACTGAAGGCGACCGCGCCTTGAAACTTGTAGGAAAAAACCTGATCGTCCGGGATCGGCGTCGATAACAGGAACCCGGTCTCCGAACTGGCGAACAGGCTGCTGTAAAGGATGATGCCCGTTGAGAAAATCAGCAGGATGGTCAACGTGAAAAAGAAGGCGTCGAAGAGATACTCGATCAGCGTGCCGTTGAGCGGAATCCGCCAGGTGGGCTGGGTCTTGAGTTGATGGAATCCGTACCAGCTCACCGCAAAGAGGAACGCCCAGATCAGAGCGCAGCTGTAAGCGATGGTGGCCACGCGCCACCACGACTGCGACAACAGCACCGACAGCGCGTTGCGAAACAGGCGCCAGCGTAGATTCTGAAAAAGCAGCGCGGGGGAACTCATGCCACCTCCCTGGCGAAGCCGCTCGCGGCTTCGCGCTCGCAAAAAAACACCCGATTCGTTCCGATCTCAAGCCGGCGCGAACGCGCCCTCCGGCGTCGCGGCGGGCGCCGGTTTCTGTTCCTCCTCGGTCATCTTGAGGAACACCTCTTCCAGGGTGCCGTGCAGTTCGGCGCTGTGTCTCAACTCGTCCAGCGTGCCGCAGCCGATGAGCCGGCCCTGGTGGATAACGCCAATGCGATCGGACAACTCCTGGGCAATGTCGAGCGAATGCGTCGAGAGAAACACGGTCGCCCCGCGTTTCGTCTCGGCCCGCAGAACATCCTTGAGCAAGCGAATGCTGCGCGGGTCGAGTCCCACCGTTGGCTCATCGACAATCAGCACTTCCGGCTCATGCAGCAGCGCGGCCGCGAATACCGTGCGCTGCCTCATGCCGTGCGAATAGTTCTGCGTCAAATCGTCCACGAACGGTTGCAGCGTGAACAGATCGATCATCTGCTGGATGCGCCGCGCGGAATGCTCCTTCGGCATGTGATACATGTCAGCGATGAATTGCAACACCTCGCGCCCCGTCAGCTTTTCGTAGAGGAACGGCGTATCGGGCACATAGCTGATGCGGCGGCGCGCGTCCTCGCCGTGCGTTTCGAGATCGAAGCCCGCAATGCGGATGGCGCCGAAGGTCGGAAACAAAAGGCCGCACATCATCTTGATGGTCGTCGTTTTGCCCGCGCCGTTGGGGCCGAGGAAGGCGAACAGCTCCCCTTTCGGAATGGTCAGGTGAAGGTCCTTGACCGCCGGCTTGTTGCCGTATTGCTTGCTGACGTGAATGAGTTCGATCATGTTTTCTTCCAAGCCCCAGGATGAGCGCAGCGATTCCTGGGGGTCCGCATTTCATTATTCGGGCGCCCGCCGCACGATCATCTCGCTGCCGAAATGGGCCGCCTCCTGTTGCAAGACCAATCCATCGGCGCGGCGCACCCAGGTGCTGGCGGTGACTTCCTTGCCCGGCTCCTGGTATTCGATCTTGTAGCAAGCGACCTGTTTGCCGTGCCAGTTCAACGCATCGGTCTTGACGCGGGCGATGTAAACCGGCACGCTAAAGGACTTCAGCAACGCCAGGCCGCCGAATTTCTCACGCATGTTTCGCATCGGATCGAATGGCGGAATCGTCCAGGTCTGTCCGTCGTGGAGGTTGCGCAGGCGATTGACCAGGGCCATCGAGTTCACGGAGCTGCCCTGTTGGCCCATGTCGATTTCGCCCAGGTCGAATAGCTTGGTCTCCATGCCATTGTAAAAGACCCGCGGCCTGAGGGTTTGTGCCTCGACCTTGCCGCGAATTTCAAACGTGTCGCCCTTGGCGATGGTGATGCTGAACTTGAACGCCCGCAGTTCGCCCGCTTCCGTGACGCGATTGGAACGTTCGACCTGGCGGATCGACGGCATCTTTTCGTTGAAGAGCAGGTTGGTCTGAAAGTCGAAGGTATGATCCGGCCCGCGCACGATGCGCGACGTGGCCGAGCCGATACGGTTGCCGTCGTGGTAGACGAACCACAGAATGGTCGGCGTGCCGATCTCGTCGGTGAAGTTGGGCATGTAGGAAGGCGAGGCGTCGGCCAGCATCATGGGCACAACCTCGCGCTCGATGAGCCACGCGGTCATGGCAAGCCAGAAGGCGAGGATCGCCCCGGAGATCAGACGTGGGGGCATGTCGGTTTCTCTCGTTGTACGCGCTTGCGGCCAAACCAAATCGCCGCTTGCGATGCGCACCATTTCAAGGTATTGTCAACGTTCTACGGTTGCAACGGCAAACGACTGGTTCCAACGCAAAGGACAAGATCGATGCAAAAAGTAATACCCTGCCTGCTGATGTGCGGTTTCATGGCCCTGGTTGCCGATTGCCAGCCGGCGCTGGCGCAAAAGAAGAAGACCAAGAAGGGCAAATTCGCCCCGCCCGGTAGCCTGACGCCGAGCGCCGAGGTGATGAAGCAGATCGCCGACAAGACTGACCATCTGGCAGACAAGATCGCCGAGCTGCGCAAGAACCCCAAACATCACGCACTGTTGCCCGATGTCGAAATCTACCTGCGCGGCGCGAAGAACATCGTGCGTTTCAAGGAGTTCTACAACAAAAACAGCGGCCAATGGACGCTCAACGCTCTTGATGAAGGCCTGCGCCGCGCCGACCAGCTATCCCAAGGGGCGACACCATGGACGACGCTCGCCAGGTCCAACGTCCTTCGCGCCTATCGCTCGCAAATCGACGGCACCGCCCAACCCTACGGCGTCACCTATCCCAACGGCTACGGCAAGGATGTGGACAAGAAATGGCGCGTCGATATCGTCCTGCATGGCCGCAACTCGACGTTGACCGAGGTGTCGTTCCTCAACCAGCACAACGGCACGAAGAAGCCGATGCCCGGGCAGGACTGGGTGCAAATCGACATCTTCGGGCGAGGCAACAACGCGTACAGGTGGGCGGGCGAAACGGATGTCTTCGAGGCGATGGAGGCGTTTTTCGCGAACGAGGCGAAGATGGGCCGACGCGATTTGCCGGACCGTCGCAAAGTCGTCCTGCGCGGCTTCTCGATGGGCGGCGCGGGAACCTGGCATCTGGGCCTGCACCGTCCTGACAGGTGGTGCGTCATGGGCCCAGGCGCCGGCTTCACCACGACGCATGGCTATGCGTGGAAAGGGACGAAGGAGTTGCCCGATTATCAAGAGAAATGCCTGCGAATCTATGACGCCATCGACTACGTCGAAAACGCGCGGATGATTCCGATCGTCGCTTATTCCGGCGGCAAGGATGCGCAAAAGCTGGCGGCCGACAACATCGAGAATCGCTTGAAGGAGCTGAAGATCGACGCGATGACGCATATCGTCGCGCCCGGGCTTGGGCACACGTTTCCGCCGGAGTGGTTCAAGAAGGCGAACGCAATTTGGGGCGAACACGCGGGCAAGGATCGGCCGGCCTTCTCGGGGAATCCTATCCATTTCGTCACTTACACAGCCAAGTTTGGCGACGCCCGCGAAATCCTGGTTCAGGGACTTGAGCGCCACTACGAAAAAACCGTCGTCGACGCACACCGCACCGACAAGGGCTGGACAATCACGACCAGAAATGTGCGGGCATTCTCACTGTTCACCAACGGCTCGATGAACCACCGGCTTGATAACCAGGAAATCAAAACCCCCGCTGACAAGGCGTTCATCAACTTCCTGAAGGATTCCGGGAAATGGCGACCGGTTTCGTCCAAAGAATCGTTGGAATGGTTGACGTCGGGTCGCCACAAATCCTCCTGGCTCCACGGTCCCATCGATGATGCCTTCACGCACGCCTTCACCTGCGTCCTCGGCAGCGGCGACACCTGGCATCCCGCCACGCAGAAGTTTGTCGATGCCAAGGTCAAGGCGTTCAAGTACGACTGGGCCAAGCACTGGCGCGGCGAGTTGCCGACCATTGGCGACTATGCCGTGACGCCGAACGAGATCATGAACAAGAACCTGATCTTGTTCGGCGATCCGAGTTCCAACCTGACGCTGGCGCAAATCCTGCCGAAGTTGCCGCTCAAGTGGACCAAGGACACGATCGAGTTCGGCGGCAAGAAGTACAAGGCGTCCGAGCATGTGCCGGTGATGATCTTCCCGAACCCGCTCAATCCACGCAAATACGTGGTCCTGAACACGGGGATGACGATCCCGTCGGAGGATTACGTCAAAACCAACGCGCTGCTCTACCCGCGCCTGGGTGATTACGCTATTTTACGGATGACCGGCGGCAGCGGTTTTGAAGTGGCGATGGCGGGGTTGTTCGATGAGTTCTGGAAGGTGAAGTAGAAATGAACCTGCCAAGCCCCGCCATGAGCGCAGCGATTGGCGGGGGTTAAGGGGGTACTACTACCCGGATTCACCCCCAGGAATCGCTGCGCTCATCCTGGGGCTTGCGAGGTTGTCATGCCCACCGAAGGCAAACGCTGGCGCCACGTCGTCATCTCCACGCTCAATAGCTGGCTCCCCGGCGATCCGCGCGGCTTTCGGACCGTCGATCACAAGATTCATTCGTCGGGCGATTACAAGAACCCGCCGCCGCCAGGTGAACACGCTGGGTTGCACCGCTACAACAAAAAAATCAGCGGCGATCCCGTCATGGTCAACGAAGAATTGCGTGAAACGATCGGCATGGTCATGGTCAACGAGATGAATCGGCTTTCGCACCGCATCCTGGCGATCGCCGTGGCAGCGACACACTGCCATTTGCTCGTCGAACTGCCGGATGATCTGAAAGAGATTCGCAAGATCATCGGTGAATGTAAACGCAAGGCGTCTGTTGCGGTTCGCAAGCATTTGCCTGGGCGTGTGTGGGCCCACGACGGAAAATACGGAAAGGTGGACACGGTGGAACATCATCGAAACACCTTCAACTACATTTTGAACCAGGAAGGCGCATGGGTTTGGTCGTATAAGAAGGAAGGTGGCGAAGAGGGATAACCGGGGTTCACCCCAGTTCACCCCCAGGAATCGCTGCGCTCATCCTGGGGCTTGTGGAGGCACGTTCATGCGGTATGCGATCATCTTGCTTTTGACGTCCATGGTGGCGAATGCTCAGACCATTGTCCCCAAGGACGCCAAGCTCGAAAAACTCTGGAGCGAGGGCGAGTTCACCGAAGGCCCCGCCTATGGCCCCGACCATTGCGTCTATTTCTCCGACATCGGCAATCGCATCATGCGTTTCGATCCGAAGTCCGGCAAGACGACCGAATACCGCAAACCCAGCGGGCGCGCTAACGGCCTGATCTTTGACCACAAAGGCCGACTCATCGCCGCCGAGGGCGCGAACACCGGCGGGAAACGCCGCATCTCCATCACCGACGCCGACGGCACCATCCGCACCCTGGCCGACAAGTGGATGGGCAAACGCTTCAATAGCCCCAATGACCTCACCATCGACCGCAAAAATCGGATCTACTTCTCCGACCCACGCTACGTCGGCAACGAGCCGCGCGAGATCAAAACCGAAAGCGTTTACCGCATCGATCCCAACGGCAAAGTCACTCAGATCATCACTGACGTGCAGAAACCCAACGGCATCATCCTCGCGCCCGAAATGAACATCCTCTACCTGGCCGACAACCACGGCAAGGGCAACCGCTACCTGCTCGCCTATCCGCTCAAGGACGATGGCACCGTCGGCAAGAAGAAAATCTTGCACGACTTCGCACCCGATCGCGGTATCGACGGCATGACCATCGACATCAAGGGCAATATCTACGCCACCGCCGGGCAGGGCAAAGCCGGCGGCGTCTACATCTTCACGCCTGCCGGCAAAAAGATCGGCTTCATCCCGACGCCCGAAACGCCGTCCAACTGCGTCTTCGGCGGCGCGGACCGCCGCATGCTCTACATCACCGCCGGGCGGTGCCTGTATCGCATTCATCTCACGATCGACGGGTTCGCGGTTTACTGGCCCAAATAGCGAATTTCTCCCCTCTCCCTCCGGGAGAGGGGCCGGGGGTGAGGGTGCGACTCCGGCCGTTTATGAGTGCTCGCCCTCACCCCCAACCCCTCTCCCAGAGGGAGAGGGGAGCAACCACAAGGAGGTCCCCATGCCCGAAAACGATTCCTCGCTCGCCGTCTTCATCGACTTCGAGAACCTCGCTCTGGGCTTCCAGAACCGGCGCGATCGCTTTGACATCGTCCGCGTGCTGGAACGCCTGGTCGAGAAAGGCAAGGTCGTCGTCAAGAAGGCCTACGCCGACTGGAGCCGATTCGCGCCGTACACGCAGTCGATGCACGAGGCTGCCATCGAGCTAATCGAGATTCCCAAGCGCTCGCAGACGGGCAAAAACTCGGCCGACATTCGCCTCGTGGTTGACGCGATCGACATGGCCTACGCCAAGGAGCACATCGACACCTTCGTCATCGTCTCCGGCGATTCCGATTTCTCACCGCTGGTCTCGAAGCTCAAGGAGAACGGCAAGCACGTCATCGGCCTGGGAATGCAGGATTCCACGTCGGAACTGCTGCGCGACAACTGCGACGAGTTCATCTACTACGAAGACCTCGGCAAAGCGCCGACTCTGGCGCCGACCCTTCCCACGGGCTTGCCGGAAAACAAGCGAAAGGCGTTCGCGCTTTTGATGGAATCCTTGCTGGCGCTGCGGCGTGAGAACAAGGAGAAGCTCGGCGCGTCGATGATCAAGGATACCATGAAACGCAAGAAGCCATCGTTCAACGAATCGTATCACGGCTACCGCACCTTCAGCGAATTATTGCTCGATGGGCAGAAAGAAGGGCTGCTGGAGCTGGTGATCGACGAGCGTAGCCGGACCTACGTGGTGACGCGTTTCGGCTCTGAGCTGTCGCAGGCGGGGCCGGTGATTCCGGTGGCGAAGCGGCGCCGACGCCGACGCGCCCGCCCACGCAACGGGAATGGGCGAGCGGCCGAGACGCCCGAAACACCGCCACCGGCCGGCGGCGACGCATGATGGCTGAAAAACCTACCAGCCCGCGGCGCAACCAAGGGACTTCTTGATCTGCCCTTGCTTGCGCGGCGGGCTGGTAAAACCTCGGGAGCCTTGCTTGTCGCCGGTCGATGATTTTCTGCGGAACGTGCTGCGCAGCGGCTTGCTCGATCGCGAGCAGTTGCAGAAGTCGCTGCGCACGTTGCCCAGGGACCGCCGCGAGGATGTCAACGCAATCAAGGAACACCTCATCCAGCAAAAAGCGCTGACCCGTTTTCAAGTATTCAAGATTTCCCAGGGCATCACACTCGGGCTCACGCTCGGGCCCTATCGTCTGCTGGTCCCCCTTGGGCGCGGCGGCATGGGCACGGTCTATCTGGCAATCGACTCTCGCAGCGGACAATACATCGCGCTCAAGATCCTCCCCCCGAAGGTCGCACGCCAGGAGGAGCGGCTGCTGGCCCGTTTTCGCCGTGAGATGGAACTGTCGCAGAAGATTCAGCACCCTCACCTGGCCCGCACGATCGAGGCGGGCGCCTTTCTGAACATTCACCACATCGCGATGGAATTCATTCCCGGGCAGACGCTCTATCGCGTCGTGATGGACGAGGGCCCGCTGCCGATCGGGCGGGCGGCCCACCTGTTCGCCGAGGTCGCGGCCGCGCTGGGGCAGGCGCACGCTCAGGGCGTCATTCATCGCGACATGAAACCTTCCAACATCATGGTCACGCCGCACGATCACGCCAAGGTCCTCGACCTGGGCCTGGCCTATACCGAGGGGGAAGTCGTCGAGGACATCGATGTCGTTGGCGGCAAGGGTTACATCGTCGGCTCGATCGACTACATGGCCCCGGAGCAAACGCGCGATTCGACCGCCGTGGACGCGCGCGCCGACCTGTATGCGCTTGGATGTTGTCTCTATTTCGCGCTGACGGGCAAACCGCCATTTCCGGATGGGCCCCTGATGGCGCGAGTCCGTGCCCATCGCGCCGAAGTTCCCGCATCCTTGCACGATCGCAATCCGGACGTGCCCGAAACATTCGCGGCCATCGTTCACAGGCTGCTCGCCAAAAACCCGGCCGATCGCTTCGCCTCGGCGGGCGAACTCGTGAAGGTGCTGGAAGCGTGGAGCGTGGCGCCGACCCAGGCGCTCGAAGCGCCAGGCGATCCGGCCGTTGAAGAGGAGATTCGCAAACTCACCGACGGCTGGATGGTTGCCGAGACGGCCGTCAAGGACGCCTCCGAGGACGCGCTCCTGTTTCGCATTGACGCGGAAGTCAAGTCGGCCGGTCCGGAGTTTTTGTCGCGGTCGATCTTCGACGAGATCGATCGCGTGCAGCCGCACGTCTGGCTGTTGGCGGTGGTCGTGATCTGGGTCGTGGTGCTGATGTGCTGCATTCTCGGCACGTGCGTGGCATCGTTTGCGAAATAGATTCTCACCTCTCAACTTCTGCGCACCACGCGAAGAACTTTTGGGGCAGCCGACATCGAGCCTTTGTGTCTCGCAAAGACGCAAAGGACGCAAAGAAAGACAAGACAACGGAAGACGAGAAGCACAAACTGAGAGGGGACAACAACAGTTGATTCCCTCTCTTTGAATTCCTTTGCGTCCTTGGCGCCTTTGCGAGAACTCGAGCTCTGGGCAATCGGCTTTCCGGTTGCGGATCGACCGCGTTGGGTTTGTGGAGAAATCAGTCGGCGGCCAGCTCGCCGCGCAGCCCGCTCAGGCCTTCGCTGCCCACGTGGAGGGTGCGGTCGCCGATTTGCAGGTCGAACATGTCGTCAAGCGGTTGATAGCCGAGGAACTGCACGATCGTGCCGGGGATGAGTCCAAGCGTCTGCCAGTGCCGAAGGCGATCGGGGTTGTCGTCCTGCACTTCGCGGATCAGCACGCGCTGCCCGGCGCGGAACTGGTGCAGCGGCTGGAGATCGCGGTGTTGCAGATCGCCGAGTGCGGTCGGAATTGGATGGCCATGCGGATCCTCAACCGGCTCGCCCAGATGGGCGGCAATCGCCTGTTCGAGGCGCGGCGAAATCGCGTGTTCGAGGGCGTCGGCCTCGGCATCGACCTCGCTCCAGTCCAGGCCGAGGACGCGCGTCAGGAAAAGCTCGACCAGGCGATGCCGGCGGATGACGCGCCGCGCCTGGGCGACGCCTTCTTCGGTGAGCGTGGCGCCGGACCCGACGTCGTAGCGAATCAGCCCCGCCGCTTCGAGCCGCTTGAGCATGCCCGTCACGGACGGCGCCTTGACCTTGAGCCGCGAGGCGATATCGATGGGCGACGCCAGCTGATCGGCCCCGCCCAGGCTGTGAATGGCTTTGAGGTAATCCTGCACCGCGGGTGTGATTGGGTCCGCCATCGTATCGCTTCGCCAGGGTGTGAGGGTCGCGCAGCGCGGGCCCCGCCATTATATGAGTTAATTCGAGCCGCGCCCCGCTTGCGGTTTCGCGGCCCCGGCCGGGTCGGAGGCAAACTCATCAGCCCGCCTGCGCCACCGCCCAGGTAATCCACAGCGACAGGCCAAACCCGAAGCGCAAACCCATCTGCACGATCACCCACCACAGCGTAAGGTTGAGCAGATCGCCCACTTCCAGAAGGGCTTTCTCAACCTCCTCGGCGACCATTCGACGTGGATGGATCCACCCAAACGTCACGACCCGGACCACGTGTGCCGTGCGCGAGCGCAGCCAGAACTCGGCTTGATCGAAGTATTTCTCCAGCATCGCGTTATCGATCTGCCCGACCAAATAGAGGGTGTAGCAATCAAAGCCGATCATCGCGGCGCCAAGCGGCGCCACGATGAACAAAGCGGGCCAATACTCCAGGAGGCGATCGACCGTCAAGGCGTTGCCCTCGACACCCGCCTCGGGAAAAAGGAACCGAGACGCTAGGACCTGGACGATCAGCAGCGTCAATGCAATCACCAGCGGCAGGAACATCGACAGATTCCAGAAAATGGTCCGATATTCGCTGACGAGTTTGAGCAAGTGCGGCCAGCGTTTCGGCCCCGCGACGACAAGCTGGCCCACGGACTGATACTGCCGCAGTCGGCGGACCAGCCCGGCGAAAAACATGAGCGCGAAATAGAAGTCAAGGAAATGAATCAGGTTGAGCGAGAGGATCGCGTTCATAATATTCCGGGCCTTGCGCCATTTGGCCGCGGAGCTTGCTTCGCGAGACAAGTCCCGCGGCTAAGAACCTACGGCAACTCCACCAACTTGCGCCATACCCATTCGACGCTCAGCAGGCCGAGCAGGATGCCCAAAAGCCACCACACCATCGGGACATCCTGCCAGGGTTTGCTGTCCTCAGAATGTTCGTGGCGTTCGATGCGTTGTGCGAGGCGCTCCACGATCTCTTCGACATTTTCAGGAGTGTAGATTCGGCCATCCGAGAATTCCGCGATATTTCGCATGAGGGACCAGTCGGCGGAAAGATCGAGCAATTCCTTTTGCTCGCGGGGCAGGACGCGAAACAGATCGCGTTCCTTGTCCGGTGCTTTCTTGTCATCGCCCGGTTCCGCGATCTGGCTGCGGTATTGCGGGATGTCGAGTTCGACGCGATAGGTCCCCGGCGCCAGGTCGCGAACTTTGGTTTCAAACAGGTTTGGCTTCTGTTTAGTTGCGCCCAAGGGAACGCTGGCGACCAGCACGTCGGGGCCATTTTTGTTTTTTCGCAGCAACTTCGCCCGCACTAGCGCTGGATCCTGCAACGGCGGCAGGGCGGCGTTGAGGCGAGCCGCGACATCGACCTCGTCGCCAACGGAGTAGACCGGTTCGCGCGCACCAAAGCGGATGTGGTGATTACCCGCGGGGAGCAGCTTGTCCGCCGCCGCGGCTCGAGCCAGCTGGCCCCAGAAGCGATGGTGATAGGTATCGCCGACGCGAAACCGCCAGCGCCAGGTACTATCCAGGCCGACGAAGACCACCCGGCCAAGCCCGTAGTTTTGCTGAACGAGGATTCCCTTATCTTCTTTACCCCCTGGATTCATCGATTTGCCATCCACGACCGGGGCCAGCAAGACCGTCGCCGCCGGTCGGCGCTTGCCGACGATGCCCCAGTAGTGCTTGGGCAATTGTTTCCAGATGTCGTCCTCGGGCCGTTCCCCCAGTTGCAGGAATGGCGTTAGTTTTCCTTCCAGCGTGGTTCGCAGCGTAAAACCGGCTTTCGGGCCGATTTCTCGGGGTTCGGATACGGGGAGCATTTTGCTGAATGGGTCAGTCCCCGCGGCGTCGGCCCGCGTGAACGCCAGCGGCAGAGATCGCTTCCCAACGAGGAACACCAGCGTGCCGCCACGCTCGGCGACGTATTTTTCCAGGCGCTTGCGATCCGCCAGCGGCACCTGTTCCGGGGACACGTCGCCCAGGAAGATGCAATCGTAATCCAGTAATGGGTCAATCTTTTTGTTCTCGGCCTTCGGCTCCGGCAACTTCGTTTTGGCCAGCCCGGCTTTCTCCAACTCTTGGGTCTTGATCACGCCAATGCGCGGCTGCACGAAAACGACGCGATCCAGCGCGATCGTCTTGTCGCGCAGGAAAGCATTGGCGAGATAGTGGTACTCCCAGCGCGCCTCACCATCAACCAGCAACGTCTTTACGCGGTCATCGGTCACGCGCACCACCCGTTGGGTCGAGTTGTTTTGAAGCGTGATTTCCTCGCCGGTCTTGCTCCTGGCATGAATCGTCAACGTATGCGCCCCCGCTTGATCCATCTTGGCCTGGAACTGAATGGCATAATTCCGGTCTTCTCCACCATGCTTGATCGTCTGGCGGTGTTCCTTGAGGGCGGGCTTGCCGTTGATCTGCATTTCGACCGTCAGGGCTTGCGCCTTCATGCCGGTGACGTTGCAGTGGATCGTTACGGGAATCGTCGTATCCAGGAATTCGCGTGTCGGCGCGTCGACCTTGACGATGGCCAGATCCGCGGGCGGATCCTTTGGACCAATGACGACGGGGTAGATCGGTATTCTCGTCTTGCCAAGCTCCCTGGCATGTTGCACGGGCGATACACCGGTGTGGTGCCGGCCGTCAGTCAAAAGGATGATGCCCAAAAGCGGCTGCGCGCGCGTGGAATTCAGGCGCGCGAGTGACTGATTCAAATCGGTCCCCTGAATGTCGCGTGCAACATCAACCTTCTGCAAATGTTCGGCAACCTGGGCCGGCGAAAGATCGAATGCCGACTCGTGAAAACCGACCATCTCGACCTCGTGCCGGTGGGCCAATCGCTGAATCAGGTCATGGCCTTCCGGGGACAGAATTTGCCTGGCGAGGGCCTTGCGGGTCAGCGTGCCGGGGCGGTCGATCACGTCCATGCTTGAGGACAAATCGACCGCGATGCGCACCCGGCCTGGCGTTTCCTTGACCCGCACGTTATGCCAGTAGGGTTGCCAGCCGATCACGAGCCACAAGATGCAAAGGACCGCCAGGCGCAGCAGCAAGAGGCCGGCCGCGTGAGGGCGCGCGATCAGGCGAAGCTCGTACCAGGCCAGGCAGAGGACAAGCGCCAGCGGGACGCACAAAAGCAGCGCCAGCAATCCGACCTGCCACACCAGAGCGAATTCGCTCCAGCGCGGTGCGACGATCAGAAAGTCGGTGCCGGAGTCGAGCGGGAACTTGAACATGCGTCACCCCCCTCGCGCCAGGGCCATGCGGCGGGTCATCCAGACTTCCATGCACAACAACCCGAGCACCGCGGTCAATAACAGCCACCAGAGCTCCTCGCTCCGTTCGTCGTCACCGATGATCGACGCCAGGGCTGATTCCTCGTCCAACCAGGCGATCGGCAACCGATCGCGAACCTTGCGCAGGTCAAACTCGGTACAGGGTGTCAAATCCGACTCACGCAAATCCGGCGCGACCACGAATGGCCAGGCAGCGCCATCGGATGCGCGAACCCAATAAACTCCCACGGCGCCTGTGTTGGCATGGGTCCAGGGCCAGGCCTTGACCTCCAGGGTCAGATTGTCCTCCGGCGTCTTGATCTTCAACTGGCGGGTCGCCGCGTCGGCAAGTTGCAGCCGGATCGGTTCGCCCCGGCGCAGCATCGCCCGCGTTTCCCCGGCGCCGGCGAGGTAATGGATCAATTCATTGACCAGAACGGGAAACTCCGCGCCGCCTGGAAACGTCGAACCCCAGCGGCGATCCAGCGGCACGGTACAAAGCATCACGCGCCCCTTCTTGTAGGGCATCTCGATCAGGAATGGATCGCCATTGGCAAAGCGCGCGATTGGAACAGAGTGAGATTGCCGCGCGATTTGAACCTGCCACCATTTCTCGAAACGAACGGACTTCATTCCCGCCTCCGGCCCCGTGCGAAACAGCTCCAGGGCCGGATGCTGAAACGAGCGCACGTCCGGCAGCGTGCCATCGGCGGCTGTGTCCACTTCAAGGAGCTGAGCGGGAAGCCAGCCCTTGCCGTCGCGATGAAGTTGGTGGTTGTAGAACGCCCGCGTCTGCCTCATGCGCTCGCCGAGTGCGATCAGCACGGCGCCGCCCTCCGCGAGAAAACGCTCGATCGCTTCGTTCTGCGCTGGCTCCAGGCGGGGCACATCCGCCAACACGAGGACGCTGGTCGCGCCTGGCGCGGTCAAGTTCTTTTGAAACTTCTCCACGCCGACCGCCGGCGCCGACAGCGCTCGTTGCAAGAAAAACGTGCTGCTGTCAGGGCCAAGCTTCCGGTCGCCATCGACGAGCAGGACGCGCAGATCTTTGACCACTTCAACGACGGCATGTTGCTCATTGTCGGCGGCGAGCACATCTGGGGCTTCGGATTGAAGAATGAACGAAACGACGTGCCGGCCCTCCCTGGCAAAACGCAACGCATGGTTCAGCGGAATCTGTCCAGTTTTCAAGTCGGCCTTGTCGGGCAACACAAATTCGTGAACGGCCTTGCCGTCAAGCGCCAGCGTCACCTTGCCCGGTCGGGCGTACTTGTCGAACCCATCCACCCGTACCGCGCTGCGCAGCGTGATTTCCTGCCCCACCTTGACGACATTGCGCGACGCGACGACGGGCGCCATCGAAAAATTCGGGACACGCTTCGGCAACGCGCCGCCGACGCCGATCAGCCGCACCGACGGTACGGCGTCGCCTGCCTGCCGTGCTGTCGCAGCGTCCGCGCGCCATTGCTGGCCAAGCATCTCGAGCGTCGCCAGGGTGGGCGGATCGGCGAATCCGAACAATTGCTTATCAGTGAATACGATTATTTCTTTCCTGGCCGCCCGGCTGCGCGATTGCAAAAAAGTCCACGCCTCGGCCAGCGCCGCCGGAAGATCGGGGTTGCCTCGCGCCGTGGGAAGCTGGTCCAGCTTCGCCTGCACTTCGTCGCGATCACTGGAGAATTCCTGGTGCCCTCGCAGGGGCGGCTGGCGAGCGATCACGATGGCAAAGCGGTCTCCCGGCGCGGCTTGCCCGACAATATTTTTCGCCGCGCGCACGGCCTCCGACCACGGCGAAGCCCGGGCGCCGATGCGGGCGTCCATGCTAAAGGATCCGTCGAGCACCAACACGACATCGCGCGTCGAACGGTCCTGGAGACCGCCGAGCAAACCGCTGGTCGAGATCGGGGTCGCCAGCGCCAGCACGATCAGGGCGATCATCCCCAGACGCATGAGCAGCAGCAGGATTTCGTCCAGCCAGCGCCGGCGCTGGATCGAAATGCTCTCGGGCAAAAATTGCATCGCGCCCCAATCGATGACCTCAAACCGCCGTCGCTTCAGAAAATGCAACACGAGCGGCACCGCCAGCGCGAGCAGGCCAAACAGGATCACCGGGTTGTCGATGCGAAAGTTCATGTTCTGGCCGCTTGCGGCTTAGCGTTCGCCTGGCGTCACGCGAGCACATCCCGTTTCCTGTCGAGGTCAAAACCGCCGCGCCTGGCGTTTCATCAGATACGCCCCCAGGGCGCGATCGATGGGCGTGTCGGTTCTCACTAAATGATAGTCGATTTGCAAATTCGATGCCTGGACGCGCAGGGTTTGGCGAAACTCGTCGAAGTTCTTGAGGTACGCCGCGCGCACCGCGACCGGATCGACCAGCCGCAGTTGACTGAGGAATTCGAGATGGCGGAACTGGGTGCGCTGGGTGAACGGGAACTCAATCTCCTCCGGCGCCAGGATGTGGAAAAGCAGGATTTCGTGCCGGCGATGGCGCAAATGGCGCAGGGCGTGAATCAGGTGACTCACCTGGTCGAAGCAATCGGAGAAGATCAGCAACATGCCGCGCGCGCGAATTTGGCCCGCCAGCCGATCCCAGATGGGCGCGAGGTTGGTTTCGCCGCCGGGCACGGTCTTTTCCAGCGTGTGCAGGATTTGCATGAGCTGTTTGGATGTCGAGCGCGGCGGCAGCAGCGCGCGCATCTGGTGATCGTGAACGGCCAGGCCGACCGAATCGCGTTGATGCAGCATCAAATACGCCAGCGACGCGGCCAGGTACTGGGCATACTGGAATTTGCTGATGCCGCCCCGCGGGTTCGCGCCGCGGTACGCCATGCTGCCCGACGCATCGACGAGCAGGTGCGCGTGCAGGTTGGTTTCTTCCTCGTGCTCCTTGATGTAGTAGCGATCGGTCTTGCCGTAGACGCGCCAGTCGATGTGGCGAATCTCGTCCCCGGGATAATACTGGCGATGCTCGGCAAATTCGACGCTGAACCCCTTGTAGGGACTTTTATGCACGCCGCTCAGGAACCCCTCGACGACGTTGCGCGCGATCAGGCTGAGCCGGCCGTACTTGGCGAGCGTGGTGGGGTCGAATGCTGACGCGGCGGCGGACATCGGTTTGCCCTGAATTGCTTTGCGTTTAGCGCGTCCATGGCGCCGGGCGAGCGCGAAACGCGAAGCGGTTATGCGATACGCGCCGCTGCCGTCTCTTGCGGCAGCGGAATCTCCTTCAGCAGCCGGTCGATGATGTGATCCGTCGTGATGCCCTCGGCGTCGGCGTGAAACGTGGTGATGAGCCGATGCCGCAGGACGGGGTAGGCGATTTCGCGTATGTCGTGCGTGGACACGTGCAGGCGGCCTTGCAGTAGCGCGCGGGCCTTGCCGGCCAGGATCAGATACTGGCTGGCGCGCGGGCCGGCGCCCCACGAGACCAGTTCAGGCAAGAACTTCGGCGTTCCAGGCTCCTTCGGGCGGGTGGCGCGCACCAGATCGGCGGCATACTGAAACACATGCTCCGCGACGATCACCTGCCGGACCAGATCCTGCAAGGCCAGAATCTTCTGCGCTGTCAACACCCGCGAGACCGCCGGCTGCTTCCCCGCCGTTGTTTGCCGCATGATCGCCAGCTCCTCCGACCGGGTCGGATAGGTGACTGCGATCTGAAACATGAACCGATCAAGCTGCGCCTCCGGCAGCGGATACGTCCCCTCCTGCTCGATCGGATTCTGTGTCGCAAGCACAAAGAACGGCGGCGGCAAGGGATATGTCTGCCCGCCCGCCGTGACGTGGTACTCCTGCATTGCCTCCAAAAGGGCCGCCTGGGTCTTGGGGGGCGTACGGTTGATCTCGTCCGCCAGAATCATGTTCGCAAACAACGGCCCGGGCAGGAACACGAATTTTCTCTGATGCGTGGCCGGGTCGTCTTGAAGGATGTCGGTCCCCGTGATGTCCGCGGGCATCAGATCGGGCGTGAACTGGATGCGCTTGAACGACAGGTCGAGAATCTTGGCCAGCGTGCTCACCAGCAGGGTCTTCGCCAGGCCCGGCACTCCGACCAGCAGGCAGTGCCCACGGCTGAACAGGCCGATCAAGAGTTGCTCGATGACCTTGTCCTGCCCCACGATGACCTTGCCGAGTTGCTCGGTGAGCGTGCGGAAGCTGTCGCGCAGTTCCGCGATCATCATTTCTTCAGCGGAGGTCGGCATAGGGTAACTCGCGTCGGCGAGCCGGGAGCGTCAGCGACCGGAGTATGCGCAGGTGGGGTGCGTACGGTCATCTTGCATTAAAATATGAAATCGGGTCCAATAAGACATCCGGGGTATCGACGAACAGGCTGAAACATCGACGAATTTCCCCGGTATTACCATAGTACAACTCACGGCGAGCAAGCTCGCCAGCTTAATGAAGAAGGTTGTCATGCAATTCGCACTTTTCCTGATCGCGGCATTCAACCTTGGGCAAGCCGAGCCGCTCGCCGCTGGGGATCATTTGCGCCATCTGACCGTGGACAAGGTCAAACGCCGGCACTGGATTCACGTCCCGCCCACGTACGACGCCAAGAAACCTTATCCCGTCGTGCTTGCCCTGCATGGCGCCATGATGGACGGCAAGCTCATGGAAGCGTTCACCGGCCTCAGCAAGTCGGCGGACGCGCATGGCTTCATCGTCGTCTATCCGAACGGCACCGGGCCGGGGGGACTCCTGCTCACCTGGAACGCTGGCCAATTTCCGGGCGAAAAAAACAACAAAAGCGACGACGTCAAATACCTCGGCAAGGTGCTCGACGATGTCGAAGGCGTGTTCAAGGTGGACAAGAAGCGCGTCTACGTCACCGGGCTTTCCAACGGCGCGATGATGTCCTATCGGCTTGCCTCGGAAATCTCTGAACGCTTCGCCGCCATCGCTCCCGTCGCCGGCACGCTTGCCCTCGACAAGTTCGCCCCAAAGCGGGCGGTGCCTATCATCCATTTTCACGGCACCAACGACACTCTCGTGCCGTTTCAGAGCGCCAACAAAAAAGGACTCACGATCGGCTTCGTGCGTTTCCGCTCGGTCCCGGACACGATCAAGATTTGCCTCGACGCCTACGGGTGCAGTGACAAGGCAATTGAGACCGAGATCGCGATGAAGACCGACAAGCTCCGGGTATTGCGCAAGGATTATAATGGCGGCAAAGCGGACGTGGTGCTTTACACAATCGAAGGCGGCGGCCACACCTGGCCCGGCTCCACGCTCGCGCCAGCGTTCCTCGGGCTGTCCACGCGGAATGTGTCCGCCAATGACGCGATGTGGGAGTTCTTCAAAAAACACCGTTTGAAATGATTCCGCGAAGCCCAGGGGTGAGCGCAGCGAACCCTTGGGCTCCACCGCGCCCATTTCCCGGAGTTCGCTGCGCTCACCCCTGGCTTGCCCATCATTCCATCATCTTCCGAAACTCCTCAAACAAATACGTGCTATCATGCGGCCCCGCGGACGCTTCTGGGTGGTATTGCACGCTGAAAACCGGATAGCGCATGTGGCGCATGCCTTCGAGCGTGTTGTCGTTCAGGTTGATGTGCGTCACCTCAACGTCAGCGGGCAGCGTCGTGGGATCGACGGCGAAACCGTGGTTCTGCGTGGTGATCTCGACCTTGCCGGTTTTTTGATTGAGGACCGGTTGATTGGCGCCGCGATGCCCGAACTTTAACTTGAAGGTCTTGGCGCCGAACGCGAGGCCCAATAGTTGATGCCCCAGGCAGATGCCGAAGATGGGCTTCTTGCCGAGGAGTTGGCGGATGGTGTCCACGGCATATCCGAGCGGTTCGGGATCGCCGGGCCCGTTGGAGACGAAGACGCCGTCGGGGTCCAGAGCAAGAATGTCCTTTGCACTGGTCGAGCCGGGGACGCCGGTCACCTCGCAACCCATCTCCACCAGGCAGCGTGGGATGTTCCACTTCATGCCGAAATCGAGCGCGACGACGCGGTGGGGCCTTTTGCTCCGCGTCAGCACCTGCGTGATGAACGGGCTATTGAAACCGTCCTTCCAGGCGGAGGCCTGCGGCGGCATGACGGTGCGGGCCAGGTCGCGTCCGACGATGCTGGGACAATCAAGCGCCTTTCGCACGAGGGATTGGTCATTCAAATCGATGGTGGAAAGCACGCCGCGCATGGCGCCGCGCACGCGGATGCGCCGCACCAGGGCGCGGGTGTCGATGCCTTCCAGCCCGAGGATGCCGTGCTCCGCGAGGTAGCCGTCGAGTGTTTGGTGGGAGCGAAAATTGCTGGGGATGCGGGTGCATTCGCGGACGATGAAGCCATCGACCTGGGGCAACTTCGACTCGCGATCCTCGTCGTTGATCCCGTAGTTGCCGATGAGCGGATAGGTCATGGTTACGATTTGTCCCGTATAGGATGGATCGGTAAGAACTTCCTGGTATCCGGTCATGCTGGTGTTGAAGACGACCTCGCCGGAGGTTTCGCCTTGGGCGCCGAAGCCGCGTCCGCTGAAAACGGTCCCGTCTTCGAGCGCGAGCTTTGCGGGGATGCTGGCCATCGATGGTCCTCGCCGGGGTTGTTTTACTCCATGATATGGAACGCGATCCGTTTAGCCGCTCGCCCTGGGCGAGCGTGCATAACGAAAAAACAGCGCGCGCCAGCCGACACCGCGGCGCATCTGCTCATCGAAGATCACACACAGAAGCAGCGCTCCGCCGACGACCGTGGGCTCCAGGGTGCTGGGGATTTCCCACATATTGGTCAAGTTCGGCAGCAAACGCATGATCGCCGTGCCGATGAGGATGCCCAGCGTCGAGCCTTCACCGCCGCGCAGACTGCAGCCGCCCAGCACGGCGCCGGCGATGGCGTACAGTTCCAGCGTTTCGCCCGTCTTGGGGGGTTCGACCGAGTTGTAATGGACGACATGCATGAGGGCGTAAATCGATGCGAACATCGAACAGAGGACATAGGCGAGGATCTTGTAGAAATTGGTGTTGATCCCGGAATAGGCCGCGGCACGCTCGTTGCTGCCGATGGCGTAGAAATACCGTCCGTGGACGGTCAGGTGCAGGAACACGCTGGCGAGGGCGAACAAGATCAGCAGGAACCAGAGATAGATCGGTATTTCCAGCACCGAGCCGCGGCAGAAATCGGTGATTGGCTTGACGTGGGTCACGATGAAAGGAACCTCGTCGTCCATCACCCAGCGTGCGGCTCCGCGATAGAGAAACAGGCCGCACAAGGTGACGACGAATGCCTGAACGCGAAAGTAGGTAACCAGGAAACCATTGACGAAACCAACCAAGGCTCCCAACATCATCACGAGCACAGCCGCCACGGGTATGGGTAAAGGATATTCCTCGTTCAGAACCAGCTTGCAAAAGACACAGGCGCACAGGCCGACGACGGACCCGATGGACAAATCCACGCCCCCGGCAATGATGAGCAATCCGGCGCCGAGGCACAAGATACCTTCCAGACCGATGCGTTGCCCTAGGTTTCGCCGATTGTCAGCCCAGCTGTCCGGATCCAGCGCGAGCAGGATCAGGCCATAAAGGGCAAGCATGAAGAGGAAGATGCCCAGGAGCTTTTTCATGTACGGACGCCTCCGGTCGCCAGGTGCATGATCGCCTCCTCGGAGAGCGCCGCGCGCTCGAGTTCGCCGGCCACCGCGCCCTGGTGCATGACGAGAACCCGATCACTCATGCCGAGAATCTCTTCGAGATCGCTGGAGATCATCAGCACGGCCGCGCCTTGCCGGGCCAGTTCATCCATCAGGGCGTAGATCTCGCTCTTGGCGCCGACGTCGATGCCGCGCGTCGGCTCGTCGAGGATCAACAGGCGCGGCGTCCGGCTGAGCCATTTCGCGAGGACTACCTTTTGCTGATTACCGCCGGAGAGGTTGCCAACGATCTGCGTCGTGCCCGGGGTGCGCACCCGGAAGCGATCGCACATAACCTGCGCGAGCCGGGCCTCCTGCCGGAAATGAACGAATCCGAAACGGCTGACGTCCTGAAGCACCGCGATGCTGATGTTGTGCTTGACGTTGTCGTCCAGGATCAAGCCGTCGATGCGGCGATCTTCCGGAATGAGGAAGATGCCCGCGCGAATGGCGTCAGCCGGCCTTCCAAGCCGGATCGGTTTCCCATCGATCGCGATCGTCCCGGCAATCGACCGACGCACGCCAAACAAGGTTTCGGCCAGTTCCGTGCGACCTGAACCCATCAGGCCGGCCATGCCAACGATTTCCCCGGCGCGAATTGCAAACGAGATGCCCGGTTGCCGGGCGGACCAGCGGAGGCCCTGGACCTGGACGCGCGGCGCATCCACCTGGCCGGTTGCGCGGCCCGGCTCGCCAGAGGATGCTTCATGGCGCTGACGATGGAAAAATTGCTTCAATTCGCGGCCCACCATCAGGTTGACGATGGCCTGATGGCAAATGTCGGCACGCGGCAGTTCGCCGGCGTTTCTCCCATCGCGCAGGACGACAACCCGATCCGCGATCTTCTCAACTTCCTTGAGGCGATGGGAGATGTACAGGATGCCGATACCGTCGTCCTTGAGTTCGCCAAGCACCGCGAAAAGGCGTTCCGTCTCACTTTCGGTGAGGCTGGATGTGGGTTCGTCGAGAATCAACACGCGTGACGACAGCGACAACGCCCGGGCGATTTCGACCAGTTGTTGCTGGCCAATGGACAGGTCGCGGACGAGGGCGCGCGTGTCGGTCGTTAGCCCGAGCCGGCGAGTGATCCGGGCCGAGTCGTCATGGATGCGGCGGCGGTCGATGAAGCCGAGGATACCGCCCCAGGTTGGTTCGCGGCCC
Organism: Planctomycetota bacterium; assembly: GCA_016191165.1. Taxonomy (GTDB): domain Bacteria; phylum Planctomycetota; class Planctomycetia; order Gemmatales; family Gemmataceae; genus SIAQ01. The sequence continues at coordinate 50,624 of JACPPF010000178.1, forward strand.
AGGTAGATATTGCCGGCGACATCGAGATGTCCCGCGAGATTGAGTTCCTGGTGGATCAGCACGATGCCAAGGTGCTCCGCTTCCTTGACACCACGGATCGAAACGGGACGGCCGTCCAGAGCGATCGTCCCGGCATCTGGCTGGTGGACCCCGGCGAGAATCTTCATGAGGGTGGATTTGCCGGCTCCGTTCTCGCCGACCACCGCGAGGATTTCACCCGGAGCCAACTCAAGGTTGACCTTGGCAAGCGCTTGCACGCCGGGAAACGCCTTGGAGACCCCGGTAACGGTAAGAAGAGGTGGCATAAGTTCGTCGGTTCGTCGATTCGCTATCGCGCCGGCGTGACCTCGCCCATGTCGGTTTGGTCCTTGCCTGCCAGCACGTCCAGCACTCCCTGGCGGCGCTCGATCGCGTTGGTCGCGCCCATCTGGCCGACGAAAATTGCGACTTCGCCTCCGTTGGGAATTGCTTTTTTCACGAGGTCCCCGGCCGAGCGCCCGGCGCGGTAATTGTGCGTGCCGATGTAGCAGAGCCGGGCGGACGAATCCGGCAGGTCGTTGTCCACCATCACGAGCTTGATTTTTGGCGCCACTTCGGTTTTGAAGAAGTCCTGGGCATTCTTCGGCTCGTTGGGGCTGACCGCGATCCCCTTGACGCCGCTACTGATCAAATCCTGGATGATGTTGCGCTGGGTGGCGGGGGAACTATCCTGCGGCTTGCGGAAGATGAGCTGCACGCCGAATTCCTTGGCTGCGCGCTGGGCGCCTTTCTCGGCAAAGGTCCAGAACTCGAAGGCGTTGTTGGAGACGAAAGCAACCTTGGGTTTTCCGGTTTGATCGCCCGGGTCGATCTTTTGATTGAGAATCTTGTCCACGTCGGCCTTGAACTTGTCCACGCCGTCCTTGGTGACGACCTTGTGCTCGACGAAGATCGAGTTGTTCTTGGTGATGTTGGGGATCGATTTGAGGAAATCGTCATTGCCCTTGGTGAGGAGGATCGCGAGAATCTTGATCGATTGGAAGCCGAATTGCTCCGGATCCTGGACCACGGTTCCCTCAATGCTGCCATCCTTGATTCCCTCAAGGGTTTGCTTGTTTTCATCGAACGCGACGATCGCCACCTTTTTGCCAGAGCCGCGCACGGCACGCAGGAGCGCCGGCGGATTGTATTCCCAGAGACCCACCAGGCAGGCGACCTTGGGCCGCTTGAGGAGCAGATCTTCGGCATGGGTCTGGCATTTGGTGGCACTGCCTTCGTCGGTCTTGGTGGCGATCAACTTGTAGCCGTTGCCCAGATCGAGATCAGCCGAAGTGCCGCCGCCGCGATTGCAGCCCGCCAGCGTGACGGCAGCGCCGATGATACCCAGGATGGCGAAGCAGGATCGCGATAACATGGAGAGACTCTCGACGAGGAACGGAAAGACTCAGGATGCTCTGAAGTTATCCCAAATGCCGCATGAAGCAAGCCCTGCCGCGAAAAAGCGGTGCAAAATCGCCTGGCGGCTCGCCTCATCATTTTCCTCGTTCCGAGGCTCCGCCTGGGAACGCACTACCCGCGAGGCTCTGCCTCGCGTCCATCTGGCGGAAGCGATTCCGGGTTCGTGAGGCAGACCCCGCAACGTCGTGCGTTCCCAGGCAGATTCCTCGTTCCGAGGCTCCGCCTGGGAACGCACTGCCCGCGAGACTCTGCCTCGCGTCCATCTGGCGGAAGCGATTCCGGGTTCGTGAGGCAGAGCCCGCAACGTCGTGCGTTTCCAGACAGAGCCAGGGAACGAGATCGGGAATTTATTTCGCTGGTTGTCCTTGGCCACTCGCTTCAACGTTTGGTCGGCCGATCCAAGGGGATCACCGGCGGCATGGCGCTTTCCTCGGGTGGGTTTCGCAATTGACCATAGCGTAGATGCTCGAAAGGATCGGGCAGATTCAGCGGCAAAAACGGCACCGGCTCGTCCCGGCTTGGGCTCAGGTCCTTGAGCGCCACGGCGACACTGGCCTCGAAAGAGGGATCGCCCAGCGAGGCGCGATCGGCCTTGGGCTGCGCCAGGATCGGCAGCGGCGCCGGCGCGCTGGCATCCCGCGACGGTAAACGAAGCAGCGGTTGCGTCGGCAGTTCGATTATTGCCGGCAGCGGTGTGTCATCGCGAAATCCCGCCAGCGGCACGCCTGCGCGAAGCGGAGGAGGCGTCACCACCTTGCGTGGTAAAATCGGCAACCGCGCCGGCAGCCCCGCATAGGGCTTGAGCGGCGCCGCGATTCGCGTCACCACGCCCGACGCGGGCCACGCCACCGGCTTGGCGGTAAAACTCCCCCCAGGCGATACCCCCGCCGGCGCGACCAGTTCGGCAATGCGCTTTTCCACCTTCTCCCCCGCGCCTTGCGAAAACGCGGGCGAGCTGAGCACGGTCATACACAAAATGGCTGATAGGTATTTCATCTTGTTTTGTCCCTATCCCAGGGGTTCGCTTCGCTCGCCCCTGGGCTTCCTGGTTATTTCTTTTTCACTTCGATCACCAACTTCACGGGGGTGCCGGTCTTGGGCAGCACCTTGGTGTTCACCTCGAGCTTCATGAACTTTTCAAAGTCAATCGTCAAATTGGTTTGCAACACGGTCTCCGCGGTCACGGGGAAAATCGACATCAAGGTGCCGGAATGATCGGCGCCGTAGACCTTGGCGTCCTTGTTGGGATCGGGTTGGACCATCTTGGAGCCGGTGAAACGCCATTCGATGTTCTTCGGGAAGGGCTTGCCGCTGCGCTTGTCAACCATCACCTTGTCCAGCGTGACCTTGCGAGGGAATCCCGTGGGATCGGGGAGGATGAGGAAGACGTTGAGTGCCGGCCCTTTGGGTTCGCCCGGTCCCATCACGGGCGTTCCCGCCTTGAGTCCGAGCGATTCGAGCGCCTTGTGAACGTCGCTTGGCTTGATCGAGTCGTCCAGGGTCACGATCGTCTCGTGCGCCTTCTTCCCCTTGGGGTGGGCCCAGGTCGCGATCACTTCGAGCGGATAAATCTCCCCTTTCAGGTGGGGCAACTTGCGTAGTGCGATCAGGACATCGATCGTGACGGTTTTCTTTTCTTTATCGACAACCAGCTTGCCGGGCCCCGGCTTCGTCTCCTGGGACGGAAGCCGCGCCGCCGAGGCGACAAGAAGGCATGACAGGACGAAAAAAAATCGCTTCATGGGGAACTCCATTTGATAACCCTGCTTGCGTTTAGCGTAAGCGCGGCGCCGTGCGGGCGCTAAACGGGGCACGGTCATTTCTCACCAACACACACCACGGCGGTCGCCTTGCCCGCGTAGGGCCCTTGCAGGTTGCACGTTGCGACATACAGGCGACCGCCCTGCACGACCGGACCGCCGTAGATCATTCCGGGCGCCTGGACGGCCTTGTCCTGGCCCAGGTCCAGCTTCCATTTCGCCGCGCCGGTGCGCAGGTCCATGGCGTGGAGGACGCCGCGCAAGTCGCCGGCGTACACCGTGTCCTTCGCGATGGCGGCCGGAGCGAAGAGCGGCATCTTGGCGTCGTAGATCCACTGCCGATCGCCGGTCGCGACGTCGAAGGCGCGAACCTTGCCGTCGGTCGAGGTCACGACCGCCGAGCCGTTGGCAAGGGCCGCGCACGCGATCGTGCCGCCGGTGACGGTTTTGGTCCAGCGCGGCTTGCCCGATTTCAGATCGAATGCCGCGACGAGGCCCTTGGCGCCTTTCAGAATGTTGTAGTCAAAAGCGATGGTGCTGCCCGTGACAATGACGGTGTCGCCCAGGACCGACGGCCCGCCCCAGGGGTTGAGCTTGAGCGGCGCCTGCCAGACGATGGCGCCGGTTTTCGCGTCGAGGCAGTAAAGCGCCCGGCTGCCGACCTGCTCCTTGTCGAGGAACGCGGAGGCGACGAGCACCTTGTCGCCGATGACGTTGACCGGGGCATCGACGTGCCACTTGTCCTTGCCCTGCTGCCAGGCGCGCTTCGGCTCGGCTTTGGGAAGCTGATCTTCGCTCGGCGGCATCGCGAACATCGGGTTTTGCTTTTTCTCGATCAGGTACTTCGCTTCCAGCGCCTGCCAGGCCTTGGCCATCAGTTTTTGCAGGGTCGGAAGATCGTAGGCTTTGCCGTTGATGGCAGCGTGATCGATTTCCACGCACAGGACGCCCGCCGCCCCGCCGCCGATGTAGGCCTTGCCGTCCACGATGGTCGGCGAGCCTTCGAGATGCACGAGGTCTCCCGGAACCGAATGCCGCCAGAGCGGAGCGCCCAGGGTTGCTTCGAGGCAATAGAGCACCGCACCGTTGGTCTGGTGCATGCCGTCGCCGAAGACGAGATAGTTCTTGAACACGCCCGGCGAGCTGACGGTGGGCAACTTCAGGTAGGGCGTCGATTTCGACCACAGCACGCGCGACTTGATGTTGGCGTCGGTGGCCAGGCATGCGAAGTTGCCGGTGTTGAACGCGCCGAGGCCTGAAACGTAAAGGCGATTACCGACAGGGACCGGCGAGGCGATGTAGTTATCCTTGGACTTGAGCGCCCAGAGCACCTTGGGCGACGCGGGGCCGGCGCCGCCGTCGGACGCGGTGCGCTGCGGGTTGGCGCGGTAGGTGGACCAGGGAGCGGGGGATTGGGCGTGGACGCTGGCGACTGGGAAAAAGGCCACCGTAAAGGCCAAGGACCACAGCAGGGATACCTTGAGTTCGATCATCGATTGTTTCTCTTGGAATTCGTTCGCCTGATGCATCTGTTAAATCACGGATCCGGTGACACCATAGCAACCGAATCATTTGACAACCATTGCTCAATCCTATCAATCAAAGTCAGTTCCACGGAACGAGACCGTTCCGGATGCACGGTCCCGCTTGTACCAAATACGAGGACAATTTTGATTCGTCTTCCATGCCACGTTTTTTGAACAAACGGAGGATCGCTCGGCTCAACAAGGAATCGCCCTTGCCACGGCCGCACGTCGTCCGCAGGGCGGCCAAGCAATGCAACGACGTTTGTTTCAGACATACCCACGTCGATCGTCGAGAAATTCCGCACCGTGATCTGATCCCTCCAAAACAGTGGCGCCACGACCAACAGGAGAAGGAGGATCAGGGTAAAGACGCCGCTCACAATCCACCAACGGCGTTTCATCGTTGTCTCTTTGAAAAAATGTTTCGTTGGTTATTTCTTTTACACGGGCACGCCCGAGCGAAGGAAATAGACCATCGCCCAAATGCGATCGGTTTCGCCGCGGTCAATTACCTCGACCGGCTTCAAGCCGCCGAAGGCCGGATTGGGATTTTGCAGCCATCGCCCAAGCGCGTCGCTGATGATGACTTCTTCGATGGCATTGGTGAGCCGCGATATTTCGTTTAGGCGGCGCGCCACCGCTTCGGTGGGGGTAACGCCGCTTTCCAGGGTCGCCAAGGTTCGGACTGAAAGACCAAGTAATCGGGCAAACACTGGCTGACCGAGTTGCAATCGTTTCCGAAGCTCAAGGGCCAGATTTTCGTTTGGCACGACGGCTTTTGCGCTTGCGGCATGCGGCATGGTCTTGGCTTTGCGGCGTTTTTTGGCCTTTTTTTTGGCCTGAATTTGAATGGCCATGAGCAGACTCGCTTTCAAGGGCTTTTGCTCCCAATATTTTTCCATTATCGCAGCCTGGATCCTCGGAGGCAAGCAATTTTGCATGTCCAATTACATGCATTTAGGCGTGCAAATTTTCAGCGCGGAACACCCGGAATGAACTGCTGGCCTCAAGGTTTGCCGGGAATACCAAAAGATTGTGCCCTTTTGGATCTGCCGCGGACGGCACGATCATTCCCTCCCTTTTCCCTTCGTGGACTGCTCGGCCGATCGTCTGGGTGATCGGTTCGTGGCCCGCTCTTGCTTCTTGGCGCCAATCAACCGTGAGGATTCGCTCTTCGGAAACCTGGAGCCGACGACGAACGCCGCCGTCGCAAAAATCGAGAACCACCCGAAGCGCCGACTCGATTGCCACAAACGTCCGTGGCATCGCATCCTCGATCGGAATGCCATAATAACGATGGTGAGCCAATGTTTCCGCCATTGCTATCTCTGGAGTCAACGAGGCATACACGACGGCGATGCCAATCGGGTTCCAGCGTCCGCCGTTCCGTCGGCTACCTTCCCCTGTGAGCAAGTCGGCTTCCGTTGCGTAATGAGGCGTAGTCGACCGATAGGCAATCCCGGAGAACGATTTGGCCACGGGAAGCAGCCGTGTCAATCGGTCCTTGAGTTGCGCGAGGGTTGGTCCAGGGTTGGCCATCGCAACTACTCCGCCCCCGCCGCCTTTTCTCCCTCGTCAATCCGGCTGCGCATGGGTGAATCGCCGAGCGTGATGTTCTTGGTCAGCACGGTCCCGCTGGAGAGGCGCACGTTGACGCGATATTGCCCGGGCGTCAGCGTGAAGCGGGCCAGCGGGGCTTGCTGGCCGCCGCGGCCTTCGCCGCCGCAAATCTGGCGCGTGGCGAGGCGCTTGCCGTCCTTGTCGTGTAGATCGACTCTACTGCCGATTATGCCAGTATTGGACGCGACTTGCAAAGTCAGTGGCACCCGTTTGCCCGCGACTTCGGGATTGGCCAACAAAACCACGGAGTCCTGACCCTCGTTGTTGAAGATCATGTCGAGCACGCCGCGGTTTTTGAGATCGACCAGGCTGACGGCTTGCGTGTTGAAGATTTTCTGCGTCAGGCCGATGGCCTCGGAGGCGTCCTCGAAGGTGCCGTCCCCCTTGTTGCGGAAGTAGCGGTTGCTCCCCTTGAGACAGCCGATGACGAGATCGAGATGGCCATCGTTGTCGATGTCGCCGATGGCGGCGCTGGTGGCCCAATATTTGGACTTGGCGAGTCCGGCCTTTTCGGTCGCATCCGTGAACTTGCCTTTGCCGTCGTTTTTGAAGAGCAGCACGCCCGTTTTCTGCGGGATGAGTAGATCGGGATGACCGTCGCCGTCGAAGTCGCCGAAGATCGGGTTGATCTTGCCCGGCGCGAAGGCGATGCCTGAATCCTTGGCTTCGATGAAGACGGCATCGCCTTTCTCGTTTTTGCTGGACAGGACGAGGATGCCCTTGCCGGCGCCGTAGAGGAAGTCAGGTCGGCCGTCGCCGTTGACGTCGCAGACGGTGAGTGAATCGCCCTTGAGGTCGGCGCCGATGCCTTTTTCGCCCAGGCCGACCTTGCTTGACACATCTTCAAACGCCGGGGGGAATTTGCCCTTCGGGTCGGCGGGCGCCTTGGCGCCGACGTTGCGATACAGGCGTAAGCCGTGGTAGCCATGGGCAACCAGCAGATCCGGTTTGCCGTCGCCATCGTGATCGAGCCAGGCGGCGGCGGTAATGGCGCCGCCGGGCATCGGCGGCAGCAGATGGCTGTCGTCGCGCATGGTCTTGCCAAGGTTGGTGAAGAGCCGCAGGCCGGTCGGCGTGGCAAGCAGGAGGTCGGCCTTGCCGTCGCCGTTGAAATCGGCCCAGACGGCCGAGCGGGCGCCGGAAACGCCGGTCAGCATGGTCTCGCTCATCGAGTCGCCGTTGTTTTGCAAGAGGACGACTTTCTTGCCGCCGATCAGGCAGAGGTCTTGCTTGCCATCGCCGTCGAAGTCGACGACGGAAATCGCCTGAGCTTCGGGATCGACCCGGCCCACCGGGGAGATGTGCGTGAAGCCGGGCATGCCCAGCAAACGGCGGAAATCTTCGCCGCCCCAGCCGAGGAAGTCGCGCTTCGGATTATAGTCCTGGATTTTCAGACTAACTTTGAGCCGTTGAATCTTCGCCCGGCAATTGTGCAGGTCTTCCTTGTTGCCGTCCACCATGCACGGAGCCATGGTCTCCTGGCCTTGCAGCATCTGGTCGACGATGGACGCGAGCTTTTCGGGATTGCCGCAGAAGCTGCGCAGGAGGAACGGTTCGGCATGGCTATGGTTCCACCATTCGCCGCCGCCGTAGGCCTGATACCACCAGCCGCCGATGCAGGTTTCGGAGGCGCCGCCGTTGTAGAAGAAGACGGCGGTCTTGCCTGGCTCGGCCCAGTCCATCTGCGGCTTCCATTCGTTGGCGCGCAGTCCGCCGCGGCCGATGTTGTGCTTGATGAATTCCTGGGCGTGCTTGCCCTTGATGTCGCGGACCTTGCGGTAGATGATGATATTCTTGGTCTTGTCCACCGATTCGACGCGCATGAGCACGATGGTGCTCGATTGCTGCACGATGGCGCCGAGGCTCATGGGGGCTTCGACGTAGGCGTGGCTGGCCTGGGTCATCCATGCCCACGCGATGGCAACCGACAGGACGATTGATACGAGTACGAAAGAATGTCGTTGCATCGGGAAATCTCCTCTTATGATTCACATGCGACGCTTTGGCGGTTGAGTTTTTTTGCTTCTTCTACACAGTCACTTCCACGGGCTCCGAGACGGCCTCAATTCCGTTGTATTCGTAAATCGCTTGAACGACGTAGGTTCCTGGCGGGATCGGTCCATCGGGCATGGTCGCGAAAAGATGCACGCTGGCGGTAAACTTTTCGCCGGGAACAAGGCGCAAGACCGCTTTCTCCGCCGCAGGCGCGAAGCGATCGCCAAAGTGACCTTGCGATACCTTCTTGCCGCGTGAATCACACACAACCAGGTTGAGGTATTGGAGCCCGGTCATGCGGTGTTCGATTTCCAGCGGCGTATTGGAGAGGTTCTCCAACTCGATTTCGGCCGTGTAGGGAACGACGCCGTGCCTGCCGATCAATTCCCTGCGGTGGAGACGACACGCGAGCGGCTGCGCCGGGGCGGGCAATCGGGCGGTCTTCAGCGTCAAAGTGTTCGACATGACAAGCTCCTTGGATCAGCGGCAGCGAAAGACCACATACGATTCGCCGTAACTCGCTGGGCCTTCCACCAGTGACTCTAGTGTCATGTTGGCTTGCGGCCGCTTGCCGCTTTTCGAGCATAACACGCTCGCGTAATCCAGACGGTCGCCGCGTGTCGTGGCGATCGGATTGATCAGGGTCGCGGAATGAATGGGGCCTCCGTTCAGATCATACCAAACCACGACATCTCCCGCGACGGCAGTTGCCTCGGGCTCCACGCGAGTGTAGAAATCGTTCAGGATCGTGCTCACATCCTTACCTGAGTAGGGTGAAACAGGGCCGCCGGGCGCATCGATTCCGCCAAAGCTCAATCCGTGACAGAAGAAAAACTGCCCATCGTCGGCGCGAAACGCCTCAATTCGGTTGCCGCTGGTCAACTCGATTTCAATCTTGATCCCGGGCACGGGGACCGCGTATGGCAACACGTCCGGCTCCAGGTCCCGGATCGTATCCCATCGAAAGATGGATGTCTTATCCACGGGGGCGGGCCTCTTTCGACGATCCTTGGCTCCAGCAAGTGAAACCTATTTCTGCCCCAGTTTTTCCTTCGCCGCGTCGGCCCACGGCGTGTTCGGGAATTCGCGCACCAGGCGTTCGAACTGCCGGGTCGCTTGCCGGGGCTGATTCAAATTGACATAGGCCTTGCCCGCTTCAAAAAGGGCGGCGGCACGTAGTTCCGGGTAGTCATAAGTGGATGGGATTACCAGGAAGGCGTTGGCGGCGTCAAGAAAGCGTTTTTGCTCGACCCGGCACAGGCCGATCTGCAACTGGGCCTTGGCGGCGAGCTCGGTCGCGGTTCGCGCCACGACCTGGCTATAGGCGCTGGCGGCGCCGTCGTAGTTCTTCTGCTGCTGCAGCGCCCAGCCGATGCCATAGCGGGCGTCATCGATCGACGCGCTATTTGGAAACTGATTGACGATGCGTTCGTAGGCGCCGCGGCTTTCGTCCCAGCTCTTGGTCAGAGCATAGGCGTACCCGAGCCGCAACAGGCCGCGATCGGTCAGGCCGGCGACGTTGTTCCACGACGGATGATCGCGCAGGATCATCAGGCGTTTGATCGCCTCGGGGTATTGTTGATTCTGGATGAGCACCTCGCCGGCGCGGTAATGGGCCCAGCCGAGCAGCGGGCTCTTGGTGTTGGAAGCGACCGCGTCGAATTGCTGGAGCGCGCCTTTGATGTTGCCCTTGGCAGCATGAATTCCGCCCATGCGCAGACGCACCTTTTCCGTCAGGTCGAGCCCGGGTTCCTTGTCGAGGACTTCGTTCAAGAGTTGCACGGCGGCATCGTGTTCATTGCGCTGCGCGAGCAGCTCAGCCAGCTCGAAACGCGCTTCCGTCGCCAGGGCGATGTCGCCCGCCTGGTCGATCAGCCGTTTGTATAGATCGCGGGCACGCTTTTCGGACGGCTGAAGCGGCAGCTTGTCGATGGCCACTTCGGGCAATGGCAGATTCTTGGACGACGCATTCAGCTTCTTCCGCATCATCTCGATGGCGGCCGCGCGAGCGCCCTCGATCTCTGATTCCGACAAGAGCCGGGCGCACCACGCTGCCTCATACAACATGCGGCCCCGCGCTTCGGCAGCGACCGCCTTGCCCTTGCCCTGCTCGGCCTGCGCTTCGAGATAGGTCGCGGCATCGCGGATGAACTTGTAGCCTTCCTGCGTTAACCTTTGCGCGTTGGCGATTTCCTCCGGTTTGGTACCGCCCGAGCGGACCTTGCTGGCCATCTGCAAACGCTGCTGGCCTTCTTCTTTGAGGCACTGACCGATTCGCAAGGCCGCCTCCGTGGCTTCGATGCGCTGAAGGCCCATCTTGACAACGGAATCAAACAGGCTGCGTGCCTCGGGCAACTTGCCGTGCTCGCGCAGCGCGACACCGTGGTGGTAGCGCAACAGCGCGATCATCGTTTGCCCGTTCTTTTGATCCTTGGCCAGATGGCTTTCCAGGAAATCGCGATTCTTGGCGAAGACCTCGACGGCTTCTTTCGCGTTGTTCTGAGCGCGGAGGTAGGTCGCCAGCTGCAGGATCGCCTGCGGCGCGGCCGCGGTTTGTTTGAGTGGGTCGCTGGTGAATTTGCGCAGGTCATTGATTCCGCCGTTCATGTCGCCTGATTGGGCGATGCATTTGGCGCGCTCAAACAGGGCGTGCGCGACGGAGGACGGCCGTTTGCTGAATTCTTTCATGATCCGATCGTAGGTGGCGCGCGCCTCCTGGAATTTCTTGGCCCGTTCCGCAGGCTGGGCAACGAGACTGGCGAGTCGTTGCTGGCACAGGCCGAGCTTGAGCAGGGCGTCCGGCACATTTTCATCCTTGGGTTGACCGCTGATGAAAGCGCCCAGCGCGTCGGCGGCGGCCTTGAGCTGTTCCTCCATCTTGCCCGCGGCAAGTGCGTCGTCCGGGACCGTGCTCGGCGTTTGCCGCAGGTGGCAGTCGGCGATCAAAAAGGAGGTCAGGCCGAGGTCGCCGCCGCGTTCGGCGAGCGGGATGCTCGACAGCGCCTTGAGCGCCCCGGGCAGGTCCCCCTTGCGATAGAGCGTCAGGCCAAGGCTGTATCGGGCGACCTGGATTTTCGGGAATTCCGGGTACTTCTCGATGACCTTGCGAAAGCGCGTGGCCGTCTCGTCGAACAGCAGCGCGATCTGTTTTGCGCGCTCGGCCTGATTGGGGTTCTTCTCGGCTGCCAGGATGCGGAAGTAGCTGTTCTCGGCATAGGCGAACAGAACGGCCGGCAGCAGCGTGCTCTGCGGGAAGCGTTCCTGGAACTTCACGCACGCCGCGTCGGAGCCGTTGTAATCGCCCGCCAGATGCAGGGCGCTGGTCCAGCGCTGCATGATTTCCTCTTCGCGATCGATAAGAATTTTATCGTTCAGTAATTGATTGTAGACGGCGGCCGCTTCTTTGTTTTGCCGGATGCGTTGCATCTGGTCGGCGATTTCGAGCTGAATTTCGCCGCGGCGCGTCTTGGCGTCCGGGTCCTTGTCGCCGAGATTCTTGGCCCGGTCGCTTGCCGAGCGCAAGGTGTTGAGGGCGGTGTTGATGGCCTGGTCGTGCGCCTGTTTGTTGGTCTTCTCGTCCGGGGCGGCGCCGGCCTGCGCCTTGCCCAGCCAGAATAGCACTTGATCGGACAGCCGTGGGTCGCGATCCACCAACGGCGCCAGCGTCTTGATCGCCGGGCCGTATTCTTTCATCTGCACCTCGCAATAACCGAAGCGTATCTCGGCCTCGATCCGCAGCGGCGACTGGGGTTGCTGTTTCACGAACTCCGCGAACCGCGTCTTCGCATCGACGAATTTTCCGCCTTCATAGTGGAGCACCCCCAGGTAGAACGTGGCACGCGCGACATGGTCCGGCAGCGATTCCTTCACGAGCGCTTCCAGCCGGGCGCGAATCCGCGGATCATTCTTGAATTTTTGCGGTTGCTTGAGCAAGTTGATCGCGTCGGTCTTCGCCTTGGCGTAATCGGCAATCGTGCCTTCGTAATTGGCGGTCGCCTCCGCGCGCTCGTCCGCGAGATGATGAGTGCGCGCCAGCAAATAGCGGGCATGATTGCCGAACACGTCATCATCGAACGGCGCGAGCAGTGACAGCGTCTTCTGCCCGGCGACGTTGTCTTTCAAGAGGACGCTGGCGTAGCCGTGATAATAACGGCCGAGGTTCTTGTAGCGACTCTTGGTCCAGAGCGGATCGCCGACGAACACCAGCGCGCTCGCTTGCGCGTCCTTCGGTTTGCCGGCGCGCAGTTGCATCTCGGCGAGATCGCAGCGGGCGCGGGCCACCCATTCGGCATCGAGGGTCAACTTGTCGCCGTCCGTCGGGTTTTCGACGCGGGCCAGCAGCGTCGTGATGGCGCTCGTGAATGCCGGGATCGCCTCGGCAAAACGCGCCTTCGCGTCGGCGTTCCACTTGGCGGCCTCCTGCGGCTTGGCCTGAGCTTGCGAAAGGTTTCGCAGACCCATGCCGCGCAGGGCGATGCCGGCGTAGTAACCCGCGAAAGCGCGGTCGGCGAAGTCCTTGGTCGCCGCCAGGGCTTGCAGGAGGTCGCGCGCCTCCTCGTATTTTTGTTCCGGCCCTTCGATCAATGCCAGCGCCAGGCCATACCGAGCGGCGGGAGCGGTCTTGTGGCCGCCGTACTTGCCAAGAAACTCGCGGAACTTCGCCGTGGCGAAGGTGTAATTCTGGTCGTTGTAGGCCTTGCGAGCCGTGTTGAGCAAAATGGCGGCCTGCTGATCGTCCTTGATCTGCGCCCGGGCCAGCGAGCCGGACCGGGCCAGCACCAGGGCGACAAGGCACACGAAGCCAAGACGGGGAATGATTGTCAATTTCATCGGTGAGATCTCTCTTCTTGGGGCAGGAATGCCAGTCGTCCGAAATAACGGCTCCGCCATTACACAGCACTCTCGGTTGCCGCAAGGGGCAACCCGGCGCCGCGGCCGCGATTCATGCGGAAGGACCGTTCCAAAGGCACGCGCGGAAAAAACTCCCGGCAGCAGGGGGGATGGTGGGCAATCGTTACAATCGAACATTGTCGCAGGCTTGTTAAGCTACGTCAACAGGGGGAATGATGACAATTTGGAAAATATGTGTGGCGTGAAAACGCCCCACGGCGCTGCCGGCGCACACCGTAGTCAAGTCGCAATCAAATGGAACCATTGAATTTCACGATGATTGAATGCGTCGCGAGGGTCAGCTTTCGTTCTGATTTTCGATCTTCAGGTTGAACTTTTTGAGCAGCCATGCGAGCAAAACTCGCTGGTCTTCAATCGTTGCTCGCCGAACCTGAGCAAGCAGATGAATCCGATCTGGTTTTGGCAGCGCTGTATTCTGTAATCCCTGATTGCAGTTCATGCAAACGGCGCGCAAATTATGTGGCGAATCGTCCCCACCTTTCGATTTGTCGAGGATATGCCCCATTGTCAATCGCACCGATCGGCTTCCTCCGAGCGGGTCCGGGTCACCAGCCGCGACCCCGCACATTTGACAAGTGTATCCGTTTCTTTCAAGAACCCAGGCACGCGTCTCGTTTGAAATGTCTCGTGAAAAAGCAGGTACGCGCTCAATTGTTTCCATGACGTATTGATTTGGCTTTAGATCAGCGCGATCCTTATGCGAAAGGATTTGATATCCCTCCTCATTGCGAAGTTCCCGCACCCGGCGTGCCCATTCGGACGCTCCGCCGCTTGCCTTTTGGATTTCCCGGGACGTAAGTATCTTGCCGAGGTTGCGCAGGAAAAACTCAAGGATCAGTTGCTTTGAGCCTGGCTTTTTTGCCATGCGTGCGCTCCCTACTTATCTTGGAATAGGTTGGATTCAGTTCAATCAGAATTGCCTTGCGGCCGCATTCAGTGGCCGCCAATCCGCTCGTTCCAGAACCTCCAAACGGGTCCAGCACGGTATCGCCTTCGCGTGATCCCAAAAGGATACAGCGGCGCGCTAATTCTCGCGGAAATGCCGCTGGATGGCCATTGCCGGCCCCATCGGAGCCAAGTATCCAGTAGTTGCGTAAGTTAGCACCACTTTGCTCTCGGACTCCGAGTGGATTGTAATAATAGGTCGGCGACTTGGTGAACAGGAAGACCTCTTCGGTGGCCTTAGTTGGCCTGTTCTTGACGCTCTCAGGCATCGCCGTTTTCTTGATCCACGTGATTCTTGATCGTAATATCCATCCGTCTGCCTGTAAGGCGAAAGCAACACGCCATGGTAGCCCCATCAAGTCCATGTTCTTGAGTCCCCAGCAATTGGGAACCTTGCAATTGCGTTTTTGGATCAACTTTTTTGTGTTGCCAACAACGGCGTTCGGCCCACAATTGCCTGTTCCACCGTTCCTTGCGTACCCATCGCCGACATTCAGCCAGAACGTTCCGTCCGAACGAAGGACCCGACGAACCTCTCGAAATATGGCCACGAGATTGCTGACATAATGCTCCGGCGAGGCCTCCGCCCCGATCTGTGCTGGATGGTCATAGTCACGCAAACCCCAGTAGGGAGGTGAAGTGACGCAGCATTGAACAGAAAGAGCGGGCAGCGTCGGGAGAACTACCAGGCTATCGCCGGTCAAGATTTTCACGTCGCCTGGCATTCCGAGTGCGTCGGTTGGAATCCCAATCCCCGCGAATAAGTCGAGGCTGGCAACGGATGCGCCAGTCAATGCCCGCTTCCCGTTTGGTTTCATGGGGTACCTCCCTCCCTGTGGCTGGTAACGTCATTATCTAAACTCTCTCGCTGCCTGCAAGCGGCTTTGCCGCAAATGTCCGATGAGGTTGAATTTGGGGATAATAGGCGACTGCCCATTTAACAACAGCGCCTCGGCCGCCTGAGCGAAGGGACTATAGACGCAAATCCCTCCAGGCCGGTTGCTCGGGTCGTTCCGCCGTTTCCCTCAATGCGGAAGCTACGGATTGCCGAAGATAGATGGGACGTATCGATGGCAACACCTACCGCAAGGAGATTTACGGATGATCAAGACTCCCGCAATTCGGATGCTGTTGGCGGGGTTCTTTCTCGCGCTTGGCGGCGTCGCGCATGGCCAGGCCAAATATTCACCCGAACAAATGCTCGACCAACGATTGGCGCCAAAGCACGACGACGTCAACATTTCCATTCCCACTCCGGATGAGGTCAAGGCCTGTGCCGTCAGCCTCATTCAGGGCGCCGGCCAGGGGAGCGGGTTCGTTTTGCGCGATGGCAAGGGCCAAACGCTGCGCCGCTTCTTCGCTTCCACCGGCGGCAAGGTGGACGTCTGGAGCTACTACAAGGACGGCGTCGAAGTCTATCGTGAATTCGACTCCGCCGGCAAAGGCGCCGCCAACAACTTTCGCTGGCTCAACGCCGGCGGCATGAAATGGGGCGTCGGTTACGTCGATGCCCGCGGCAAGGCCGTCATCACCGGCTGGCGCATGATCTCCGCCGAGGAAGCCGCCTTCGAGGCTTTTCAAGCCATCGCCACGGGCAGCTTTGAACGCTTGCAGCCCTTGCTCATCAACGAAAAAGAAATGCAATTGATCAAGCTCCCCGCCGCCAAGGCCAGCGCGATCGCCGCCCGGCAACAATCGGCGCCGAAAAAATTCGCCGAGCTCGTCCAGGGCGGACAGCTTGCGAAGGTCAAGTTCGACGGCGTCGAGACCGCGGTCCCGCAGTGCGACACCACGGGCAACGCCGAGACGATCCGCTTCCCATCGCGGGCCATTCGCTACGAGTTCACCAACGCCAAGAACGACAAGCAGCACGGCTGGATCTACACCGGCGAGATCATCCAGGTCGGCATGGCCTGGCGCCTCGTCGGCGCGCCGAGCGCGAAGGACCCGACGAACACCGGCCCCATTGCGCCCAAGGTCGCCGTCTCTCCGGAACTGGAAAAGCTCCAGCGCGCCTTGGCCGATCTCGATGCCAAGGCCCCTCCCGGCGAGCGCATCGGTTCGAAGAGCAAGGCGATTGAAGCCTACTACAGCAAGCGCATCGAACTGGTCCAGCAGATCATCCCGCTTGACAAGGCCGATCAGCGCGAAACCTGGTACAAACAGCTCTTCGACAACATGACCGCCCTCGCCCAGAACTCCGGCGACGTTGCCACCATCGGCAAGCTCAACGCGTTCAAGGATCAGGTCACGAAAAACATGCCTGGCAGCAACCTGGCCGGTTATGGCGTCTACCGCTGCATGTGGACCGATTACGCCGTCGCCCTCGCCAAGGATCCGCCCCAGGCGGACATCGTCAAGCTGCAGGCGAAATGGCTCTCCGATCTGGCCATCTTCGTCAAGGACTTCCCCAAGGCCGACGATACCGCCGAGGCGCTTTATCAACTCGCGGTCGGTTGCGAGTTCAACGGCAAGACCGCGGAATCGAAGCGGTGGTATCAGACCCTGCTCGATAACTTCCCGAGCAACCACCAGGCCCCGCGCGCCAAGGGCGCCCTGGCCCGGCTCAATCTCATCGGCAATACGATGACGCTCAACGCCCCGCTCCTCGCGGACAGCACCAAGGCGTTCGACATCAGCCAGCTCAAGAGCAAGTTCGTCATTGTCTTCTACTGGGGCAGCTACAGCCAACAGTACAAGGCCGACTTCGCGACCATCGGCGGCATTCTGAAGCGCGGCGGCGCAAGTGTCGAACTGGTCAGCATCAACCTCGACGAGGATGCCGCTAAAGCGCGCACCGCGGTCGCCAACGTGCAAGCCCCGGGCATCCACCTGCACCAGTCGGACAACAACGCCACCGGCCTCGCCAGCCCGCTGGCGACCCAGTACGGCATCCAGATGTTGCCGACCGTCTTCCTCGTAGGCCGCGATGGGCGCGTCATCAACAACGCCCTGCAAGTCGCGGATATCGAGACGGAGTTGAAAAAGGTGCAGTGAACGGCGCAACCTGAAGTGGGTACTGTGAGCACGCAGCGCAAGCGCAGCACTTGTTTGCGCTGCGTGCTCACATCGGTTGGGATTTTTGTCCAGAGACCTGTGGTTTCAAAGTTCCGCCACCGGATTGACCAGAGGGGAATTCCGCTGGGGAACGGCCTTGTGGTTCGCGGCCTTTTTCTTCAAAGACTTGAAGGTGGCATGGTCAGCGATTGCCCGGAAGGCTGGGTCCTCGAAAATGGCCGCGCTGCAGCCAAGCTTGACCGCGTCGGCCAGGTTCTCCAGCGTCGGCGCGATCCATTTTGGATCAACCTGGATGGCCAGGGCCGTGATAAAAGCGGCGTCGGACGCCAGTTCGCAGGACGTGGCGCCGCACTCCTTCGCCTTCTTGATGTCCGCCAACGCATCTTGGATTAGCCGGCAACTCTCGCCATTCAGCTCGTTTGCCCGCGTTCCCTTCATTCGTGAACGCGCCTGCTTCAGGGACAGCAAGGCCCGATTATGAAAAGCCGCCTGCATGCGACCATCAAGTTGAATGGCCCGGTCCAGGTGCTTCCTGGCTTCCTCTTTTTGGTTGGCCTTCATGCAACAAAAAGCCAGGTTGTTCAAAACCTCGGCCCAGTTCTCCTTTACCTTGCAGGCTTCCTCGTAATAGGACTTGGCCTCGGCCGTTTGGCCCATGAGGTTCAAACAATACCCGATGCCCGCTTTGGTTTGTGGGCCTGGCGAAAGCTTGTCGGCCGCTTGAAAGTCTTCGAGGGCCTGATTGTGTTTACCAAGGCGCAAGTAGGCCTGGCCGCGCGCGATCAGGGTCGCCGGGGTGCGCGGCTGGGCGTTGAGAGCCGTGCTGAAATGGGCGATGGCCTCGGGGTAACGCCCTTCGCGATAAAGGCGAGCCCCGCTGCTGGCCTCTCGCACATGGGCCGGTGTCCGGAATGCCGCTGCGGCATATACCCCCAGACCCAGAATCGCAAATAGCAGCGACGCCGCCAGGACCAAGGCCGGATTTCGTCCCGTCCAGCGCCGCAGACGACCCGTCGGCGTCAAGTCGCCACGGAGCCGTTTGGCAATGCTCGCCGCGGATTGCGGGCGCCTGGCGGGATCGACGGCAAGGCACTCATCGAGCAATCGGCTCAGGCCGGGTTCGATCCTGGGATTCACCTGACAGGCCGACATCGCTCCCTCGGCCTGCCGTTCCAGGAGGTGGGCGCACAACTCGGCCGTGGATGTTTTCACCCGGGATCGATCGAATGGGTGAATGCCCGTGGCAAGCTGATAGAGGATGACGCCGAATGAAAAGATATCCGACCGGGCGTCCACCGGCGGTTCGTCGGCGGGCGCATCGGATTGCATTGCCCGAAGTTGTTCCGGGGCCATGTAGGGCAGGGTTCCGCCCATCAGACGAGCCGGTTCGTGAGCGTCCGCGCTCAAGTTGAAGTCAAGAAGGATCGGCTCTCCACTCGGGGACAACAGGACATTGGAGGGCTTCAGATCGCGATGGCATATCCCGCGCCCATGCAAGTAGGCCAATGCGTCCGCGAGTTTGGCGCCCAGGCTGCGAACGCCGTCGAGAAATTGCCCTCGCACCAGGGCCGATTCCGGCGCGCGTGGGGCGGCGGAGGGGTCCAGCGGAAATCGCACTCGCCCGGCAACGTCGAGGATGATGCGTGCGCGAGCTTCCGCCCGATCGATCCCGCCCAGCGCATCCAGCAGGTTACACAACGTCGCGCTACCCACGTACGGCATGACGAAGGCAGTCAAGCCCGTGCCAGGATCTTCCGTTACCGAATAAATTGGCACAATGTTCGGATGGGGATTGCGCCCGAGGATCTCGGCCTCGGATCCGCCCAGCATCGAGAGCTTCACCACCACCAGGCGATTACCTACCTTGGGCTCCGTGGCCAGAAACACCCGCCCGAAGGTGCCACGGCCAAGTTCCAGGACGAGGCGAAATTCGAGAAAGTTCTGAGCGGCCTCCGGCCACTTGATCTCGGGCTCCTCGGCGAGCTTTCGCTCCATGTAGAAATGAACTCGCAGCAATTTGCGCAGCGAGCTCTTGACGTGGGGGAATTGAGCACAATAGGCGTCGGCATCGGGCGCCTCGCCGGCGCCGAGCCGTTTGCAGTAGGCCCGATAGGCCACATCAATCAGATCGAGTTCCGCCGCCGTCATTTCGTGGGCAGGCAATCCCCGCACGAATTGAACAGGCCGGCGTTCCGCCTCGGTGATAGTTCCGTTCATGAAGCAACCCCCAACCCGCCAGCCCGGATGACCCGGCGTATCTGCCGCGTGCTGATGCCCAGCGACTCGGCAACCTCTTCCTGCGTTTTCCCTTCACGAAGCATCTGGAAGATGAGACGATAAGCAGGCGGCTGATCCGCGAGAAAATTCCGCCATTCTTCCTCCGACATCAAGATTTGGCTTGGCGTCGCCTGATGCGGGTCGATGATGCGCTCGAATTGCGGCCGATCGGGATCGTTGATCGAGCGCTCGCGCTTGACATCATTTTTCTGAGCGGCCGTTCGCCCGCGCACCACATCGATAACCTTGTGCCGCGCCAGTTTCGTCAAGAACGCCAGCAAATCCGCCGGCGAATCAAAGGTCCGTTCCACCGGGCGGGCCGCGAAAAAGGATTTCCAGACGTCCTGGGCAATGTCCACCGAATCGAAACGCGACCGAACCCGCGGGTGCAAGCCCCTGCGGATGGCGCGCAAGATCGCCCGCTCATAGCGGCGAAACAACTCCGCGGCAGCGCTCTCGGAGCCTTCCACGACTTGCTGCATCAGAGCGTCAAATTCGTCGTTGGCGTCCACAATCACCACCTGGCCAGCGGTTCGCAGGAGTCAGCCATCCATTCAACGTTCCGGCCGAAAATCTTGGCTGCTAGGAGCGAACATAACTAGCGCCTGGTCACAGCAATATTTTCGGGTTGATCGTCGGATGGATCGACCGAAGCGAGGCCCACCCAACGGGACATTGAACCCGAATTCTTAGCTGGGACAAAGCACCAGGTCACCTTTGAAATTTGGAAAGCGTCCGATTATGATCTTATATCCTCAACTTGAACCTTTAGCAAGAAAAAAAGGTGGTGTCTCACTTTGCTTCGGCGCATGGTAGACCTCACGCTCCGCGTGAGGTCTACCATCAAACTGAGACACTACCGAAAAAAAGGGGTCTGGTGTTTGGTTGTTCAGGCGGAACGACCCGGCCATTGGATGGCGCCCCGGTTTGCGTAGGCTTACCGAACCACGACGACAAAATCGGCCGGCGGCGCTGCGGTCAACTTCGTCATGTCGCCGCCCGGCGCCACGTGGACGGTCGCCGTTTTCCCCCCCGTTCGTTTTGCCGCGCGGCCGGGGATGCCGAAACCCAGGTCGATATGCCCGCTGCCCGCGAGCACGATCATCCGGCGGAGATGCCGGGAGGTTTGAAACGCCGCCGCGCTTGCGCCCATGTATTCGTCCCAGGCGGTCATCACTCGATAGGAGCGTTCCTTCCGCTCTTCACTGACCTTGGCTTTGCCGTGCATTCGGGCCAGGCGGTCGTACCAGTAATCGCGATGAGCTTTAACCTGAAAATCGATCGGCCCGAGCGCCTTTTTGTCGACGGGGCTGAGCTTGTTGAAACCATCCTTGGAGAGCTTCGCGGTCAACTCTTTGGGCACGTTCAGGGCGGCCAGCGGGACGCGATTGGTTTTGCAGAAATGCACGATCGGTTGATACAGCGACCAGTGGTAGCCCCAGCGGCTGCGGTACTCGGTCGCCTTGAGCATTTCGTCCTCGGTGAGGTCGCCACGGCTGAATTTATCAAGCGAATCCTGGAAAGGCCTTTGAAACATCTCCATCCCGACGCCAAGTCTTTCGTCGCGGGCATGAAGAGCCTTGATGATTTGCAGCTGAACGCGGTGGCACAGTTCGTTGTCATGGCTTTCACCGATGCACACCAGGTCGGCGTTGAGCAAGCGGTCAGCCAGTTCGCCGAACGAAAGATGGCGTTTCTCTGCCGCACTCCAGACGCTCAGGTTGAGCGGGCCTTCCAGGCGTTCCATGGCCGAACGGTATGCCGGCCCATCCGGGGCGCTGACGACGGCAACGCGCGAACCGCGCACCGAGACACCGTGGACCTTACCCGATGAAAGTCGCCAGTGCCGCACACCCGCCGGGGCGTGCAGCATCTCGACCTTGGGATGTTGGCCGATCTCAAAGGCCGCGTAAGCATTCTGAAATCGCACGGCATGTTCCCGGGAGTTGAAGGCGAGTTGCCAGGATTTCGTGACGCCGTCCTCGACGATCCGATCCGCGATGAGGCCCTTGACCGCGTTGATGACGAGCGCCCGGGCGTCGGAGTGATCTGCGAAATGCTCGATCCAGGCAAGCGCCCCCACGCGCCGCCCAGGTCCGAGCGTGATGGTGTTCGCGCCCTCCGGGGACAGAATCGCGGCGGTCGCGTCCGGCGGAAACCGGTAGCGCGCGTTGACTGCCTCCCAGCCGCCCTTGTCTTTGAGCCGTTTCACATACTGGGCCCCCGAGGTGTAAAGGAACGTGTTGCGCAGGTTCTTTGCCTTCTCCAGTGAGGCCTTGAGCATGGCGGACACCTTGGGCTGTTCTTTCTTCAGCACCTCGATCATGGTGAAGGTCGCGTCGCCTTCGATGAGCGCTGCACGCGCCAGGTCCGCGTCAGTGGAAGAAGCATCGTGCAGTTTCTTCAAACCAAAATGCTGATCTTGCAGGGCATGGACCATCTCGTGAATGAGCACGCCGCGCCCGTAGTTGCCCGGGATATCGTCATAGAGATAGAGCGTTTTGTCCTTGAGGCTGTAATACCCCTGCACGCCCTTGGTTCCCCCCTTCGGCCTGGGGATCACGCGGGCAGCGACTGGTTTCTTGAAGGCGAGCCCGCGCACCGCGGCGATTTCCTTTTCGAGTTGCCGCAGGGTCGCTTCCAGTTTTTTCGCCTTATCTTGCGCCCGGCCCACGGCGGGAAGGGCCAGGGTAAGAATCACGAGCAAACAAATCACACGCGGTAGAAACAAGATCGCCATTGGAATCCTCAAGTTAGTGCGGCGTACAAGGCCTCGGGTGGAATGGTCACACGCTCATCTTATCCCGGCGCCTTGGGCACCTGCGGCAACGCGGGCATGAGCCAGCGCCACCAGCGCCAAAGTTTCGCGGCGAAGGTGCCGCGCTGCGCCGCCATCTGGCTGACGCACTTCTGATAGGCCTGTGTCAGGGCGGGATCGTGAACCGTGGGTGGGGCGTATTTCGCGGTGCGAGCCAGAACCTCGCGGGCGCGGGCGAAACCGTTCTCCTTGTCACTCATCATATAGGACAGGCCGCGGACCATGGCCGCGATCATCTGGTGGTAGCCGTCGAATCCGCCCAGGTCAGCCTGTTCCAGGTAGCGCTGCACGGGCAACAACTCGCCGTCCATGGCCTGATCGTACATCAGCCAAACCTTGTGGAATGAGCTGGCGTAATCGCCGTTGAGCTTCGTGAGACAGTGCAGGCTGACTTTGCGAGCTTCCTCGACTCGGCCCAGGATGCGAAGGGCCTTGGTGAGAGGCAAGAGCATGGCGGGCAGCGCCTTCGGGTGATCGCTCCAGTCGGACAGCCACTCGATGGCGCCGCGCCAGTCCTGCACGACGTACAGGGCGGCGCCCACCTTCCCCCAGCACGGCGTGTCTTCGCGCAGCGCGTCTTCGTGTTCCAGAATCCACGCGCGCAGACCGTGCGGGTCCTTGGCATACGCGAGCTCCACGGCATAGGCGGCGATGCAGTTGGTGCGCTCGGGGCGGGAGGCAGACATGTTTTGCACGTCAGCGCCGACGCGGCGGTCGCCCATCGCCACGCGCAGACGCACCCAGGGATCGCAGACGTGCGCGCCGAGGTCGAGATTGCGGTGCATGACCTCCTCGGCATCGCTCCACCAGCCGACCTGGATAAGAAATTGCAACGACTGATCGATGAGCCACGGCGTCTTCTGCGAGTGCTTGAGAAGACTCTCGAATTCCTTGGCGAAGGCCGACTTACGATTGAGATAGACGAGCATGTCCACCTTACGCTGGGCCCATTCCCCCTTGTCGGCGTATTTCTGAACCTTTTCGAGGAGTTTTTCGGCGCGTTGCCATTCCTGGTTTTGCACGTAGAGGCCCCAGAGTTGCCAGGCGCCCCAGATGTACCAGGGTTGCAGATCCAGCCCATGGAGGTAATCGGCGCGGGCCGCCTGCGCATCGCCCAGGTTGTGCTTGGCAAGCCCGCGCCAGCCGAAGCCGACCGGATCGCGCGGCGCGAGCATGACCAGTTGTTCGGCGACGGTGAGTACGTCCACCCAACGCCCGGCGCGGGAATACCAGTCCGCGAGTTGGGCCCATCCCCACAGGTACTTGGGATACTGCTTCAGGATGTCGCGCATCCAGTCAATGGCTTCCGCCTGCCGGCCGGAGCAATACATCACCCACGCGCATCGGCCATCGAGGGCGAACTTGTCGGCGGCGAAAGTTTTTTCCTGACACACCTGCCAGGCGCGGTCGAACTGCGCGCCGGCGGTCAGCAGGTCGGCCTTGAGGTCGAGGAAGCGGAACGTGCCAGGCTGGATGTCCAGAGCCTTGTCCAAAACCGCGATACGGTCCGGCAGGTCGTTGGCCAGGTTCGGGTTCCAGCGTGAAGCATAGAGAACCGCCAGGTGCAGGTTCCAGCTTGGTTCCCTCATTGCCTCCTTGATGAGTTGTTCCCCCTGCTCCTTCCAGCCCGCGACGTCCAGGGCGCGCATGGCCATATCGAGCGGCTGCGTGTTGAGCGAGCGCGACGCGCACAGCTCCTTGAATTTTTCCAGCGCGATCGTTTGATTCTCCTTCTTGGCCTGAAACTGAATCTGGCGCGCCTTGACGAACTCGCCGACGAGGTTTTGTTGCAGCGACAGCAGCGTGGATTCGGCGCCAACCAGGTTGTCGTCCACCATTTGCTCGTCGAAAAGCAGGAAGCCAGCAAGCGCGTTGCATGGGTCTTTTCGAAAGGCGCTGCGCAGGTCATCCAGGCCGGCCTCGCGCTCGTCCATGCGGACGCGCGCCTCGCCGCGATAAGTCATGGCCAGCGCCGACTGCGGCCGCGCCCGCAGCATGTCGTTGGCCGCGTCGAGATATTCACGAAACTGCTGCGTGGCATAACACCAGTCAACCAGTTGAGTCCAGCCCCACTGGTGGGTGCGGTCATCCTTGAGGGCGGCAACCATTTGTTCCTTGGCCTTGGCGAATTCGCCTTCCTGGGCCGTGACCCAGGCGGCGCGGCGGCGAAACTCGGCCGGGAGCTTGCCCTTCCACCCTGGCGGCTGGCAGGCCTTGCGCGCCTCGTCGAAGCGGCCGAACAGGCCGAGCATCTCCGCCTTCATGTCGTGAATGTCACGGGCCTGGAAATTGCGTTGGAGCGCTTCATCATAGGCGGCAACGCACTGGTCGATGCGCGCGCGCTCGTCGCTCGAATTGGCGCGGGGATTCTGCCACTGGTAGGCCTGGGCAAGCCGAAGCCAGGACCGCGCCTCGCCGGGCCGTTTGCGGGTCCATTCGCGCGCGAGCTCGATCGCCTCGTCCCCGCGATCGAGGGCCATGCACCAGCCGGCCAGAGTATTCCAGGCCAGATCGAGCCAGAAATCCAGAACGAGCGACTGACGGGCCTGCTTGATCGCCTGGTCATGCTCGCCACGCCGCCACAAAAACTCGGCATGAACGAGGTAGTGAATGCCGATGAGCGGCGCCTGCGTGATGGCGTGTTCGAGTGCCCGGCGTGCGTCGTCAACGGCCCCGCCCCGTTCCTGTGCATCCACCAGCATCCGCAGCGCATCGGTCCAGTTCGGAGCAAGCTGTAACGCTCGCTGAATCGATGTGATTTCATGCTCGGAGTTCCTGCTGAGCCGATGGGCGTCGGCCAGATCGAGCCAGAGCCCGGCCAGCAAGGGGTAGCGTTGCACGGCCTTTTGGGCGAGGGCCAGGGCCTCGTCGCCGCGCTCCAGGTACACGAGCTGGCGAATGACCACGTCCCATGCTTGCCAGAGGTCATGGCGATTGTCCAGCACTCGGCGCAGGCAGCCAAGCAATTCGTCCGGAGGCATGACCGGCTGGGCGGCGCGGTGCAGCGCGAGCAGCCCGCCGCCAAACGTCGATTGCCTCACGAGTTCCTTTTCGACGAACGCGACCGCGTCGCGCCGCTCCTGGAGATTTTCGCATTGAAAGATCAGCTCGTGAATCGCGACTTCAAAATCGACGAACAAGCGAATCGCCTCGCGATAGGCGTGCCGGGAATCTTCCGGTTGATTCTTGAGCCGAAGAACGAAGCCGCGCGCATTCCATACGGCTGCGCTATGCGGGTCGATCGGCTCAGCGTCGTCGATCTGCGCCAGAGCCTCGTCGAGCCGAGCCTGCTCGGTCAACAGAAATGCATATTCGCATCGCGAAGGAACATCGGTGGGGTGGCATTCGATGAGGCGCTTCATCATCGGCTCGCGCGCCGCCGGGCCGTCGTGGAAGGCCCAATCGTAGCGCAGCCGCGCCAGCCCGAAGTGATTCGGGTAGCGTTGACAGTAGGTCGCAAGATGATCGAGCGCCGCCAGGCGGCCATCGCGATCGGCGAGCAGCTGCAGGTAACCCCGATGGGCATCCTCGGCCAGCGGTTCGAGCTTGATGACTTCCTCCCAGGCGTCGCGCGCCTTGAGGAGGTCGCCCTGCGCGGTGGCCAGACGCGCGACCGTTCGCAGCCGCGCCGCCGGCCGGGAAACGCCGTCGGCCCTGGCCAGGATGTCGGCGGCGCGATCGAATTCTCCCTTGTAGATGTGTGCCTCGGCGGCGTAGGTCAGCAACTCGCCATCCTGGGGCCGCAAACGCATGGCCTCGTCAAGTACGTCGAACGCCTCGCCCATCCGTTCCAGCTGAACCAGGGCGCTGTAGAGCGTTCGCCCGGGATGGCTGGACTGGGCGCCAAATCTGCGGAAGCGGTTTTGCATCAACTCCAAAACGCGATCCGCCTCGCCGCGGGCCCGCGCGTAATGGAAATAGTTCAGCGAGATAAATTCATCCTTGTCTTCGCCGCAGGTGGCGAAATACGACAGGCGCAGCGCCTCATCGAAACGCCTCTGGCTCCAGCGAATGCGCGCCAGCGTGTCGAGCAATCGGCCATGCAGAGGCGCTTGCGCCGGCGTCTTGCGAATCGCCCTCTTTAGAAGGTAGGTCGTCTTCACGTCATCGCGCGCGTCGGCGGACAACTCCTGCGCGTAATACAGCCAGCAGGCCGGATCGGCGTCTTTCGGTTCGGACAGGCGTTGATAGATCGCGAGCCGTTCGTCACGCTTGCCCAGCGAGCGGAGGTAATCGGCACGCACGAGTTCCAGGAACGGATCGCCGGGAAACAGCGTCAGAAGTTCGTCGGTGGCGGCCAATCCGGCGGGGGAGTCGGCGTCGTAGTTGGCAAGCTCGCGCTTGACGCTCAGGGTCAGGTAATGCCCCGGCGCCTTGGCGACCATCGCCTGGAACGCCTGTTCCGCTTCAGCGCGGCGATGATTGACGCGGGCCAGATCGCACTGGTACACCAGATCGTAGAGTTCTTCGTCGGGCAGGCGCAGATCGGCCAGGCGGTCCTTGTCCTTCAACGGCACCATCGCGATGCCGCGCGGCCCGCTGGCGGAATAGCGTTCCTTCATCAGGTCGTACGACATCTCGACCTGATGCCGATCGCCGGGATCACGCACGATGAATGTTCTCGCCGCCGAGTCGTAACCGATGACGGCTTGCAGATGGCCCGAGCTGACGTCCAGGGCCGCCAGCGTGAATGGAATGCCGCGATCGATCAACGCGACCGCGGCTTCCCAGGTAACGGTAAACGCTCGAGTGAACCAGCCATGCTCGTCGGCCCATTTGCGTTCGCTATGGTATGGCGTGCCGAGGTAGGCGATTTCCTCGGAGACCTCGACATGATCGGCGGGCATCGACCAGAAGCGGGCGATCGACGTCAAGGTCGCGGGGCCGCACGTCTTGTGATGTTGCCGAACGAAAGGCACGGCCAGCTCGACACGCCGCGTGGGCTCGACGCGGTTGGTCAGGCGCTGGACGAGGTTCTCGAAGTGCTTGCCCTTGATCGTGCGCGCCATGGCCAGCGCCTGGGCATGTTCGCCTTTTCGACAGGCGAGGTCGCAGCGGCGCGCGGTCAGCCATTCCTTTTCGCGTTTGTAAAGCAAGGGGGAGAGACGTTCCAGTTCGTCAAGGCTTCGCTCTGCCTCGTCGTAGCGTTTCAATTCGATTTGCAAAGCGGCCAGTTGTCCCCAGACGGCGCCGCTTTCGAGCCGTTTGGTCGCTTCGGTCAACAGCTCGATCGCTTCCGCGTCGCGTTCCTTCTGGACGAGAAAATGGGCGACCCACTGCACGGCAGGCCGATACCAGGGCCGCAGTTGCAGGGCGCGGCGCGCGGCGGCCTCGGCGTCGTCGTGGCGATCCGCCAGCGAAAACAGGCCGGCCCACTCCAGGCAGGTCCAGGGCTCGACGCCGATCGCCTCGGCCCTTTTGAGCCAATCCTCGGCGGCATCGAAGTCGCGCAACTGCGCCAGGATGGCCGCCTGTTGCGAACACCAGTGCGAGCGCAGGACCAGGGGCGCGTCGTCGGGGAAAGGGTGTCCTTGCACGAAATGCCAGGCCGCCAGAGGGCCTCGCGCCGCCATGAGGTAGCGGGCGAAGAACCACAGCGCCTCGGCGTGCTTGCGATTCCCGCGCCAGGCATGCACGAAATGCCAGTCGGCCAGGCGCATCGAACCCAGGTTCCCCGCCAACCGACCGGCCAGGATGCGCGCCTCAGGGCCTCGCCAGTGCTGGATCGGCCCAATCGCCTCGGCCAACCGATACGCCTGAAGGTAGAGTCCCTGCTCATACAAGCCCAAAACCTTCGCACGCTGCTCAGCAGAGACAAAGACCTCCACACGCGGGGGTAGGTCGCTCATGAACTTCTCCGAAAACGAAAACCGATTCCCTGGGTGCGAAGGTTACCTTCGTTCCCCATGCTCCGTCCGTGTGATTTCTTCTCGTGGCGCAGGCTGGAAACCTACCCCTCGAAAAACTCACGTTCTCTCCGGCTTTGAAAAGGGCCTATCGGGCCCGCAGCGGTCTCTTGGCGAAGAACTGCCAGATCACCTCGTTGATGTTTTCCTTGGTACCCCACGCATGGCCGAGGCCCTTCAACTCGATGTATTTCACCTCGTGACCTTCCCGCTTGTACTTGTCGCGATTTTCGCGTGCCCAGTCCACCGGCAGGATAGGGTCCCTGTCGCCGTGGATGATTAGCACCGGGAATTTTCGCGCCGCTTTGATGCCGAACAGCGTCTGCAAACCCAGCGGGCCGGAATGGGACGCCGCCGCCGCGATTGTGTTGGATCGTTCCTTTACAACCAGGTGCGCGAAGTATCCACCGTTGGACATGCCCAGCACATAGATACGGGCCGGGTCGATCTTGTATTCCGCGTGCGTCTTCGCCACCAGGGAGTCGAAAAAGGCCAGATCGGTTTTCACCTTGTCGGCTGTCAGGCCCCAGCTTCCCTTGATGGCGTTCGGGTAGGCGAGGATGAACCTGTGCTTGGCGGCGGTCTCGTTGAGTCGCGTGTAGATTGGCATCACGTCCTTGCTATCGATCAACATCCCGTGGAATGCGATCACCAGGGCCGCCGGCCGTGTAAGATCGACCGATTTGGGTACCACCAGCCGATAATCGCGCACGACATCGCCTGCCATGAGCCGCTTTGAACCAAAGTTGCCGTGGTTTGATTCGCCAAGGGTCGGGGCATAAGGTAGATTCCCCAAACACAACAACAAGACCCCGGACAGCGAGGACGCGATCATGGGTCGGTCCCCTGGGCGGGTTTTGGCCTTTGCATTTGGCGGATCAGGATCCAAAGGACCACGACCGCGCCGACGACCAGGGCCAGTACCAGCGCTCCGCCTGCCACCACGATGGCGATCCAGCGCACGGACTCGATGCCCTTGTCATCCTCCGGCTTTACTTCTGGCGGGAGGGAATTTTTTTCAAAGCGTGGCGGCGGCTTGTCCGGCGGTGGCCCGGGCGGCAATCCCGGCGCCACGACGCCTTTCCCGGGGCCTTGGCCTGTCGCCGTCTGCATCCAGACGAGCGCGATCGCCATCAAAAAAAACAGGAAATACCACCTCATGATTCACCTCTGGCAACGGATGAGTCGATCGACCGGTTCCACCTACCCTAGCGATTTCCCATCGAAAACGCTCAACGGATCTCCCGGCGAATTGCTCAAGATTCTCGCACCTTTTTATACTTCTTCAGCGACTTCTTGTATTCTTCTTCGTCCAGACCAATTTTCAGATCGTCCCCGAGCAACTTTTCCAAACGAGGCGGGCTTCGACGTTTGTTCCTTATACGGAGCTGGGCCCGCTTGGAAACCTGGGGCCGGATCGTCCCTGCTATTTGAATCTTATGACCGGACCGACGCCGCAACACCCGATTTCAGTAGTTCCAAAATCAGCCAAGGATGAAACCCAGCGCGGCCCAGCCCCAACCAAACGGAACAATCTAATTTTTCGGCCTGACATCAAACCGGCTGGATCGCCGAGCGGCCAAACCACAACCACGCTCTGTTCCAAACGCAGCCACGGAAAGACACGGAAAAATTCGTGAGTGAGGTTTTCTCCTTTGCTTTTTTTTGTGTTCTTTCCGATTGATTCCGTGGCTAATATTCTTCACAGACTGCGCGGATTTGAAACCATGGTGGAACGGATGAAAGCCTGAGAAATCCAGGGAATTCGAGTCGGTTTTACTAGCTTTCTCTTATCCGTGTTTCATCGGGGTTTCATCCGTGGCCATTTCTCAGAATAATCCGATCCCCTCATTGACGCGGGTGATTGTTCTTTTTTGACGACGCCGCCTTTTTTTTGGACGATTTCCGTGGCGTTCGCGGACTGGGAGTAAGGAACAAAGAACCTGACATGCCAAACCGCAAAGGGGAGCCACGATGAACCGTTTCAAGAAAACCTTCCGTCCCGAAGTCGAAACCCTGGAATCGCGCGAAGTGATGAACGCGACCTTTTCGCTCAGCGGCGGAGTCCTCACCATCACCAGCGACAACTACGGCGACGTCCTGAACGTTCGCCAAAACGGCGCCGCCATCACCATCAACGGCAAACGCGCCAACCCGACCAGTGCCGTCAGCCAGATTGTCGTGCATGGCAACGGCGGCAACGACGTCATCGATCTCCGCAACGTCAGCGTCAAGGCCATTGTTTATGGCGGCGCAGGCAACGACCGCATCATCGGCGGGCTTGCTGCCAACTACCCCGATGGCGGGGACCACAACGACATCCTCCTCGGTCTCAGCGGCAACGACTCGCTGCTGGGCGGCGATGGGCACGATCGCCTCTTCGGTAACGGCGGTTACGACTACCTCTACGGCGAAGATGGCACCGACTTCCTCGACGACGGCAACCGCGCCGCCCAGGAAACCATGTACGGCGGCGACGGCGCCGACTTCTCCGCTGACACCTGGACCATCAACGGCGCCACCACCGGCGATATCGTTCAGGGCCAGTCCCTCGCTTGCACCTTCCTCGCCTCGCTCGCCGCCGGCGCCGACTCCGGCATCAACTACAGCTCCTGGATTCGCTACGTCGGATACGACACGAACTACATGCCCTTCTACCAGGTCCGCTTCCTCCACCTGGGAAAATAGCACTACGAAAACGTGCGCTTCGATGGCTCCGTCAACCAGTATGACACCGGTACCGCCGTCAATCGGCCCGATCGTGTCGCAGAATATGAATCCTGGGTCCTGCTCATGCATCGCGCCTTCATTCAGGCCTACGGCAACCTTGGCTCCAGCTCCAACACCTACACGCTCCACAACGCCACCGGCGGGCCCGTTCGGGCCAAGTATTACGGCTCCTTCGATTACAACTCCAAGGTCGCCCTCGTCAATGCGATCAACGCCAGCAAACCGGTCGTCACCGGCGTCGAGGACGCCAACCTTTTTGGCGCCACCAACCACGCCTTCGCCGTCGTCGGCGCTCGCGGCGACTTCTTCAGCAGCCTCGAAATCCTCGTCTATAACCCGTGGGGCAAGGACGGCCAGGGCTACGGCTTCCAGCCACGCGACGGCAGGGACGATGGCTTCATCTGGCTCACTTGGAGCGAATTCACCTCGGTCATGGATGGCTTCTGGGTGCGGCAGTAAGAGGATGGCGAGCCGGGCGGAATTCTCGTGGCTCACGGATAAATCGTGGCGCGAGGCAACGCCTTCTGGAGCTCGCGAATTGCCTTTTGGCTAACCCTGGCGCCGCTCAATTCCAGCGTTTGCACCGCCGTGAAGGTTTGCAGCGCCTTCAAGCCTGCATCGGTCACCTTCGTGCCGCCCAGGTATAGCGCGCGGAGTTCAGGAAAATCACGAAGGTCGGCCAGGCACCCATCGCCCACCGCGGTATGGCTCAGCCGCAGGGTATGCAGCTTTTTAAGCCCGCGCAACGTCTTGACGCCGGCGTCGGTGATCTTGGTGGCGGTCAGGTCCAGGTCGCGCAGCGCTTTCAAGGTCGCCAGATTCTTCAGGTCAGTGTCGCTGACAGGTAACCCGGCCAGATTGAGGTCTGCTAGTTTTTCGAGCGCCGCCAGGTCTTTCAGACCAATGCCGGTGACGCCGGTCCGCGCAAGAACCAGCGTCCGCAAATTGGTCAGTTGTTTGACGCTCGCCATCCCCTTGTCCGAGACGCGCGTGTTGTAGAGGGCCAGGTCTTGTAAGTCGTTCAAACCACTCAACTCCTTCAAGCCCGCCTCGCTCATTTTGGTGTTGCTGACATCGAGCATGCGCAGTTTCTTCAGTTTGGCAAGCGCCTGAAATCCGGTGTCGGTGATGGCGGTGTTGCTCAAATCCAGCTTGGCTAGCTTCGTCAACTTCTCGACGCCGCGAAACCCGGCGTCCGTGATGCCCGCGCCCTTGAGGCTCAGGTCTTCAAGCTCGGGCAAGTCGCCCAGACCGGCGCCGGTCAACTTCGTATCGGTGAGTCCAAGCACGCGCAAGCCGGGCAGAGACTTCAGGGCGTGGAGGCCAGCATCGCTGACGCGGGTGAAGCCGAGGTTGAGCGAACGAAGCCGGGGCAAGTCGCGCAAGCGCTTCAGGCCGGCGTCGCTGACCTTTGTGCCATAAAGATCGATTTCCGCGACCTGCCGAAGTCCCGCGAGAACACCCAGGCCGTCGTCCTTCACCCTGGCAAAGACGAGGCTCACCTTGACGATGGGCTTGCCCGTCTTCTTGACATCGCGCTCGGCGAGTCCGCCCCATTTCTTGATCGCGGCGGCGGCGCGGTCGTCACCGTCGCCCGCTCTTGATGGAACGGCCGGGAAGAGGATGAGCGACGAGATGATCAAAAAAAATCGAGCCATGCGAACGTCTCGTTCCGCGGGGGTTTCGCCCTCGTTCACACTCGTTGGCGAACCTGTTCCGCGAGCCAGGCGTTATCCTCGGCGCTCAACGGCGGCGTGAGGGGGCGGGTGTAGTCGATGTCGCGATCATATCGTGAGCGGGCGTAGACTCCATCGATCAGCGGCTGGAGATTCAACATCACGTCGGCATCTGGGTGCGACAACGGAATAGGAAGCGCGGGGATAGGACGCCGGTAATGCGCCGGCCAAACACGACAATGAGGGGCAAACAACTTCCGCGCCATTAACAACGAGTAGGGGCTATTGGGCCATGGATCGAGCATCGGCATCTTGTCCCCGCGCCGCAACAAATCGATCTCGACGAAATTCGCCATGCCCATGAGCATGCCCTGACGCTTTCGCAAATAGATGTTCCATCCAGGCGTTCCATAACGCTTATTAGAGGGCGACAGAACCTCGATGCAAGTCACCAAGGTTCGGTCTGGTTCAGACAAGTAGATCTCGACGAACGTTTCGCGGTATTCCGCGGAAACAAAAGCCTGCATCGAGATGAAATCCACGTCGCTTGCCGGCTCCGCGATCGCAACACTCCCCTGATGGGCCACGGGATTCTGCGCATCTCGCGGTGAAACCACACCGATGTCGGGAACAAAAACGTGCTCGACCTTGCCATCTCGATCGGAGATGACAATGTACGGCCGTTCGCCCGTTCTCACGATGTACCGGTCCGGGACTCGCTCCGCCAACTCGTCATGGATCTTGCTCACGAGATTATTGTGAAAATCCTCGAACAACTTGCATTCTTCGATATACGGGTCCATCCCCGGAAACGGTGATTTCATGCTCGCCTCGCCTTCGCGCAATAAGGTGCTGCATTCGTGAGCTTATCTTACCAGGATCAAACCGGCGAAGTCGATGCTGTTCTCGGCGCGACGTCTCGATTACAATGGCCGGTGCGTAATCCAAACGACACGCCCGCGCGGGCGCTAAACGGGGAATCGCATGGCACGCTACCTTCTGGCAATTCCGTTTTTCTTTTTTTCGACCACTGCCGCCTTCGCCCAGGACGCCCCCCTGCCGGCGCGCGTCGCCGCCCAAAAAATGACGCTGCCTCCCGGCTTCAAGGCCACCCTCTTCGCCGGCGAACCCGATGTCGTCCAGCCGATTGCATTTTGCTTCGACGATCGCGGCCGACTCTGGGTCGCCGAATGCCGGTCGTACCCGAACTGGGTCAAAGACCCCAAGCAAGGAAAAGATCGTATTGTCATTTTCGAGGACACCGACGGCGACGGCGTTCACGACAAACGCACCGTCTTCGCCAACAACATCCCCAACATCTCCGGCATCAACTACGGCTTCGGCGGCGTCTGGGTCTGCTCGACGCCAAACCTGCTCTTCATCCCGATCAAGGAAGTAGGTCAGGCTTTCCAGCCTGACAAGGGCGGCGAAAAACGTGACGAAATACGTCAGGCTGGAAAGCCTGACCTACGGACCGTCCCCGCCGGCCCGCCGCAAATCGTCCTCGACGGCTGGGACCTCAAAGCCCGCCACAACGTCTTCAACAGCCTGACCTGGGGACCGGACGGCTGGCTCTATGGCTGCAACGGCATCCTTTCCAACTCGAAAGTCGGCGCCCCGGGCACGCCCGACAAGGATCGCGTCAAGATGAACTGCGGCGTCTGGCGCTATCACCCGACCAAGAAGAAGTTCGAAGTCGTCGCCCACGGCACCACCAATCCCTGGGGCCTCGACTTCGACGAGCACGGCGAGATGTTCATCACCAATTGCGTCATCGACCACCTCTGGCATATCGTCCCCGGCGGGCATTACGAGCGCATGTTCGGCAACGACCTCAACCCGCACGTGTACAAACTCATGCCCAGCATCTGCGACCACAAACACTGGGGCGGCGGCAACTGGACCACCTCAAGACGCCCCGACGCCCGCACCCAAAAGGGTGCGGGATTGGACGCCTACAAAATCCACTCCGAAGCCGGCGGCGGCCACGCTCACGTCGGCTGCATGATCTACCTCGGCGACAACTGGCCCGCACGCTATAGGGGCGGCGTCTTCATGTGCAACCTCCACGGCAACCGCATCAACCACGACATCCTGGAACGCAACGGCTCCACCTTTGTCGCCCGCCACGCCAAGGATTTCATGCACGCCAACGACCCGTGGTTCCGCGGCTTAGCAATCCACTACGGCCCCGACGGCGGCGTCTACGTCGCCGACTGGACCGACACCGGCGAATGCCACAACTACAAAGTGGCCCACACGACCACGGGGCGGATATTCAAAATCACCTATGGCGACGTCCAACACGGGAAAGGGGGAAGAGATCCGCGATTCGGTGAAGACGGTTTGGCGAAAGTGGACGACGAATACCTGGCGTCCTTGGCGTCCCTCTCGGCCCATAAGAGCGAATGGATGTCGCGGCACGCCAGGCGGCTTCTGCAGGAACGTTCCATTGATCGCAAGATCGATCGCAGGGCAATTCGACATTTGAAGATCAATGCAATAATGGAACGATTTGGAGCAGCCCATCAACTGCATTCAATCTGGACCCTTCATGCCATAGGTGAGCTAGACGAGGAACTACTGCTGGAATTGCTGGGTGAGCCTCAACCGCATGTGCGTGCTTGGGCAGTTCGTCTCTCCCTCGAGCGCGGCGAGGAACGGAAAGATGCCGACATTCGCGAAAACAAATTGCAAAACAGGATACATTCGATGGCTCGTTCCGATCCATCGGCGTTGGTCCGACTACAAATCGCTTCAAGCTTGCAACGGATTCCGACCGGCGACCGCGGCGAAATTTTACGTGCGCTTTGCTCACATGCAGAGGACACAAACGACCCGTATCTGCCATTCATGTACTGGCATGCCCTTGAGCCAACGTTGGAGCTACGTAATGAGGCATTTTATGGCCTTCGCAGTCCAATCCCGCTTTTGCGTGAATATACCGCGAGGCACTCGACCGAAAGGTACCACCCACGCGTCGTTAGCTCTGACAAGATAAAAAAGCTAGAAATTGCGGGCCCTCCAGCCCTTGAAATAGTATTTGCGATACTAGCTCGCGTTGACGAACCACCGGTTCATCGTGACGTATTGCGAGGCATCCAGCAGGGATTTGCAGGGCGTCGCAACGTGCCGATGCCCAAAAGATGGGACCAAGCCTACCCCATCCTCATCGAAAGCCCCCTCCCCGAAGTGCGTGAGCGTGCCCTCGCTCTCGCCGTGCAGTTCGGCGACGAACGCGCCTTTACGCTGCTGCGCAAGATCGTCCCGGATCGGGCTCAGCCGATGAAGGAGCGCGCGTCGGCGCTCAAGACGCTGCTCTTTCAGCAAAAGCCCGATCTGGTGCCGATCCTGCATGATCTGCTGGGCGATGAATCGCTGCGCGGCCCCGCCATCCGCGGGCTGGCGGCGTTCGACGATCCGCGGACGCCCAAGCTCTTGCTCAAGGATTACGCCCGCTACAGCGCCGACGAGAAAAACGACGCCATCCAGACCCTGGCGTCGCGCGGCCCCTTTGCCCTCGCCCTCCTCGACGCCATCGACGCCAAGACGATCCCGCGCGCCGACATCAACTCCTACACCATCCGCCAACTGCAAGCGCTCAAATCGCCTGCAGTTGCCAAGAAGCTCGCCAAGGTCTGGGGCGAAGTGCGGCCCGCGTCGGCGGATAAAGCGAAGCTGATGGCCAAGTACAAATCGCAGTTGTCGCCGAACGTGCTGAAGAAGGCGAACCTGTCCAATGGCCGGGCGCTGTACGCGAAGAACTGCGCCAGCTGTCACCGCTTGTTTGGCGAGGGCGGCGCGATCGGCCCGGACCTCACCGGCTCGCAGCGCATGAACCTCGATTACGTCCTGGAAAACATCCTCGACCCCAGCGCCATCGTGCCACGCGAGTTTCAGGTAACGCTCATCGAGACGAAGAAGGGCCGGACTTTGAGCGGCATCGTCACCAAGGAGAACGACGCCTCGATCACGTTGCAATTGCAGAACGAGGTGGTCATTGTGCCCAAGAGCGATATCGACACGCGCACGCCGACCAAGATCTCCATGATGCCGGAGGGGGCGTTGGACAAGATGCGCATTGAAGAGGTGCGGGACTTGATTGGATATTTGCGCAGCCCCGAGCAGGTCGCGTTGAAGAAGTGACTTCAAGCCCCGCCATGAGCGCAGCGATTGGCGGGGGTACGGCATCCGAAGCGTGACCCCCGCCAATCGCTGCGCTCATGGCGGGGCCTAGGAAAATCCCGATGATCGAAAAAACGCTTACGAAAATCCTCGCATTCATCGTTCTGAGCATCGCCGCCGGCTCTCTGGCCGCACAAGACCCGTCGCAAAAAAAGGTGCTCGTCATCGGCATCGACGGCTGCCGGCCTGACGCCCTTTTGGCCGCCAGGGCGCCGAACCTGCATCGGCTCATCAAGAACGGCGCCTTCAGCGACAAGGCTCAAACCGGCGACATCACCGTCTCCGGCAGCGGCTGGGGCAGCCTCCTCACGGGGGTCTGGCGCGAAAAGCACGGCGTGCGCGGCAACGACTTCAAACTCGCCAACTTCGGGGAATTTCCCGACATGCTCCTCCGCGTCAAAAAAGCTCGACCTGACAGCTTCGTTGCGTCAATCGTTCACTGGGCCCCGATCAAGCAGCACATCATCAAGAAGGCCGACGTCACCACCGCCCACAAAAACGATGTCCTCGTCACGCAGGCCGCGGTGAAGCTGTTGGCTGAAAAGAATCCCGATCTGCTCTTCATCCACTTCGACGAGGTGGACGGCGCCGGCCATCGCTTCGGGTTCGATCCCAAGTTGCCGAAATATCTCGCCGCCATCGCGAAGGCCGATGAGCACGTCGGCACGTTGCTCACGGCGCTTGAGAAACGGCCGACCTACAAGAACGAGGACTGGCTGATCGTCGTCAGCACCGATCACGGCGGCTCGGGCAAGGGGCATGGGCAGAACATCCCAACGCATCGCACCATCTTCCTGATCGTCAGCGGCGCGTCCGCCATGCGCGGAACGATCGAGCCGGCGCCGGTCATCGTGGACATTGTCCCAACCGTACTGCAACATCTCGACGTGCCGATCAACGCGAAATGGCGGCTCGACGGCAAGGCGGTGGGGTTGAAGGCGGCGGCGAGCAAGTAGACGGAATCAGGGAAGGCGTGAACCCACGCCATTGCCGACAATCTTTTTGTGGTCCAGCCGCTTTCGCCCGCACCAGGAGGCTCTCCCATGTTGCCTGTCAAGATTCGATTCCCCTTGTTGGCCGTCCTCGCCCTCCTTGTCCTTGGCATGGCCTTGACCGGGCAGGCGCCCCAGGCCGAGGTGGCCCAGCAACCGGCCCAGCCCAAAAAAAAGGAACGCAAACTTCAAGACCTGCTCGAAGAGCGCCTCGCGGTCGCTCAAATGCTTGCCAAGCAGAATAGGCTACGTTTGGCTAACAATCAGGGTCGCATCGAGGAGGCGATCGAGCCGACCCGGCTCGCTCTCGAGGCGGCCCTTGAATTGTGCAAGACCGACAAGGAACGCATCACGGTCCTGGGTGACTTCCTGAAAGCGGCGCGGGAAATTGAGCGGATCGCGACCACCTTCGAGAAATCGGGGCAAGGCCGAGCCGAGGCGACACTCCTGGCCAGGCTGGAACGTTTGCGCGTCGAGATCGCCCTGGCACGCGCGAAGGCTGGCGTCAAGACGGGAAAGGCGCCGACAAAGGCCGAGGCGGTGCAACCCAAAAAAGTGGAAAACGAACGCGTTTGCACGCAACCAGCCACGATCCAGGCCTATGAAACCGTCAACCTGTTCGCGAGGGTACCGGGTTTCCTCAAGAGTCAAGCGGTCGATATCGGCGACCGGGTCAAGCGCGGCCAGGTGCTCGCCGTCGTGGACGTCCCCGAACTCGAAGCGCAGGTGCAGCTGGAGCGGGCTTCCCTGGTTCGAGCGCATGCGCGGGTGCTCCAGGCCAAGGCACGCGTGAGCACCGCCAAGGCGGAAGCGGATACAGCCAAGCTTGTCGTGAAACAGGCTGACGCCACTCTCGGGAGCGCCGCCGCTTCGACCAGGTTTCGCGAGGCGCAGCTCAAACGGTTGAAAGCCTTATTCGAAAACAAAAGCATCGACCAGCGCTTGCTCGATGAAAGCATGGAACAATATTCCGCCGCGCTGGAGGCCGAGAAATCCGCGCGCGTTGCGATCGAAACCGCAAGGTCGCAAGTGACGACGGCCGCGACGAAAATCGATCAAGCAAAGGCCGATCTGGTTGAAGCGGAAGCGGCCCTGCGTGTTGCTGACGCTCGGATCGAACGGGCGCGCGTCCATCTCTCATTTGCCACCATCGCGGCGCCGATGGATGGCGTCATCACGCGGCGCAACTACACGCCCGGCGATTTCGTCCGGTCCGCAAATAATGCCGCAGACCATAAACCGCTGTTTACTCTCCAGCGAACGGACCGCTTGCGCGTCGTCGTGGCGATTCCCGAGCGCGACGCCCCGTTTATTCAGGTCGGTGCCCTGGCCGACGTCGAGATTGACGCCCTGCTCGACAGGAAATGGACGGCCAAAGTGTCGCGCATCGCTGCTGCCCTCGATCCGAAGACGCGCACCATGAATGCCGAGCTAGATCTCGCCAATCCGACTGGCCTCATCCGGCCGGGCCTATGGGGCCGAGTGGTTATCCGAATTGACAGCACGAAATGACGCCGAAATCGCGTTTAGGCGCAGCGCGTCAATTTCCGCTCACGAGCCGCGACCGTTAGGGAGCGGATTGTCCAGACCGCTCCTTAACG
Organism: Planctomycetota bacterium; assembly: GCA_016191165.1. GTDB lineage: Bacteria > Planctomycetota > Planctomycetia > Gemmatales > Gemmataceae > SIAQ01. The sequence continues at coordinate 90,021 of JACPPF010000178.1, forward strand.
GTCGCGGCTCGTATCGATTCTCAAAACGAACGTTTATTTAGGCGTGGGTTCCCCGCCGCGACCCGAAGGGGAGCGCGGGCAACCCATTCGAGGACCAACCCATGAAGATCACCCACCTCACCGCGCTGCGTGTGCGCATTCCGCAAAAGCCGCCGATCGCACCCTATGCGTCGCGCTACCGCGCCACCAGTGCCAAGGAGTGCATCCTCGTCAAGCTCGATACCGATGCTGGTATCACCGGGTGGGGCGAAACACCGGAGGATTGGCTTACCAAGACGTTTGAAGGTACCCCCGAAGATCGCATGCGCGCGCAAGCCGTCGGGCGCGATCCGTTCGACCTCGCTGCCTGGTATGCCGAGAATACGCTCGGCAGCTACCTCGCCAGCGGCGTTGAGATGGCGATGTGGGACATCGTCGGCAAAGCCACCAACCAGCCGCTTTACAAATTGCTCGGCGGCGCGATCCGCAAGAAGATCGAACTCGCGGCTTGCATGGGCATCAAGTCGTACGACGAAGCGAAGACAATCGCCCAGGGATATGTCGAACAGGGATTCACCACGCTCAAGACCAAGGCGGGCCGCGGTGCCGAGGAAGATCTGGAAATGGTCCGTGGCATCCGCGACGGCGTCGGCGATCGGCTCAAGCTGCGTATCGATCCGAACCAGGGCTATGCCTACGACGTGGCGTTGCCGCTCGCGCGCGATCTGGAAAAGTACAACCTCGAATATTTCGAGCAACCGATGCCGTTCAGTTGCATCGGCGAGTCAGCCCGGCTGCGCAAGCGCACGAAGACGCCGCTGGGTTTGAACGAGTCGGTGACGACGACGGAGATCGTCCTGCAAATCCTGAAGCTCGATGCCGCGGACGTTCTGCTTCCCGACACCTATCAGTGCGGCGGCATCCTCGGCGTGAAAAACGTGGCGACGCTGTGCGAGGCGGCGGGAGTGCCGTGCGTGTTTCACTGTGCGCACGACCTGGGCCTGAAGACCGCGGCGATGTTGCACGTCGTCGCCAGCACGCCGAACTTCCCGCTCGCCAACGATTGCACCTACTACGGCCTGACCGACGACATCATCAGCCCCATGCACGTGATCGAGCGAGGCCACATGAACGTGCCGGAAGCGCCCGGGCTCGGCGTCCACGTTGATGAAGCCAAGGTGGCGAAGTATCGGGTGTAGCCTCAACATCCGAGCCTGAAGCGTAAGCGAAGGTGCACTGCTTTTCTCTTGGCTTACGCAAAAGGCTCGGGAAGTTACACGCGATTCCACGGCGCGCGGTTTTCGCGGCTGCGCAGGCGATTGGCCTCGGCGTTGTCGGTGAACTCTTCGCGCAGCGGGTCCCAGCGCAGCGGGCGGCGCAACCAGTAGCCGATGTTGGCGAGCTGGCAGACCTGCGCGGTTCTCGCGCCGATTTCCACATCAGCAACCGGTCGCCGGCGCGAGCGGATGCAATCGAGCCAGTTCTGTCGATGGCTGTTGCCCACGGCCGGCAGATGGAAGTCGCGGTCGCCGAGCGGGGTTTGCAAGATCGACGCCGGGGTGGAGCGGATCACGCCGCGATCGACGTAGATCGTGCCATCGGCGCCTTCGAAGGTGCAACCCGACGGGCCGCCGTGGAACATCTCGATGCCGTTGGCGTAGACGAAGCGCAGGCCGGTGTCGCCGCGTTCGGGCGGGATGATCTGCGCCGGCCCGCTGGCGTCCATGTTGAGCGCCCACTGGGCGATGTCGAAGTGATGCGCCCCCATGTCGGCCAGTCCGCCGCCGGCGTATTCCTTGTAGTTGCGAAACGCCGGGAAGTGATTGTGGATGCCGACCGGGCACAGGTCGTGGTGGAACGCGCGCTCGGGCGAGGGGCCATTCCACAGGTTCCAGTCGATGCCCGCCGGCGTCGCTTCATTGGGCAACCGACATTGCACGGCGGGGCCGCCGACGCCGACGCGCACGGTGCGCACCCGGCCGATACGGCCTGAGCGGACGTATTCCACGGCCCGGCGAAATCGGCCGCCGAATTCGGTGCGCTGCTGGCTGCCGGTCTGGAAGATGATGTTGTTGTCGCGCGCGGCTCGCACCATCGCCCGCGACTCGGCAATCGTGAGCGAGAGCGGCTTCTCGCAATAGATGTCTTTGCGCGCCCGCGCCGCCAGGATCGCGGGGATGGCGTGCCAGTGATCGGGCGTGGCGATGACAACGGCATCGATGTCGCGCCGATTGAGCAGTTCGCGGAAATCGACATAGGCCGCGCAGCCGCGATAGGTCCCGGCCTTGCGAGCGGCGGCATAGGCGCGATGCACGCGCGTGACCGCATCCTCCCGGCGAACGCGGTGCACATCGCAGACCGCGACGACCTGCACGCCGGCGTTGCCAAGAAAGCTGCCCAGATGCCCGCGCCCCATCATGCCAATGCCGATGAAGCCGAGGTTGATGCGCCCGTTCGGCCCCTGCCCGCGGCGTTCCTGAGCGTGGACGTTTGAGTCCAGGATCAACGGCGCCGCGGCGGCAGCGGACGCGGCGAGGAACTGGCGGCGGGAGAGGGATTTTGATTTCATGGATTGGACCCCGGTTGGTGAATGGGTGAATCAGATAGAAATCGTATCATCCGCTGGGCGATTTCGCCACGAGAAAACTCCCGGCTTGAAAACTCCACAGGCCGCGAGCCGCCGCGCTGGTCTCGGCCGTGAATACCCGACTTGGCACCGGCAGGACAAGCCCGGCGGCTCCCATATGAGACGCCTTCGCATACCTGCCATTTTGACAGAATGTTCCGCGCGGAACATCGACCCAAATTGACCAGATTTGGCAGTCGCGATCCCGGCGCGTTCAAGTACAATGAGGCCATGGCCCAACGCAAACCAAGTCCGTTCCCCTTTCCGCCAAAACGTGTCTATCGCGGTGCGAATGTGCCCATGCGCGTGATCCGCCGTTATGCACGAGCGATCGCTGAAGAGTTTCAGCCCGACAAGATCATCCTGTTCGGCTCCCACGCCTATGGCACGCCGCATGAGGACAGCGATGTGGACTTGCTCGTCGTGATGCCGGCGGCCAACCAACATGCTCAATCCGTGCGAATTCGTTGGCGCCTGGCTGCCCCGTTCCCCGTTGACTTGATCGTGCGGACGCCAGAGCAGGTGAAACGGCGGCTGGAAGAACGCGAATCTTTCTTGAGCGAGATCATGGCTGACGGAAAGGTCCTCTATGAAAAAGACGACGCGAGCGTGGATTCGGAAGGCCGAGGAAGATTTCCTGGTGGCCGGGCAGAATCGACAAAGTAAGAAACCGGTCCACGATAGTGTTTGCTTTCATTGCCAGCAGCGCGTCGAAAAGTATTTGAAAGCCTTGTTGGAAGAAATCGGACAGCATGTTCCAAAGATCCACGATCTCGACGGCTTGTTGAACGACCTCGTTGTCCACCATCCCCAGCTGCGTTCCCTGCGCCGAGGATGCCTATTCCTATCGGACTTCGCCGTGAACGCCCGCTACCCCGGTGACGACGCGACCAAACGCCAGGCAGTCGCAGCGATGCGGTGGGCAACGAAGGTACGCGCCGCGGCACGCCAACTCCTGAATATACGCGAGCGCCGGCGAAAACAATAGGCTGACCTCATCGCTCTACCTGAACGTCCAACATTGTGGAGTTTCCAATGCACCGGGTCCTTTTTGGCTTCCTGCTCATTCTGCCCAATTCAGCCGCGGCGCAAACGCCTGGCGAGCGATACAAGACCCTCGTCAAGGAATTCACCACCGCCCACGAGGCGTACAGCAAGCGCCTGCAAGCCGCCGCTACCGTGGCCGAGCAGGGCAAGCTGTTTCGTGAGGCGAACCCGCAGCCCGCGTTCGCGTTGCGCTTTCTTGAGTTGGCGACGAAACACCCGAACGATCCGATTGCTTTCAAAAGCTTGACCTGGGTGGTTGAAAATGCCGAGTTCGGACCGGCGGCCGAGAAGCCGTATGCTCAGGCGGTTGCCCTTCTGGCATCCAAATATGCCGATCACAACGACGCGGAGTCGCTCTTCGAGCGCATGGCCAATTCCCCCTTCGCGGCGGCCGGCACTTACCTGCGGGCTGTCTTTGACAGGCACTCCAGGGCGGCGGTCCGCGGACGCGCGGGGTTTCACCTGGCCTTGCATTTCAAGAACTACGGCGACACCATCGAGCAACTCCGCCTTCAACCTCACGCGCTCAAGAACACCGAAGTCTTCCTTGGCCAGGATTTGCTCAAGCGCTTTCTCGATGCCGATACCGCCGGCCTGCGCCGCCAGGCGGAGGCCGCATTGGAACGCGTGCGCAAAGACCATGCCTTCGTCAGCTATGTGCGCAATAACAAGCGCAGCACGCTCGGCAAGGCGGCCGACGCGGAGCTTTTCGAGTTGCGCCATCTCGTCGTTGGCAAAACGCCGCCGGACCTCGAGGGCGAGGATACCGACGGCAAGAAATTCAAACTCAGCGAATACCGCGGCAAAGTGGTGGTGATCGTTTTCTGGGGCTTCTGGTGAACGCACTGCCGGGCCATGTTCCCGCACGAGCGGTCGCTCGTCAAACGGCTTCAAGGTCAACCGTTCGCCCTGGTGGGTGTCAACAGCGACGGGGGTCGTGAAAAGCTCAAGGCCATGCTGGACAAGGAACGCATCACCTGGCGGTCCTTCTGGGACGGCGGCGACACCGATGGGCCCATCGCCACGCGCTGGAACGTCCTGGGCTGGCCCGCCGTGTATGTCCTCGACGCCAAGGGTGCGATCCGCTATCGGCACGTTCGCGGCGAAACGCTCGACCGCGTGGTTGATGAGTTGATGACAGAAGCGAAAAAGAGCCGATAAAAACCGGAGTCAATCCCGACTTTCCTGATGGACACGCTCATCGACATCGTGTAGACTCTTGAGATAAAGCACACGGCCCGGGAATGACACTCCTTGGGCTGCCAACCGGGGGGATTCCATGAGCAAATCACAACAACAGGCCAGGTTGCTTTCGCGACGCCAGCTCCTTCAGGCCGGGGGCGTCGGCGCCCTGGCGATGGCGGCGCCGGGCATGGTCGCTGCCAGCGTGGACGCCACGCGCGGCCTGCGCGGCCAGGCGGCCGAGCGGTCGGTCATCTTCGTCCTCCTGTGCGGCGGACCAAGCCACCTGGATACCTGGGATCTCAAGCCGGAAGCACCCGACAACATTCGCGGCCCCTATCGGCCCGCGGCGTCGCGCGTCCCCGGCATGCGCATCAGCGAGTTGAACACGCGCCTTGCCACCATGACGGACCAGTTCACCCTGATCCGTTCGATGACGCATGTGGGCAACATCAGCAACCACTTTGACGCGATGCACCACCTCCTGAGCGGCCAGGCCGGCGCTCCGCCCGATTCGCCCTACCTGGGCTCGATCATGGCGCGGCTGCGCCCGAGCGAACGCACCATCGCCAACTATGTCTGGCTGATCCGCTGCGTTGGCGATCCCGTCTTCTGCGCGCCCAACATCGGCTCGGGCGGGCATCTCGGCGCTCAGTATCAGCCGCTTTTCGTCGGTAACGCAAATAACCACCCGGCCATGCCATCGTTCCGCGCTCCCGAAGAATTGCAACCCGCGGTCGAGCCCGCACGCTTGCAACAGCGCCGCCGACTGCTAAGCTCGGTCGAACAACCGGGCCGTTCGCGCAGCTCGGCCAACGACGATCGCACGACGCGCGACTGGGACAACCTGCAGCATCGCGCCATGGAGATGGCCAACGGCCCCGGCGGGCGCGAGGTGTTCGACCTGCGCCACGAAACCACCGCCACGCGCGACCGCTACGGCATGCACCCCCTGGGCCAAAACCTGCTGCTGGCGCGCCGGCTCGTCGAGTCGGGCGTCAACTTCGTCACCGTCAACGGCTGGACCGGCTCCGCCCCAGGCCAGGCCGGCGGCGGACCGCCCGCCTCCTCCTGGGACATGCACGGCAGCGAGATGGGCATGGGCAACGCCTTCGGCACCGGTTCCTACGGCATGGGCTGGTGCTTGCCATGCCTCGATCAAGGACTCTCCGCTCTCCTCACCGACCTGCGCGACCGCGGACTTCTGGAGCGCACCCTCGTCGTCACCATGGGCGAGTTTGGCCGCACGCCCAGGATCAACCAGCCCGATCGCCTGCCGGGCCGACAGCACTGGCCGAACTGCTGGTCGGCGATTCTCGCGGGCGGCGGCATCCGCGGCGGGGCCGTCTACGGCGAAACCGACCGCATCGCCGCCTACGTCAAGGACCGCCCCGTTCGCGTCCAGGACCTCGGCGCCACCATCTACCACTCGCTCGGCATCGCCCCCGAAACCCGCCTGGGCCGCGATGGCTTCACCCGCCCGGTCTCCACGGGGCAGCCGTTGCTCGATTTGTTTGGCTGATATGCAATTCCCTGGGAGGGGATGTGAAAAGTCCCCTCCCCGCCATAACTTTCAAACTGGCCAAACGTTGCAGCGTTTTTTTTGAGGACTATTCGGCCTGGTTCAAGTGAAAGTCACAGCGAGAGGCCGGGCTTGTCCCGGCGGTTCATCCCGATCCGCCTTGGTTCACCGCCGGGACAAGCCCGGCGGCTCGCGGATTGTTTGTTACCCTAAATTCGATCGATTTGAACCAGGCCGACTATTCGGCGTGTTTCAAAAGGCGCCGGGATCGGGTAACCCGAGGATTGCCGAAAGAAGGCGAGCACGCCGTTGGTGACATCGACTGATGTGAGAAGTCCCCTTTGATCCATAACCTACAAATTGGCAATACGTTACAGCGTTTTTTTTGAGGACTTCTCACGGGGCGCGGGGGGTATCCCAAACGGGAAGTTTGGGCAAGCCAGGTAGATTTGGATTGTCACCTCGGTTTGAACCAGACCGACTATTCACGGAACGAGGGGGGTATCCCGCCGGGGAAGATTGGGCAGGGCAGGAAGAATCGCTTCGAAACCTCGGCTTGAATCAGGGCAAAAACCTACTCTAACGTCGGTGCAGGCACGCAATCGGTCGTGATAAAGTCGGCCGCATCCTTCACGCACGGCGGCAAGCCGGGGCCGACGATCGGCGTGCCCGCTTTCTCGGCGGCGGCGAGGAGGTGATTCAACTCGAGCAGGAATGCCAGCACGTCGGCTTTCGCCTTCATGCCGTAAGCGGCGCGGACGGCGTCATCGAGTTCGCTGTGCAAATCGCGCAGCGGGTTCAGGCCGGGCACGTCCAGCGTGCGATACAGATCGCGCAGGCTCCAGTTGTTGTCGGCCATGACCTTGCGGCGAAAGGCCCGCAACTCCACCGCCGCCGCCGCGACCTTTTTCGCCTCGGCAAGCGTCGGCGCTTGCGGCCAGGGGAAGGTGTCGAAGACGGTGTCGGAGGTGTAGCGGAAATCGCCTTTGAGTGTCGAGCAGCGTGAAACGAACCACGCCCAATGGATGCCGGATTGCAGAATACTGCATTCAAGTTTTCGGAAAATGACTCCCAACCCGTTGCTCGTCTTCCCGACTGGTCGATTTTTTCCTATTCCGGCGCCGATGTTCCCTCTTCGATGCCATCGGCATCCGAAGGCGCAAGGTTGGCGTCGACATTGGGGACGCTGCCAGGCATTATGTCAGCGATGGCGTCAAGCGTTGCTCGGATATCCGGATGGATTTCTGCGGTTTGCATTTGCTTGGCCAACATGAAAAGGTCTCGCTTCGGCAAAGGCACCGATGTCTTGTTCAGGAGGTCGACGATGAAGTCGCTCGCCTTCAGGTCCCGCAGAGCTGGGATGTCCTGTAGAAAATCTATCCCCGCAGGAAAGTTGGCGGCGAATTCTCTATCAATAGTTTCGAGGCTTGGCGCATCGAACAATAGTGTTTCAGGATCGCCACGCACGAATCGCTTGAGCAAATCGGGAAGCAGGAGATAGTTCTCAATCTCATACCGTCCCCACTGACGTAAGCCCAATCCTGTCGGCATACCGCCCGGTACCACGTCAGCTTCGTCTCGATCTAACACGCAAAGTCCCTTGATGCCCGGCTTGGCCATCCTCAGGCATTGAAAGTGGCGCTTAGCCTCGTCCAAATTGCCTTTGCCTCGCAGAGGGACAACGTACGGAAATTGCAAAAACTGAAGACAGGGATGCTGCATTATCGTCGCCCATTCCCGCAGTATCTTGTGATCGGATTCGTCTTCGACATAGAGCACAGCCCCAACATGATCGGCCTGAACAAGGTCCAGCGCATTCAGACGGCGGAGCGCTTCCTGTAGACTCTGTTTCTCATTCGGGCGCACTAGGCGGCGAGGATTCTGTCCAATGAATGAGATAATCTGTTGAGGCTCAGCATCCTGGAGCAGAACCTCCGCATGAGTAGCAATGATGAGCTGACATGAGCGTCGCTGGGCTACGCTTCGAAGTAGGTCAAAGATCTCCCGTTGCAAGATGAAGTGAAGATGAGCGTCAGGCTCATCAAGAAGGAGGACGGTTGTTGGCCTTGCGTGAAAGAAGGACAGGAGCAAGAGAACTTGGTGAAATCCGCTCCCGGCATTGGCAATATCCAGTTTGGGAGGGCGCGATCCCTGTATGGCTGGGTGCGATTTCGGTCGGTATTCACACACCACATAGGGACGCGCGTCCGAAAACTCGGGTGGCAGCAAGGTGCACTGGAAAAGTCGATCGATATCAGCGTTCAACTCTTTCCACGGTGACCGCTGGGTTGATTTTTCGGAGGCTTCCCATATTTCCAGAAGCAGGTTTCTGACGATTTCGCCGGGCTTGCCTTCGCCTACCAGCTTGCTTTGAATTCCCAACGCGTGGCGTGGCTCCTGAGTGCCAATACCGGAAAACGCCGGCACATGGACGACGTTGACGGTCTTTGCGAACTGAGGAATGTCGTCTATCGGATCGGCCGCGTCTGGCCCCTTTACCGGACGGATATAAACAAGTTTTTCGTTGGCGTACATGAACTCCATGGTCAGCGATTCCTCAACGCGCTGACCCTTTGAGGAAACGACTTCGACATAGATTGGGGCTGTTTTGGGCTGTTTCTGGTTGGGAACGCGTTGAGCCGTGTGTCGGTTCAGCCAGAGAAGATTCATTTCCCGAAGGGGAAGGGCAGTGAATTCGTCGAGAACGACACTTATCCGTCTCTTGCCGCCGCTTTCCCCTCGTTCGGCAATCCACCGTTTGAGGGCGAGATTCCACGCCGAGATCGCGTGCAGGAGTGTAGTCTTTCCTGAGTTGTTTGGACCAGCCAATAGGACTGGGCCGCCAGTCAGGTCAAAGACCTGATCGCCGAAACGCTTGAAACGAACCATGCGAACTCGGCTGATCACGACGGTTAACTCCGGATGGGAAAAGAAGCCCGGGACGAGGTTAGGTTACGAGATAAGCTGTTGCTGGAAAGCCCTTTCGTTGCGGGAAAGCGTGCTTGGACACTCGTGTCGAATTGCCTTTCATTCAGATTAGGAAACGGGTCGAGCATCGTTTCCGTTTGTGCTTCGCGCCAGTCATGCCGACGACAAAACAACATCCAACTTCTGCCCGAATGCTTCGGGCGATTTGTGCAGCGTGGCTAGCGTCAACTCCATGACGGTGAGATCGACCGGCTCCACGATGTCGAACAGGCCGCCGTTGAAGTAATCGACCTCCTGGAAGCGTCCGCCTTGAGCGCGTTTCTTGTTGGCCATCTGCCGAAACAGGCCGCCCAGCAAGTCGTAGGAGCTGCCGCCCGGCTTGCGGCAATCGTTCAGGAGTTCCGTGAAGAAGCCGCGCGGCAACAGCTCGATGTCCTCGGCGAAGAGCGCGACGACCGACTGGAGGACGAAACGCTGGGCCGTCTCGCGCGGGATCGGGTTCTTGTCGCGGGTGATCATCGAGTTGAAGGCGTCGGCGACTTTTTGGGCGGCCTTGCGCGTCACCTTGACGAGGTCGTTGTTGAACTGCGGTTCCTTCTCGATGGGGAAAAGGAAGTTGAGGGCCGTGTAGCGCGTGGCGAGGTCAAGGAGCGGAACGCGATCGACGGGATCGCTCATCTGGTAGTCGAAGTCATAAATCCAGAACTCGGCGAAGTTGCACAGGATGACGTAGCAGGCGCGGTCCTTGGTCAGATTGATCCAGTATTCGCGCGCTTGGAGGTAGTGCTTTTGCAGCTTCTCGCCGCGTTTTTTCATCTCGATGAGGACGCGGCGCGGCCAAACCAGATCAGCGAACTTGGTAGTCTTGCCGGGATGGACGCGGTATTCGAAGATGCCGCCGACCTCGATGCTGCCGGCGTGGCCGAAGGCTTGAAAGAGGCGGTCGAGGAAGATCTGCGCTTCGCCCTTTTCGTCCCCTTTGAGCCTGGCGGCGAAGGCGACGAAGTCCTTGATTTTTTGGGTGGTGAGGTGCATGGGCCATTTGTACCGCATCGGACGGGACATGCAAGCGAAAATACAACCGCCGATGAACCAGGCAGGGGCTGCGCCTGCCGCGTCCCAATGAAAACCTGGAACGCGTCCAAGTCACATCTTCGCAATAACCGCGTCCGCAAACTCGCTGCACTTGACTTCCTTGGCGCCTTCCATGAGGCGGGCGAAGTCGTAGGTCACGGTCTTGGCACCGATCGCGCCGTCCATGCCCTTGATGATGAGGTCGGCAGCTTCGATCCAGCCCAGGTAACGCAACATCATTTCGCCGGAGAGGACGACGCTGCCGGGGTTGACCTTGTCGAGGTTGGCGTACTTGGGCGCGGTGCCGTGCGTGGCCTCGAAGACGGCGTGGCCCGTCAGGTAATTGACATTGCCCCCCGGCGCGATGCCGATGCCGCCCACTTGCGCGGCCAGGGCGTCGGAGAGGTAATCGCCGTTGAGGTTCATCGTCGCGATGACGTCGAACTCGTCAGGCCGGGTGAGAACCTGTTGCAAGGTAATGTCGGCAATGGCGTCCTTGACGAGGATTTTCCCCGAGGCGAGCGCGGCTTTTTGCTCGGCGTTGGCGTCGGTTTCGCTTTTGGACTTTTTCGTTCGTTCCCACTGGTCCCAGGTGTAGACCTTTGAGCCGAACTCGCGCCCGGCCAGGGCGTAGCCCCAGTTGCGAAACGCGCCTTCGGTGTACTTCATGATGTTGCCCTTGTGAACGAACGTCACGCTCTTGCGTTTGTTGGCGATGGCGTATTCGATGGTGGAGCGGATCAGGCGTTCGCTGCCCTCCTGCGAAACCGGCTTGATGCCGATGCCACTGGTTTCCGGGAAGCGAATCTTGCTGTATTCCTTGGGGAAATTGTCCTTGAAGAGTTGCAAGAACTTCTTGCAGGCGTCACTTCCCTGCTCGAATTCGATGCCGGCGTAGATGTCCTCGGTGTTTTCGCGGAAGATGACCATGTCGACCTTTTCGGGCCTTTTGACCGGCGAGGGAACGCCCTTGAACCAGCGCACGGGGCGCAGGCAGACATAAAGGTCGAGCATTTGCCTCAAGGCGACGTTGAGCGAGCGCATGCCGCCGCCGATGGGGGTGGTCAACGGGCCCTTGATGCCGACTAAAAATTCGCGAAAGGCATCGACGGTTTCATCGGGGAGCCAGGAGTTAAACTGCGTGAACGATTTCTCGCCGGCGTAGACTTCCATCCAGGCGATCTTCTTCTTGCCCGCATAGGCCTTGGCGACCGCGGCGTCCAGCACGCGGACCGACGCGCGCCAGATGTCGGGCCCGGTGCCGTCGCCTTCGATGAACGGCAGGATCGGCTGATTCGGTACTTGCAACTTGCCGGCCGAGATGGAGACCTTTTCACCCGCGGGGACCTTGCAGATCTTGTACGACATCGTGACTCCCAAAAATGCGAAACACATGAAGAATGTTGAGTAATATACGAGCCAATGATGAGAAAGCCCATTGGCCGAAAAGGAACCCTGGAACCCTCGCCGTCAAAAATCGCCCTGGCGTTTACTCGACGAGATGGTCTAAAATGGTAGCATATCCTCGCGAATTGGGATGGTCGCTCGAGTGCCGGAGGGTTGCCATGAGTCTGGACGAATCGGTGGTAGAAGGAACGTTGAATGCGGACGGAACTTTGCACCTGGATCAAAAGCCGGACGTGAAGCCGGGACGCGTCCATGTGATTGTACAATCCGCCGCGGGAAATCCTCGCGGCGGGCGCCGTCTGGTCGAAGTCATGGAGGAAATCAAACGCGATCAGAAAGCACGCGGCTACCGTGGGCGAACGATTGAAGAAATGCAAGCAAGCGAGAAGGCGCGAATCGAGGAGGAGGATGAATACCTGGTTCGTTGTCAGTCGCTGGGCGCGGCCCCCCAGTCAACGGAACGCTAAAGGAGTAGGTTAGAGTGCTTACTTACCTTGATACATGCATTGTCATCTATTGGGTGGAGGGACCGCCTGAATTTGAGGCGCGAGCCAAGGCGCACCTTTCGGGTTTGCAAAAGGCGGGATACAAGTTCGCCGTGAGCGATTTGACGAAAATGGAATGCTGGGTCAAACCCCTCGGCATCGGGGATGGCGCCTTGTTGTTGGATTATCAAAAAGCCTTCCTGGCCGCGAACATCGCCAATCTTACTCTTTCAAGTTCAGTTTTTCTTCACGCGGCGGATATTCGCGGGCGAAGCAAGTACGCTACGGGAAAGAATTATTCATTCGTGGATTCGCTTCATCTTGCCGCCGCCATCGAAGCGGGTTGCGATCGATTTCTGAGCAATGACGCGCGGTTGCTAGGCTTTGGCGACATCGCGGTGGAAATCCTGCCGTGAATGAATGGCAATTAAAGCACGTCGTTCAAGAAGCCCAAAATCTTTCAGCGATAATGGATACCCCACGGCCGGCCGTTGGTGGTGATGCGCCAGCGGATGTTGCCGGCGCGGTCCATTTCGGCGACTTCGCGGGTGTTCATGCTGGCGACGAGGACGTTGCCGTTGGGGAGCTTGGTGGCGCGGAAGACGCCGGGGAAGCTCTTGGTCCAGATTTCAGTCCCCTTGCGGTCGATCTCGCGGACGGTGCCGGTGTTCATGCTGGCGACGAGGAAGTTGCCGTTGGGCTGCATCTCGACGCTGCACCAGTTGCCCTGCGTATTGGTCTGGACGGTGCGGATTTGCTTGCCGGTGGCGTCCATCTCGATGATCTGCCCTTGGGCGGTGATGGCGACGATGTGGCCGTTCTTGGCCTTGTGGGCGCTGAAGATGTAGAACTGCGGCCCTGGGGTGTAGCGGTAGACTTCGGTCTTGTTGGGTCTGACCTCCATGACCATGTTGTAGGAGGCGATGAAGGTGTTGCCGTTGGGGAGTCGCTGGCAGCAGATGGGGTTGACGGGGGTGCGGTAGTCCCAGAGGATGTTGCCCTTGCTGTCGCGTTCGGTGACGCGGTTGGCGTTATTCTCGGCGACGAGCACCCGGCCGTTGGGCAGGGTGTGGGCGTCCATGGCGCCCATGACGCCGGCGAAGCTGAAACGCTTGGGGCCGCCGCGGGTGCCTTCCCAGACCTGGCCCTGGATATTGCCGATGCGGCTGTCGTATTCGGCGACGGTGATGAGGCCGAGGTAGCTCTCACGATCATCGATGGCGGCAAGATCGATCTTGGCGGCGTTGTCGTTGAGCCATTTGTCCCAGGCCTTGGCGACCTTCTGGCGGGAACCGGGCGAGCCGGCGTGAATGGTCTCGGTCGGGCCCTTGTCGTCGGCGAGGCGGTAGAGTGCCTCTTCCACCTTGGGCAAGTAAGGCGCGGGGAGCGTGTTGATCAACTTGACGAAGCTGGGCAGCGCGGACTTGTCGCGCGCCGCCAACATGCCCTGCGCGGCCCGCAAACGAACGACCGGATGCGGGTCGTCGAGCAAGCCGCGGACCTTGGCGACGTGGCTTTTGAGCCCTACATGGCCGAGCACATACGCGGCCGCGCCGCGGCGCACCGGGCTGGCGTCGCCGATCGCATCGATGAGGGCCGGCTCGACCTTGGTTTCGCGCAAACTGAGCATCGTCAAACACGTGAGGATTTCCTCTTCCACGACCTCATCGTCTGCAAAGGGAGCATACGCCAGTAACGTTTGAATCAACTCGGCAGGCGAGGTTTGTTTTTGCTGGGGCCTTGCAAGCAAATGGGCGGCCGCGATCGGAATGGTTGAACTGCTCGACTCGCGGATTTTTTCCAGACACTGTTGCGCCCGGTGCGACAGTTCGGCGCTCGAATCATACTCGACTTCTTTCAGAAACGCGACGACGGGCATTCCCTCCTTGATCAGTTTTTGGCTCGCCTGTTCACGCAGGAAGTAGGAGCCGTGTCCGAGGTTCCTCACGAGGCTGCGAAAGCGGCGCTGGTCGGCCTCGTTGAGCGTTCGCTTACGGAAGAAATCGAGCAGGCCAGTTTGCGTCGTTTGAATCTTGGCCTCTCGGAGAATCGTCTCATCGCCGGACAACGCCTCGTCCAACGCCTGCACCGGACGCTTGCCGTAAAGGCCCTGAAGAACACGTTCGCGGACCTGGGCATCGGGATCGCCCAGCATTTCACGAAGTTTCTCGCGATATTCCGCGCCGCTGCGCCGGCCGATCAGGTAGGCCGCGACTTGACGCTTGAACGGGAACGGATCCTTCAGCGCGTTGACGAACATGGGATCCACTTTCCCGGGTTCGATCGTCAATCGGCCCAGGCAGGTCAGCAACTCTTCCTCCAGGAAGGCGTCGCTGACGATGCTCGGGAGGTAGTTGAACAACACCTCGGCCGCCTTCGGCTCCTTGCGCGCCGCCAGCACGCGAGCGGCCGCGGCGATCGGCTCGGTTTGCATCGAGGCTTCGATGGTGCGGATGCAATCTTCGGCGCGCCGTTTCATCTCGAGCGTGTGGTTGGAAAGGGCGGCGCGCAGGAAGGGCAGCGCCCGTGAGCCGGCCAGCTTCAACTCGCGCGCGGCAGGTTCGCGTTCGCGGTAAACGTCGCTGCCGAGTTTCTGCACCAGACCGCCCAGATGCTTCGCGTCGCCCTCCTTCATGGAGCGCTTCTTGAAGAATTCGAGCAGCCCCTTGCCATCGGTCGGCAGCGGGGGATTGTGGTTTTTGAGCGTTTGTTCATCGCTGTCCAGTTGCGACTGGGCGTACGTGGTCGTCGCCAACAGCAAGCCAAGAACGATGCCGATCCAGCGATGACGTTTCATGTCCGAAACTCCGTGAGGTGACGGCGCGGAAACACTCCTACCAGATTAAACTGTCGGACCGGAAAATCCTAACGAAAAACGGCGGACCGTGCCGTTTTTTTGGCGCGCCGTCATGCCAAACCGCCACGCAAGCAAGGGAAACGCGGGAAACCACTTGCTTGCGCGGCAAGCTCGGAAGCATGTAAATCAGTCCAGTAGTTTGATCTTGATGTCCTTGAAGTGGATGCGGGCGCCCTCGGCCTGAAAGCCAATCGGGCCGCTGGTGAGCGAGGTTTTGCCGGTGCTGACGGGGATGCCGTTGATGCTGACCGAAAGGGAACCGTCGGCGCGAACGGTGGCCTCGGTGGTGTTCCACTCGTGGCTGGGCTTGAGGGCTTTCTTCTGGGCGGCCTCGTCGAAGGTGGTTTCCTTCTTTTCCTTGCTGTCCTTGGGCCAGCCGGGGAAATAAATCTTGCCATGATCCTTGTATCGGCCCTGGGGTTCAACCGATTTAGGCCAAACCTGGTGGGGCAGCTGGATATGAACGAGTAGGCCGCTGTTCATGGTCGTCTTTTCGGGTTGGTCCTTGGGGTACCTCCACGAGAAGCGAACAACGTAATTCTTGTAGGATTTTTCCGTGTAGAAGTAGCCGAAAGGGAAGCCGCTGACCTGGATTTCGCCGTTCTTGACGACGATGCCTTTTTCGGGATTGGCGAGGTCGGATTTCTTGAGGAAGGTTTTCCAGCCCTTCAGGTTCTTGCCGTTGAAGAGCGGCTTGAAGCCCTGATCGTCTCCCGCCTTGGCGGAATTGAAAAGCAAAGCGGCGCCAAGCGCGGCGCTGACCATGATCGCAACGGACGTTCGAGTTCTCATGAGATCTCTCCTGGTGTAAGGTGGTAAGCCGCTTGCGGCTTAGCGCTTGCGTGGCGTCTTGCGAGCGCGATGCCGCAAGCGGCAGTAAAAAATCAGTCGAGCGTTTTGACCTTGATGTTTTTGAAATGCAACTCCGAGCCTTCAGACTGGAAGCCGAAGGGACCTTCGACGAGGGTCATCTTGCCGGAGTTGACCTGGGCGCCATTGACCTTGACGAGGACATCGCCGTCCTTGACGGTGACCTCGGTGGTGTTCCATTCACCGACCTTCTTGCGGACCTTGGCGAGTGCGGCGCCGCTGAACTTGGCCTTGGTCAGGCCGGTCTTGCCGATGGAGATGAACGAGCCGTGGCTGCCGTTGGCGCCCTGGACTTCGAGGCAGTTGGGCCAAACCTTGTGCTTGCCCTGGATGTGCAACAAAAGGCCGCTATTGCCGCCGAATTTCTTGTCGTCTTTGAGGTTGGCCGGGCGTTTGTAGCGCCAGTCGAAGCGGATGACGCAGTTTTTGAAGCTCTTGTCGGTGTAGAAATAGCCAGCCGGGTTGCCGCTGACTTTGACGTAGCCATCGACGACGGTGAAGGTCTGGGTGGCTTTTTCGGGGAAGATCTTGAAGCCCGTAAGGTCAGTGCCGTTGAAGAGATCGACGAAGCCCTTGTCGTCGCCGGCGTGGGCCTGAAGGGAAAGGATCGCGAATCCGATGGCGATCAACGCAACGCGGAGAGGGTGGAACATGGCGGCTCCCTGGAAAATGGAAACGGGTGGGGTGGTGGAGTGAGATTCTATGCCGCAAACAAAACGCGGCCAACGATTTCGCGGAGCAAAAGCGGTTGTCCACCGGGGGTGACAAGCCATTCTGGCGAATGAGTGTTCTCTAAAACCTCACGCAAGGACGCCAAGACATGGCACGGCAAGCCGCAACCAAAATGCACGGCGAAGAATTTATCACGAAAGCGCGAAAGAACGAAAACACGAAAACAACGATGGAAAATCACGTCCATTGTGCGTTGGACCTCTCAAGCCGGGACTCCCAACCGTGCTTTTTTCGTGTTTTCGTTCTTTCGTACTTTCGTGAAGGATTTGGGAGAGATGACACGATCCAAGGACCGTGGTCGTCCACGAAGAATTTCGCTGATAGCAATGCACGGAACGGACGCCGCGAAAGAGACGCGAACTCGAAAACCTGAGTTTGACTGGAACGGCGTCCCACCACCCTGTCTTTTTGGCGGCTTTGCGGCTTACGTGAGATTTTGGGTTCTGTCCGCCTTGACACGCTTGCGGCCCGCCGCTATCAGTCTTCGTGGTCCGACGGTCCTGCCCCGCCTCTCAAATGCGCCTTGACTTTCCCACTTTGCCAAAGTCCTTGGTCCGTTGCGGAGGAGACTTCATGCGAACCATTTTGGGATTGTCGGTGCTCGTCGTGGCGGGTTGCGCCACCGGGTTTGATCGCGGCATGTTGCAGGAACGTTTGCACAAGGAGGGCCTGGTCGAAATTCAGGACCGGGAAATCCAGGAAATTCGGGCCTTGAAGCCGCAACTGACGTTCCCTTGCCGGCTTGCCATCTATCTCAAACCGCCGAGCGCAAGCGATTGGCGCTGGACATCCCAGGACAAGGAAATCCTGAATGCCTCGGCCAAGATCCTGCAGAAAGAAGGCATCGCCTCGACCGTCATTCCGATGAGTGGCATGTTCGCGAAGGACGGCGATCTGAAACATCTGCGCATGGAGGCGGCGCGATATGGAGCGGATGCCCTGCTCGTCATTCAGGGAGTGCAACAGACCGACAGCTATCTGAATCCGGCGGCCGTGCTCAATCTGACCGTCGTGGGTGGGTTCGTCGTTCCGGCCAGCCATCGCGACAGCCTCTTCCTCATCGAGGGCGTGCTGGTCGATGTCGGCAACGGTTGCCTGTATGCGTCCGTGGAAAGCGAGGGCGTAGGCAAAATCGTGCGGCCAACTTTCCTTGTGGACGACAAGGACGCCATAAGCCGCGCGAAGAAGAAGGCTCTGGAGGGGCTTGGCCCGGAACTGGTTCGGCACCTCAGAAGCTTGCACACGGGCCTGTCCGCTGCCAGGCGTGTTGAGGCGCCGTCGCAAGCGATCTTTTTGTCGCCGACGGTGCGGCGCGGGGCTAGGCGGTGATGGGTGACAGCGCTCACAATGTACGAACGCGTTGTATCACTTGTCTGGTGGGGGAGAACTCAAGTTTTCTCACAACCAAAATGCCTTATCGTATTCGCTTCCAGTTTCTTATATAGGGTGGGAATTTCTTTTAACATGATCTTTTCCAGCACGGCGACCCGACTCGTCGGGTCCGCCGCCGCCATGAAATCCTCCCATGTCGAAGACGACGATTGAGGTGCTCGCTCAACAATATCCGCGATTTCAAGCAATACCTTGGCCTCCGACGCCGCCCCGACCGCATCGACGGCTTCTGCCGTTTCACGCAATTCAAACCAATTATCCTGTGAAGCTCCCGCCTCGGGGCTAAGGTTGTAAAGCCACCCTCCCATTTCCATGTCGATCAACAACACGTTGACCTGACGAACAGTCGCCTCCGCGCTCGTTAGTTCTGGTTGCGGCCTTTCCAAAAGCTCGTTCCATATTTCCCAGCATTACTTTATCACGTCATCTCCAGACTCGGTGACATTCAGAGTTGTTTCAGTAAGAACCCTGAATGTCCTCATTCTCCGCTTCCGGTGTGAGCACGGGCGCCGACAGGACGTCGTGGTGGAAGACGGTATGGGCGATGTCGAGATTGGGGAACGCCAACGTCCCATCTGGAAGGAAAGAAAAAGGGTCGGGGGTCAATAATTATTCAACGATTTTTGCATTTGACCAGTTCTCGTAAAATCAATGACCCCCGACCCTTTTTCTTCCCCTTTTTCTTCCGCCCTTTTTCTTCCGTTGCGATGGAAGCGAAAGAAACCGACGGCTCCCAACTCGGTTTGCAGTTTCGGCTGATAGACGTTGAGGTACATGCGATCGCTGCCTTCAACTTCCAGGGTCACGTGATTCTGGATGACGTCCGCAACGCTACGAGGTATACTCATGATTGGCTCCGGTCGACGAAGGTCCTCAGGACCACTACCGCCTTGTGCGGTTCAATCATTGAGGCTGCGAAAGCAGACCTCGCCGATCGACCGGAGCCATTTTATTGATCCGCCAAAACACGCCTCGTCGGTCTGAGGCGGAGCCTCGTTAGTATTTGCCATAGCAGATAACGCTCGGTTATGCTGCCGGGGTCGCCTCGGAGGACGTGGCCTCCGATGAATCAGAATGGCGGCCCCGGTCAGCTTCAGGGGTTGGTTCGGCTCGCCTTTTTTGCGGGATGAGCTTGGCACCGACTGAGCCCTGACGCTTGCGAAGGTCTGCAAAAATCGCTTTGATGTCGAAACCGAATTTTGCAGCCAGCTTTTCGCGAATTTCGCGGACTTCGGCGACGATCGGGTCTTCCCACATGATGTTACTCTCCCATCAGTACTTCTGGCGTACAAATGATCGGCATTCGATGCCCCGCCTTCTCACACACCAATGATATTCTCCGCGATATCTGCGCGTTTGCCAAGTGCTTGCAATTCCAGGTCAGCAGATAGTCAACGGCATGCACGGACGCCACCGCGACGTGGGCGGCGTCACGAGCAACATGCGGCGGCAGGACGCCAGAAGCCATGATGGCCTCCGCCAACGTTTCAGCGTCCGCCGTAATTTCCAGTTCCGCCAGGCCCGCGATGATCTTGAGACGTTTTTGCGCTTCTGCCGAATCGCCCGCCGAGGCTTCGTCGATGACGACTTGTGAAATAGTGCACTCAAATTCACTTCGGCGATTGGCCCACCATTCCTGTGTCGTCTGTTGATGTCCTGCGACAATCACGTCGCGACTGGGACGAGCGACCAGATAGCTGATAAACGATGTTTCCAGGTAGACCGATTCCATGTTGATCCTTCATGGTCCCCGGGTAGGGCGCTACTACTTCCGGACCTCCGTGAGCAACCACATTTTTAAGGCTTCGGATCCGTTGACGTACCATTCGCCGTACTCTTCGGAAACTTGCAACGTCTCCGATTAAAGCTGATAAGTAAGTTCGATCATTACTGCCTCCTCCCAGCATCGTATCAAGAGCATGCGCCTGCCGCCAGAACCTACCAATCAGCTCATGATCTCCCGAATCGCCGTGCCATGATCGATCGCCAACCGCTGCCGGCCCGGAATCGCCAGGCGATGCGAATCGAGGCCCATGAGGTGCATGATGGTGGCGTGGATGTCGGTGACGTAATGGCGATGCTCGACGGCGTGGAAGCCGAGCTCGTCGGTCGTGCCGTGGACTATTCCGCCCTTGATGCCGCCGCCGGCCATGAGGACGGAGAAGCCGTAGATGTGGTGATCGCGGCCATCGCCGCCTTGCTGGCCTGGCGTACGGCCGAACTCGGTGGCGAGAACGACGATGGTGTCGTCGAGCATGCCGCGGCGTTTCAGATCGCTGATGAGCCCGGCGATCGGTTTGTCGATGGCTGCGCAGTTGCGGCTATGGTTGGCGCGTAACCCACCGTGCGCGTCCCAGGCGCCCGCGCCGCCGCCGCCGTGTTGAATCTGAATGAACCGCACGCCGCGCTCGACCAGGCGGCGCGATACCAGAAGCTGGGTTCCGAAATCGCGTGTCGCGGGGCTGTCGGTGCCGTAGAGGCGCTGCGTCTCTTGCGGTTCGCCACGGGTGTCGAGCACCTCGGGCAGCGAGGTTTGCATGCGGAACGCCAGCTCGTAGCTGCGGATGCGGGCTTGCAGGGCCTGATCGTCGGGATTGCGATTGGCGCTCTCGCGGTTGAGACGGTTGACGAGATCGAAACCGATCGCTTGCTCCTCATGGCGAAGGTCGGTCTCGGGGCGAACGAAATCGACGGGCCGGGCTGGATCGACGCGTAGCGGAATGGCATCGTTGGCCGGTCCGAGGTAATGCCCATCGCGGGCGTTCCAGTAGGGGCGCACACCCATCGAGATGTACTGCGGCAGGTTGTCGTTGAGCGAGGCCAGGCCGTAGTTGACCCAGGCGCCGAGTGTCGGGTAGTTGCCATCGAGCATGTGCCGGCCGGAGTGGAACTGCGTCTGTGCGCCGTGATTGTTGTCCGAGGTCCAGAGGGAGCGAACGATGGCGCAGTCGTCGATGACGCCGGCGACGTGCGGGAACCAGTCGGTAACCTCGATGCCGCTCTGCCCGCGTTTGCTCCAGCCGACTTGCATTGGGAAGACGCGGATCCGTTGCTGCCCGTTGGCGTCGTTGACGACGACGACGCGATTGTTGCGATTGAGCAGTTCCGGACTCATCACATAGGCATACGGAGTTTCACTGATCGACTGCCCGGCATAGCGATTGAGCATCGGCTTGGGGTCGAACGATTCCAGATGGCTCATGCCGCCATTGAGGAAAAGCCAGATGACGCTCTTGGCCCTGGGAGCGAAGTGCGGCCGACCGTCCGGCGGCGACCAGCGCGGCTCATTGGAAACGGCGTCGCGCTGCAACATCGACGCGAGCGCCACACCAAAGACGCCCATGCTGGCGCTACCCAGAAACGCACGACGGGTACAGGGACATTTCGTGTGCATGGTGTCCGACCTCCAATCGCAGGCGCAAGGGAGCGTTGGGCTTGTTCCCGCTTCCTTGCGGTCGCGGCTCTTCTTAGAGCGTGTTTTCCAATTGACCATTTGTACACAAAAAGGCTAGGCTCCCGCTTTCCCAACCAAAGGATTGCAAGGAGCCATAGCCATGGAACGGCGTCATTATCCCAGCGACCTCACGGACGTGCAATGGCAGATTA
>JACPPF010000051.1 GCA_016191165.1 Planctomycetota bacterium
TCGAACTTCTCAGCCGAACCGGCTGACACTCGCAATGCCACTCTTGCCGTACAATCTCCTGTGCCGCGTCCTCTTGCTCGCCGGTGATTTTGTCGCTGAGCCCGCTTGAGTTACGGCCTGAAATCTGCGAAACTCGAACTTAGAAGTATCCGGTTTCGTTCGCCAAATCGGAGTGGCGTCACAACAAGGTTTGATTATGATGGACGCGTAGCCAAAATCAAGCACGAATGGAGACTTTGGGAATGTGGCGCTGGCTGAAGATTTTCCTGACCATCGGGTTCGGCCCCGCGGTAGGCGCCGCTCAAACCCCTTCACGCGCGGACCTCGACTTCTTCGAAAGCAAGGTCCGTCCGCTCGTTGTCAAACGTTGCCACGAGTGCCATTCGACCCAGGCGAAAAAACAGCGCGGCGGCCTGTCACTCGACAATCGGGCGGCCATCCTCGCCGGCGGCGATACCGGTCCCGCGGTGGTGCCTGGCCACCCCGAGAAAAGCCTGCTCATTCAGGCTGTGCGTCAAAGCAATTCCAAGCTGCAAATGCCCCGCAATGGCAAGCTCACGCCGAAGGAAATCAATCTGCTTGAGGACTGGGTCCGCCGCGGCGCACCCTATCCCGGGCCAGAGGTCAAGGTTTCCCACAAGAACGGCATCGATTGGAAAAACGCTCGCAAGTTCTGGTCGTTTCAACCCCCTGCCGTGCAGAAGTTGCCTGGAGTCAAACACAAGGCGTGGCCGCAAAATCGCATCGATCATTTCCTGCTGGCCCAGATGGAAAAACGCGACCTGGCGCCAACCAGGCCCGCGGATCGCCGCGTGCTGATCCGGCGGGCGACGTTCGACTTGATCGGTCTACCGCCGACGCCGGACGAGGTGGACGCCTTCCTCAAGGACCGTCGGCCCGACGCCTACGCCCTGCTCGTCGATCGACTTTTGGCATCGCAACAATACGGCGAACGCTGGGCGCGGTTTTGGCTCGACCTCGCGCGCTATTGCGACATCGGAGAACCGTGGGCGGAATACAAGGGACAGCCCTGGCTTTACCGCGACTGGGTGGTGCGGGCATTCCAGAACGATTTGCCATTCGATCAATTCGTGCAGAAACAACTCGCCGCGGACTTGATGCCGAACGCTCAACCGCGCGATCGGGCCGCTCTGGGTTTCATTGGCCTGAGTCCGCAATATTGGAAAGAGTTGCTGCTGGACAAGGACGTGATCAAGGGGGTCGTCGCCGAGGAATGGGAGGAGCGCATCTACACGGTCGGCAGCACGTTCCTGGGCCTGACAATCGCTTGCGCGCGGTGCCACGATCACAAGTTTGATCCTATCAGCACGCAAGATTACTATGCGCTGGCCGGCGTTTTCGCGAGCAGTCGGCCGGCTGATGTTTCGTTGCTTTCCGAAGTCGAGACCCGTGCGGTGAAGGACGCCCAGGCCAAAATTCAAGACCTCCAGGGACGGATCAAAAAAGCGAGCAAGACGAAAGAATCCGCAAAAATCGCCGCCTGGAATGCCGAGATCGAGAAAATCAAAGCAGCGACGCCGGCTTTCGCGCGCGCGCTGACTCCGGGCGTGATTGAGAGCAGCCTATTTGTGAAGGCCGACGGGCCCAACCGCACCAAGCTCGAATACAAGCCGGGCACGGCACGCGATGTCTCGTTGCAAATCCGTGGCAATCCCGCCACGCCAGGTCCTGTGGTTCCGCGCCGTTTTTTGACTGTCCTTTCCCCGGATGGTAAGCCGAAGCCATTCACGCAAGGCAGCGGGCGGCTAGAACTGGCGCGTGCCATCGTCACCGAGGGCGCACCGCTTTCGGCGCGCGTCATCGTCAATCGCGTTTGGCAACAGCATTTCGGAGCGGGTCTGGTTGCGACGCCAAGCGATTTCGGAACCCAGGGCGCCCGACCCTCGCACCCCGAGCTTCTCGACGATCTGACCGGGCGCTTTTTGCAAAACCGATGGTCGATCAAATGGCTCCATCGCGAAATCATGCTGTCGGCGGCCTATCAACAGGCAAGCGATTACGATGCCAAGAAGCAGGCCGTGGATCCCGATAACCACCTGTTGTGGCGCATGAACCGGCGCCGGCTTGACGTGGAAGCCTGGCGCGATGCGATGCTGGCGGTCGCGGGCAACCTGGACCTCAAGCAAGGCGGGCCGCCGGTGGAGTTGAACGACCCCAAGAATAACAGGCGGACGTTATATGGGAAGGTCAAACGCCGCGAACTTCCGGACCTCCTGCGTTTGTTCGATTTTCCCGATCCAACGACGCACAGCGCGACACGCGTGCCGACGGCGACGCCGCTGCAGCAACTCTTCACACTGAACAGCCCGTTCCTGCAGCAGCAGGCCAGCGCACTCGTGAAGCGCCTGAAGGCGGAAGTAACCAACCAGGACGCGCGCATTCGCCGGGCCCACGAGCTGCTTTTCGGGCGCATGGCAACCGACCAGGAGTTTCGTCTGGCCCGCGAATTCCTGGGCAATCCGCCGAGCGAGCAAGCGTGGCTGCAATATGCTCACGTGCTGCTGGGGAGTAACGAGTTTGCGTTTGTTGATTAAGAAGTCGAACGTCATCGGAAACATGATTATGCAATCGACCATCACACGCCGCGAAATGATCCAGCGTCTCGGCGGCGGCCTGGGCGCTGTGGGCCTGGCGCACCTGCTCGGAACCCCGGCGAACGCGGCGCCACACTTTGCGCCGCGCGCCAGGCGCGTGATTCACCTGTTCATGAACGGTGGACCTTTCGGTCCGGATCTTTTGGATCCCAAGCCGGCGCTTCATCGCTACGCCGGGCAACGGCCCGCCGAGGCCAACCTGCGAACCGAACGCCCCACCGCCGGGTTGATGCCTTCTCCATTTCGTTACCAGCGCCGCGGGCAGAGTGGTGTCGAGGTGAGCGAGTTGCTGCCCCACCTGGGAACGCGCATCGATGACATCTGTGTCCTGCGTTCCGTCTACACCGACAACCCGAATCACGGGCCAGCCTTATACATGATGAACAACGGCAGCCAGACCCCGACACGCCCGAGTCTGGGCGCCTGGCTCAGCTATGGGCTGGGAACGGAGAATGCTGAGTTGCCGGGCTACGTCGTGTTGTGTCCCGGTCGGCCGGTGCGTTTCGCGGAATTATGGACCAGCGGGTTCTTGCCGTCCGAACATCAAGGAACCTACATCAACCACACCGACCTCGACCCACAGCGAATGATTCCGTTCCTGCGTAACAACTCGCTGACACCCGACGCACAGCGGCGCGAATTGAACTTGATGCGGCGCCTGAACGAAGCACATCGCGTCCAGCGTGGTCCTGATGCCGCCCTGGAGGCACGCATCCGCACGATGGAAACCGCGTACCGCATGCAGTCGGCGGCAAGCGATGCCTTCGACATCCGCCATGAGCCGACGCGCACCCGCGAACGCTATGGCACGACCCATTTCGCCAACGCCTGCCTGCTCGCACGCCGTCTGGCCGAGCGCGGCGTGCGCTTCACCCAGATCTACTACGGCAACGGCCAGCCGTGGGACACGCATAACAACCATAACGAGCAAGTGCGCCGGCTGGCGCTCGACATCGATCGGCCCATCGCCGCCCTCCTGACCGATCTCAAACAGCGGGGCCTCCTGGATGACACGCTCGTCATCTGGGGCGGGGAATTCGGCCGAACGCCAACCTCCGAGAGCGGTAACGGGCGCGATCACAATCACTGGGGTTTCACCATGTGGCTCGCCGGCGGTGGCGTCAAGGGGGGCATGACCCATGGCGCGTCCGACAACTTCGGCTTCCGCGCCGCCACCGATCGCGTTCACATCCATGACCTGCACGCCACCATCCTGCACCTTTTGGGCTTTGACCACGAGCGCCTGACCTATCGCCACGCCGGACGCGACTTCCGCCTGACGGATGTCGAGGGCCAGATCGTGACCCCAATTCTCTGATCGCCAGGCTTACGTTTAGCGCTCGCAAGGCCCCGCAAGCGCGCTAATCGCAAGCTCAGTACGCGGTACGCAACGGATAAACACAAACCTCGCTCACCATGGCCGCCATTTCGTGCGCCAGCGCGCGGTTACGACCACGGTACAGAATCACCGCCGCAATCCCGCGGTCTTTCGTCAGGGCGACTTGATGGATCGGTTCATTGAAAACCAGGAACCACCACACCATTCCAGGCAGAAGGCAAAGCGAGAACAGCCAGATGAGCGCGATCCAGTCGATGGCATCGTGCTCGATCTCCTCGCGCACGCCGACCGTTTCAAATTCCCGCAGCGGAATCTTGATGGTGCTCCACGGAAAAAAACAGCAATGCCAGGTCTTGGACAGCGTCACCTTGCCGCGATAATCACGCTGAAGGTCCACGCATGGGACGGTTCCAAAGATGAATGCAGCCAGAATCATGATCGGAGTCAGAAGAGACACGAGCGCAACCCAGGAGGTATTCGTCGTCAACCCCGTGACCGTGCCAAGGACGGCCAGGCCGGCGGAATAAGCCACGAACCAGCCGAGCCGCGTTCGCAGCGGCGGGTGCGCGTCAAAGTGCCGCTTCATCGGATTCAGGTCGCGCACGGCGTTTTCTTCCGCTTCGCGATCGAACCCGCAGGCCGGGCAGGCGGTGGACCCGGCGACGAGCGTTGCCGTGCACCGCGAGCAGGTCGGCAAAGCCGCCGACATTTCGTAGGGATGGTCTTCCATGTGTGGTCCTCTCGATGAGGCCAGCCTGGAGCAAACTCCGCGGCTAAATGACTTTGCTTACGTGTGGCGCGTGGCGGCAACATAGGTCGAACGCCCGGCTTGCCTGCCTGTGCGCGCCAGCCAGCCTTCCGAGGTCAGCGCCAGCAGCGGCATGACGAATAGGCGCGGCTCGGCGTTCAAGCCACGGTCCCCCACGGCCAATCTTAGCGATTCGACATCGCGCGCATCGGCAAAGAAACCTTCCGCCAGGAGTTCCAATAGCGCGATACGAATTGCCCGCTCCGATTGGCGACGCCGCCGGGCGGCGTTGACGCAGCGTTGCCATCCCCGCTTGCGCCGGCGCGGCCGTTTCCGGGCTTGTGTGCCGCTCACGGTCGCGTCGGCCGAAGCATCGTGATCGGTTTCTCGCAATGCCGACGGCGCGATCCGCTCCAGGGCGCGAACGATCGCAGCGCGCAAAACTGGATCGCAGACCTTCAAAAGGCATTTGAGGGAATCAACGGCTGCGCAAGCGCCCGGCCCGATTTGCGCCAGGGCATCGGCGGCGGCCAGGCGCAAACCGTACTCCCCCAGCCAAACAGCGTCCGCGAGCTCCAAGACCGCCCAGCGTGCCGAAGGACCAAGTCGGCCCAGGGCCCGGGCGGCCTCGATCCGCACCAGGGGGTCCGGATCGCGAAGCGCGTGCCTCAATGCAAAGACCGCGCCGCCGGCATCCACACCGCTGTCGCCCAACCCCGCCGCGGCGCCGCGGCGGACCTGGGCGTCGGCATCGTCCAGCAGCCGAGTCAGCTCGTCGATGCTCAGGCCCCAGGTTCGGCAGGCGGTCACGCGCCAAAGGAGCGCGAGCCGAGCCATCCAGACGCCCGCCGCCAGCCGAAACAGAAACCCAGCGCCGCTTGCCAGCCCGCTCGATTCGACACCGTGAAGCTGCCAGCCAAAGACCTGAAGAATATCGCCGACATCCGCCACACGCAAGAGCTGGTCCAGCGGCCAGAGAACCCAGTCCCTTCCGCGAAGTTGCAGACCGATTCCCAGGACCACGAAAAGGACAATCGTGGCCAGAAGCCAGCCGAACTCGCGCCGGCCCTGTTGCAGGCGCGTCTCACGCGGTGTTTCATGCCAGAATCGCTGCGCCCAGCGCAGGAGCAACCCGATCAAGGACACGTCGACGCCGAGGTGCATCGCCACCAGGAGCAAACCCGATGTCGTGCTGGCGTGGGAGATGGTCTGGATGGCCCATCCGTAGTCGTCCAGCGCATCCAGAACATCGGCGGCACGCACGACGTGAGCGGCGGTGAACTCGATCCAATCGATAACGCCCGGTTCGCGATCACAGCGATAATGATCCGCCCCATAAGCGCAATAGAGTTGAAAATGAAGAACGCCAAACAATACGATTTGCAGCCAGTTGAGCCCGATCAAAACGCGGCGAGTTCTCGACAGAGTCCAGATTGACCAACCCGCGTTGACGGCAATGACGCTGACCGAACCCCAGAACGCCACCGGCATGAAGCGCAGGGCCGGCACAAAGGCCAGCCACGCCAGCCAGAGAAGGGAATCAACGATGAGCAAGCGCTCGACGAACAGGTATCGCCGCATGATCCACCTCGGGAAACCATTGGGGTGGATTCGGCGTGTTTCTCGGCTCCGGATTTGTTACGAACGTGACGGCGACTTTGTTTGAAAAAAACGTCCCGGACGACAACCCGCCCGTCGAGGTCGTCGTTTTTTCGCGGGGTAGGCGTCTAGCCTGCCAAATTTTCCCGACCAGGGAAGGTTGGCCGCCCTCCCCACAGCCAAAGATCCCAATCGGGCGACGTGACAGATTTCTTCATGGCCAATTGGTGTTGCTTAATCAGGGAGGCGCGTTTCCCGCCTGGGGTCGCTCAGGCGTGAACGAGGTCGCCGGCCGCGTGTTGGCTTTCCATCTCGTTGCGAACGCGCTCGGTCATCTTCAGGACGAACGCGATGTCGCGCAGCATTGCCTTGACCTCTTCCGCACTGCGTACCCTCGACGCCAAGGGCCGGGCGCGATCCTGGCGATGATTGATTTTCAACGAACCGTGAGCCGCGTGACTGAGAACGTGTGACATGGTTATTTCCCTTTGCAAAGACATGTTTTTTTTATACCCACTCGACGGAATGAGTAAAAGCACAGGCCGTGCCAAAACGTTCCGGCAGGGAAAGAATGAACGCAAGCGATTGTTTTTCAATCGCTTGCGGAATAGCGAGCCTGGGTAATAGCGGAAATGTAGTAGTGTACAAAATGTAACTTATGCAAGCGGCGGGCGGAGATTTGTACAATCCACAGGTTCGATTGCACCGCGCAGCGGCACCCGCCCGGACCGGTATCATTTCGCAAGCGTCACGTCGTAGCGAATGTTGTAAAAGGCCACCTTCTCTAGCCCGCGCGGCGCGGCGCCACGAAGGATGGCGGTTCGGGCTTCCAGCCGGTAGCCAAACGGCTGACCGGATATCGGATCAACCGGCAATGGCAGTTTGACTTCGGCGAGCTTTGCAGGGAATTTCCCATTGTGTTCCGCAGCATGGAGGCGAAGCGCCTCGACGCATCGAAGCAGAGCGAAGGATTGTTCCGTGCGTGCTTGCGACTGCCGCACCTTACCGAAAAACGGCACGATGCGAGATAGGAGCAGCGAATCGTCCTTGGCTGGGTTGGCGTCACCGAGTGCTTGCACCTGCCAGTAGGGGAGTAGCAACCCTTTGAGGGCATTGTCGCGTCGCTCCTCGTAAGCCATTTTATCGTCCAGCAGCAAAACTTGGGTAGCAGGGAATGACTTGACGACGTCGTCAGCGAGGCCGCGTTCGACCAGGCGCCTTCTTATCGCGGTAACCTTGGCCTTATCGCTCGTACGGATTGCCAGCCATTTGCGCACGTCTTGCTTGGGTTCAACGCGGAAACCGTTCAATAAAGATTGAAATGATTGAATGGCCTTCTCAACTTGAGCCTTGGTCATGGGTTCTTTGTCGTCCACCGTACCGATTGCATTGATCAACGCGGTGCGATCGCCTTGCAGTGCCAGGCGAAGACTCACAAGCGGGCTGGGTAGATCGGTCAGCGCCCAGAACAGATTTGGACAACCGGGCTGTTGAACCAGTTCTTCAAATGGTTCGATAACCAAGGACGCGACGGCGTTGGCGACGAGAAAACCCACCGCTGAAGGATGTTCACCCATGTGCCTGGACATTGCGAAAAGCGTTTTGGTGGTTACGATCGCGTCGTCAAAACGGCGGTCGGCAACCTCGCCGCGCAGGCGAACCTGAAGCGCGTATGCAATCATGCGCATCTGCTGGAGATCAGGCACAAGCAGCTCAATTCCCTCGGTTTTCAACTTCAGCAAGATTTGCCAATCGGCGCTGTCGAGGCGGGCGGCGTAATCGGCTTGGCGTAGCGCCAGGCCTCCGTAGCCGCGTAGTTCCTTTACGGGGAGATCCTTGAGCGGCATGGTAGCCCACTTGTCTCGTTTTTCGTTCGCCGCCTTGTTGAAGAAAAAAAATTGTTGCTCCGAGAAGCATTTGTGGTATCCCTGAATGGCGTTGCCTGGGTTCATTTCGTGCAGTTCCGGCAACAACTGGTATTTTAGAACCGGCCGAGGCGCGCGCGCTGGCTGTACTTTCAGGCGGATGATCGTTTCGGTCGCCTTGGCTTTTTCGCCAGCTACTCCAGGACAGGCCGACACCAATAGGACGGCGCACACGAGGATGATTCGGATCATGTTTTTTTTCCTTGCTTGAAAGACAACGGCGTCATTGCAGAAGGTCAGCGGGTAACGGTCCGAATGCGCGCAAGGGCGGTTGCGCGGGAATCATCGGTTCGACAAGGATGTTCGGGAACATCTTGTTGTCCGCGCCGAAATTTGATTCCCGGTCTGTCCACATCCCGGCCTGGTCCCCAACGCGGGGCGACGGCGTCTCGGCTGCCACAGTCGGCGTTGCATCCGGCACGGGTGCCACGTGCGGAGGCGGAGGCCAAAACAAAAATGCCAACGTCACACCCTGGGTCAATATCAAGGCGCCGATCAGCGCGATCCATTTCCGGCTCAACCGAACGGACGCACGCCCGGCGGCAAAAAACAGTCCGTCGCGGTCCAAACCTGCGCCGTCCGGCGTGAACTGGCTCAAGCGTTTGGCAAGCGGGTCGTCGAACATGGCAATCCCAACTCCTGGCGCAAGGCGTCAATCCCCGCGCTGAACCAGCGAAACGCAGTGCTGGCGGAACAGTCCGCCACCTCCGCGATTTCCTCAAAGGTCAAGCCTCCCCACAACCTGGCGACGATCACCTCGCGCTGCTCGATCGGCAGGCGCTGCATCGCCGCGACGGCTGCCTCCGCGTCCAGGCCGTCCACTTCCACCTCGATAAACCAACGCGCCGGCGGCAACGCTGCTGCCTCGCGCCGCTGACGATTTCGGTCCGTGCGGGCCGCATCGATGGCGCCGTTGCGGACCACCCGGTACAACCACCCGACGATCTTGTGTGGGGCTTGTCGTACCGAAATCAGTTTGAGAAAGGCGTCCTGCACCACATCTTCGGGCGTATCGCACCACTGCCGCGCGTACAAGATCAACGGCGGGCCATGCTCATCCAACAGCCGTACGAAATCGAGCGGGGGCATCATGAATCAAGACGATATGAAAGCAGGTTCATTCCAAAAAAATTTGGCCGCGCTACAATTCGGGGATGGCCATATCACATCCGAAACCCCCGCCACTTCCCGGCCGCATCCAAGACCTGGTTCGGCGTAAACGTCGCCTTGTATTCCAGCGAGCGGCAGCCGGCCACGTAATAGCCGAGGTAGAGGTGTTCCAGGCCAGCGCGGGCACATTCCCGCAACAGGCACATCACGTTATAGGTGCCCAGCGAGCGCGGACGCATTTCAGGATCGTAGAAGAAGTAGATCGCCGACATGCTGTGCGGCAAGCGGTCCGCGTAGCCGACGCCGACGAGTTTGCCTTGTAGGTAAAAACACCACTCCTCGGTGAAGGCTGGGTTGTGGACATACGACTCGCGGTAGCTGGCGGCGTCCTTGGGGGGATGCTCCGGCCAGCCCTTGAAATCGGCATGGAAGGCGTGGAAGCGATCATAAAGGTCGAGCCGGGCACGCGAGATTTTCGGCGGGCCGATGCGCACCTCGATATCGTCCTGGTTCTTGCGGGCGGCCCGAATTTGGCTCCGCGAGGGCGCAAACTTCAACACTTCAACGCGGATCGGCTGACATGCCTGGCACGCCGGGCATTGCGGATGAAACATCATCGCCCCGAAGCGGCGCCAGCCCTTTTCAAGCCGATCCTCGTACTCGGCAGCCGAAAGGTTAGACACCATCTCGTATTCCAGGCTCCACCGCTGGTCAGGCAGATACCCGCACGGGCTTGGAGGAGCGGTGTAGCGGAATAGGGAGTTCATGTCAGGGGTGAGTGGTTAGTGGTGAGTGGTGAGTGGTTAGTGGTGAGTGGTTAGGGGGCACTTAGTGGTCGGAGTTTTTCGTTTTTTCCCATGGCGCAAGGCTGTTATCCAGGGCTCCGGCTGGAGGCTCCTTTTGCAAACGACCTGCTGGCGGCCGCGGACGGTGGTAATCGCTATTATCGTCGTCCCCTGCGTTTTCGCCAGGACTGTTTTGCGCCGCGTGGCCAGACTTTTTTTGGGAGGAATCCTCTCCTTCTCGCCTGGCGTGGCGGTCATGGGTCGCGGCCATCGGGTAAACTCCCTTTGAGGAGGCTCATGGAAACCTCCGCGATGGAACGAACCCACCTGCAATAGGAAGCACCGCTATGAAAGCGATCCTTCGCTGGGGCGCGGGCCTATTTGGCCTGTTTCTCCTTGGCGCCGTCTCCCCTGGTTATGAATGGGTCACGCCGGTCTTCAAGACGCCGTACCCGACCGCGCCCAACACCTACAATTCAGGTTTCTACTACAGGGATTGCTGGGGTCGGGTGAGCGGGCCGCACTGGTATTTGGTGCCGCCGACCGGGCCGTTCAACGGCATGTTGCCCGGGCCGATTGGTCAGGCGATCCAGTCAGGCTATTTGCCGCACACATTGCTGATGGACAAGAAGGCGATGACGATCGGCGATGCGCCGCTGCTGGGCCAAAGAAAGAAGCCAGGCAGCGCGGGCGCGCCCCAGGGAATGGGCCAACCGGGATATGGCAGTGGGCCGATGCCAGCGCAGTATGGCGGCGGGCAGATGCCTGGGCCGTATCGTGGCCCAATGCCCGGGCAGTACGGCGGCCCGATGCCCGGTCAGTACAGTGGTGCTCCTCCCATGCCGTATCCGATTGGGAATCCGAACATGCAATCGCCGTATGGCCAGCTTCCGGGCACGCCGTTCCCCATGCAACCGCCGTATGTCAACCCGACGCCGATGCCGTATCCGGGCGGCGGCGGGATGCCGTATGGCGCGATGCCATACCCGGGCGCGGGCGGCGCGCCGTATGGCGCGATGCCGTATCCTGGCGCGGGCGGCGTGCCGTATGGCGCGATGCCATACCCGGGCGCGGGCGGCGCGCCGTATGGCGCGATGCCGTCTGGCGCGGGCGGCGTGCCGTATGGCGCGATGCCATACCCGGGCGCGGGCGGCGCGCCGTATGGCGCGATGCCGTATCCTGGCGCGGGCGGCGTGCCGTATGGCGCGATGCCATACCCGGGCGCGGGCGGCGCGCCGTATGGCGCGATGCCATACCCGGGCGCGGGCGGCGCGCCGTATGGTGCGATGCCGTATCCCGGCGTGGGTGGAGTGCCGAATGGTGCGATGCCGTATCCCGGCGTGGGTGGAGTGCCGAATGGTGCGATGCCGTATCCCGGCGTGGGTGGAGTGCCGAATGGCGCGATGCCGTATCCCGGCGTGGGTGGAGTGCCGAATGGTGCGATGCCGTATCCCGGCGTAGGTCCTGGCGCTCCGTTCGGCGCGATGCCGTACCCGGGGCCAGGTGGCATGCCGCCGGGATCGCAAAACGGTTTCGGCCAGTTCGGCCAGGCGCAGCCGTTTCAGCCGTTTGGTCAATATCAACAGTTCGGCCCGAGCGGGCAGTTTCAGCAATTCGGCCAGTTTCAGCAGTTCAGCCCGCTGCAATTGCCACGCATGGGCTACGTCCCGCCACAACCTGTTCAGGCCGGGGGCAACATGTTTCCCACGCATCCATTCACGCGCAGTCCTCGCGATTTCTTCATGTGGGGTGAAAGCATGGAAGACGAGCGCGCTCGCGGCAATCGGCCGTTCCCGGTGCCATGAGCGGTGAACGCCACGATACAAGCGGCGCGGTCAACTACGCGCCTCCAGCGCCTTGATTGCCGCCACCAGCGCCGCCGGCAGGGCGGCCTTGGCGCCGAGATGGTGGTTGTAGCCGACAATCAGCCCATCGCCGATGGTGACCACGGTATCCTGCGCTTCGCTCACGATGTTGTGTTCGATGCTGAAACGATCGTCCTTCAACTCCACGAGTCGCGTGCCGATGTGAATTGTGTCCGGGTAGGTGAGCGCCCGGCGAAAGCGCGCTTGCGTGGAGGCCAGGATCGGGCCGACCTTGGTCGCCTCCTCGATTTGGAACCAGCCGATGCGGCGGAAATACTCGAGCCGGCCGTTCTCGAAGTAGCGGAAGTAGACGACGTTGTTGACGTGTTCGTAGGCGTCCATGTCGCCCCAGACGACGTTCTGGGTGACCACGACGGGAAAGGCTCGAAAAAGTTCCTCTTTGGCGGACATTGTTTTCCCCACGCCCACGGGTGAGCGCAAGCGAACCCCTGGGATCAGCGTCTTTCACCCCTGGGCTTCACCCCAAATTTGCGCCAGCTCCACCAAAACGCGAACCGCGATTTCCATTTCCTCCAGGCAGGTCCACTCCAGCGGCGAATGCAGGTTGTGCTCGCCGCACGATAGGTTCGGCGTCGGCAATCCCAGTTCCGTGAGGCGCGAGCCGTCCGTGCCGCCGCGGACGACGGTGCGCCGTGGCTTCAAACCGATGCGCTTCATCGCGGCTTCCGCGAAGTCGATGGCCCGCGGTTCCCTGGCCAACCCGTCGGCCATGTTGCGGTACTGGGGCGTGACCTTCACGTCGATCTTCGAGCCGGGGTGTTCGACAGCCAGCAAGAAGGCGATATTTTGCAACAGCCTGGCCTTCTCGGCCAACTTGGCAGTTTCAAAATCCCGCAACAGGATTCGCAAGGTCACCGAGGCGACGCCCCCCTCGACACGATAGGGGTGCAGGAATCCTTCGCGTTCATCGGTCGTCTCAGGCGATAGCGCCTGCCAGGGCATGCGTTCCAGGAAAGCGCCGGCGAGACGAACGGCGTTGATCATCCGGCCCTTGGCGATGGCGGGATGGATGTTGACGCCCGTGAACGTGATCACCGCAAGGTCGGCGGAAAACGTTTCGCCATCGATCTCGGCGACGCCGCCGCCGTCGAGCGTGTAGCCGACGTGAGCGCCGAGTTTTTGCAAATCGACATGATCGACTCCCCGGCCAATCTCCTCGTCGCATGTGAAGCAGATGCGAATCGCGCCACGGGGGATCTCCGGATGCGCCAGCAGGTATTCCGCGGCCTGCATGATGACGGCGATGCCCGCCTTGTCGTCGGCGCCGAGAAGCGTGGTGCCATCGGTGGTGACGAGGGTCTTGCCCAGGCACGTCAACAACTCGGGATGATCGGCGACGCGAATGACCTTGGTCGGCTCGCCCGGCAAGGCGATGTCGTCGCCGCGGTAATCGCGATGCACGATCGGGTTGACGCCGTGGGCGGTGGTTTCAGGCGAAGTATCGACGTGAGCGATCCAGGCGATGACGGGGGAGTTTTTGCTCTGGGTGGCGGGCAGCGTGGCCCAGACGATGCCGTGCTCATCCTGTACGGCGTCGCCCGCGCCGATGGCGTGCAGTTCCTGAACGAGGAGCCTGCCCATTGCCAGTTGCCCTGGCGTGGAGGGGTAGCTCGTCGAGGCCTCGTTGGCCTGCGAGTCAATGCGAACGTAACGTAGAAAGCGTTCAAGCAACATAATCGGTAAGCGACGCTTCGAAGAGGCCTCGCCAGGGGAAAGTTATCCACGAATGATTTCGATCCTGGTGTTCTCATCCACCGCCACGCTCGACATTTCCTGGTTGTCCTTGGTGAAATGAACGACGGGAATCACAATATCGTCCTGGCGCAGCCGATCGGTCGCCAGGCCAGTGGCCAGCGAGCTGACCCGGCGGAACGCGCCTTCAACGGTGAGCGTCCACGTCCTGGTGCTGCCGACCTTGACCAGCTGGGTGATTCGAACGCGCTGGCCTGGCTGAAGCTGGTCGACGGTGGCCAGCACTTCGGGCGGGATGGGCCGGGTGGTGAAGGGAAAGTTGCTCGTCGCAGTCATGTGGCGCCTCCTTGCACGGATCGTCCGCGCACCAGGGCGATTCGTCCCGTGCGTGCCAGTTCGATGATGCCATAGGGGCGCATGAGGTCGATGAAGGCTTCGATCTTCTGTTCTTGTCCGGAGATTTCAATCATGAGGCTTTCGGGACCGATATCGACCACGCGCGCGCGAAACATTTCGACCAGCAGGGCGATCTCGGTCCGCTTTTCCGCCGGGGCGATGACGTTGATGAGCATGAGGTCGCGCTCGACGAAATTCTCGCTGGAAATGTCGTTTACGCGCACCACCGAGACGATCTTGTCGAGTTGCTTGCGCACCTGGTCCAGCGTGGTATCATCGCCGTGGACGACGAAGGTCATGCGCGAAAGCTGGGCGTTTTCTGTTTCGCCGACGGCCAGACTATCGATGTTGAATCCGCGCGAGGCGAGCATGCCGGACACCTGGGCCAGCACGCCGGCCTGATTGTGGACCAGAGCGGACAAAACATGACGCATGAAACGATTCCTTGCGCGATCTCCGTTACCACGGTTTGTGATATGAGCGAGAGGCGGTGAATGCCAGACCGGGAGGTATCCAACTCGCCAGGTTTCGGATAGAATGAGCGAGGCCATGAATTTGCAAAAGGACACACCGCCTGACGTGGAACGCCTGCAGGCCGATATCTATCGCAAGATGCCTTTCGGCGCGAAGGCCGGTCTCGTGCGAAACGCCTGGACCCGGGCCCGCGATTTGCACGCGGCCGGAGTTCGGCTTCGTCGCGCCGATGCGGGGGCGGCGGAGATTCATGCCGATTGGCTCAAGGTCCTCTTTGGCCCCGCGGCTCCATCCCCCCGAGGCGCGCCCGTGGAAGAAAATGCCGACCTCTGGACGCTGGTCTTTGATTTGGTCCACATCCTTGAACGGTTTGACATCCGTGTCGCCCTGGGTGGATCCATGGCGAGTTCCATTTTTGGGAAGCCACGCTTCACGGAGGATGCCGACCTGACCGTCGAGCCGTTCCCGGGCAAGGAAGAAGCGTTCGGCGCCGCCCTTGACGCTGCCTATTATGTGAGCCTGGACACGGTCAAGCGAGCAAATCGAGAAAGCGGCTCCTTCAATATCATCCACACGACCAGCGGTTTCAAGATTGACGTTTTTGTCAAAAAGAACGCGCCGTTTGAAGAATCCGCCTTCGGGCGGAGACGCCGCGTTCTCCTGGCCAATGACACGATTCAGGTATTTTCGCCGGAAGACATCATCCTCTTCAAATTGGCTTGGTTTCGTTTGGGAGGCCAGGTCTCCGATCGGCAATGGGGCGACATTCTCGGGGTGTTGCAGGTTCAACGGGACCAACTGGACTATGCCTATTTGGAGCAGTGGGCGGCCCAGTTGGGCCTGGCAGAACTTTTGCGGGAAGCACGCAAGACCGCAAGTTGAAGAATAAACTGGTAAGGGTACGATTTGAAGTAGTTCAGGCATTCGTGCCTGACAGAAGCCGCGAAACGCCAGGCGGGAAAGCTGGCCGATGGCGTGCGCAAACAACCTCAATAGGTTTGCCTTGCCAACCCAACGTTGGTATTCCAACGAGAGACTGTCAGGGCAACCAGAACCAGGAGAAAAAGCCATGCTCAACTTGACGCGCCGCCAATTCCTGCACACCACCGGCATCGCCGTGGGCGCCGCGGCGCTGCCGACCTTGGCGCATGGCGCCGCCGTCCGGCAGAACAACGACCCGCTCGGTGGCTTCACCGTTGGCGTGCAGAGCTACAGTTACCGCCGGTTCAATCTGGAAAAGGCCCTGGGAGAAATCCAAAAGCTCGGCCTGCGCTATGTCGAACTTTACAACGGGCATGTGCCCTTGACGGCGACCGCCGCTCAGCTCAAGGCGGTCCGCAACATCCTTGAGAAACATCGCATCACCCCCATTGCCTTCGGTGTCGAACGTTTCACCAAGGATCACGCCGCCAATCGGCGGAAATTCGAATTCGCGCGGCGCCTGGGCGTGCGCTACCTCAGCGCCGATCCGGACCCCGATAGTTTCGGCAGCCTCGATAAGCTCGTCGCCGAGTTCAACATCGGTATTGCCATTCATCCGCACGGGCCGTCGGGCAAGCAGTTGCACCGCTGGTACTCGGCCGAGGAAATCATGAAGTCAGTCGGCACGCACCATCGCCTCATCGGTTCGTGTCTCGACACGGGACACCTGATTCGCTGCGCGCAGAACCCGTTCAACCGTAAGCTCGACCCCGCTCAGCAGATTCGCCACATGGCGGCGCGCAACTTCGGCCTGCATCTGAAAGATCACGACAACAAACGGCGCACCGATGTCATTTTTGGCCGCGGCGTGCTCAACGTCGGCAATGTGCTGCGTGCACTGCGCGAGGTGAAATTCGCGGGCTACATTTCGATCGAGTACGAAGCGAATCCCGGCAACCCGACGCCGGACATCAGCGCCTGCATGGACGTGTTTCGCGCCGCGGTGCGCAAGTTGAGCTAAGCGGTTCGGGAACCGCAGGCGGCGTTGCCGCGCGGTTGTCATCCCGCCATGCTTTTTGGTACAATAACGCGCCGTATTCAAACCGATTGGAAGAAACGATGACCACGGATGAGATCGCCGAACTGCAACGGAAAAACTATAACGCGACGGTGGCGTCGCTGCGATTCCCCAATCCCGAGCTGATGATCGTTCGCATCAAGCCCGACGCGCCGGTCGCCAGCCACCGGGCGGGCCAGTATTCAACGCTCGGCCTGGGGCACTGGGAGCCGCGCGCGCCGGACTGCCAGGAAGAAAACCCCAAACCTGGCGATGAAAAAAAATTGATTCGCCGGGCCTATTCGATCAGCTGTTCCATACTCGACGATCAGGGCAACCTGCCGGCGCAGGCCAACGCGGAATGGCTGGAATTCTATATCGTCCTGGTGCGCAAAGCTGAGAAGGCTCCCCCAGCGCTGACGCCGCGCCTGTTCATGCTCAGGGAAGGTGCACGCATCTTCCTGGGCGAGAAGATTGCGGGGCATTTCACGCTCGAACCGGTCAAGCCGACCGACAATGTAATATTCCTATCCACTGGTACGGGCGAGGCACCGCATAACTACATGCTCTGGGAACTTCTCGCGAAAGGCCACCAGGGCAAGATCCTCGCCGCCTGCTGCGTGCGCTACAAGCAGGACCTCGGCTACGCCGGCATTCACGACGAACTGCAAACGCGCTATCCCAATTATACTTACCTCAAGCTGACCACGCGCGAGTCCGATACCGTCAATCAGAAAGTCTACATCCAGGACCTCATCACCAGCGGGCAACTCGAAGAACGCCTGGCCGATTCGCTCGATCCGGCACGCACGCATGTTTACTTGTGCGGCAATCCCAAAATGATCGGCGCGGCCGAGATCGACAAGGCCAGCGGCGCGACGGTTTTCCCGCAACCGCCGGGCGTTATCGAAATACTTTCAAAACGCGGCTTTCAGGCCGACCAGCCGAGCCTAAAATTAAAGGGGAACATTCACGTCGAGGAGTACTGGTGATTTCTCGGCCAACCTGTGGGGACGGCGATCCCAGAGGTTCGCTGTGCTCGCCTCTGGGCTTTGCGGATTTTCGGGGCCAACATGGCAGACGACATTCTGGGCAACTATCGCCTGGTCAAGTGCATCCTGACGGGACAGACAACCCAGGTCTGGGAAGTGGTCGAAACGTCCAGCCATCGCCATTTCGCCATGAAGCAACTCCTGCCCGACAAGCTCAGCGACAGCGACGCCATGAACGCCCTGCATCACGAGGCCAAAGTCGGTCTGGAGATGACTCACCCCAACGTCATCCGCATCGTTTACGTCTCCAACGAAAAGCTGCACCACTATTTCGTCATGGAGTTTTTCCCCTCGGGCAGCCTCAAGAATCGCCTCGTGCAAAAAAATTACGATTTCCTGCGCGAACACGCTCACAGCATCTTCAAGCAGGCCGCCACCGGTCTGGCCTACATGAACGCCAGCGGCTGGGTGCATCGCGATATCAAGCCCGATAACCTGCTCGTCAACAGCAAGGGGGAGTTGCGCATCATCGACTTCGCGATTGCCGAGCGGATTCAGACGCCGAACTTTTTCAATCGCTTTTTCCGCCGCAACAAGAGGGTGGTGCAAGGGACGCGCAGTTACATGTCGCCGGAGCAGATTCGCGGCGAAATCCTGGACGGCCGGGCGGACATCTACAGTTTCGGCGCGACCATTCATGAATTGACGACGTATCGCCCGCCCTTTCGCGGGGCCACCCAGCAGGAGTTGCTGCAAAAACACATCCTCGAGAAACCCGCCTCGCTTTTGTCTTACTGCCCGGACCTGACTCAGGAATTCAGCGACCTGGTGCTGCGCTGCCTGGCGAAAAAACGGGACGATCGCCCCGAGAGCTTCCACGAGGTGCTCAAGATTCTAAATCAGATCCGCATTTACAAAAGCGACCCCGTGCGGAGTTAGCGCGGACAGATTCAAGGATCGCCGCCGCAACCCCGGCGGATGTTCCGCGCGAACCAATCATGCCATGCGACGTACTTCGACTGAATGCCGACTCGCCCGAGGCAGATGCCATCGCCCGAGCGAGTCGCATCCTTTTAGCGGGCGGTTTGGTCGCGTTTCCCACTGAGACCGTGTATGGCCTTGGCGCCAACGCGCTGGATTCGGTCGCAGTTGGGAGAATTTTCTCCGCCAAAGGCCGGCCGGCTCTCAACCCCATCATCGTTCATGTTGCCGCCAAACCCGACGCGAAAAAGCTGGTCACGGATTGGCCCGCACAGGCGGAAAAGCTGGCTGACCAATTTTGGCCCGGCCCACTGACCCTGGTATTGCCCAAGGCGGCGTGCGTGCCCGACCTGGTGACGGCGGGAGGCCCGACCGTGGCCGTGCGGGTTCCCGCCCATCCCGTGGCACTGGCCTTGCTGCGAAAATGCGATGTGCCGCTGGCGGCGCCGAGCGCGAACCGCTCTACCGAATTGTCTCCCACGCGTGCCGAGCACGTCATGCAGGGCCTGGCGGGTCGAATCGATCTGGTGCTCGACGCTGGCCCGACGTTGGGCGGGCTGGAATCAACCGTGCTGGACCTGACCACCGATCCGCCGCGCTTACTGCGTCCGGGGCTGGTGACGGCCGGCCAAATCCAGGCCGTGATCGGTGCAATCGTTTCTGGCGGGTCGATTGGAAATGGCGCCGGTCCGCTGCGCTCGCCTGGCCAGATGGTGCGGCATTACGCGCCGAAAACCCCGCTGGAGGTGCTGACCGATAGCCGGAGACGTGTTGCCGACTTGCGCCAGCAGGGCCTGCAAGTCGGCTGGCTAACGTGGCGGGATTTCGCCGACGCCCCCGCTGGCGCCACGCTCATGATTTTGCCGGGCGATGCGGCAGGATATTCCACTGGCCTGTATGCCGCCTTGCACCAGCTCGACCAGATCGGACCGGATCAGATCGTTGTCGAAACACCGCCCAACGGGGAGGAGTGGCTCGCCGTCCACGATCGCCTGCGCCGGGCGACGACGCGATCCTGACGAACGGGCTCGCCAAAGGCGAGCGGTTAAACTATTTGATGTTGATGTCAAACTTCGCCACGAAGAGGCGCTGGCGATCACCGGTTTGATACAGTTGGTCCAGCATTAGCTCAAGGCTTGGCGCGATCGGGCGCATGCCGCCGACGGGCTGGCCGTTGACGTTGAGCGAGAGCGGCTTGGTCAGGTCCATGATGGTGCCGTGGGGAATCCACAGGGTGATCTGCTTGACGCCATGAACGCGCAGGCTGGCGTGGTTCCATATCTTGGCGCCTCCCTGGGCAAGCTTGTTGCCAATCGACAGGCTCGCCTGGAAAGACGCGGGCTTGAAGTTGTTGCGCCATTTGAGATCGCCGTGATCGCCCTGGCAGCGATCCTCGATCGCCTGGGTGGAAAGCCAGTAGAAGCGATTGTCGCCGGAGCGCGTCGATTGAAATTCCTCCCCGGCGCCGCCGATGCCGCGACGGCCGACCTCGCGCAGCGGGCTATGGCGTTTCTTGTGGCTCATCCACGTCATGATCCTGCCGACTTCGAGGCTGTACCATTCGGACGCGCGATCCTTGTATTCGACATAGATCGAGGCGAACGGCTCATGGCTCCAGTGGTTTTTGAAGAGTTCGCGCAAATACTTCGCGTTGGCGCCGTTGCGCTGTCCCTCGACGACGTAGAACGGCAGATACTGGGCATTGGGCCAATAGAAGCGGCGCGTGAAGGTAGGTAAGTATCCGCACATCGGCGCGGCGCCGGCGAAGAGGTCGGGCTGAGAAAGGGCGAGATCGAATGCCAACGTGGCGCCTTCCTGGAAGCCGAACAGGAACACGCGATCCGAATCGATGTTGAAGCGGCGGCGCAGGTCGCGCAGGGTGTCGAGTACGATGGTTTGATCGCGCACCGTTGGATGGCGACGTGCCTTGACGAGGTTCCCTCCCGTCCACTTGGGCGCGGCCAGGATGAACCCCTGCTTGGCCGCGTCGGCGCTGAAGCGCGTGAGCGTCTCCTCCGCGCCGTCGCCGCCGCCGTGAAGGACCAGTAGCACGGGATAGGAACGCAGGTGGTGGTAATCGGGCGGCAGCTGAACAACGTAGGAACCGCCGTCGCCAATTTTCATTTCAATCGTTTGCGGCTTCGTGTTGATCTTTTTGGCGTCATGGGCGTGTGCGGGCGGAATCATGCGCACGAGCCGGATGAGCACGTCCAGCCCCAGGTCGGCGTCCTTTTTGAACGAGCTAATTTGATTGACGCGGGTTGAGTCGTCGTCGTCTCGCAAATACTTCAACAGGAAAGTCCGGGCGCGCACCAACTTGAGGGCGTTCGGCACGTCCGCGAGAGCCGACGAATCGCCCTGAAGCCAGCCCGAGGCCGCCAGCGCCAGCACCTGCTCGGCGCCTTGCTGCTGCTTCTTGTTCGCCTTGCGATTGGTCTGGAACTGCTCGGCGAACAACAGGAAAGTCTCGAGCCGGCCGATCGTGTCGTGATTCAAATCCGCGCGGATCAGGCTGCAAATGCCGGCCCAGGTTTTCTTGTTGCTGCTTACCAGGTCGGGGAATTCGGTCAGATACTTTTGCGCCTGTTCGATGTCGGTCTTCGATTTGGCGTACTTTGCTTTCAGATCGAGGATTTTCAGGCGCGAGGCCGGCGCGACGAGTTTTTCAGCCCCCTGGCGCTCGAAGATGGCAAGGCGTTCGAGTGCGTCGCCGTGCTGCCCGACGCTGGCGGCTTTCTCGATGCGCTCCACCGCCGCCTCCGCCCGTTGTTTGTGCAGCCTGGTCAGCATCTCCGCAGCCACTTTCCGCTCGGAGGGAAACGACGCGGTGATGGCGACCAGTTCCTTTTCGGCCTGCTCGAACCAGCCAGCCTCCTGCATGAAGGCGGCGAGGCGCATGTATTTTCCCGAATCCCCCATTCGTTTGAACTCCGGCACCTCCCGGAATACCTGAAGGAGGATCTTGCGCATGGTCGCGGGGTCAATCTCTTGGGGATAAAACATCGGGGTCATGCGAAAGTCGCCGCTGATAGCCCCCAGATAGCGGGGTGAAAGCAAGCCGAGCCGCTGCGTCAGCGTGTAGGTGGCGGTTCCTTTGCGCACCTGGACGGAGCGTTCCCCTTTTTCGTCGAATTTGGAGACGTCGTCGCAAACCCAGGTCGGCAGGAATTCGTGGGTTTGGCGGCGCGCCTTGATGCGCACGATCGGCGCCGCTTCCTTGACCTCGCTGGCCTTGAGCTGAATGACCTTTTGCACCTGGCCAGGGCTGAATCGAATCTGGCGAACCTGATCGTCGATGAAAAAATCACCCGAAAGGACGGGAAACGCCCGGCCGCTGCCGCGGTCGTAGATCACTTCGCCGACCTGCTCGGTAATCTTGCCCTGGATGTAGAAACCGTCCTTGTAGATGACGATGGCATCGCGTTTTTTTTGCGCCTGAGCCAGGCCGACACAGGGCAGGGCGGTCAGGATCGAAGCAACCATCCACCAGCGATTGCAATTCATGGCAGGCCTCACCGCAGGTTCTCATCCGTTTAGCCGCGATACGGTTCGTCAAGCGGAGCGAATCCAGCCCCACGCGCAAGTGCGGGGGGGGCCAGTCTCCCAAAGCCCCCCAGCTTGCGCTGGGGGCTAGTCAAGGGTTCTTTGAAGAACGGTGTCGCGGCCAAACCTTGTACATTCCCTGATTTTCGCCGATTCAACGCCGACATGCAAGGTGGTTGTTGAAAGGAAAGGGCATTTGCCTGAAAATAGGAGGGAGTCGATTTCTCAGCTATCACCCGCCAGCATTCTCGGATTGCTCGTGCTGATGGCTGATAACTGACCGCTGATCGAGGCCGGGTATGCCAATTCGATTTCGCTGTGCGTATTGCAGTCAGTTGATGGGGATTTCGCGGCGCAAGGCCGGTACCGTGGTGCGATGCCCGAAGTGCGCGGGCGAGATCATTGTTCCGGGAGGCGAGGAACCGGAACCGCCGGAATCGCCTGCCGAGCAACAGGCGGGGCCGCAGGCCTTTGACGACCCGAATATCGGCCAGGTCTTCGAGCAATCCGCCAGTGTTGAAACACCCGCGGTCGCGGATTTCACGCCGCGGCAGGCGCCGATCGCCGCGATGCCGCCGGAGACGGCGCCGCCGTCGCTTGAATCCCCGCCTCCGCCGAAACGCGCGGGATTGTTCATCCCGATGGGCATGTTGGTCGTTTCCCTCGGCGTGATCGTGTTGCTGCTCATCTTGATGTTCGTCATCGGGCTGATCATCGGGCGGGCCACCATGATTCCGCCGGAAAGGAAATCGGCGGCGGCGTCTTATCCGTGCCGGTCTTTCTCCGGCAACGTCAGGAATCCCCAGCACAGCGCCTGATCTTGCACGTAGTTTTTGCCAAGCGTCAGCGCGGTCAGCGCCTTGGCCAGTTCGTACCCAAGGTAGAACGCGTGGGCCGGGTCGATATCGGCACGCTGTTGCATCTGAGCGAACAACTCGAACGGATCGGTTCCCTGCAACCACATCGCGCCGTTGATGACGTGCAACTTGCCGCGCTCGGCGAAGAGGCGGAAGTTGCGATCGCTCACGCTCGCGGCCAACTCCCGCAGACCTGCCTCGCCATGCTCGCGGAGTTTGGGATCGCGCAGCAGGATCAAGTTTGGCTCGCGGCGTTTGGGCAACTGATGCTCCTGGCAGGCG
The DNA here is from genome assembly GCA_016191165.1 of Planctomycetota bacterium. GTDB lineage: Bacteria > Planctomycetota > Planctomycetia > Gemmatales > Gemmataceae > SIAQ01. The sequence continues at coordinate 23,203 of JACPPF010000051.1, forward strand.
AAATGTATGAGCCGGCGCGCCAGATCCAGTTCGCGTACGCTGCTCTGGGCCCAGTTGATGACCTCGGTCGTAAGTACGCTGTGAATGCTCAACTCCTGACAAAAGCCGGCGAGCAAGACGTTGATGCCCGCGGAGTCGGCGTCGGTCAACTCGGTCAAGTTGCCGACGCCCATCATCATCTCCACCTGGGGATACTTCTTCCGCGTTTCGAGGTAACGGCCCAGCGACTCGGCAAAGCCGAAAGCAATCGGTTCAAGCACCGGGTCGATGCGAAAGGGAACGTTCTTGCTGTGTAGGTAATCGACCGTATCCGCCAGACCCGTGCAACCGGCGGGCGTGTCGGGGATTGCGACCACCTCGCAGCCCCAGTCAGCCGCGGCCACGCGATTGACGCGGTTGACACTAAGAATCAACTCGGCCCCAGCCCTGGCTCCAGCGGCAGCCTCGTGCGGATCGAAGGTGTCCAGCGAAACACGCAAGCCCTCGTCGCGGAGCGCCTTCACGGTATCGGCGATCCCGGCCCAGCGTGTGCCCGGATCGCAGCCGAGGTCGATGACGTCGGCGCCGTCCGAGCGGGCCTTGCGCGCGCGGGTCAGCAAGTCCGACCGCGAATGCCGCGGCGCGTGGTTGATCTCGGCCAGAATCTCGATGTCATGGCCGCCGTAAACGGCGTCGTCTTTTTCGGCGCCGAAAAAGTCGGGCAGATCGCGCAGGTCGTTAGGTCCTTTTTCGATAAGCAGATTGCCCCATACTTGCTGAAGGACGTCGATCGAACCGTGGCACAGGCCGGGCAGAATCATGCGATCGACCCCCGCGGGCGGTGTGAAGTGAGTCGCGATCCACGGCGTCGTCGCCAGGGCCGCGACGGTGATGGGCAGGACACCGACCGTGTACTCAAACCCGGCGCGCGGCGCCAGTTCCATCAGCGTTCGCCGCAGCGCCGGCTCCGCAAGCTTGCCAGTCAAAAAGAGCAGGTGGGGCATGAGGATGAATGTTCCGAGATTGCAGGCCGCTATTCAACGTATAACGCTTCATATTGCGCCATCATCTTGCGAATGTCGAAGCAATTCTCGACGCGCCGCCTCCCGGCGAGCCCCATGTCCCGGCCGCGCTGGGGTTCGGTGAGCAGGCTCGCGATCGCCTGCGCCAGAGCCTGGGGAAAGTGGGCGGGAACCAAAAGACCTGTTTCGTTCGCGGCCACGACCTCCGGATTGCCGCCCACCGCCGTGGTGACGACGGGCAAGCCGCGCGCCATGGCTTCGAGTAGCGTCAGGGAGATGCCTTCCGATAACGATGGCAGCACGAACAACCGCGCGCGGGCCAGGAGCGCGGGGATGTCGCGCACCTCGCCGTGAAAGATCACCGACCCGGTCAGCTTGAGTTGCTCACGCAAGCGCAACAAATCGTCCTGGAGTGAACCCGCCCCGGCAATTTCAAATCGCGCCGTCGGGTGAAGTGCCACCACCTGCGCCGCGGCACGCAGCAGAGTGGCGATGTCCTTTTCAGGACTTAGCCGCGCGACCGTTACGATCGGCCCATCGTCACATGGCCCGGAAAAGGCGAAACGCGCCAGGTCGATGCCGTTCCACAGCGTGCTCACGCGCTCGGCGGCGACGCCTTGCGCGATCATGTAGCGCGCGCTGTCGTGCGACACGCATACGAATTTTTGAGCATGACGCGATGCCAACCGCATCAACAGCCGTTGACGCCAATGGACGTGTTCGAGCCGGCCATGATGGTGTGTGTGGATGCGGCGCGACACGCCCGCCCACCAAGCGGCTGGCATTCCGTAAAGCAGCGGGCGATCGTCGTGCGTGTGAACGATGTCGAAACGTTCCGCGCGGAACAGCTTACTCAATCGCCGCCACAGGCCAGGCCGAAACCCGCCAGGCGCATCCAGGGCGACGACGCGAACTCCAAGCGATTCCATGAGGTCGGCCAGCGAACCCCGGCCAGCCAGCGCGATCACGGTCCAGTCGAACCGGGCGGTATCGCGATGCCGGGCCATCTCGACCAGCAAGCGCTCCTGCCCGCCGATATCAAGGCTCAGAGTGACCTGGGCAACGCGCAAGGCTGTCATGGCTGCACCGCGGGATCAGAAGTAGTACATCGCTGGAGACACTCGGCGAATCGCTGCGCCATGCGCTCGCGCGTAAACTGCTGGAGGGCGGCCGGTTCGGGCACCGCGGGAAGCCCGGCCTTGATCTCGCCTGTCAGTTCCACGAGCGCCTGCTTGATACGCTCCACGTCGGTCGGTGGAGCAATGCGATGAAGAACCTTGCTCGTGCGCAGCGCCCAGGCAATGTCCCCTTCGGGTTCCGCCAGGGCAAGGATCGGCCTGCCCGCGCCGAGGTATTCGTATAGCTTGGCAGGCACGCCGAGGGGATGGCCGGCCGCTTGCAGAAGCAGCAAGATGTCGGCGCCCAACATGCGCTGAATCGCCTGAGTGTAGGGCATCTGCCCGTGGATGCTGACGCAATCCTCAAGAACGCGCGTGCGGATCTCCTCTGCGAGGTCGAATGTCCCCTCCGTCGCCCGGCCGACGAAATCGATCTGCAACGGCAGGCGCTCGGGTCCCGACTGCAAGATTTTCAGGGCATCCAGCAGAGGGCGCGGGTCGCGGCCATAGTACAATTCTCCTGCATGAAGCATCGTAGGAATATTATCCGATTTTCGCACCGTCGGCACGCCGACAAATCGTTCCGGATCGAAACCGTTGGGGATCGTGACGATTTTCGCGGCGAATTCCGGAAACGCCTTGGCCCAGCCAGCCTGGTTGAGCGGCGTGTTGGCGACCAGAACGCTGGCCTGTTTCATCGCGCGCCGTTCCAGCCACGCATCGCAGGGCCCGAGCTTGCAAACCTCCGACGGCGGGCGATTGGTCACCCACGGATCGCGAAAGTCAGCGATCCAGGGTAGCCCAAAGCGTTTGCTAAGCCGCATGCCGAGTACGTGTACGCATCCCGGCGGGCTGCTCGTGATGATCGCCGCGGGTTGTTGGGCGCGGATCATGCGGACGGCGGGCCCGCGCGCCTTGCCGAGCCAGTGGGCCTCGGGCGCGATGCGCCGAGTAATCTTGCCGAAAAAACCTGATGCGAACGGTACCCGCTCCACCGGCGTCCCTGGCGGAATCTGCGCCAACAGCGACGTGTCCTCCGGCTCCCAGGGCACGCGGGGCGGCGCGATCACCGTCGGTTGCCAGCCGAGCGCAGGCAAGTACCGCGTCAGCCCCAACATGCGATACACTGCCACCGCACCCGATGGCGGAAAATGATAGGTGATCAACAGAATTTTTCGCAACGTTCTTTTCCCTCGACGCTGCTTGCGGCGTGGCAACTTTCTCGACTGCGTTGCCGCAAACGACTAGCTCGGTTCAAAACACCATTGCGAGGGAGCGATGCACACCCCGCGATGATGTCCGCGACCGGATCCGAACAACTCACCCTCGGTCACCGTGAATCGCACACCCCGCTCGATCTCGTCAATCTCGTCCGGGACGCCGGCGAAGCCGAGCTTGATCCAGTATTCCCCCGGCGCCAGCGGTAGCGCTTCGACGATGCAATCCAAAGTGCCCGGCTGTTGCAAGCGCGGCAGCACCGGGTTTGTCAACGGCGTTTGCAAGCTCAGCAAGCGCTGGCCGATCTGGTCGTCGATGCCCAGGGTCACGACGGGCGATTCCACGGGCACCGGCGCATCCAGCACGAGACGAATATGGAAGCGGCCGCCCACCTGCAAGAAATTCGTCGGTTGCCCCTTTTCATCCAGCAGCGTCGCAGACCGAAAGACCTTGTAAACGCGCGATGGCAGTTCGAGACTACGAAGGTCAGTCACGACCTCGCCCGGTCCGCTCAGGACGCGACGGTGGTACTCTTGAACGATCTGCCCGACCCCGCCGTCAAGCGCCACCTTGCCATGATCGAGCAGAATCGCGCGCGTACACAGCGATTCGATTGCCGGCATATTGTGGCTCACGAACAAGATGGTCGTGCCCGATCGGCCAACCTCGCGCATCCGCCCCATGCACTTGCGCTGAAACGCGATATCGCCGACCGCCAGCACTTCATCCACGATCAAAATCTCAGGCTCCAGATGGGCGGCGACGGCGAATGCCAGCCGGACGTACATTCCGCTGGAGTATCGCTTCACGGGCGTGTCCAGGAATTGCGTGATCTCGGCAAATTCGACGATCTGGTCGAATTTCTTGAGAATCTCGTGCCGGCGCATGCCAAGGATGGCGCCGTTGAGGAAGATATTTTCGCGCCCGGTGAGTTCGGGATGAAACCCGGTGCCGACCTCAAGCAGGCTGCCGACGCGGCCACGCAGGCGGATTTCGCCGAGCGTCGGCTTGGTGATGCGCGAGAGGATTTTGAGCAGGGTCGATTTGCCGGCGCCGTTATGCCCGATGATGCCGACGACATCCCCCTGATTCACGCTGAATGAAACCTCACGGAGCGCCCAGAAGTCCTGGGGCGGCAATCCGGCGTCGCGCCTGAACCAGCGCAGCGGCGCTTTCAGCCAGGCCATGACGTCATCGCGCAAGGTCCGATAACCGAAGTGCGTGCGCGGTCCGGCGTTCGCCATCATGCGGTACGACTTGCCCAGGTTTTCGACGGTCAGAACGGACATTTTTTCTTTCAAGCCGTTTGCGGCCTGGTGGTCCCCGGTCGCCTCGAAAACGCCAGGCCCAATGGTACGTTTCAAATCACATCCGCAAACGAGTCTTCCATGCGACGGAAATAAAAACAACCTACGAGAAAGAACAACACCGCCATCAGCGCCGAGAATCCAAGCATGGGCCACGGAATCGGTTCGTTCAGGAGCGCGGCACGGAATGACGCGATCAATCCCGTGAGAGGATTGAGCGGCAGCAAGTCTTGGACCCACGGATATTTCGAGGCGGGATTCGACGGCGCCAGCTCAATGTAGATCGTCGGCGTCGCATACATCCACAGCTGGACCATGAAAGGGATGATATAACGAAAGTCTCGATAAGCGACATTGAGCGCCGCCAGCAACGTGCCCACACCTGCCGCACAAACCACAAACAACGCGAAGATGATTGGCAACATCAAGATGTTCCAGCCGGGAACTTCGCCGTAACAAACGAAAAGAATCAACAGGAGCGGCAACGCCACGCAAAAATCAACGATCGACGCCGCCACCGTCGCGAACGGCACCGCCAGACGCGGAAAGTAGATCTTCGTGATCAGCCGTTCCGAGCCAATCACGCTGTTCCCGGCGTTGGCGATGGCAGTCGCGAAAAATGTCCACGGCAATAGTGCGGAAAAGACGAAAAGCGGATAGGGTCGTTCGCCCTGGTAGGTATGCGTGACCACCGTGAAGATGATGTAAAAGATCGACATCATCAACGCCGGCTGCAGGACCGCCCAGGCGACCCCCAGCAGCGTTTGTTTGTAGCGCACCTTGACGTCGCGCCACGCCAGGAAATAAAGCAGGTCCCGGAAGTGCCAGAGTTCCGCGAAGTTGATGAGTTGCCAGCCGCGCGGGGGACGAATCACGGTGACGGCAGGCACGGCGTCGGAGTCAATTCCTTGTGACATGTTTTCTCCGAACCAACCCCGGGCGCAAGCGCTTAGGATGGCAGGAACCCCTCGCCTGGGCTCGGGGCTGGTTGTTACGCCAAGAATCGCACAAAGACATAGATACTAAACAAAGTGAAAACGCCAGCTGCGCCAATCCTGCCCACCTGGGGAAGATCAAAACGCAACGGCGCCGGCGCGGACAGGGCCGAGCGCTGCGCCATCCGCGTGTAGGCCACCGTGAGAGCCAGCATGAGGTAGGTTGGGATCATGTAGCAGATCGACAGCGACGCCATCCCCAGTCCATAGGCCGCCAAACTGGCGAGCAGGAAGGGTTGCACGTCTTTGAGCTCGTGCTGCTGGATCAGACTGTCCTTGGCATTGAACCGATAGACCGACCATCCGGCCAGCATGAATGCGCCGACAAACAGGCAGCCGCCGATGAAGCCCAAATCGGCAAAGCTTTGAATATAGGAATTGTGGGCGAGGTGCTTTTTTCCCAGATCGGGTCGCTTGGTTTGCGGGTCCTCCTCGGGCCTCAAGGTCATGCCAGTGCCGAACGCTGGGTTTTCCTTGAAGACGGTCAGCCATTCGCGCCACAGGCCGACGCGCGTGGATGCGGTGTTGGTCCCGGTGCTGAGTTCGGTCTGTCGGCCCGCGAAGAGAATGAAGAGGACCGGCAATCCGATGGCGGAAAGCAAGGCGGTCTTTTTCCAGCCGAACCGCGTCCACGCCAGGGCGCCGAGTCCGCCGACGAACGCCAGGAACCCCCCGCGTGAGCCCGTCAGCATGACGGCGTACCCGAATAGCGGCACGGACGCCAGGCACATGCCGCGCACCAAAAGATTCTTGCTCCAGACCAAGAAATACAACGACAGAGGAATCATGGCCGCGAGCAAAACGCATAGCTCGTTCGGATCATGGAAGATACCGGTCCCTTGTAACCGCTTGACCGTGATCGTATCGCCGTACTGCCCGTCGCGCACATCCAGCAACGGCTTGATCGTCTCCAGGTGAATCAGGTCGTGAAAGCGCAGCACGGCCAAGATGGTCACGCAGCCACAGAATGCCAACATGCAAATCAGCAAGGTTTGCAAACGCGCCGCCGTGGTCACCAGACTCACGAACAGGATGTAATAGACAATCACTTTCGCGAAGAAAAAGCTGGTGCGCCACGTCTCGGCGGCGTCAGTGTTCACGGCCGAGGAGGCGAAGATGGCCACCAGCAACCCGAAGACGCACAACGTGATGGGCTGGGTGTCCAGAGATTGCGCGGTGAAATAGCGCAGCACGTCAGGCAGCGCGACGGCGAAACAAGTGACGATCAGGTAGAAGTAGACCTCCCACGCCTGCCAGGCCGGCACGATTTCCGCGGGCCGAATAAATAGCGCCGCGTTGACCAGAATAAAAAGGAAGTAGGCCATGTTTCATGTGCATGCCGCTTGCGGCCAAGCATCCGCGCGGCAACGCGCGAACGCCAGGGGGCGCGTGGCTAGGTTTTCGGTTCGATCGAAGTCGTCGTCAACCGGCGGTAGGCGTCATCCACCTGACCGCTTTCTGGGAATCGGCACAAGGCACGGATCCCGGCGAACGAAAGGCCAAGCAATTTGCCCATCGTGCCCAGGTAAATCATCACGTCGAACCAGAGGCCGACGTTCAAGACATAATGCAGATCGTAGGCGAGTTTGATGCGAACGCTTTCAAGATCGGTATCAGGCGGCAACTGGATCTGCGCGAAACCCGTCACCCCGGGGCGAACTTGCAAGCGTTCGCGATAAAGCGGGATCGCCTGCTCGAGTTGCGGTACGAATTCGGGACGTTCCGGCCTCGGGCCGATCAGACTCATGTCGCCCTTGAGCACGTTCCATAACTGGGGCAGTTCGTCGAGGTGCGTCTTTCGCAGCCAGCGGCCGACGCGGGTGATGCGGCTATCCCCAGGCTTGGACCACTGGGCGCCGGTCAGGCTTTCGCAGTTGTTCGCCATGGTGCGGAGTTTGTAGATGGTGAACGGCTTGCCGCCGCGGCCGACGCGCGTTTGCGTATAAATGGCTGGACCGGGCGAGGTCAATTTAACGAGGATGATGGCGAACAACAGGAGCGGCGCGGTGAGAATCAGCAACACCAGGGCCAGGGCCGAATCAACGACGATTTTCGTCGTGGCGTACCACCCCGGCGTCGCCGGCAGGGCGACCTCCGGCGGGGTAGCCGGCCGGCTTTCTCGTAGCAGATTCTCGGAATCCACGAACATCGACATACGCCAAACTCCATCTCGCCGCTTGTGGCGTTGCATTCGCGCGGCGCCAGGCGAAAACAGAACAATCAAGTCACGACGCCCTCTCGCTCCCAAAGAGCGTGCGATTCACCACGGGTAGAAACTCGCGCAAAAACTGAGCCGCCGGATCGTTTGTGGGCGCGACGCCGGGGCCAGGCTCGAGTCCGCGTGAGACATAAAGTTTGTACAGGAGTGGTTCGCCGAGAAATTGCCAGCGTGGCACCGTGGAGGCCTTCCATTCACCGCGTGCGTTCCACGCCCAGAATAGCCGCAGGTGCTGAACGGCGCCGCCGGGCTTGGCGAAGTGCGCGGTCCAGAAACGATCCGCACCATCAGCCGTAAACGCAACCGCCGCCGGCGTCTCACGCAATTCATAGCCGGCGCCCCCATAGCAAATCTCGGGCGTATGCACCGCCATCTTCCCGGAGCGGCCCGTCATCAGGATCACCAACACCTCCGTCTTCGTTTTTCGATTCTCGTAAACCCGCATCCAGTAGGCGTTGGCCCCGGCCTGAGCAAACGCGGCATGATCAGTGGTCACGTCCCGAGCGTCCCAGTCGCCGACCACGGTTGGCACCTGAGCGACGCGCGTCGCCGCGTTATTCAATTCAGCGGAGTCACGTGCCAGGGCATGGTAAAGAGCCCCAGACGCCAGCAACGTCACGGCTGCGATCAGGACGGCTCGGGTTCGCGGATTCACGCCATTCTCCCCTGAAAAAAAACTCTGCCCTTACGTTTCGCGACCGAGGCGGAGTCGAAACTCGCCCGACGGTTTCGCGCGTTCGACCCCGTCACCGTAACCGCTCACTCATTGCTTCGCGAAAGAGTTCACGGCGAAACGGTAGTTCTGGTCCGTGAACTCGGGTTCGGTGCCGAGCACGACGGCGCCCAGAGTCGGTACGCCGAGCGGCTCGAGCTTTTGCTGGGCGGCGTGAATCGCCGGCGCCCGGCTGACCTCGCGCAACACGGTGAACAGGATGCCGTCCACGTGCTGGCCAAGCAGCAGCGCGTCGGTCACAGGCAGCACCGGCGGCGCGTCGATGATAATGAAGTCGTACTGCTGCTTGAACTGTTCGAAGAGCGTGCGAAGGTTGTCCTGGGCCATGGCCTGGATCGCATGGGCATCGCCGTTGCCCGCGGGCAGGACCCACAGCCGGCTGAACGGAGTGGCCCGGACCGCGTCGCCTGGCTCGACCTCGCCGCGCAGCACCTCGGCCAGGCCGGGTTCCTGCGGCACGTCGAAAAGCAGGTGCGCGCCGGGATGGCGCAAATCGCCATCGATGACAAGTGTCCGCTTCCAGGCGCGGGCCAGGCTGGCGGCCAGTTGCGTCGCCAGGGTCGTCTTGCCCTCGCCGCTGTTGGCGCTGGCGATCATGATGACGTGCAACGCCTCAGTACGTGCCTGGTGCAAAAGGACCGTGCGAATCGCGTCCATCGATTCTTGAAGCTGATTGTGCCAAAGCTGTTCGCCCGCGGAATTCGATTGCCCCGCCTTCTTGGGACGGACCGGCATCGCGGGAACCGTGCCCAGCACCTTGAGCCCTAGCCCGCTGGCCACCTCATCCGCCTCGCCAATCTTGCGCGAGCGGAATTCCAGAAACGCAACGCCAAACAGCGCGACGACAAAGATGCCCAGTCCGCCCGCGCCGGCGATCTTCGTCTGCTGGCTGCGATCTCGGTCCAGCGGCACCGCGGCCCGTTCCAGCAACTGAATGCGCGACCCGGGCACTTCGAGATCGACCTCGCTGATCTTGGCTGAGGTTTGTTCCAGCGCTTTCTTGGCCAGCTCGATCTTGTCCTCGGTTTCTTGAATAATCCGCGGCCTGGCTTTACCGCCGGGGCCGGACTCCTTGACCTTGCGTTCCAACTCCAGCGTTTCCTTGACGAAGCTTTCGCGTCGGCGCAGGAAGCCTTCGCGTTTCTCCTCGGCAACGCTGATCTGCGTTTCCAGAATCTTGCGCACGGCGGTGCGCCAGCGCAGGGTAATGGCTGGCCTGATCTGCTTTTCCCTCGCCGCTTTCAGATCGGTGACCTCGATCTTGGCATGTTTCAGAGGCACCGCCTTCTGGGTTGCGAACGGTTCGTTGTACTCGCGATACATCCGCGCGATGGCGTCCTCAAGATCTCCAATCGCCTTGATGTAGCCCTGGATGGTCGGGTCCTTGAGGTATTCTTCGTAGAGCACGTCATCCGGAACCTCGTGTTTGTCAAGACTCTTCAAACGAGCGCTGGCGACGACGATCTCGTTGTCGGCCTTGATGTATTCCTCCTCGTTGATGCGCCGCGACGCCTCGGCCGCCCCGAGCTTGTTGAGCCATTGCTGCTGCGTGACCTGCATCGCCTCGCGGTCCTTGACGTCCAGCGTTTTCATCTGGCTTTCCCAGAGCTTGCGCAGCGAACTCAGGTCGGCCTCGACGATTTCCTTGCGGGCGCGCAGTTCCACCAGGCGTTGTTGCTTCTTCGCTCGTTCCATTTCCGCATATTCGTGCAGGAACGCCCGGGCAACCGCGTTGAGCAATTCGGCCGCCTCCTCGGGCTGGTCCGCTGCCAGCGTCACGCGCAGGACTTCCGGGCCGAGCTTGAAATCGGTCTTGAGCGCCTTCTCCATCCATTCGATGACGCCCATGCCTTTGCTACGGACCAGTTCCAGGTCCTTGATGTCCCGGCCATCTTTGGTCTTTTCGTTGAGGGCTGCGTTGAGGACGAGCGGACTCTTGACCATCGCTTCCATGTTGGCCGTGAAAATGAAGTGATTGCTTTCTTCGACGCCGGCCTGCCTAGCAACGCGGACACGCATCTGCACGTTGTACTTGGGGGGCAGGAGTTGAAAGACACCAAAAACTGTGCCGACCGACGCAACCAGGGCCACGGTCAGCGCCAACATCCAGCGCCGCTTGAGTGCTTGCACCAGCGCGGACAGGGTCGGCGTTGCCGACAACCCCGGCGGGCCCGTTGGCCGTTCGCCTTGCGCGTTCGCCATCATCAACAGCGACGATTGCAAGAACTGGCTGTCCGCACCGGAAAGGCCAGGAGACTTGGGGGCTGCTTGATTCGTTTCCATGGGGACTCCTACTTCGTTTCGTTTCCAGGCGAACTCCGTGCAGGCGAGTTGCCCGCGCCCCGGAGGGGTCGCCGTCGCGCGGCTATGACTTCACTTCCTTCGGCAAGGTCTTGGGCAACTCGATCGCAAACTCGGAACGTTTCGGCATCGTCAACGGCAAAGGCGCCGGATCGGATTGGTCGATGAACAAGTGGGCGAGAAACTGCAACTCCAACCACAGCATCGCCAGGGCTAGCGGCATCATCAACCAGCCGGCAAGGTCGTGATAGATCAGCCTGGCCAGTTCGCTGTCCGGTCCGGCCAGGTGATACGCAAGGCCGGTGGCCGTGATGCGGATGACATTCGCCAAAACCGCGATGGGCACCGCACTGGCAATCAGCACCATTCGATCGTGCCAGGGAGCGTTGACCACCATCGCCAGCGCCGTTGCCAGGGCGAAGAACGTCAGCAGCATACCCAAACCGCTGCAAGCGTGTTCGACGCCCAGCGGGATGTCGTCAACCAAAATCACGTTCCCCTCCGAAAGCGCCGGGCAACCGAGAGTTTGCAGCGCGTAGGTGCTCATGATTGTGGCGATACGACGCAACGGCAGGGCCAGAGCAGTTTCCATGAAGTACGGCAACGGCATCATGAAGCCGAGGAACGCGAGCGCCGGCCACGACCACCGCAACACCGACAGACCGCCGACCAGGAGCACCAGACCGAAAATGCTCGGAAGCAACGAAAGCGTATCCAGCGCCTCGAAGTCGATCCAGGCCGCGACGCCGCGCATGGCCAGGCCGATTGCCAGGAAGGGGCAGCCAATCCAGGTCGGTGTCCAGGCGACTTGCTTGAGCATCGCCCGGCGCGACCATAGAACAACCGCCGCGAACAAGGGCACGATGAAGCCATGCGAATATTGCGGATCGTTGCTCCAGCGGTCCACCAGGTGGCCCATCGTCGCCCAGTGGGTGCCCAGCAACAAAAGGAACAGCCCCAGGGCCGTCAGCGCCGCCGCGCGTGCAGGGCGGACGGGCGAATGACTGGGGCCAGAATCCACATGGGATGCCAAACCGTGCATGGTTTCAATTCCTGGCGCAGCGCCTTCCTGACCGGCGTGCGGGGCGATACGATCCCGCGGAATCCGCGGAGAATTCTTCCACCCAAGCATAGGTCACAATCCCCGGCGGCGCGGCCGGGTGGATAAAAAAGTTAGCGCTTTTCGGGGTCGCAACGAGTCTTCCGCGCGCGCCGGTTGACAGGCCGTTTGGCCGGGAAATCGACGTAAGTGCTTTTGAAGAAATTGGTTCGGTCTTGCCGACGGATGAAGTGAACACAACGCGGAATGCACCGTCAGCTGGAAGGTGCAATGGGATTGGATTACCACGGTGAACGACAGAACGTCCAGCGTCCAAAGTTCGATTCGAGCGCGGCCCCCGGTCATTTTCGCTCGTTTAACGGCTGACCGGAACGCAGATACGCGAAAAGGTCGCGCACTTCTTGATCGGTCATGCCGCTCAGCAACCCCTCCGGCATTAGCGAAATGCCGCTCACGGTCAGGGTCTCAATCTCGTTTTTGGGAAGCACGATGCGCTGCCCCTCGGAGGTGCGCAGAACGACCACGCGCGCGTCCTTTTCGATGACGATGCCCGTCAGCGTCCGGCCGCTCTCGGTGATGATGATCGAGCTTTCGTAGCCTTCGCGAATCTCGGCGTTCGGGTTGACAATATGCAACAGCATGGCCGGCACGTCGTCGCGCTTGAAGGGAGTCAGGTCCGGGCCGACGATGCCGCCGCGCGCGTGCAGCAGGTGGCAGCTGGCGCACTTCGCGGTGAAGATTTTCTTGCCTGGATACGGATCGCCTTTTCCCGCGTTGATGACGCTGACGAGCCGATCGACTTCCTTGCGCATTTGTTCGGTCGTCGCGCCCTTGATTTCACCCCAGTGCTTCTTGACCAGCTTGGAAATCTGATCGTCGCGATGCAAAAGAAGCTTGCGCAGCGTCGGCAACGCAATCGATTTCGGCGCAATTGCGCCGGCATCCACTGCTGCCAAAAACTGCCGGCTCCAGGCGCGCCGGCCAACCAGAAGCGATTCGGCGACCTCACGTACCTCGCCCGTCAGGGTGGGAAATGCCTTGACGACCTCAGCGCCGATCCTGTCGTCTGGATACGCCTGCAGCGCCCCCAGGGCGATCTTCTTGACCGCGTCCGATTCCTTGGCCGCGACCAACATCAGCAACGGCGGCACGCAGCGCGGTTGCCTGGCTTCGCCGAACAGCTCAATTAACTCAAGCCGCTGCTGGGCTGATGTCTTGGGATTCGCGATCATCGTCAGCGCCTGCGTGATCGCGGCTTCCTTGCCCTGCCGAACGCCGAACGCCACCGACCCGCCGCCGAGCTTGGCGATCTGAGTGATGAGGTCGTTCGGCAATCCCGCGATCGAACGGCCCTTGAACGCCTCCTCGAAACCCTTGAGCAGGATTTGGCCATGCTTTTTCTCCGGCGCCAGGCGGAATAACTCGACGCACGTTTGAAAATCCTTCTGCGAGCCGGCCATCGCGAAGCGTTTCATCAGGCGAGGCAGGATCGTGTTTTCAACCATCCTGTGCCGCCACAGCGACGACTCGCGAAACATGTCGAGCACCTTGTCTCGATCCTTCGCGCAATGAACCTCAATCGCCCACCACAGGAGCAAGGGAACATGAATGTCGCTGGCGTCTTCATCGCGCGTCAGCAAGCTTTGCACGAGCGGAAGGCCCTCGATGGCGTTGAGCCTCTTGGCGCTGGCGGCGAACTGGCTGCGCGCAAAAAGGCTTGGCTCGTTGCGTGCGATATCGATCATCTTGCTGGCGATTTTCGCCCCGAGGCGATGGTCATCGCCGAGTAACCGTATCGTCCACAGGCGAACTTGCGGTTCGGGATGCGCCAGCGTTTTCTCCGCCAGCGCCTGGTCGAACGCGCCAGTCTGGTGGATCGCCCAGAGTGTTTCCAGCGCGAGCTGGCTCTTGCTTGCGAAGAGTTGCTTCGTCAGCATCGGCAGGACGGTCTTGTCCTTGCGGTCGCCCAGCAGCCGATTCGCCATTTGCCGGGTCCAGCGATTGTCCGATTTCAACAGGTCCACCAACTCCGTGGAGGATTTCTTCCCAAGATCGACCGGTTTGGGGAATTTTGCGTTCCTTGCGGCGAGACGATAGACGCGCCCGGTGTCGCGGTCGATGACGCCGTCATTGTGACCAAGGTGGGCGATCTTCGCCTCGTACATGTCGGCGATGAAGAGAGAGCCGTCGGGCGCCGGTTTGATGTCGACGGGACGAAACCAGGTGTCGCTCGACGTGACCACGCCGCCCAGGTCCTTCGTTTCAAACGACGAACGGTCGGGGCTGACTTCACTGAGCATGACCCGGCCCTGCAACGGCTCGACCGCGAAGATCTTGCCACGGTATTTGGCGGGTAGCCCGTCGGCTTCGTTGAGCACCCAGGTATGGCTGAAGCGTTGCGACTTGTTCGCCTTCATCGCTTCGAAGAAGCCGTAGGAGTAGGGATTTGCGAGTACGCCATGCTTCTCGAAGCCCTTGCGATAGGATGCGCCCTGGACGTAGTGGAACCCGCGCGTGTTGCCGCCGTTATGCCCGGAATAGAGTCGGCCTTGCGAGTCGATTTCGACGCCGAAGGCGTTGCCGCCTCCCTCGGCGTAGATCTCGAAACGCCTCTTTTCGGGATGGTAGCGCCACATGTGCTGGCCGATCATCTGGATTGGGGTTTCTTTGATGCCAGGCCGCGTCACGTGAGCGGAGACGGTGCTGCCATGCGTGGCGTACAGCCAGCCGTCGGGACCCCAGCGTAGACTATTGGCGCATGAGTGCGTGTCTTCCAGGCCAAAACCTTGCAGATGCACGATGGGATCGCTTACGGGTCGGTCGTTCTTCATCGGATAGAAAAGCAGGTAGGGCGGATTGAGAACCCACAGCCCGCCGCGGCCCGTGACGACCGAGGTGACGATGTTCATGCCCTCGAGCACGCGCGTGTGCTTGTCGTAGATGCCGTCGCCGTCGGTGTCTTCGTGAACGGAAACGATGTCTTTGCCACGGAAATGGTTGGGCGGCGGCGGCGGAACCTTGTCATAGACGACGCGCCAGAACATGTCCCGGCTCAATATTTTCAACCCCGCCGGATGCGGATATTGAATGTACTGCACCACCCACAGCCGGCCGCGTTCGTCGAAGCTCAGCGAAATTGGCTGCTTGACGACTGGCTCGCTGAGCACTTGGTCCATACGAAAATCGTCGGGGATTTTGAACGATTTGGCCGCGGCGGCGGGCGTGAGTTTCGGCGCGCCAGGTTTTGTGCCTTTGCCCGCTTGTTCGGCGCTTGGCAACAGGTTGCCATGAACCAAGATCAAAACGGCGGCCGCGCCGGCAAGAAACGGCCCGGAAAGCCAAATCCTATTCATCGTTGAACCGCCTCACCAAACAACACCCAGGCACCGAAGGTGCCAAATGTTAAAGCCCAGGGCAAAGCCCTGGGAACTGAATCAAGACTGTCGATGCCAAGCCCCAACGGGGCGGCGTCAACGTTTAATCCCAAACATACCGCTCGTCAAAAGCGATCTCGTATCGATTCAGGAACTCGCGAAATTCCTCTTGAAAGGTCCTGGTACGGTGATGTTCCTTTTGGTTCGCAATGTACTTCTTGACGCCGCCGATACCCGATTGACCAATCGAAAAAGCTCCGTAGCCGGATTGCCAGTAGAAATCGTGGTATTCGGCGCCTTTTGTTTTGATCCACTTCGAGGAACCGGCCTTTACCTTTTCGACGATTTTCGCCACATCAATTTTTCGGCCCAGTCGAAAGAGGACATGTACATGATCTTCCGTGCCCCCGGTGCAAAGCAGCGGTGAATCAAGGTTACGCAATATCCCCGCATGATACATGTGCAATTCTTCCTCAAGCTCGGGCCGAATCAGGGGGGCGCGGTTTTTCGTGCTGAAGATCAGGTGGATGTAAATCGCAGCCAAAGATTGCGGCATGACTAACCTCCGACTCATCGCGCCCCGTTGGGGCTTGGAACGGGAGTAACTGCGGTGTCCTCCCAGGGCTTCGCCCTGGGCTTTAACATTTTGGCACCGTTGGTGCAAAGAAAACGCATCCCCTTTCCCCGATGCGATTCACGGAAACCATTGCCGACATTTGACTATTTTGCGAAGAAAAGTACAAGCATCCATTTGCAACTCGGAGAGAAAGCCATGCGTAGACGTATCCTGGGCAAAACGAGCATCGAAGTCAGCGAGCTCGGCTTCGGCAGCCTGTTCACTTCCTCGCTTGGCGTGGGTTTCGCCGAAAACAAGGCCGCGGTTCACAAGGCCCTCGATCTTGGCATCAACTACTTCGACACGGCGCCGGCCTACGCCAACAGCGAGGAAGTTCTTGGCCAGATCATCGCCGACATCAAGACGCCGTTCATTCTATCGACCAAGCTGGGCGGGCGGCCGAAACCGTTCGATCCACGCAACAAACGGCAACTGCTCGAATCGGCCAAGGAAAGTCTGCGGCTTCTTCATCGCGAGGTCATCGACATTCTATTTGTCCACGAGGCGGATCGTCCGCTGCAATACGACTGGTGGACTGATCCCGAGGGCGTTGACGGCCCGGTCATCGAGGCGCTCGATCAGCTAAAAAAGGAAGGCGTCATCCGCTTCACCGGACTGGGCGGCACGACGGTTACCGAGATGGCGCACTTGATCCGCTCGGATCGCTTCGATGTCGTATTGACGGCGTTCAATTACAGCGCGTTGTTCCGCGAGGCAGCGCACGAGGTCCTTCCTGAGGCCAGGGCCCGAAACATGGGTGTGGTTCTTGGCTCGCTCTTGCATCAGGGCAGCCTGGGGCGCCGCTACGATGAGGTAGTGCGCGCCAGGCCGGCCTGGCTGTCAAAAAGACGGCAGGAGCAATTGCTAGCCTTTTACGATTTGCTCGATGAATGCGGCCTATCGATCGTCGAGCTGTGCTTGCGTTTTGGGATTTCCGGTGCCGACGCGCATTCGTCGCTGATCGGCCCCAAGACGGCGGAGCAGGTCGAGGAAGCGGTTCGTGTCATCGAGAAGGGGCCGTTGCCCGGCGACATCGTCAAGCAACTGGATCAAATCGCGGCCATGCTGCCCTATCGGCCTTTCGAGGAACCGATGATCCTGCCGTTCAATCGGCCCAGGGATTACTGGGGGCCGGGCATGGCGAACATCGGCGCCGGGGCAGCGGTTGGAAAGCTGTAAACCCGGCGCCGGATCAATCAGCGCGCTTGCGGAATGTAATTCAGCGTATAATACGCGACATTGTGCAAGAGGGGCAAGCCATCGGCGGAACGCAGGCCGGGCGCGGTGAGCTGGTGGATGTGCCCTTCTTGTAATTTGCTGACCCAGATGCGGACGCTCTTGTTGTCGGATCCGACCGTGACCTTGTCGATGGTCGGATGGGTGCGATCGACTTCGGGGCTGCCGTAATTCGCCTGGTAAATGTACGTATAGGTTTCCATCTTATACGATGTCTTGTCGCCGGCGGTCTTGGGGTCGATCGGTTTGGTGAAGTGGAGGGTGAAGCCGTCGGATTCCGCCTTCATCTGGTGAATCTCGAAAGGGACCTTACCGGTCCAGACGAGTCGTTCGATGGAGAACGGCTTGTTGCCGCGCGAGCCCCAGCCGCGGTTTGTGCCGCCGGCGATGAGCGAGCCATCGGGAGCGAAACGCGTGGGAACGATGCCGGAGCCGAAGCCCTGACGGAAGGGATAGCAGGCGCCTTGATACTTGCCGTTAATTTTTTCGAGCGAGACGCGCATGATGGTGCTGTGCGTTTGGTCGCCGACGAAGAGTTGCTTCTCGAACGGGCCGAACTTGCCGCCGGAGAGATCGCAATCGATACCGCTGGCGGATTGGCCCATCTTGCCATAGGGGAACAGGATTGAGGTGGGGTTGAACTCGGGGATTTTCTTGGCTTCGGTCATGATTCGGCTGCCGCTTTTGGGAACGAGCGGGGCGGCGCCGAGGTACTTTGCTTCCGGTTCGGAATACCACTTATAGCCGCCGGGGTGGCCGACGAAACCGCCGACGGTGATGTGTTTCAGGCCGCACGTGCCGTTCCAGGGCCCCTGGTTGTCGGTGTAGAAGACTTCCCCTTCCGCATTGAAGCCAACGCCGCCGGGCGAGCGCACGCCGCTCGTGGTGGGAACGAACGCCCATGTCTCCCCTCTCCCCTTGGGAGAGGGGCCTGGGGTGAGGGTGACCTTGCCTGCCCAGCCGCGGAATTTGCTGTTGGAGTTGAACGACCCGGTCAGGCAAAGGGTGATCCAGATGTTGCCGTTCTTGTCGAAGCGCGAGCCGAAGGCGTATTCGTGGTAATCGCCATTGATTTCCCAGCCATCGGCGACCACTTCAAAGGTGTCGGCGCGCCCCTTGCCCTTGCTGTCTTTCACGCGCGTGACGTCGCAGCGCTGGGTGACGTAAAGCCAGCCGTCTTTTGGACTGCTGGCAAGGCCGAGGATCTCGTGCATCCCGTGGGCGAAGCGTTTGAACTTGGCGTCCTTGGGATCGTCGGTCAGGCCGTTCTCGATGATCCAGATTTCGCCGCGGCGTGTGCCGAGGGCGATCTTGCCGCCGGGCAGGATTTCGAGAGCGCCGGCTTCGAGCACCTCGCCCTCAGGCGGGGTGTAGCGCAGCAGCTTGTAATAGTCGTTTTCATCGCCGCTTGGTTTCTGGGCGACGGGCGCTTTTTTTTTCTTCTTTTTTTGCGCCGCGGCCGGGTCGGCGGGAATCAAGGCCAGGGCCAGGGCGGTCAACAGAACGAAAACGTATCGCATGGATTACCCCTATTTATTTCGTGCTTGGTTTACGAAGTACGGTTATTCGCTGTCCACATCGGCCTGGGCGGCGGCGTCCAGGATCGTCTGGAACGGCAGCTTGAAGCCTGACAGAAGCTTGGTCGTGACGGTGTTGTCCGGGCCGAGCCGCTTCTCGATCCAGTCTGATTTACCGCGGCGAAGGACAACGATCTGCTCTCGCTTGGCGTCGACGATCCAGTATTCCTTGATGCCCAGAGTAAAGTACTCTTCGCGTTTTTCGATGTAGTCGCGATCGACGGAACGCTCGGAGACGACCTCGATGGCGAGATCGGGAAACCACCGCCGCCAAACGGTGTCGTCCTTCGGCCCCTTGGGTTTCGCAAGATAGATCGCGATATCGGGATGGCGTTCACTTTCCCAGTCGGGAATCAGAAGTTTGCATTCCGCGGCCCCAAGGATGGCGAAAATCACGTCGGTATGCGCCAGACGATATGCCCCCAGGTGATCGCGCAAGGCGGCGATGATCAACGCATGATAAAGCTTGGCGACTTGCGACACGGTGATATACCCACGTGAAAGCTCGTAGTGATAGCCTTCCTCGGTCTTGGCGAACTCGAAGTCCTTGAGGGACATTTTTCGGCCATGATCCTTCGGGCCGACCTCGCCTTTCGTCTTGCGTTTGGGGATGGTGAGCATAATGCATTCCAGTCGTGGCGGGTTTCGCACATGGGTTGTGGGGCCCAAGGCCTACCATGCGTATTCCTGCACAATTTTGGCGCTGTTCCCCTTGAACCGCACCGGCACCAGTAACTCCATCTTCGATCCCGCCTGGCGAATCACCGGCGTCGCCTCGCTCTCGATCCGCATCCGCCAGTTGTCGATGCGGAACCAGCCGTCTTTCTCGGCGGTGATCCTATCGGCGACCGCGGCGCGGTAGAACAGTTTGTCGATCGGGTTGTCGGTCGTGATGGTGAACGTTCGGCGGATGCCCGGGTTGCCCTTCGTGGTGATGGCGTTGGGCGCATCCTCGATCTTGATTTCATGGAACGAGTAAAGGAAAGTTGGTCGTTGGTCGTCGGTCAGGCGATAGCCGCGGAACTTGTAACCGATTTCTTTGGCGGGCTTGGCAGGCCAGGCTTCATCTTGTTTGGCCAGGATGTAAAACCCGGCGCCGGTTTGCGGTTTGAGAATGTTTTCGCCGGCGGGGGGTTCATAGCCGACGCCGCGGCCGGTCCAGTGGCGGTGGGCGTCGATGAAGGCGCCCTGCCAGATCATCGCCAGGCGTATGTCGTTGGCATCGAAGGCGAGATGAGCGCCTTCAGGGAAGCCGACGCCAATGGCCCGAGCCCCGGCGCCCTGAATGAAGTTGCGATAAATGATCGCCTCCGCCACCGGGATGAGCGGAGTCGATTTCGTGTTCAGGCCAATTGGCGGCGACGCGGCTTTGCCGTCTGCCAGATACGTCCAGATGGCTTCGATCTGCGTGTCGGCCTTGCCATCGAGCACCTTTTTCAACAGCGTCATGCCGTCGGGGAATGACGAGGGCATGCGCGTACCCGGGCGGTACTTGCTCGGGTTGATCATGTAGTTGTGATACCAGTCCTTCTTGAGGCGCTGAGTCAGAAGGGTGAGGTCGATGCCCTGAACGCCTTCCGCCTTGGCGCCCGCGAAGGTGTGGCACTTGACGCAGCCGAATGCTTGCGGCCCGACCATGTGTCGGCCGGCGGCCTTGATCTTCGCGATCGGCTGATCGAATGTGACGTTGGGTCCTTTCTTGGGGGCATCCATCTTGGCGAACAGGTCGGACAGGTGGCCGACACTCGTGCCAAACTTCGGCATGCGCGTGTGCATGTAGGGCCGATCGTGGGAGCCGTTCTCGAATATCTTTTCGAGATAGGTGACATTGAGTTTGGCGCCGACGCCGGTGAGCGAGGGTGGGATGCGGCCTTCGTCACCCATTTCGGGCATGACGGTGAGGAAGAGCTTGTTGACATCGTCCTCGACGCCGCCGATTCGGTCGCGATCGTGACAGGCATAACAGTTGAAAGCCGTCAGCGTCGTCTTGACGACATCGCGAACGTCGTTTTTGTCAGGGCGAGGCTTTTCCAGGGCAACGCGCAGGGCCTTTTGCTGAATGCCGCTCAAGTTGAACCACGGCACGCCCTTTTTCGGCGCGGCGGCGAGGCAGCCGGCGTCCCCCTTCAATTTGGCCTCCGCCGGCGCCGCGAGGCGATTTTTTTCGCCTTGCATTTGATGACAGTTCGCGCAGCCGATCGAACCGAACAGCTCCTTGCCCTTGGCAGCGAGCTCCCGCTGCACGGGGAAGTAGTCTGGGTCGCCCTTGGCAATTTTCGCGGGCTCGATGTTCTCGCTGAGGTGGACCAGTGCTCCGAGCGGTTGTCGGCCCACGCCGGGCCCCTCGACGTCGGCTTTCAACTCGAACCCGCCGCCGCCGTTGAAGACGGCCAGGACCAGCTTGTGCATACCTTTGGTCAGCTTGGTTTTGCCTGATTTGGTCGTCGGCGGATGGATGCCGTCGTTGTTGACGACGAGTTTATTGTCGAGCCACAGCCGGCTGCCATCGTCGCTCGTCAGGTGGAAGGTGTAGGTGCCGGCCACGTCAATCTTCAGAAAGCCCTCGAAACGCAGTGCGACGTTATTGACGCGGCGCGCGACGGACAACTCAAAGTCGGCAGCTTCCCCCTGAGCCTTCGGCTTCAGCTTGGCGAAATCAGGAAGATTCTTCCAGGCGCCTTCGTAGTAGGCGTATTTCATGTTGTTGGCGGCCGCGCCCGGGATCGTGCCCTGCAACAGGTAGTTGGCTACGTCAGACGCCTCTTTGCCCGCCAGGATGCCCGGCATTCGGCCCAGGGGGCGGGTCTGATGCGGGTTGGCGAGAAACTCGCTTAGCCCGGCCAGCGTGTACTTGGCCTTGATGTTGCCAAGCGGGACGGAAGTAGCAAAGACTTTTTCCTGATCGCCTTTGCCATCGCGCGTGCCGTGACAGGCAACGCAGCCGACGCGCGAAAACAGGTCACGCCCCAGGCTGATCCCCTTGCGATCGGGCCGCGGCTGGGTTGGCTTGCCGGTCGAGGCCAGGTAATGCGCCAGCGCCTCCACCTTCGTGGTCTTCTCGGCCTCCTCCATGCCCGCGAAAAGATTCGGCATCGTTGTGCCCGGCTTGACGGCGTGCGGGTCGAGGAGGAATTTTTTCAGATAGGCATGCTTGACGCGCGAACCGATGCCATCGAGGATCGGGGCCGACTTGGTTGCCGCATCCGCGGACGGTTTGTTCGACGCATGGCACTGGTTGCAGTTCAACGATGTAAAAAGCAGATGCCCGCCCTCGGCGGAAGGCGCCTTGGCGTCCGCGTAAAAGCGCGTGAAGCCGGGAACGGCGGGCGCCTGAGCAAACGATCTGCCCGGGGCGATGCTCCCAAAGACCAAAGCGACAAGAACTGGCAGCCCAGCAAAAAATTTACGCAGGTTCAACATCGATCGACTTCTCCAGTGCAACGCAGTGTCACCGTGGGCAACGGCCGCGAATGGGAATGAGGCAGGAACGATCCGGTCATCAATCGTGGAAGGCGACGGTAGCCAAGAAGTGTTTTATCAGGGCAGGGCACGCAACGCAAGAAAGTTGTGGTGATTTATTGGGCACGCAACGAAAGACACGTTTGACCGCGACCCGAAGGGGAGTGCGGTCTCCCGCCCTCCCAAGCGTCGACAAAAGTCCGAACGTCAAAGTACGAAAAGCGAAGTACGAAACAACGGCATTGACCCCTTCGCACTTCCTACCTGCCCTTTCTTCGCCAGGATCGGAAGTGCGCCCAGCCGGGCGCCAGGTTCGCCGTCTCAATCGCCTTTCCCTAGGTTAGCCGCAATACCGTTCGTCAGACGAAACGATACCAGCCCCACGCGCAAGCGTGGGGTTTGGGTAGCCTCGCACAACCCCCAGCTTGCGCTGGGGGCTGGTCAAGTGCTCTTCGACGAACGGTATTGAGGTTAGCCGCATTCCTTGAATTCCTTCGGAGGGCTTCACCATGTTTCCTGCCATGTTCAACCTCACCGGCAAGGTCGCCCTGGTCACGGGCGGCAGCAAAGGGCTCGGCAAGGCGATGGCGCGCTGCTTCGCCGAAGCCGGCGCCGACATTGTCATTTCCAGCCGGCATGAAAACGAGCTAAAACCCGCGCTTGCCGAGATCCTGACAGGGACCGATCGCAAGGGCGCTTACCTGGTCGCCGACATGGGCAAGCGCGACGACGTTGCCAAACTCGCGGCTTTTGCCCTGGAGAAGTTGGGCAAGGTGGACATCCTCGTCAACAATGCCGGCACCAATGTGCCGCAGGCGGTCGATGCCATCACCGATGTCGAATGGGATCGCATCATGGAGATCAATCTGAACTCCGTGATGGCGTTGACCCGTGCCCTGGTCCCGCAGATGAAGACGCGCAAGTGGGGCCGCGTCATCCATATCTCGTCGATCATGGCGTTTGTCTCCAACAACGGGCGCAACATTTACTCGGCGACGAAGGCGGCGCTGGTTGGTATGGCCCGGGCCAGCGCCCTCGATCTGGGTTCGTTTGGCGTCACGGTCAACTGCATCGCGCCAGGCCCATTTTTGACTGATCTGCCCGCGAGCGTGTTGTCCAAGGACGAACAGGATCGCTTTGCCAAGATGACCGCCCTGGGCCGCTGGGGCGACCCCAAGGAACTGGTCGGGACTGCCCTGCTGCTGGCAAGTGACGCGGGCAGTTATATCACCGGCTCCACGTTCATCGTGGATGGCGGTTTCACGGCACGGTAATGGATATTTCCCTGGCTATGGTCTATGGTTTGCCTATAATGGAACGTGATGGATTTACATCACGGTCCTTTTTGCGCTCCTCCCGAGGAGAACTTGTCATGGGCATGCCATTAGCACGAATCCTTGCCAGTTTTGCGTTGAGTGGATTGGTCGCGGGCGTGATCTTCGCCCAAGGTTCGTCGCGCACCGGCGGCGCCAAGACCACTGCGGGCAAACAGCGGCATTTTCTTTTCACCTATGGCGGCGCGGTAAAGGGGCTCACCCCGGGGACCGCCGCGAGGGTCTGGCTCCCCGTGGCAGTGGCGGGGCCCGAGCAGGTTGTTGCCATCCACTCCAAAAACCTGCCGGCGAAGGCGAAGGTTCACCATGAAAAACAGTACGGCAATGCCATGATCTATTTTCAGGCCAAGGCCAACGCCAAGGGGGAGATTCCCTTCGAGATCGTCTACGATGTCCGTCGCAAGGAAGTGAAGACCGACCTTGCCGCCAACGCCGTGCTAAAACCGTCGGCGAAGGAAAACGTGACGCGATTCTTGCAACCCGATAGCAAGGTGCCGATCGCCGGCAAACCCCTGGACCTTCTCAAAGACAAGAAGCTGCCTGGCGACCAGTTCGCCGCCGCCAGGGTGCTCTATGATGTCGTCAATGGCCACATGAAATACAGCAAGGTCGGCAAGGGCTGGGGCCGCGGCGATTCGGTCTGGGCCTGCGACAGCAAGTTCGGCAATTGCTCGGACTTCCACAGCCTGTTCATCTCGATGGCCCGCGGCAACGCGATTCCCGCCAAGTTCGAGATGGGCTTTCCCCTTCCTTCCAAACGCGGCGAAGGCCCGATCGGCGGTTATCATTGCTGGGCGTGGTTCTTGCCGAACCAAAAGGGCTGGGTTCCTGTCGATATTTCCGAGGCCAATCGGCATCCGGATTTGAAGGAATACTATTTCGGCAACCTGACGGAGGACCGCGTCCGCTTTACCACGGGCCGCGACATCAATCTGCAACCGCCGCAAGAGGCCGGGCCGCTCAATTTCTTCATCTACCCGTATGTCGAAGTGGCCGGCAAGACGTATCCGCAAGAGAGCATCACGCGGAGGTTTGCGTATCGGGATGTGAAGTAGCCGCAAGCCCAGGGATGAGCGCAGCGAACCCCTGGGCTTCCTACTTCTTTTTGAAATTGGTCTGCAACCACTTCTCCACTTCGTTGACGCGGAAGCCGCGCGGGCCGGGGCCGCCCTGGTAGGCGATTTTCCCGTCGATGCCAATGATGTAGAGTCGATCCGGCCAGGCGCCGTAGGCGGCGTTGACGCGATTGTCCTCGCGGTCCAGGAGCGTGGGCATCGTCATCTTGAGCGTGGCCATGCACTGCTGGGCGTTTTCAGCGCGCTCGGTGACGGTCTGGGTTTGCTTGACCTTGAGCAGCTTCTTCTCCCCTTTTTTGAGCGTGAGCAAGATCGAATCGGGGTGGGCCTCGCGAATGTAAACGAGGAAAAACTCGGCTCGATCTTTGTAGGTTTGGTAAACTTTTTCGAGGTAGCCAGACTGGCTACGAAAGGGCGGTCAGGTGTAGCTGCCAAAGATCAGCACCACCGGTTTCTTGCCGCGGAAGCTGGAAAGCTTCACTTCCGTGGATTTTTTCAGGTCCGGCAGCGTGAAATCGACGGCCGGGTCGCCGGGGCGAAGGGTGGTGGATTTGCGTTCCCCTTTCGCGGCCGGCGTGTTGATTTCACCGTTTTTTCCCTTCTTCTTTTTCTGTGCCCGGCCATCCGCCGGGAAGGCTAGCGCCAGGGTCAAGCAGGCCAAAAAGGTTACAGGCCGAGAGTAAAAGTGCATCGTTTCACCTCGTTTTCGTGGCCAACGGTGAGCGTTCGCCGCGGTCGTGTTTTCCCTATCGGATCATCTTAGCACGCTTGCCCCGGCACCGATATTGGAAAGTCGGCGCGGTTCGGACTAATCGTCATGGTCACAGGATGGGTCGTTTCGGAATCGAGGAAAACCGGTGAAGGCTGGGAAGCCAGTGGCCGAACCAATGGAGTAGGAGAAAGCAAACCCGCGACTCCGGTAGGACAAACCGGGGAGCCTGTCGGGGCGCGGTTCTCGTTTCGTTAAGAACAAGGCGCAGGCGCAAAGGCAACGACTAGGGGGCGTTCCCCAAATTCCAAGGATGCCGAACCTGGGCCAGACCTTTTCCCAAATGGAGGAATCCTCGTGAATGCTGCGTTCTTGCTGATGACTTCGGCCCTCTTGGTTGGGCAGGGTGGGGACAAGAAGACCACGCCTCCCGCAGCCACGCCTGCCGTCTCGTCCAGTTGTGGCCAAGACCCGTGTGGCTGCGATCGCTTCGGGCACAGGTTGCGCGAAAAGCTGCGGGGCCTATTCAGTCGTGATTGCAATGATTCTTGTGCGACACCGAAGGCCTGTTGCGGCACGGCCCACGCCCGCACGCCTCTGTTCCGTTCGCGTTGCCACGAGGCCTGCCAGCCCAAGATCTGGAACTGGCAGCCGCCGTGCCGCCAACCGCGTTGCCATCAAACCTGCGCGCCGGCGGCGTGCAACGACCCGTGCGCTCGTGGCGGGTTCAATCTGCTGGAGCGTCTGCGCGGCGCCTTCCGGCGCGGCGATAGCTGCTGCTCCGGCGGTTGCAGCTCGGGCGCGGCGACGACCGGCGAAAAGGTCGATCCGCCCAAGAACATGCCCAAGGGCGGCACGAAGCAGCCCGAAGAGGTCCGCGTTGTCCCACAGCCGGCCCCCTTCACGCCCAGCGTAGCGCCGGTGGCGCCCAATGTCCCCGGCCTGGAAATCGCACCGGTTCCAGTGCCGACGCCGCGCATCGAGGGAGGCCGCCGCGACCCGTTCTAAGACGCCCGCTACGCCGCCTCGCCGTCCCTCGACCCCGTGCGACCGCCCCGTCGCGCGGGGTTTTTTTTTTGGCCACCAAGCGTTGCATTTGCTGGCGCCGCGTGCTCACGGTTCCCGGCTCGTACCCCCAGTTCCCAGTTTCATCGTTTTTCGTTCCACTCAGCGGCGCCGTACTTTTCCTTGGCCAGTTCTTGGATGTTGGCACGCTCGGCATCCGTCCATGGCTCGGCCTCAAGGCGCCAGCCGGTTTCCCGGCGAAATGCGTCTGCGGTCGCCAGCGCGATCTGCGTCGCTGTCAGCGTGATACCGGTCAACTCCCGAATCCCAGGCAGGCTTGGCGTGAAGTCACTTTGGCAAAGCAGGATGGAACCGTGCTGCATCAAAGCCTGCCGGTATTTGCGCTGGGCGCTGCCAACGACTTTCTTGCCGGCACTCAGGAGATCGCCTGGGGTGAACTGGTGAAAGCACAAAGCGTTGTCGTGTCGTGTCGTGGCCACCTGGACGGATTCAAGTGATCCCGCGCGGCCCAGGTCGCCAAGCGCCCGCGCGATGACGCGGTGCATTCGAGGCATCCACGACTCGCCTCCTTGCCACGGCGGCCCAGGCGGCATCGCCAGGCAATAGGTCAACTCGTGATGGTGAACCAGCGTCGCGCCGCCCGAGGGACGACGGACCCACGCAAGCGATATGAGAACGGAATCCAACAAGCGAACCGCCGAGGGCTGAAAATAACCGAGACTGACCGTCGGCTCGCTCCAGCCGTAAAACCGCAGCGATGCCACGCCGCGGGCCGCCGATTGAACGAGGGTCTCGTCGGCAGCCATGTTGATCGCGCCGCTGGCGATCGAATAAGGCAGAAGTCGGATTACGCCTTCCACCGCAGGATCGGCTCCTTGAACGCCCTGGTTTCATTGGGCCGACTGATCGGCGTCGTGTGCGGGGCGTCACGCAGGAAGTCGGCGTCCTCGTCAATGATCTTGAGCAAGGTGGCCGCGAAGGCATCCAGTGTCTCCTTCGATTCGGTCTCGGTCGGCTCGATCATCAACGCCTCGGGAACGACCAGCGGAAAGTAAATGGTCGGCGCGTGGTAGCCAAAATCAAGTAGGCGTTTGGCGATTTCCATCGCGCTGATGCGTTTGCTTCGCTTGAGCCTGGCTGCGCTGGCGACGAATTCGTGCATGCAGCGATTGCCGTTGGGCACGTCCAGAGCGTGCTGTACGAGGGCGAGGAGGTAATTGGCGTTGAGCACGGCGTTCTCCGTCATCTCGCGCAGGCCCCTGGCGCCCAGAGTGCGGATGTAGCAGTAGCCGCGCAGAAGGATCCCGACATTGCCGAAGAAGCTGCGCACCCGGCCAATCGTTTTGGGACGGTTGAAATCAAGCGCGTACCATTCTCCGCGCGCCCCTTGCGGGAGAGGGGTTGGGGCTGAGGGGGATTTGACCACGATCGGTGTCGGCAGGAAAGGCGCGAGGTTGGCGCGCACGGCAATGGGCCCGGAACCAGGACCGCCGGCGCCGTGCGGCCCGGTGAACGTCTTGTGAACGTTGTAGTGCATCATGTCCGCGCCGAAATCGCCCGGGCGCGTCACGCCCACGATGGCGTTCATGTTGGCGCCGTCGAGATAAACCAGGCCGCCGGCGTCGTGGATCAGCTTCGTGATCTCGCCGATCTGCGATTCAAAAAGCCCGATCGTGTTCGGGTTGGTAATCATGAACACGGCCGTTTTTTCATCGAGCTTCGATCTGAGGTCGGCCAGATCGACGAGCCCCTTGTCGGTGCTCTTGATCGACACCGTGTCGAAGCCCGCGATGGCGGCACTGGCCGGATTGGTTCCATGAGCGCTATCCGGTATCAACACGCGCTTGCGAGCATGTTCCTTGCGGTCGCGGTAGTAGGCCTCGGCCACGAGAAGCGCGGTCAGCTCGCCCTGGGCGCCCGCCGCCGGCTGGAGCGACACCGCGTCCAGGCCCGCAATCTCGGCGAGGATGTTTTGCATCGACCACAGCATCGCCAGCATGCCCTGGCACGATTCGTCACTTTGCAGCGGATGCAGGTTCGCAAGGCCCGGCAACGCCGCCATACGCTCATGCCGTTTCGGGTTGTACTTCATCGTACACGAGCCGAGCGGGTAGAAGTTCGTATCGATCGACATGTTCCGCTTGGACAGGTTCACGAAATGGCGGATCAAATCGATCTCGCCAAGTTCCGGCAACGGCGGCGGAGCATCAGCGAGCGAATCCTTGGGTACAAGGCCCTCGCGCGCGGGCACATCGCATTCCGGCAAGCGATGGCAACGCCGCCCGGGGTGGCTGATTTCGAACAGGAGGTCGGTCGATTGGTTGTTGGTCATTGTTTGAATCCGTCAATAATCCCGGCCGCGCGACACCGATTGGATTTCCTCTACCGAAACAGGACTCCAGACTCCACCGTGCCATTTGAAACCAGCACCGCAATTCTCGCACCCATGGTACGACCACGAATCTGGTGCTCGTTTGCCATCATCCGCAATCGTGGCACGAATGAACCCGACACATTTCAAACGGCGTTTCCCACAGGCGCCGCATTTCCCTCGCCATACGGTGGCTAGTGTTCTTGAACCGCGAAACTCATGGCGATTGAGTCAAGTTTGCATACTAGCCCGAAGCGTTAGCGAGGTTTTCCGTTGCACGCGATCCCTCGCTTACGCTTCGGGCTAGTATGCGTGTGTTGTTTTGGTCTGAGG
>JACPPF010000179.1 GCA_016191165.1 Planctomycetota bacterium
CCGTCGCGAACGTCCTGTTTGAGTTGCTCGAAAGCGTCCATGCCAGCAGCTTAGGAAAACGCCCCGTGCCCAGCTGCGCCAGTTTTGAAAAAAAAGCCCGAAATTTCACTACGCAGGTTTCAGAGAATGGACGACTACCCGGTCTGCCGCAGGGCCATTGCTTGCGGTATCAGTGATTTCCCACCGTGAACGCCGATCTCGACACACAAGGCCGGCAGGGCGTCAATAATTAGCGCGGCAAGCATTTGAGCCTTTTCAGGTGTGCACCAACCTTCTAACGGCCAAATAGCAACCTCGATTTCTTCGAAAAGCGTCATTGCAACTGCCTTTCAACGTCGCCCGCGTCAAAAAGGGCGACGCGGCATTCGCGATCCTGCCAACCGTAGCTTATTATCCAATGGCCGCGGCGCAACAGCGCGCCGCAGGGAAATACGACGAGTTTGTTCCAGCCCGAGAGTTGGTCACCGGTCGAAAACAATATGCGATTGGACCACCGGCGTATCGTGAAAGGCGGCATCGGGTCAAACGTGTAAAGGCCGAAGCCGTATCTGATCAGGCCACCTGCCGTCTCGACCGTGTGAAACCAATGGTAAAATTCATTTCCGACGCGAACCGGTGGCGCTCCACCACGAAGCATGGTTCCGGGTTTCATCGCAATTGGGCAGGCCGTCCATCCGGCGACGTGCGCCTGCGCATCTTCGTGTCTCAAGATAACGTGCGGGTTGACGGAATAAACGCTGAACAAATCTCCGTCCGATTCAAAGAACTGCCAGTTTTTTTCATGAATCTGGCTTCCACCGTATTCGGGGATCCAAAGTGATTGCGCTGTAAAGTTGCCGTCAAGGCGTGCGATTACCATACTTGTGCGCTGAGGCGCAAACGCGAAATGGCATCCAGTGAGAGCGACGTGAAGTTGGCCGCAAAAAATGAAGAGGCGAGGATCCTCGAGGCTCAATTTAACCTTGGCTGGATGGAGCAACGCCAGTTCGCGCGTCCAGACTGGTTGGTAAAGGTCATTTAATTCCGAAAGCGTGATTTTTGCCCGCCGCGGACGTCTGGCCGCGAGCAGGGTTTTGCCTCGGAATTCGATCACCGAACAATTACACTGGCCGGGCAGCTGGATGTGGACAACATGCACGGGTCGCAAACTGGCGTCAGTATTCGGTGCTCGACACCCCTGGTCCATGCCACGGCCAAGCCATCTGGTTCTTATTGGTCTCAGTCGCGGCATAGGTGTGGCTCAGTATCGAACTTCCGGAATGGTTTATTGCGGCGTGGCGCGTTACTTGGCCTTTGCCTTTTTCCGTGCGGCAGCCTGGTTGTCCACGCGAAATCGCCATTCCGTTGACGCCCGCGCCTTGCCATCTTCACCAATCGGCGTGATCTTGATCGACGCTTTTCCCTTTTTCACGGCTTTGATGAAACAGGAAAATATTTTCTTCGATGGGTCTATTACCTCGACCCTTTGTTTGCCCCTTTTCACCCAATTGGGAATGGTTATGACTCCAATTAGTTCGACGGCATCGCCGGTAATCTCAACGCGAAGGGTCCGAATCGCAGCGTTGGGGTCTACCGTAGATCGCAGAAGGAAGAATTGAAACAGGGATCCGGGATTGGACACGTAAAACTCATGCCCTGGCGAATAATTGGGGCCGCTTGGTTGACGCCCCTTAGCGGGATCGATTTCGATTTGCGTAAAGGGAGCCGGCATCGCTTTGTTGATCTGCCCCTGCATGTTTCGTGATGGTTTTGCAATCGCAAGCGCCGCCCGGATTGGAAATTGAAAACTATTCACCCCAAGGAGGGCCATGATGGGAATCGTTTTTATTGAACATGGGGGCCACATGCATTCGAGATGAGTTCGCTCATCCTGGACCGAAACCGCTTTTTTCTCGCCGACATGAAATCTCCATTCTTGCGAAGAGCGAGCTTTGCCATCGGCGCCAATCGGCGTTACTTTAATGCGCGCTTTCCCCGTCTTGACCAATTTCAAATAACAGGCCGGTTGCCTTGATTCCTCCGACCTCCGGTTGCGCCCCAGGCGATCCACTGGGCGAGTTACTATTGCAACGGTGGCGATGGCGTCCCCGTCAATTTCCACCTTCAGGGTTGCAATGGGTCTTTTCAATTTTTCCTCCTGCGTAGCATGAAGGCCAACGCAGATTTCAATCAGGTAGCCCGGCGCGGGGAATACAATCCATTCCCCTTTTTGGTTGCGCGGCACATCGAAGTCGATTTCATAAAGCGGCAACGGATCGGGTGCATTCTGGCGATTCTGCACCGCTTGCACGACCCCCGCAGGCCAAAACATGAACGCGGCAAAAAGCATCAAAAGGACTGGCGTCATCTTTGGCTTCTCCTACGTGTTGGGTGCCGGTTGGCATGAATTGCGAAACAAGCCGCGCAGCGCGCGATTTAGGACGAGGAATCACTCTCCCACGGCGTCCACAAATACTCGATCGTGGCCTGGTCGAATTGGATTTGAAAAATCTCGCCCGGGAATAGCGTATCCGGGTCGACCCATGCCAAAACGTCGGCATCATAAGTCTGACGCGAGTCCAACGCGTCGATACCAGAAGTGCGAGGGCGGATTGACCAGTTAATGTTGTAGCGGGTGTCATCGCCCGCAGCGACAATGTCATTGGCCATTGCAACGATGCCATTCACTCGGGAACGCATGTTGTAATCGCCATTGGCATGAGTCACCATCGTGTAGGTGATCAAGAATTGAAACCAAAATGGGATTTGCGCGGTATCGTAATCCTCCGCCACAAAATCGTATATCCATGTTGGCAACGAACGCACGACGTCAAAGTCTTTTCCGGCTACTTTTAAGCGAAACGTCGCTACGGGTTGTGCCGGTGGGTCTCGGTCGAGGTAAACCTGAATCTCGCCAGTCCCCGTGATTCGGACAATGTCCCCTCGGGAAGAATAATAATCTTGCGGATCGTAAGGATAAAAAACTATGCGTGAACCGTTATATGACATGTCGGAAATCGAAACCGACGTTCCACTCGACGGGGCGTAAGCATTGAGGAACGTTTCAACGTCACCTGGATTTACTGGCATGGCGGCAACCTTTCAATTTCAAAAAAACGGCCGGCAAGATAAACCATTCGTAATCCTAAACCCGCTGAATATCACTGTCAACCAAAAAAAGATATTGGCGTTGACGCTTGACGCGTTGACGCGCATCTACCTGGAGGAGTTGCCTGAGCCGTCGCCGGACGACTTCGGGTTTGGCATTCTGCGTTTGATCGCCGGAACCTCGAAGGAGGCCGGCCCACGGGCCCGGGAGTTAACCACCGTGGTGGATGAATCCAATCAACCCGTAGAGAGGAAGAAAAAGCTGATAGAATTGATTGAAACCATCGTCGCATATCAAATGCCCGAGTTGGGACGAAAGGAGATCGAGAAAATGCTCAAGGTCAGCGATTTTCGGGAAACGAAAGTGTACAAGGAAGCCTTTCAGGAAGGCCAGGAGAACGGGCTGGAGAAAGGACGAGAGGAAGGACGGGAAGAAGGACGAGAAGAAGGCGTTGAGACGGTTGTTCGCCGAATGTTGGCCAAGAAATTCACGCTGGAGCAAATCGCGGAGGTTACGGGCCTCACGTTGGACGCGATCAAACGCCTGAAAAGAAAAACGCGAAAGTAGGTTTCTCATGGTTCCCGGCCAACACCCTCTGACCTCACGTCGCGATTTCTTGAGTCGCGCCGGCGGCGGCTTCGGCATGATTGCGCTGGCGGCGCTGCTGGCGGAAGACGGCCTGCTCGCGCAGCCCGCGCCCTCACTCCTGGCCCCTCTCCCTGGGGGAAAGGGGAATATTGGGGCTTTCCGGGGTCGGCACCACCCAGCCACGGCCGAGCGCGTGATCTTCCTCTTCATGTCGGGCGGGCCGAGCCATCTGGAGTTGTTCGATCGCAAACCCGACTTGCAGCGCCTGCACGGCCAACCACTTCCCGATTCGTTCGGCCCTGTCGCCACGCGGCGAAACGTCGCGCGCAATCGGCTGCTGGGAACGCGCCGCACCTTTCGCAAGCACGGCCAATCCGGGCTCGAGGTGTCCGATTGGCTGCCTCACCTCGCCGAGTGCGCTGACGATCTGTGCGTCTTGCGGGGCTGTCGCGGGGATAGCGTCACGCATCCCGAATCGGTCTACCTGATGAACACTGGCTCGATCCTGATGGGCCGCGCGAGCCTCGGGGCCTGGGTCGCCTATGGTCTGGGGACCGACAATCAGAACATGCCCGCGTTCGTCGTCCTACCCGACCCGGCCGGCTGGGTCAAGGGCGGCGCCCCGGCCTGGGGAAATGGGTTTCTCCCCGCGGCCTACCAGGGCACGCTTCTCTCCGGCGGGCAGGCGCCCATCCGCTATCTCAACAACCCGGCCGGAATCAGCCAGGCCCAGCAACGCCGAACGCTCGATCTGGTCCATGGGCTCAACCGCGAGCACCTGCGCCTTCGACAAGATAATGGCGAACTCGGCGCCCGCATCGCGTCCTATGAGCTCGCATTCCGCATGCAAACGCACGCCCCCGAAGTCGTCGATATTGCGCGCGAAACGCGCGCGACGCGCCGTCTCTATGGCCTTGACCGGCCGGTCACCGCCGAGTTCGGCCTGCGCTGCCTGCTGGCCCGCCGCATGGTCGAGCACGGCGTGCGATTCGTGCAAGTCTACTGTGGCGATACCGGCGGCTGGGACGCCCATAGCGATGTTGAAAGCAACCACGCACGCCTTTGTGCTCAAAGTGATCTGCCGATCGCGGGCCTTTTGCGCGATCTCAAATCGCGCGGCCTGCTCGATTCCACCCTCGTCATCTGGGGCGGCGAATTCGGACGCACCCCCATGACCGAGGGAACCACCGGCCGCGATCACAACCCGCACGGGTTCACGATGTGGCTCGCGGGCGGCGGCGTGAAAGGCGGCCAAACGATCGGCGCCACCGATGCGGTGGGCCTGCGCGCCGCGGAAGACATCGCGCATGTCCACGACATTCACGCAACGATCCTGCATCTGCTGGGCATCGACCACGAACAACTTACCTACCGCCACAACGGCCGCGATGAACGCTTGACGGATGTGGGCGGCGCGGTGATTGAACGGGCTCTGGCGTAGAAAACCACGCGCCGCCTCGCTAACTCCCCAGGCACAAATCGTTTTCGAACGCGGGAATAAGTCAGGGAATCGCGCATCTGAATCTCAGTGGCCGAGCCCAAAAATCCAAACCGCGAGATTCATGATGCAAGGTTGCTTGCGCCCAGGGGCCTGCTGGTTGGTGCTTTTCCTATTAGCCGTGTTGCCATTTCTACAAGGCTGCACGTCGCCATCCCGGCCGCGAACCGCGATGAAACGGACTGCCCAGGCGCCGGGTGGTCGTTTCTCGGTCATTTCCGACCCGAAAGCCAAAAAGGTGGAAGTTTACACCGCTGGTCCGAATCCGCAAGTTCTTTGGTCGTTTGATTACGACGTTCAACTGGATGAGTTCGTCGTATCCGACGACGGTGAAAACGTCGCCATCATCTGGTGGCCGCCGAATCCGGTCAAGAAGGACGGCAAGGACATCGCGCTGCGATTCTGGAATCGTAACAAGGGCGAGTTCAAGACGTTCGAGCTTGGCGAGATCTGCGGCCAATTCCCGAATGTCGGCGGCGTGGAACGTGGTTTCCTTTCGACGCGAAAGCCTGTCCCCTGGGCCGAACAGCCCCGTTGCGGTTCGGACAACATCCTGCGACTACGAACGATCGATTCGCACGAATGCGATTTTTCCATGACGACCGGGAACATGCTTCGACGGGAGTGGTTTTTATCGGACGGCAATCGATTCTTGCTCGACCTGTTGGTCAAGCTCGGAATCCTGTGTTTGATCGTGGGCGCCATAATCGCCGGCGTCATCCTGGTCATCTGGTTTATTGCCTGGGAATCGACCCGACATTCGCGAACGCGGATTGATTACCGCGCGGGGCCAAGCCGGAGCAGGTAAATGGCCCCATCGCCGCAACCGATCGCCATATGTCGCCCATCCGAGGCGAACGCCAGCGCTCGTGGTTCGTCGAGCATGGTCCACTCGCGCGACTTGGCGCCGTCGGCGACGTTCCAGAGCCGCACGCGCTTGTCCTGCCCGCAGGATGCAAGCGTCTTGCCGTCGGGCGAAAACGCCAACGCCTTGACCAGGGGCGGTAGGGCTTTTCCCTGATGGCCGGGCATCTTGCGAATCTTGTCGATACGCTTTTCTCCCAGCTTCGCCAAATGAATCTCGGCATCGTCCCCGGCAAAGGCGAAGATCGCTTCCGTCGGCGAGCAGGCGACGACGCGCGCCTTCATTAGCGGCGTCGCGCGTTCGTCGAGGAAGGCGCCCCCCGCGTCCCACACGCGCAACGTCTGTTTGCCGATGTGGCTCCCCGCGACCAGGTATTGCCCGTTGTGGCTGAACGCCAACGACGACAGGCCCAGCGACGGCGTCTTCTCGTTGGCAAGCACGGCCCACGCCTCGGGGTCGGGGTCGTCCAGCTTCCAGATGCGCAGCACCGGATCGTAACAGCCGCTGACGAACATCTTGCCTTTGGGTGAAAACGCCAGTGCGAACGGCCGATTCTTGTGCCCGGCCAGGGCGAGTTTTTGCTTCGGCTTCGCGCCGGTCAGATCCCACAGCAGCACGCGCGTATCGCCGCTGCCGGTTGCCAGCAGCTTACCATCGGGGCTGAACGCGATCCCGCTTGGGCTGGCATCGAGCTTCGCCCACGCCTTGGGCTGCTTGCCGCCGAGCTTGAACAGGTGAACCGCGTTGTCCCAGCCAGACGATGCCATCAGCTTGCCATCACGCGAAATGGCGACATGAGCGACAGCTCGCAGGTGTGGCCGGGTGTAGGCGACGAGTTCGCGGATCGCCAGCAGTTTGCGGTCGTCCTCGTCGATGGCGCGGGCGTCGAGCTTGTCGAGGGGGGAGGGGGCGCCGGCGGAGGTGGGGCCAATGGTTGCGAGAAGAAACAAAGCCGCGATAGGGAAGGTTCGCATTTGGCGCTCATTAGTTTCAATACACTTCAACGATATATGTGGTGATACGAATGTCGAGCTGCTGAAAACGCGTTTTGAGTAGCTCTTTGTAGTCGTGAAAGAACTTCTGGTTTTCGGGAGTATCAGCCACGTCGATGTAAAGGCGGCTCATTTCGTCGCGGTAGGATTGGCCGGCGTGTTCCCAGACGCCACGAATGATCTGGGTTTCCGTGGAAAGTGCGCCGAACTGCTTGCGCAAATCGAGGACGGTCTGCACACGCAACTCATCGGGAATCTGCGTGCCATCGTTAAACCGCAGAGGCAGCAGGATTTCGAATCGGCGTTGCAAGCTGCTCATACTTGGCAGGGCCTTCCACGATGAATGAAATCCCTTCCATGGCCAGCGACGCCAGCGCGTGCGGAGGTACTGCCGTCTCGCCGGTTTCCCATGTTTTGAACGAGAACCGGCCAAGGAGGTAGCCGAGAGCCCGGCGTTCCATCTCGGGATTCGGAAAGCGGATGATGATCATGTTGGTATTCTAGCCGGTGGGGCACCACATTGCAACCACATCCTGTAGTCGGCGAGGCTATTGCGAAGTTCGCGGTCCCGCTCTTTTTCGGCTCTTCCGTTTTTAGGTGCACGCCGCGGAGAAAATAGGCCGGAACGCGGCCGCGGTCTCGCGAATCGCTTCGATCGTCTGGCCCACTGCCTCGGCAGCCAAGTTCAGATCCAGAACCAATCGCGTCCACAGGCTC
>JACPPF010000010.1 GCA_016191165.1 Planctomycetota bacterium
AGGGCTTCAACCATGGCTTGCGAAACATCCTGTGGCGGGCTTTCGGCATGACAAATTTCTTCCATTTTCGCCTGCGCGTGTTGGATCGGTTCGGATGGGCTAAAACAGCTAATCAGCTGATTTGACGGAGAGCCCAAAAAACAAACGGGGCAGGCGCCGAAACGACGCCTGCCCCAATGCTGGTCAAGCTC
This sequence comes from Planctomycetota bacterium, assembly GCA_016191165.1. GTDB lineage: Bacteria > Planctomycetota > Planctomycetia > Gemmatales > Gemmataceae > SIAQ01. The sequence continues at coordinate 192 of JACPPF010000010.1, forward strand.
CTACTGCGAATGCTACTCGGCCTTGGGTTCGGCCTTCGGCTCGGCATCTGGCATGGTGATGAGATCGCCACCCGCGCCTGTGCCGCCGCGAAGCTCGCGCTTCGGCGTCGCGCTTGCTGTTTCCTCGGACGTGGATTCCGCGCTTGCGCCTTCGATGACTTCGCCGTCGTCGTCGACGCGTTTTCGGCTCAGGCCGATCTTGCGTTCCGCGGGATCGACGCGCAGGACGCGCACCTCGATCTCCTGATCTTGCTTGACCACGGCGTCGGGCTTATCGACCTTGCCATCAGTCAACTCGGAGATGTGCAAGAGTCCTTCGAGACCGGGCTCCAGTTCGATGAACACCCCGAAATTGGTGATCTTCGTGACCTTGCCCTTGACCGTATCGCCGGGATGATAGCGGCCCGGGATATCGCCTTCCCAGGGATCGTTGGCCATCTGCTTGAGGCCCAGGGCAATGCGCCGTTTCTCCTGATCGACGGAAAGGACGATGCACTTGACCTTATCGCCCTTGTTGAGCACGTCGCTGGGATGGCCGACCTTGCGGACCCAGCTCATGTCGCTGACGTGAAGCAGGCCGTCGATGCCTTCCTCGATTTCGATGAACGCCCCGTAGTTGGTCAGGTTGCGAACGATGCCCTCGACCTGCATCCCGGTCGGGTAGCGCTCGGCGACCTTGTCCCACGGGTTCGGCTGCACCTGCTTGATGCCGAGCGAGATTTCCTGCTTGTCCTTGTTGATGTTGAGGACTTGCACCTCGATGGTGTCGCCCGAGGAGACCAACTCGTTGGGGTGATTGATGCGTTTGGTCCAGCTCATCTCGCTGATGTGGACCAACCCCTCGATGCCCGGTTCGAGCTTGACGAACGCGCCGTACGACATGACGTTGACGACCTCGCCGGTATGCCGGCTGCCAATCGGGTACTTGGCGGCCACGTCTTCCCAGGGGCTCTTGGACTTCTGCTTCAGACCCAGCGCGATCTTTTCGCGATCCTTGTCGACGTTGATGATGTAGACTTCGAGTTCCTGATCGATCTTGACGACCTCGTGCGGGTTATTGACGCGGCCCCAGCTCATGTCGGTGATGTGCAGCAGGCCGTCGATGCCGCCAAGGTCCACGAAGGCGCCAAACTCGGCGATGTTCTTGACGACGCCCTTGCGAATCTGGCCCGGCTCGATCTCGGCGAGCAGCTTCGATTTGCGCTCGGAGCGATCGTCCTCGATGAGCTTGCGCCGGCTGACCACGATGTTGCGGCGGGCTTCGTCGATCTTGAGAATCTTGCACTCGATGGTACGGCCGATGTAGTCGCCGATGTCGGGCGGGCGGCGGATATCGACCTGGGACGCGGGCAGGAAGACGTTGACGCCGATGTTGACGAGCAGACCACCCTTGATCTTGCGTGTGACCGCGCCGCTGACGACATCGCCTTCCTTGTGCCTGGTGATGATGTCTTCCCATTCCTTTTGGCGTTTGGCCTTGCGATAGGAAAGCACGATGGCGCCGGACTCGTCCTCGACCGATTCAAGGAGGACCATGATCTCATCGCCGACCTTGGGCGGGAGAACCTTTTCCACGCCCTCGTCCTTCCATTCTTCGAGCGGGATGACCCCTTCGCTTTTGTAACCCACGTCGACCACAACCACGTCGCCGACGATATTGAGGACCTTGCCCTTGATGATGTTGTTGACGTCGAAATCCTCCCCTTCCTGGAAGGTGACGACGGGATGAGCGGGGTCATAGGTGTCCAACCCCATGGCTTGCGCGAGTTCCTGTTCGAGATCCTCCTCGGAGAGATCGAATTGACGAAGCAGATTCCGATTGACCATGCAACAAATCCTTCCAATGCCCTCCCGAATCGCGCCGCGCGCGGCGCTGCGGAAGGCATCCACAAACAAAAAAAGCCGGCCCCGCACCAGCCCGCCAACGCGGCGAACTTCCGAGATTTGGGGATACGATATTGTAGGGTTTTTGGCCCCGGCTGCCATAGGACGCCTGTGACGGGGCGGAATTCACCGCGGTGGGCCAGGGCGCCTATCGGTTTTCCCCAATGCAATAAAGCACCTGGTCGGCGCGCATCAGGAAGCGATCACCCGTGATGGCCGGGCTGGCGTTGACGAAGATGCGTCTTTCCAGGGTATTGGTAGCCAGCAACTTGAACTGCGGCTGTGCGGCGACGACGAAGGTCGTGCCCGCGCGGTCGGTGTAGTAGATGCGGCCTTCGCTCAGCACGGGCGAGGCGTACACTTGCCGGGCGCCGGGGATGCGTTCCTCGTAGACGATACGGCCCGATTTCGCTTCGGCGCAGTAGGCGATGCCCAGTTGATCGCTCATCCAATAAAGATATCCGTCGCGCAAGATCGGCGAGGTGACGTTCGAGCCTTTCGTGCTGGTCCAGAGCCGATGCGATCGCGTGACATCGCCGCTGCCGCCGGCACGAATGGCCCCGGCCACGACGCCGGCGCGCCCGCCGAGGTAATAGACAACGCCGTCGTGGGCGAGCAGGCTGGGGACCATGTACCAGCCGATGTCGGTGCGCGACGACCAGAGTTGTTCGCCCGATTTCGGATCCAGGCCGAGCACCTTGCCGGTGATGGCGACGACGATCTCCGTTTTTCCGCCAACCTCCACAACCAGGGGCGCATGCCAAGATTCGCGAATCCCGCCGGCGCGCCAAACCTCCTTGCCCGTTTTTTTGTCCAGGGCCACGACCGATTGGCTCTCGATGCTGGCGTTGACCAGCAGCAAATCACCATGAAGCGTCGGCGGCGCCGCTGAGCCGAAGCCGTCGAGCTTCGTACCGACATTGGCATTCCAGATTTGCTTGCCGTCATGATTGAACGCAAACACCCCCGACTTGCCGAAGAAGGCATACACGCGTTCCTGGTCCGCGACCGGCGTGCTCGACGCGAAGCCGTGGCCTTCGCGAATCCTGGCCTGCTCGGGCAGTTTCGATGGCACGTCCGTGGTCCAGAGCAGTTTACCGGTCTTACGGTCCAGGCAAGAAATCTGCCGCTTCAGGTCGTCCATGTTCCCCACCGGTTTGCCGGGGACCATAAAGCCGGTGTAGGAAGTCAGGAAAATCCGCTCGCCGATCACGATGGGACTGGACCACCCCGCGCCCGGCAGGTTGACCTTCCAGACGACGTTCTTGTCCGCGCTCCATGTCAGCGGCAGGCCCCTCTGAGAACTGATGCCCTGCCCGGTCGGGCCGCGGAGTTGCGGCCAATCCGAGGCGATGGCGCTGGGAACAAGAAGAAAAAAGGCGACAAGGCAACATACCTGTTTGAACATCGGTCGCTCCTGGCGGATTCGAGTTGGATACGCGAGGAATATCGTATCAGGCGTGCGCGGTCTCCGCGATCAAAAAATTGGCGGCCGAAGAGCGGTGGTGAGGTTAAAAAAAAAGGAGAACAAAACCAAAATAGCTGTTGACAAGCCGCTCGCGCCCTCGGTAGAGTCAACCCAGATCGAAAAATCGGCCCCACTTCTCACGCAAGGAATCGCACCATGTTTAGCTGGTTCGCCAGGATAAGTAAATTTATGTACAAGGGGGGGGAACGCCTGGAGGATCGCGTCGTGCCCAATGCCGCGCCGATGATCAACAGCGCCATGCTCGACTCCTTTTCCCCCAAGACGAACGACATCCTTACCGTCAACGTCTCCGCCAGCGATGCCGACAGCGATCCCATCACCTTCGACTACGTCTGGAAAGTCAACGGCAACACCGTCAAGTCCACGCTCGGCACCTCCTCAACAAATGACACGCTTGATTTGAGCGTCTCCGGCAACGGCAACAAGGGCGATTACGTCTCGGTTGTCATCACGCCGTATGATCCCTACACCTCCGGCATGACCGCCAACCCGGGCGCGACCGTCGCCAGCACCGCTCCGACGTTTTCCATCAGGAATCAAGAGAACCTCCGCGGCGACGTTGTCTCCTTGCAAGTGAGCGCAAGCGATGCCGACGGCGACACGCTCAGCTACAGCGCACTCGGCCTGCCGCCGGGCCTGAGCATCAACAGCAGCACCGGCGAAATCAGCGGCACGGTGTCCAGCAGCGCCGTCACCAACCAGGCGTACCTGGCCAGCGTCACTGTGAACGACGGCGGCGGCAACGTCAACCAGAACTTCAACTGGACCATTGTCAACCACGCACCGACTTTGACCGGCCACGCGTTCTACGTCGAGAAAAACCAGCCGCTGGGCAACATCAATTTCCTCGACTACGCCGACGACCAGGACAGCAACGATACGCTCACCTTCACCCCCGGCACCGGCCCGTGGCAAGGTCAGCTGACGTACAACAACGGCATCTGGACCTATACCCCTGCGTCGAATTGGACCGGCACCGACACCATCAACGGAACAGTAAGCGACGGCGCCGCCAACAGCACCTCGGCGTACTTCCCGTTCCACGTGGTATTGCAAACGCCATCGCAGTTGTACGCGACCTACCTGGCCGCGCTGCCATTGACGCGGCACGCACCGCGGCGCAGGCTGACGCCGACGATTTGTACGACGATTACCTCGCCGCCGTTGCCACGGCTGAAACCACGTACAACGCGGCGGTGGCATCAGCGGAGACTGATTATCAGGACGCGGTAGATGACGCCGATGCCGCGTGGGAAACAGCGACTGCGACGCCGCGCGCAACCTACGATGCGGCAGTCGCGGCCGCGCAGGACGATTACGATGCCGCGGTCGCGGTGCTGGATGCGGACTATGCCGACGCCCTTGAGGAGGCCGACGACGATTACAATACGGCGGTCACTCCGTATCAGGAAGCACGCGACGACGCCTACGACGCCTGGCAACTCGACCTGGAAAACACGGCGCTCGAAGAAGCGTACAACGACGCGCAGGATGATCTGGATGACGCCATCGCCACGGCAACCACTGCCCGCGACGCGGCGTATGCGGCGGCGCTGGCGACCTACGACGCCGGCCTTGAAGATGCAAACGAGGATTTTGACACGGCTGAAGATGCAGCCCATGATGATTACGCGGACGCAACAGCTGACGCGGACGTGAATTGGGCAGACGCCGAATCCGGTGCGTGGACGGTTTACCTTGAGTTAATGGATGACGCGGACGACGACTATATTGGTGCTGAGACCAGCGCTTGGACAACTTATTCCACAGGCGCGGATGCGATTGGTGCATTGCTAGAAGGCGACGAAGCAGACATTGTTGATCAGTTCGATTCGGACGTGAGCACGGCGCTCGCCGCCTGGCAAACAGATGAATTCGACGCGTGGGACAACTATGAAACAGCGATGAGTACCCTCCCGGGTTCTCCCCCGTTTGACAACCGAATTAACGACCGCGGCGCCGTCCAGGACGGCGGGGTCGATGAATTCGTCGGACTCAATGGCGATCCCGTTGCCCTGGTGCTCCAAGGGGCGGTTGCGTCGTCCGACCCATCGTCAATGGTCGGTTTTGGCCGTGTTTTTTTCACCGCTAACGATGGCCGGAGTGGCACGGAATTGTGGGCGAGTGACGGTTCAGCGAATGGAACCGTTTTGATCAAAGACATTCGTCAAGGCGCGGCCGGTTCCAATCCTGTCAACCTAACCGTTGTGGGCGGAATCTTGTTTTTTGTCGCCGATGATGGGGTTCGGGGCGAGGAACTTTGGAAAACGGACGGCACGCTGGCAGGTACGGTTCTTGTTAAGGATATCCTCCAGGGCCAATTGGGTTCAAGTCCCGAATCGCTAGTCAACATTAACGGGACCCTTTTTTTTACGGCGAATAACGGAGCCAATGGTCGGGAGCTTTGGAAAAGCGATGGCACAGCCGCCGGCACCGTGATGGTCAGGGACATTCGCCAAGGCGCGGCCTCGTCAAATCCCGGGGAGTTGTCTAACGTTGGGGGTGGCTTGTTTTTCAATGCGGACAACGGCGCTAACGGCTACGAACTTTGGAAGAGCAACGGCACTGCGGCGGGCACGGTAATGGTGAAGGATATAAACTCGGGCGCCGGCAACTCTACTCCTAGGCTCTTTCCCGGGGCAACAGGATCCTGGGTCGGTTTCTTTGACCTGAACGGTGTTGCGTTTTTTGCCGCTAATGATGGGACAAATGGGCGGGAGCTTTGGAAAAGCGACGGCACAGCAGCGGGTACGGTGATGGTCAAAAACATACGCGCCGGGGCTGATTCGTCAGACCCTACTAACGGACTTGTCGTGGCCGGTCTGCTTTACTTCACGGCACAAGACGCAGAAGGAAATGAGGAGTTGTGGAAAAGCGACGCCACGGGGGCAGGAACGGTAATGGTCGCAGAAATCAGAGCCGGAATTCTGGGCTCCGGCGCGCGTTCCCAGGTTCAAATCAACGGGACCGTTTTTTTAAGCGCAAACAACGGCGCGACAGGAGCGGAAATGTTCAAGAGCGACGGCACGGGCGCCGGGACGGTTCTGATCAGAGACATTGAGCAGGGTGCCGCAGGGTCGGTTCCGAACTATATGGTAGCCCTAAACAACTCCGTGGTATTCAGTGCTTTCGATGGAACAAACGGCGAGGAATTATGGATAACCAACGGAACCCAAGTGGGAACCACGTTGATCAAAGACATCCTGCCTGGTTTTGGATCAAGCGCGCCGCAGCAACTTTTGAACGTCGGTGGGGTTGTTTACTTCGCCGCCAATGACGGAGTGACCGGAAGGGAGTTGTGGAAGAGCAATGGGACTGCGGCGGGCACCGTAATGGTGAGGAACATTCGTTAGATTATTAAAACTCTCGGCTAATGGGGATTTTCAATGACTCGAACACCCGTATTCATTGCGGCCTTAGTTTGTGTTTTTTTCAGCGTGGCGCCAATCTGCGAATCCGGTGGGGAAAAGGACGGAACCGTTGGGGTGGTGGAATCGAAAGTGCGACTCCGCTTGAATGTCATCGAACGTAGCAAGCTCACCGAGCGCTATGGTTTGCTGTTTGACCGCGAGTTGAATCTACAAGATAGCGTACAAGCCTGCCTCAAGTCGGGGGATGAAAGGCTGCCGCTATATCAGCAAGCGCTGCAGGCGGTTCAGACTGATCAGAAAAAGATCAAAAAGCGCCTGACGGTCCTCGAAGCCGAGAACACGCAACTGATGAAGCGAATCGGGAAAAAAAACGCGACCGAGATTTCATTTGAAGAGTTGGAGACGCTAAATCGCGCGATCGTAAGGGTGCTCGACCGGCTGCAAAAGGTAGAAAAGCGGCTCGACAAATTGGAAAAGCCACGGTAGGGGGGATTCCGCAGACTGCTACGGCCAAATCCACACGGAATAAGGGGCCACGCTCACTTGCCTCGGCGCCGATGTCCAATATCCCGTGTCTGCTGTCACCTGTTACCCCCGGACGTGGGTAGGTGGCCGGGAAACGTCACGGGCGCGTTGAAACTTGGTCAGTTTCCAACCATTCCACCCACTCATCGGCTAGTGATTCGAGGGGCGCGAACGGGCAATGGTCGGGATTCCGGGAACGCCCCACCATTCCCTCTGTCATCCCTCGTTCTATCACCTCACAGCACCCACCCCTTGCGGTATTCGCGTCGCAAATAGCGAGCCGCGTTGGCGTTGCCGGTGACGCGGCCGGTGCGGCCATCGTAGGTGATTTTACCGCCGGCGCGGTAGGCGACATTGCCCAGCAGGACGGTCTCGGCCAGGGCGCCGGAGTAGTTGAAGTTGCAAGTCGTGGCCCCGCCGGTGCGGATTGCTTGCAGCCATTCACGGTGATGGCCGACCGAGGGCGGAATCGTCGCCCTGGGCCGCACGAAGCCGGCGGGTTCGCGCAAGAACCGGTGCGCGCCGTAGTTGGCGAGCAGGCTGCCGCTGGCGCCTTCAAAGAGGACCCCTGAAGAATACCCGTCGTGCGTTATCTTGCCGTCGAGGTCGGGGCCATTGACGCCGTGATACCAGGTGAGATGGACGCCCGGTTGCGTGCCGCGCGCGGGATACTCGTAATCGACCTGCATCTTGTCGGGGATTTCATTGTCCCCCTTGTAGGTGATTCTACCGATGGCGGCGACGCTGGTCGGGTGGCGCAGGTTCAGGGCCCAGTGAGGCAAGTCCATGTAGTGGCAGGCCATATCCGCGAGCACGCCGCCGCCGAAATCCCACCACCAGCGCCAGTGGAAGTGAACCGACGTGCTCTTGCCCGTGCGGAAGGGCGGATAGCCGCGCTCGGGGGCGGGGCCAAGCCAGAGGTCGTAGTTGAGCCCCTTGGGAACCGGCTGGCGTTCCTTGACGCGGAAACCGGGCTGCAGAAGCGTACTGCACCAGACCTTGACCCGGCGAACCGCGCCCAAGGCGCCGGACTGCACGATCTCCACCACGCGGCGATAGTTGTCGCCGGCGTGAATCTGCGTGCCCATTTGCGTGACCACTTTCTCGCGCGCGGCCGTCTCCATCATCAGCCGCACCTCCTGCACCGAATGGGCCAGCGGCTTCTCGCAGTAGACATGCTTGCGCGCACGCAGCCCGGCGAGGGCGGCAAAGGCGTGATGGTGGTCCGGCGTCGAGACAACGATCGCTTGCAGATCGCGCTGCTCCATCATGCGGCGATAGTCTTCGTAAAAGCGCGCGTTGCGAAATCGCTGTCTTACGGGCGCGGCGCGGGTGGCATCCACATCGCAAATGGCGACGATTTCCGCCAGGCCAATGCGTTCGATCTCGTTCAGATTGCTGCCGCCTTTACCCGCGCAGCCGATGATGCCAACGCGGACGCGTTCCTTGGGCTGCGGTTGCACCTCGGCGGCGTCAAGCGGGTTGACAAAAAAGCCTGCGGCGCCCAGCGCGGCAGAGGCCTTCAGAAACTTGCGGCGATTGGAACTAAGCGACATGGCAGCTCCTCCTTTTTTTGGTTTGCGGCCATTATCGCAGGATTGGCCGGCGTTGCAAGCGCAGCTTGGGCCGAACTCGCAAGCCGAAAACGTGTCTTGTTCAGGGACGAGAGTTTACGCAAAATGAACGAAGAGCCCCCGTAGCTCAGCTGGATAGAGCAGGTGCCTTCTAAGCATCAGGTCGCAGGTTCGAGTCCTGCCGGGGGTAGTTTGATTTGGTCACCATAACATTTCGAGCCAAGGGACCAACGCGGGCCTTGACCATTCCTCGCGGAACGGCGAACCGATTCCACCCGCTTGCCAGAGTCCCGCTCTCTTTCTTGATTGTCTGAGGGCTTGGTTCAATTTTCGCAGATTTCAGGTGGTTCAAGCGGGCTGAGCGACCTGATCACCAGCGAGCAAGAGTAAGCGACACAAGAATCTGCGGACCTCGAACTGAGGGCCTAATCCCGGGTGCGCTACCGACCGGTTCTTCAAACGTTCAACCTTTGCCGGGGTCAAAAAAACAAGACCCGCCGGACCGATAGGGTCTGGCGGGTAAATCGCCGGAGGAGTGGTTTGTTGCGCCTTACCGGGCGCCGCCGCTGGTATCGATCCAAACCTGACGACCAAACAAAAAGAAAGCCGACAGGCAGCCGTTGGGCCGGGTGGGAAGACCATTGCGGGTCGGCGTATATTTCCCGTCACCCAGGTTCAAATCCCATTGCAGGTGAAGCGGCCGCCGGCGCGGATCATGCACGGTCCAAACGTGCGACTGGCCTGGAGCGAGCGAATAGGTCTGCCAGGACACAAAACCCTTTTCGTCGGCATAACCGGCCTGGTAAACAATCCGGATCGGGGTGTTGTTCTTGAGCGTGCCTCGCTCCGTGGCCCCGGCGATCGACGGCAGGGCAAAACCAACCAGCAAGACGGCGGCAATTTGAAGGTTGCGTGCGTTCATGACTCTCTCCTCTTTTTCGGCCAGATACCGCTGGCCGAGTTCGGGTTTGGAAAGGGCGGGGTTCACTCAAACACTGAGAGTTCCATCGCCCCACAAACACCAGTCCGCAAAGTAAGTACGCTTCGTCCAAGAAAGAGAAAAAAATATCCCCTGGGCCGCGGCGAGTCTGAAACGCCGAACCAGAGGCCAGGGGGAAACCGGTCAGGCGATTGTTTTTCCTTTCTTTTCCCGGCGCATGTGGATACCCTGATTACTACACGTTTGCCCCGTCGTGAGGAGGAAGTTCCCATGTTGAGACAGTCGTTTCAATCGTTCGCTGCGTCAGGCGTCTTGCTCCTTTTGGTTGGTTTCGCGGGTGCGCAGACCATTGACGTTGAAGGCCAACCCCTCGGCGAGAATGCGCGCCGGTTGATCAAGGCACTCGAGTACATTGGTGCACCTGTGACGGAGGAGTTCGCGGCATCAGTCGAGATGGCGGCCAAGAAACAGGACGCCGAGTCGCTGCAAAAGCTGCTCGACCCTCATGTGTTGCTGCACGCCCAACTCAGTCCCGAGGCGCGCGTCAAGGTAAAACGCGGCGCCGCGGCCGCCAGGCTTCAACAGGGCGGCTACACGCCGATTCTCATCAAGGTCCACAACGAGAGCACCGTCACCAAGCCCCTCCGCATCAGCAGTCCGCAAGCGATGCCGATCTTCTCGCGAGGCAAACCCGGAGTCATCAAGCAGATCGACATCAAGAACCGCTTCCTCGACGTTGAAATATTCAGCAGCAGCCCGATGGCCGACAAGCTCAGCGGCTTGAAAGTGGAATACGTGCTTGCTCTTATTCACAGCAGTCAGGCCGGGAAACGCGAAGCCACGCTCGCCCTCGATGTCGGTCAAGGGACGCAGGACCTCGGCTTTCGCGCCGAGGTCGCGGTGCTCTTCGACATCAAGCCCGCGATTCCCGTGAAGTTGATCATCACCGATTTCGATGGCACGCCGACCACCGGGCGTTTCACCTTCAAGGACAAGATGAACAAGGTCTACCCGCCCAAGGCCAAACGGCTCGCGCCCGATTTCTTTTTTCAGGACCAGGTCTATCGCCACAGCGGCGGCATCGTGCTGCTGCCGCCCGGCGAATTGACCATGATCTATGGCCGCGGGCCCGAATATCGGCTGCTCGTCAAACAGATCAAGATTCCGGAGAAAGGCGGCGCGACGATCGAGGTCAAGCTCGAACGCTGGATCAACCCGCGCGACTTTGGCTACTACAGTGGCGATCACCACATCCATGCCGCGGGCTGCGCTCATTACACCAACCCCACCGAAGGCGTTTTCGCCAACGACATGTTCTTGCACGTCAAGGGCGAGGCGCTAAACGTTGGCTGCAACCTGACCTGGGGGCCGTGCTTTGAGTTCCAAAGGCAGTTCTTTGAACCCAAGGCGAATAAGGTCAGCGAGCCTTTCACGGTTTTGAAATACGACATCGAGGTCAGCGGCTTCGGTTCGCAGGCGCTTGGGCATGTGTGTCTTTTGAATCTGCGCGATCAGAACTATCCGGGCTCGGACGGCACCAAGACCAAGGGCTGGCCCACCTGGACCACGCCGCTCATGCGCTGGGCCAAGAACCAGGGCGCCTACACCGGTTACGCCCATTCCGCCAGCGGCCTGGGCATCGATGCCAAGGCAGCGGCGAAACGCCTCCTCGACGCGCTTGACAAGGACAAGGACGGCAAACTCGACGCCAAGGAGGCCGAGGAGGGTTTGCTACCCGATTCGTTTGCGGCGATCGACCGCAACAACGACGGCGCCGTCACGCTCGAAGAGCTGGTCGCTGCGATCGCACGGATTGCCGGCCAGGTAAAAGGCGTGCCCGCTCAGTTGCCCAACTATGTCGTGCCCGAAATGAATGGCATCGGGGCGCAGGAAATCTGCGTCACGACCGCGCAAGGCCTGTGCGATTTCATCAGCGCCATGGATACCAATCGCGTGCCCGAATGGAACTGCTGGTATCACCTCCTCAACTGCGGCTACCCGCTCAAGGTTTCCGGCGAGACCGACTTCCCCTGCATCAGCGGGTCGCGCGTCGGCCAAGGGCGCGTCTACGTACAACTCGGCAAGAAAATCAAAAGAATCGAATTCAAGGACTGGGCGGAAGGCCTGGCGACGGGGCGATCGTATGTCAGCGATGGCTACGCCCACGCCCTGGAGTTCACCGTCAACGACAAACCCGCCGGCGAAAAGGTGAAGCTGCGCGATCCCGGGGATGTGACCGTCAAGGCGAAGGTCGCATTCGCCGCGGCCACACCGCTGGGCACGGCGAACGGTGGACAGATTCCCGCCGGGAACAAACGAACGGTCGAGTTGATCGTCAACGGCCAAGTGGTCGCAACGCAGATCGTCGCGGCGGACGACCGCATTCACGATCTCACGTTCAACCTGCGGATCGAGCGCAGCGCGTGGATCGCCCTCAGGCACTTCCCGCAAATGCACACCAACCCCGTCGATGTGATCGTGAACGGCGCGCCGATTCGCGCCTCGCGCAAAAGTGCCGAATGGTGCATCGGCACCATCCAACAGTTGTGGCGCGTTCGCAATGGCGTGATCGATCGCGACGAGCGCGCCGAGGCGGAGCGCGTCTTCAACTGGGCGATTGGCCGATATCACAAGATCGCGGAGGAATGCCCGCCAGGGAGTTGATGGCAAGGGCCGCCTGCGGCTGGGAGCGCCCAAAGAAATGGAGTAGGTCAGGCTTTCCAGCCTGACGGTCAAACTGGAACGGCTGACCTATTTCATACTTTGCCAAGCCGCAGCCTGACGGTCAGGCTGGAAAGCCTGACCTACTTCATTCTTTGCCAAGCCGCACGCGGCGGTCAAACGCGCTCCATGGCCTTGGCGGCTTCGGCGCAGCGTTCCAGGCGGACCTTGCGCCGCGCCATCTCGACGAACGCGCGAACGCCGATCATATGGCGCGAAACGCAGATCGCCCGCCCCGATGCCCAGACGACGAACCAGCGATTGAGCGTGGAATAGCCGACCTTTTCCACGTCCGTCCAGGGAATAGAAACTTCCCGTCGCCAGCGCGCGTTACGGATCACGCCTTGTTCGGTCAAAACGATCTGGACCCCCTCGACCTCAAAAAGCAAAAACCCGCCGGCCACGCTCGTCGCCAGGAACGACACGCCCGCAAGGGCAAGACGGTCCATCGAATTCCAGGTGGAAAGCCAGATCACGCACGCCATCACCATCGGCGGGCCGACCGCGACGAGGAGCGCGGCCGACCGCAAAACCGGTCCGTAACGCAGGATGTGCAGAGCATTCGGGGTATCAATTTTTTGCGATTCGCAGGCCGCGTAGAAAAGCCAGAGAAGGGCGATGCCGACGGCGATGGCGATCAGAACGTATTGCAGTGCGACCATGGTGCCCGATCGATTTTCCCTAATGCCGAGCCAAGCCGCGTAAGCGGCGGGGGTAGGAGCGAATGCATCGCCCGGCCGCTCACGCGGCTCGGCGCGCCATTTTCGTTACTCCATCATGTGTCGTTCTTCGGGCGGATAGGCCAGGAATATCTTGGCGATGTCATGCGCTGTCTTCCGCACAAACAGTTGCCGAAAACCCGCGGCGCTGATGCTCGACGCATCCATGGGCAACGAGTTATTGGGGAACGCTCGGCGAAACTCTTTGGTGAAGACGCGGGTTTCCCCGTCTTTGCCTTTCACCTTGTACAAATTGATGTTGATATCCGTCTGCCCGCGAAACATCAGGGGGTGGTAGCCCTTGGCATAAAGACTGATCGAGTTGATCGTCAGATCGAGCACATAATCCGCCTTGAATTGCTCGCCCAGCTCGACGGGGCGGCGCAGCGCATCGGAGCCGAGATTCAGCTGTTTCGCGCGAACTTCCAGGTTGGGGACGATCTTGATTTTGTGGCTATTCGCCTCGCAGCGCTGGCGAAAGGCCGTGACCAGTTCGTCCGCGAGCTCCGTCGCCGCCGGGCGTAGGTCCGCCCGATCTTCCCCCTTGGCGAAGTTGGCCAGGATGACGAGCGTCAACTCCTTGTTCTTTTTGAAGAGCGGCCATTCAGGCTGGATGTTGGTGTCCTGGAAGGGCATCAAGAGCATCGACAGCGACTGCGGATTGCAGCCGATCGACAGCCCGGCCAGTCCCGCGAGAACGAGAAACATCCAGCGGATCGGTCCAACGCGGGATTTCTTCCGCTTCATCATCTTTTCCCCTCCCTGAGAAAAGCCGCCTCGGTCAGCGACGCTTCGCAGCAGCGTCAAGAACGAAGCGTAGTCAGGCTTTCTTGCCTGAAGTCAGGCTGGAAAGCCTGACCTACGTCATTTTCTCCGAACTCTTCAAGGTGTTTCAGGTCAGAAACTCCAGAACAATGACCACGACCCAGCGGCCGAACAAGATGGCCAAGAAAACCGCGGCAAGCCAAAAGACCACCAACTCAAGCGAACGAACGAAAACGAAACGCCCGAAGAAGGCGCTGGCGAAGGCCCAGGGGATAAACAACATCCCGAAGGTTGCCAGGCCCGTGCCGGCGAAGTTCGCCTTGAGCGAATTCCAAACGTCGGCATGTACCAGGAGCGAGAAACTCGTTGTCATGCCGCACGACGGGCATGGCACGCCGGCCATGGTCTTGAAGTTGCAGTCGGGCAGGTTCTGATCCCCGACCGCAATCTGCATGTGCGTTCCCATGCGGCGCGGTTCGCCATTTTCATAGGGATCGAGCCGTATTGCAACCGCGAACACGAGGATCCACGGCACCGTCAGTCCGATCAAGATCGCTCGCGCCCAATAACGAATCGGCGCCGCGTCGTCCACGGATTCTTCCGCGGCCTCGTAGGGTTCCTCTTGGAGAACATTTTCGTCGGTAGCCATGATTTTGACGGGTGTAGATAACCAGGGGGCGAATAGATTGCAATAGCAAATTAGCAGGCCTTCGCCCGAAAAGCAACCATTTTGGCCGCTTGGCTTTTGAGAAGAGAATGGATGTGCTGAAAAATCGGCTAATTGCGCGCCATGCGCCGGAACAGGATTAACCCGATGACCAGCATGATGGCATCGGCCGCGAAGACGCCGGCCCAGGGCGGCACCGTGCCAACGCGGGCCATATTGAACATGCACAGCATCAGCGGATAGTAGATGACCACAATCGGAATGAAACAGGTGATGAACGCACTCAGGTAGTCACTCTTGCTGAACCAGATTCCAACCGGACAACCGACGAGGGCGAAGCAGAGACAACCGAGGGCCAGGGCGGGTCTCATGTGCATCTCCGCGAAGGTGGAGGTCATGATGCCGCGGTGATATTTCAGGATTTCCACCAGCTGGGCGAGGTCCTTTTCGTCCTTTGTCTGGGGATTTCCCAGCACCATCTGGGCTTCGCGCAGCTTGATCTCGTCAGCCGTTTGCTCCTGCCCCAAGCGTGCTTTCTCGTGGTAGGCAAAGAGTTCCATCCAGGTCATGTCCATGGCTCGATGCTTGGTTTCGCTGCCGCCAAAACCGTTGGGAATCTCCACGGGCCAAATCTTGCTGTCAACAAAGCCGACGGAGTTGCCCTGGACGATCTGACATTGCCGCATGTGAACCATGATGAGTCGATGGGCCAGATCGACCCGCAATTCCGCTTCCTTGGCGTAAGCGATCACGTCGAAGCCTTTCCCGTCGGCGGCACGACGTTTGAAGATCGCGTCGTGCAGTTTTCGGCCGTGGACGCTCTTGACGTGAATCTCCACCGAGATGTTGGGATGGGCGATGACGCCGTCCTTGCGCAGCATGCCGTAGAGGAGTTCCTCGACATCGCCAAATACCTGGTTTCGCAACATGTTGCCGGTGGATGGGATTAGTTCGAGAAAAAAATACATCGTGATGGCGCTGGTGACCAGGCCCAGGAGTATGGCGGGCCACACCACATGCACCACGTGAACACCGGCCGCCTTCAGGGCGAGAATCTCGCTATCGGCGGAAAGTCGGCCGTAGACCACGCAGGTCGCAAACAGAGTCGTCGGCGGAATGGTATAAGGGAGGAGGCTGGGCAAAAGAAGGGGAATGCACATGAGGATCTGCAACGGGCCAAACCCGTTTCGCATCGCCTCCGAAAAGATTCCCGCCAGCAAGATAAGTCCCGTAATGGCAACCAGCGCTACGCTAAAAACCTTGAGCAACTCGATCAACACCATGCGATGGATAATTCCCCAGAACACCATCAACCTCCTCGAGGTAGGCCAGGCAAGAGAGGGAAGGACCGCCGGCGCGGCGCGAAGCTCAAGAATTCTTCATCGGCATCCCTATACGCGGGACTTGAGTTTTTCTCAAGGCGGTTTTTTTTTAACATTTTGTACAGGCTGTTGCGAGGGAAACGGCCAGGACGGCTAATCAAACGAGCCGATCGATGGAATGGACGACGATCCAGACGTCTTTTTCGTTTTGTCCGGCGAAGCGTTTGTAGAGGCGCTGGATTTCGTGCTTCAAGTGGGCGATGAAGGTCCATAGCTCCGGATCGCTTTTGTCAAGCGTGTGGTCGATGCAGATGAGAACGACGTTTTCCTCCTCGAACTCATCCCCGGTGGTCGCCCGCCAGAAGCCGGTGCAAACGTTTTCAAAGAGAGAGGACGTGGTGAAGCCGGTCAGGGTGGTTTTCTTCAGAAACTTGATGAAATTGTGAACGACGCGCATTTGGTTGGGCTTGAGTGGATCTGGCAGCCGATTCATCGGAAAGTGGCACACAATGCGCGACCGGCGTTCAACCACGTGCGTTTTGCCAGGCACAACCTTTCCTCCTACTCAGACACTGGCCTTTCTGAAAGCCGGGTGCAGGGTGAATTGGATACCTTCTTCGGCAAAGAAGGGGATACTAGCCTTGGGAACAATAAACGAATCACTGTTGGGATCGAGTCGAAATGCCAGCCCCGTCAGCCGGCCTCCCCAGACGAGGGCCGTGCCCGCGTCAATATCGGCCTCGCTCGCAAAGGTGATTTTAACGAGGTCTTCCGGGCTATATTCATCCAAACGCCGCTTCCACTTCGGCATCCGCTTTCTCGGCGCGGCGCCGTTCTTTTGGGGTTTCTTCGGCTTCATGGCCGGCTCCTTGGGATGATGCTTCAACAGATCTTATTGTACACTCCGACGCCTCCGGGCAAGAAAAAACGAACTGACGGAAAGCCCGATGAAACCAAACCGGATTGGCGGTACTCCCATGCGAATGATCTTGCCCTTTTCGAGAAATAAATCGGCCGATAGTTCGGGAACGTCGAAGCCGATTTCTTGATGACGTCGACCATCAACTCGCGTTCCTGCTGTTCCAGGTCGGCAAAAGTTGCCACCGTAAGCACGATCACCCCAGCAAATGCTCCACGATGTACAACTCCAGCCCCTCGTAATCGCGCTGCACGCGGAACGCTTCGACCCGGGCGGCGTCGATGCGGCGGACCAGGTCCACCATGCGTTCGAAGATCGCCTTGCTATTGGCCAGGTGTTTGGTCTGGTCGCCAGGCTTCGTGGTGCGCATGGCCTTGACATCCAGGCCGATGCAGCCGTTGTAGCCGGCGCGCTCCAGGACCCAGACGGTGTTGAACGCCCGCCGAAGGTCCACGCTGCCGAACGTTTTGTCCTGATCGTACTTGAGGCCATTCTGATCGTTGAGGTGAACGCTCCAGAGTTTCTTGTGCCACAGGGCATACGCCATGTCGTCGGACGGATCGAGGCCCGCCAGGATGGAATGAGCCGACTCGATCAACACGCCCACGCGGCTCGGATCGGCCGTCCGATACACCAGGCCCATGAAGTGGCCGACCGTCGGGCAGTACGCCTGGTCCATCGGCTCGTTCGGCTTCATCTCGCCCAGGATGCGGATTTTCGGATCGTGTTCGAGCATCACGTTGACCGCATCGACGATTCGGCCCACGGCGGTGATGGCGCACTTGGCCTCGCGGATGTAGCTCCCCTCGCGCGCGAGCCAGAGGACCATGTCGCCGCAACCGATGGCATTGGCGATGTCGATGGCGCGTTTGGAGCGTTCGAGCGCGTACTTGCGATCGCTGGCGCTGTTGGAGGTGTAGCCGCCGTCCATGGTTTTGGGATGCTCCCACAGGCGCGGGGCGATGAACTCGCAGAACAGGCCTTCGCCGTCAAGCATCTTCTTGATCCTGGCGACGCCCTTCATCGTCTGCTGGTAATCGAGATCGGCGGGGACGACGTCGTCGTCATGAAACTGTACGCCATCGAAGCCGAGTTTCTTGTACTCGCGAATCTTGGCGGCGAACGCGACATCCTTGCGGACTTCGGGACCAAAGGGATCGCGGCCCGTGGAGATGTTCCAGGGGCCGAAGGTGAAGCGGTATTGGGTCATGGAATCCTCCAAATTCGTTCAGCGCCCGCATGGCGCCACGCGGGCGCTAAACGAAAAGACAAAGCGCCAATTATTTGCCCGCGATGTCCAGACAATAAATGTGATCCAGATCG
This sequence comes from Planctomycetota bacterium, assembly GCA_016191165.1. Classification (GTDB taxonomy): domain Bacteria; phylum Planctomycetota; class Planctomycetia; order Gemmatales; family Gemmataceae; genus SIAQ01. The sequence continues at coordinate 18,411 of JACPPF010000010.1, forward strand.
CGCAAAAACAAACGCTTGTTGGCGATGGTCGGCGACGTGCGGCCTTTCTCGCCCAGCATCGCGATGCGCGCCTTCTCGACGTATTTCGTCGGATTCGCCTCGGCGAGGATCAGGTCGCCCTTCTTGGTCGTGAGATACAAATGCCCGTCGGCCAACGTGATCGCGGCCTTGCCGATGTTCTTTTCCGACCACTTGAGCTTGCCGGTCTTGACCTCGACACAGTTGAGGTGCATCTTCTTCTCGTGAAACTCGCCGGAGATGCCGTAGAGGTAGCCGTTGTGTTCGACGGCGTTGGCCCAGTAGTTGAGCATGACGCTCTTGGCGCCGGTGCTTTCCCAGACGACCTCAGGCGCGGCGGCGGAGAGCTTGAACATCTTGCAGCCGTTGCCTTCGCCGGTGCTGACGAAGAGCAGGTCCGTGCCGATGAGAAGTGGCGTGCAGATGTTGCAATCATATTCGGTAGGCCAGGCGACGCGCCAGAGTTCCTTGCCCTGCTCGGCAGTGACGCTGAGCAGGCCGGTGGCGGTGAAGAAGATGATCTGCTTTTGGCCGGCGATTGTGACGGACATCGGCGAAGAGTACGCTGACTTGTCGTCGCCGGTTTTCCAGACGAGCTTGCCGGTCTTCTTGTTGAAGGCCGCGACGCCGGCGCCCTTGCCGCCGGGAATCGCATAGACGAGATCGCCCTGCACCAGCGGCGACGCGGACAGGCCATAGGTAACCGCCTTGCCCCCGAAGGTTTTGAGGAGGTTGATTTCCCAACGGATGTCCCCTTTGGCCGCGTCGAGACAGGCGAGCAGGCCGCTGGGGGAATAGATGTAGACCGAGTTGCCATCGATGGTGGGCGTGGCTCGCGGGCCGTCGCCAAAGGAATTCTTGTAAGCCGGAGCGACCTTGGTTTCCCAGAGCTTGGTACCCTTGGCGGCATCGAGGGCGAGAACGTATTCGTCGCCGTCATGCTGAACCTGCGTGATGGCTCGGCCCGCGGCGACGACCACGGTCGAGTACCCATCGCCGCCGGGCACCTTCCAGAGGACCTTCGGCCCTTTCTTCGGCCAGGCCGTCAACAGCCCCGTCTCGGGCGACGAGCCGTTGCCCTTGGGGCCAAGCCAGTGGGGCCAATCGGCAGCAGAAAGTGGGATGGCAAGCGCGGCAATCAAAATCAAACCGGTACAGGTTTTTCGCATGACAAGAATCCTCCTGAAGGTTTTGAACAGGCATTGTAGTCGGCGCGGCAGAGCTTCGATAGGAAAATGTAGGGATATGCAACATGAAAACGACGTTTCACATCGCGGTTCTACCCGGCGACGGCATCGGCATCGACGTCACCGCGGAAGCGGTGCGCGTCCTGCGCGCGGTCGAAAAGAAACTCGGCACTTTCTCGTTGACCATGACGACGCACGAAAGCGGCGCCATCTGTTATCAACGCTCGGGCAGCGACCTGCCAGCCGAAACGCTCGACGCCTGTCGGCAGGCCGACGCGGTGCTGCTCGGCGCGATGGGGCATCCCGACATTCGCAAGCCCGATGGCACGGAGCTCACCCCGCAGGTGACGCTGCGCATCGCCCTCGATCTTTATGCCGGCGTTCGGCCATGCAAGCTTTATGCTGGCGCGCGCACGCCGCTCGTCACCGTCAAGCCGGGCGAGATCGACTTCATCATTTTGCGCGAGCAGACCGAAGGCCTTTTCGCCTCGCTGCAAGCCGGCATCGTACTGGGCGATCAGGTCGCGACCGACACGCTCGTGATGACGCGCCGCGGTATCGAGCGCATCTGCGAATTCGCATTTCGTTTGGCCGCGGACCTTGGTCCGCGCGGAGCAAACTCCGCGGCCAAACAAAGGCCGCTCGTCACCTGCGTGGACAAGGCGAATATCTTCAAGAGCTACGCCTTCTTCCGCAAGGTGTTCGACGAGGTCGCCGCCAAACATCCGACCATCGCAAAGCAACATGCCTACATTGACGCGCAGGCGTTGCATCTCGTGCAGCGGCCCCAGCGATTCGATGTGATCGTGACGGAAAACATGTTCGGCGACATCCTGTCCGACCTCGGCGCGGGGCTCATCGGCGGCATGGGCATGGCGCCGTCGGCCGATATTGGCGATCATCATGCGGTGTTCCAACCCGCGCACGGCACGGCCCCCGACATTGCGGGAAAAGGCATCGCCAATCCGATTGCCGCCATTCTGTCCGCCGGCATGATGCTCGATTGGCTAGGCAAGCGAAAGAGCAATTCCGATCTGGTGCGCGGCGGCGCTCTCATCGAACAGGCGGTGGCCGCAGTGCTGGCCGACGGGAAGACGCTGCCCGTGGATCAGGGCGGAAAGGCGACGACGCACGAGGTGGGGATCGCCATTGCACGGCAAGTCCAGGACTGAGCGAAGCGAAGCCCTGGGATGAAGGATACCGCGATCCCAGGGCTTCCCTTCGCTCAGCCCTGGGCTTGGGCAATCGTGGCGGTTTTGCCGAAAATCCTATCCGTCCGTTTATTATTCACATTCCATCTCAAGACTTCCCTTGAAGTCGGTTGCAGGCCGCGAACGAACCGCTACAATGTTGCTTCAACCGGCGACGTGACGCGCGCTTCACGTCCCCACCGCGTGCCCTCTGCATCGCTGAAAGGGTCGTCGATGGAAAAATGGCTTTGCTGGGGTTCCCTTGGCATCTCCGGCACCTTATTCCTTTTTTTCCTGATGGATATGCTTCTGGGCTTTCCCTTCGGCGGCATGGGCTGGATGGTCAATGGCATCGGCATCGCCGCGTGCGGACTCGTCGGTTATCTGGCCTGGGAATCATTCCAAGAAATTCGCTAGCCGCAAGCAGCTTGATCAGCGAACCCATTTCGTCAACGCGTCCACGATTCCCTCCGCCGTCGCTTCGGTCGCCTCGGCCGCCACTTTGTAGCCAAGCGTTTCGATCTCGGCGCTGGTGACTCGACTGATGCTGACGAGCTTGATTTCGCCGTTCTCGATGCGGCGCAGGCAGGTCGCGTCGAGCCGGGTCAGCAGCGATTTCGCGATATTGCTGCTGGTCAGCGTAATGAACTCGATTTCGCCGCGGCGCAGCGCATTCATTACGTCTTCATCCAAATCCAGGGCATCGACCTGGGAATAGACCGCGACCTGTTCTACCTGGCAGACCTGGCTCAAGGTCTCACGCAGGACGTCTCGCCCGCGGTCGGCGCGGGCAAGCAATACGCGTTGCTTGGGCTTGACCTGCGTCAACAACTCGGCTGCCAGGTCCTCGGACTGGTAGCGGGCCGGCACGAGGTCGGCCTTGAGACGGAAGTCGCGCAGGGCCTCCGCGGTTTTCGGGCCGATCGCGGCGAGGCGCACGTTTCCCAGGGCGCGCAAATCGAAACCCAGCGATTCGAGCCGGCCAAGAAAGGAACGCACGCCATTGGCGCTGGTGAACACGAGCCAGTCGTAGTGCCGAAGCGCGTGGATCGCGTCATCGACCGGTTGCCAATCCTGGGGTTCGCGAATCTCGACGGTTGGCAGCACGAAAGGAACGGCGCCCAGCTCGACGAGGCGGTGCACCAGCGCGCCGGCCTGTTGGCGGGGCCGGGTCACGAGGATGCGTTTGCCAAACAACGGCTGCCGCTCGAACCAGGCGAGCGTATCGCGCTGGGCGACCACCGCGCCGATGAGTAAAAGCGCGGGCGCCGCCAGGCCCTCCTCGCGCACCAGGCGAGGCAAGTCCCCGAGCGTGCCAACGACCGTGCGCTGCTGACCCAGCGTCGCGCATTGCACGGCGGCGGCGGGGGTGAGCGGATCCTTATTCGCCGCTATCAGCGCCGCCACGATGCGGTCGAGCCGCGACATGCCCATGTAGATGACGAGCGTGCCCGGAAAACGCGCCAGAGCGTTCCAGTCGAGGATGCTTTCGGGCTTGTGCGGATTTTCGTGGCCGGTCACGAAGGCGACCGCGCTGGCGCAGGCCCGATGCGTGAGCGAGATACCCGCGTACGCCGCGGCCCCCAGCGCCGCCGTCACGCCGGGCACCACCTCGAACGGGATGCCGGCGGCATGAAGCACCTCCGCTTCTTCCGCCCCGCGACCAAAGACATACGGATCGCCCCCTTTGAGCCGAACGACGCGCCGGCCCGCGCGGGCGGCGGCGATCATCGTCTCGTGAATCGGCACGATCCGCTGATCGTGGTGCGGGGCGATCTCCGCGACGCAAATTTTTTCGGCGTCCGCCGGCGCATGCTCCAAAATCAGCGGCGAGACCAGTTTGTCAAAGAGCACAAGATCGGCTTGCCGCAGGCATTCGACCGCCCGCAACGTGAGCAGGCCCGGATGGCCCGGCCCGGCGCCGACCAGAAAGACAGGAGGAAGCAAGGACATGAGGTTGTTATATGCCTTCTGCGAGCAAGTTTGATCGTTCGAGGCGCCACGGATATTTTCGTTTTGCCCTGGCAGCCCCCCACCGTCCGGCGATACCATGAACGTATCGGACTGCAACCGATTCCGCACGGAAGAGTCCCTGTTCATCTCCTGGGAACCGCGGCATGGACAGCAACTCGAACCAATCCGAACACCGAGAAATCCACCTTGGCCTGTGGGACGCGGTAAGCATTATCGTCGGCATCATCATCGGCGTGGGGATCTTCGTCACGCCGCACGAGGTCTTTTCAAGCGTTCCACACCCCGCCATCGGCATCGGCGTGTGGGTCCTGGGCGGCCTGTTCGCGTTGATCGGGGCCCTGTGTTTTGCGGAGCTGGCCAGCGCCTACCCGCGCTCGGGCGGGGAGTACGTCTACCTCACGCGGGCATTCGGGCCGTTGACGGGCTTTCTATTCGCCTGGTCGCAACTCACGGTCACGCGCTCCGGGAGCATTGCGGCGCTGGCCTACATCTTTGGTTTGCAGGCCGCCCATTTGTTCAACCTCGATCATCTGTCGGTTTTCGTCCTGGCCGGTCTGTCGGTGCTTTTCCTTACCACGGTCAACCTTTTGGGCGTGCGCATGGGCACGCGCGTGCAAAACATCCTGACCGTCGCCAAGATCCTTGGCCTGGTGTGTCTGATCGTTGTCGGTCTGGTGTTTGGCGAGTCCGAAGGGGTCGCGGGGGCGTCCACTTCGACTCACGAGATAGGCTGGTTCGCCGGCGCCATGATCTTTGTCCTGTGGTCCTACTCCGGCTGGCATGAGGCGGCCTACATCGTCTCGGAAGCCAAGAATCACACACGGAATATCCCGCTGGCGCTGATCCTCGGTACAGCGATCGTGACTGTGATCTACGTGCTGACCAATCTTGCCTACCTGGTCGGCCTCGGCTTCGAAGGCGTACGCCAGCCGAAGGCCGCCGAACGTCTGTTCCGGCTGGTTTGGCCTGACCACGGGGCACGCGTCGTCGATGTCTTCATCATGGTGTCCGCTCTGGGCGCTATCAATGGAATGATCTTCACGACCGCGCGCATCTACTCCGAGTTCGGCAAAGACCATCGCCTGTTCAAGGTCCTCAGTCACTGGAGCAAACGTCTGAAGACCCCGGCGCGCGCCTTGGCGGTGCAAGGGTTTGCTTGCATCGCAATCATCGTCGGCGTCTGGTGGGCCGGCGGCGGCAGACAGACCTTCGACGCGGCAGTCGAATTGACCGCCGCCGTTTTCTGGATGTTCTTCTGCCTCACCGGCGTCGCCTTGCTCGTCTTGCGCACCAGGGATCCCGACACGCCGCGGCCTTTTCGCGTGCCGGGCTATCCGGTTGTGCCGCTGATCTTTTGCGGCTGGTGCGCCTACATGGTCGTAGGCGCCGTCCTGTATGTGCCTCTCAAATCCCTGATTGGCCTGGGCATTCTTGGCCTGGGTCTGCCGTTCTATTTCTTGCCACAAAAGTTGAAACGCACCCAGCCGGCGAAGGATTTGCAGTCGGTGGGAAAGTGATTTCGCTCCAGGCTCGATTGTTGCCATACTTCGCGCGGCGTGTTTTGACACCAACGGCCGGTCGACCCTTGTAGGGGACGGATTCCGCCCCTCGCACACACCATCAACCGGACCCTTACGGGGCCCGGGTCGCCAAAAAGGGTCAAACCTGGCCGCGTGGAGAATACAAACGGGACGCGGAATTCCCCGGCTCGATTTCCCGGGAGCCTGGGAGCAAGGAGATGGGAAACGGACTGTGGGCGCCGGATCGGTCCTCGGAATCGCGTTTTTTAAGTAGCAAAGACGAATATCGTGCGAAGAATTTAGGGTTTTTTCCAACTGTGCTTGACGAGAGGTGTCCGAATAATGCAGTATAGAGGAAAGGATTGGGTTGTTTTCCTACGAGGACGCACCGATGCCGATTCCGGGTGAGATCATTCGACAGGCTGCCGCGCTGCCTTTGCGGCGCGGGCGGGTTTGCCTGATCACGTCGCGCAGCGGTCGCCGCTGGATCATCCCCAAGGGCTGGATCGAGCCCGGTCAGACCGCAGGCGAAGCGGCCTTGCTGGAAGCCTGGGAAGAAGCCGGGCTGAGCGGCGCTCTCGACCGCGAACCCATTGGCAGCTACCTTTACGAAAAAGAAGGTCAGCGCTATCACGTCATCGTGTTCGTTTTGCGCGTCACTTCGGTCGCCCAGGATTGGCCCGAACGCAATCTCCGTCAGCGATCCTGGGTCAGTCCGACCGGCTTCTTCGAACGTATCGACGAACCCGATCTGGCCGAGATGGTGCGTCTCAACGTCTTACATGATGCCGAGGAAAACCTGGCCGCCGTTGAAACCTGATGGTCGCCCCTTCAGCGCACCGAATATTTTCTCACCACCGCCATTGCCGTGCGCAGCCCGTCCACGGCTGCGCTGACGATGCCGCCCGCGTAGCCCGCTCCTTCACCGATCGGATAAAGGCCCGCGATGCCTGGCGATTCGCGCGTGCGGTCGTCGCGCAGGATGCGGATTGGCGAGCTGCCGCGCGACTCCGGGCCGACGAGATAGGCGTCGGCGAGGAACTTGCCATGCCAGCGCCGATCGAGCAGGGGCAAGCCGTGCAGCAGGGCGGCCCGAATGAATGGCGGAACCACCTCCGCCAGGTCAGACAACACCAAGCCGCGCGGGTAGCTACAGCGCGGCAAGGACGTTGTCCGGCGGCCGGCGAGGAAGTCCTTCGCGCCTTGAATCGGACACGCATAGTCCCCGCGGCCCATCTCGAACGCCTTCTTTTCGTAAAGCTGCTGCAAACGCACGCCCGCCAGCACGTCGCTGCCTGGAAACTGCTCGACCGGCACCGTGACCACCAGCCCGCTATTGGCGAAGGGCGAATCGCGTTTCGACAGGCTCATGCCATTGGTGCCAAAAAAACCAGCCTCGGACACGCTCGGGATGATGTGCCCGCCAGCGCACATGCAAAACGTGAACAGGTCATGCGACCCGCGCGCCACCAGGTTGTAGTCGGCCGAGCCGAGCCGGGTTTCCAGATGCGCCGGGCCGTACTTGATGCGGTTGACGACTTCCTGCGGCTGTTCGATGCGAACCCCCATCTGAAAGGGCTTTTGCGCCATCGGCACGCCGCGGCGCGCCAGCATTTCAAACGTATCCCGCGCGCTGTGTCCGATGGCCAGCAGCACCACGTCGGCCTCGATGAAGCCGGATGAGGTGGAGACGCCTCGTACCCCCTCACCCCCGGCCCCTCTCCCGCCCTGGGGAGAGGGGAGAAAAACCAGGTCTTCCACCCGGCAGTTGAAACGCACCTCGCCGCCCAGCGCCTCGATCTTGCGGCGAATCGCCTTGACGACCGCGGGGAGCCGATTGCTGCCCAGATGAGGGCGATAGTCGTACAGGATGGACGGCTTGCCCTTGCATTCCGCGAACAATTCGAGGACCCGGCGCACGTCTGGCCCGCTGGATCGGCAGGTCAGCTTTCCATCGGAGAACGTGCCGGCGCCGCCTTCGCCGAAGAGGTAGTTGCTCTCGGGCTCGAAGGCCCCGCCGGCATCGAAGCGATGCACGTCGCGAATGCGCTGCCGAACCGCCGGGCCACGTTCCAGGACAAGCGGGCGATAGCCTTGCTCGGCGAGAAAATACCCCGCGACCAGCCCGGCGGGGCCGGAGCCGATGACGATGGGCCGGTGCCGTAGTGGTGTCGAGCCCTGATCCGGCATGACAAACGCGGTTTCCTGGTGGTGGTCGATTGCGAGATCGCGGTATTTGCGGCGAACCTGCCTGATAATTCGATCTTCGTCTTCGCTGACGGCGACCTCGGCGGTGTAGACAAAGTGAACGGAATGGTTGACGCGCGCGTCGAGGCTCTTGCGTAGGATCCGCCAGCGCGCGGGAGCCGTGCCGAGGATGCGCGCAAGGTGAGTCGCGATGACCTCTTCCGGCTCGTCGATGCTGGTGCGCAGATTGGCGATGCGGAGGGACATGGGATACTTACACCTCTCGTTCCCAGGCTCCCCTTGGGAACGAGGGGAACGGGTTCAGCGCACGGCACCGACAACCAGGCTCACATTATGCCCGCCGAAGCCGAAGCTGTTGGAGAGAGCGTAGCGCACCGGCATCGTGCGAGCGGTATTGGGCACATAGTCGAGATCGCAAGCGGGATCAGGTGTATCGAGGTTGATCGTCGGATGGACGACGCCGTGTTTGATGGACAGGACGGTTGCGATGAGCTCCACGCCGCCGGACGCGCCAAGCAGATGGCCGATCATGCTCTTGGTGCTGGAGATGGCGAGTTTCCGTGCGTGGTCGCCGAAGACTTTCTTGATGGCGAGCGTCTCGGCCACGTCGCCGAGTTCGGTGCTGGTGCCGTGGGCGTTGATGTAGTCGATATCGGTGGGATTGAGTTTGGCGTCCTTGAGTGCGAGGGTCATGGCGCGGGTAGCGCCGATGCCTTCGGGGTGCGGCGCGGTGATGTTGTAAGCGTCGGACGTGTTGCCCGTGCCCAGGACCTCGGCGTAGATCCTGGCGCTGCGTTTTTTGGCGTGCTCAAGCTCCTCGACGACGAGGATGCCGGCTCCCTCGGAGAGGACGAAACCGTCACGATCCTTGTCGAAGGGGCGCGAAGCGGCCTGGGGATTGTCGTTGCGGCTTGAAAGGGCGCGGGCGGAGATGAAGCCGCCCAGACCCATGTAGGTGATGGCGGCCTCGGACCCGCCCGTGATCATCACGTCGGCCTCGTCGAGTTGAATGGCGCGGAGGGCGTCGGTCAAAGCGTCGCCGGCGGACGCGCAGGCGGTGGACACGGCCCGGCTGGCGCCGCACAGCCCGAAGTGGATCGAGATATTTCCGGGCGCGGCATTGGGCATCATCTTGGGAATGACGAACGGGCTGATGCCGCGCGGACCGCCGCCTTCCATGAACTTGGTGTGTTGATCTTCGTATTCGTTGAGTCCGCCGATGCCGCTGCCCACGATGGCGCCGCAGCGAAAGGGGTCTTCCTTGGCGATGTCCAGACCGCTGTCTTTCCACGCTTCGACGGCGGCGACCATGGCGAACTGGGAGAAGCGATCCATGCGGCGGACCGCCTTGGAGTCGAAGACTTTTTCAGGCGCCCAGTTCTTGATTTCGCCGCCGAACTTGACCTTGAATTCTTTGGTGTCGATTTGTTCGATGTTGCCAATGCCGCTCTTGCCTGCCAGCAGCGCATTCCAATAGGACTGCAAATCGCAGGCGACGGGGGTAACCGTGCCCATGCCGGTGATGACGACGCGCCGCGCCATGGCGGAGGGACTCCTCATGTGAAAAAACCCACAGGTTGGCAGTCAAGACCGGTGGGTGGATCGATTTGATTTGAAACGCGGAAATTAGCTCGCGGGAGGTTCGCTGGGGGCGCCGCCGGCGCCTTTTTCTTTGAGCTTGGCCTCGATGTAATCGATGGCCTGCCCGACGGTCTTGATTTTCTCGGCCTCCTCATCGGGGATGGTGATTTCGAATTCTTCTTCGAGTTCCATCACCAGCTCGACGATATCGAGCGAGTCGGCGCCGATGTCTTCCTGAAAGGAGGTGTTGCGCGTAACCTGTTCCTTGTTCACGCCAAGATTGTCGCAAACGATTTGCACAATGCGTTCTTCAGTTGTTGCCACGATAGGTTCCTCGCAAAGCGGCTCGCAAACGCGTCCAACCGGAACACAGGCGTCCACGGAGCCGACCTGGTTCACAGCAGCCGAACCGCGGCCAAGCATTGCTGCTGCAAAGGTTTATGTAACACACGCAGGGCGCTTTGGGCAAGGGCGATTCCTAATTCCCACGGGCTGGTAGACGCCTTCCGCGTAAAGTGGAAACTTTATGAAGAAGGTCGCCGAAAGAAAAGAGGCGACCTCTCTTTCGGGGAAAATGTCTCCGCCGGGTCGGGCGAACCACCTGACACCGCCTCGCTACAAGCACCGAAGGCAAGTCCATTGACTCATTCCCAACCACTGTTTGGGAACGCAGTTGCGTTGAAGCCCCGTTTCTCGATGTCCTCAGTCCCACTGAAAAAGGCGTTGTGTTGAAGAAGCGGAGCGTCCTGTCGGGCGTTCCCGGTCGGAGAGGATGTAATTTTTTCGTGGCGCAAGCTTCCAGCCTGCTGCGTTTTCGGCATGGTTCAAAACGCCAGGTGATTGGATAACAGCAACGAACCGGCAAGCCGGGAGCGTAGGCGCGGAGACGCAAGCTCGGGCGGCTTTTCTGTTCTCCGGTCGCTTAGAGGCAGTTGCGTTGCTGAGGCTTCCCGGCGGCCGCGCGCCGACGCCGGCGGGTTCGGATCGCCGTCGGTGACAGACGGCGGTGGCGGTGGGCCGTGGACGCGGGGGAGCGCGCGGAATCGGCGCGGTGAGGATTTGGA